>NZ_RHNU01000017.1 GCF_003946015.1 Companilactobacillus insicii
TTTTAATCTTCAAAAGTTTAATCAGAACTGGATTACTAATCCGGTCTAAATCTCTTATAACCAAACTTGAGAAAGAACCCGATTTTAGATTACTGGAGCCTTTTGTTTTTACTTGTTCTTTTTAACTAAACTATGCCAGTATCCATAACCGAAATAGATGACTAGTCCAATTCCAGTCCAGATGCCGTACATTTGCCACGTGAACGGTTGTAGCTGTGTCATTAGATAAATACATGCAACAAAGGAAATCAATGGGAAAATCGGGTATAAGGGTACTTTGAAAGCTGGAGTTAATTCTCGGGTATTTTTACCATGTCTTAGGAAGATAACTCCAATTGAAGTTGAGGCAAATGCTAATAATGTACCAATATTAACCAATTCAGTTATTTTATCGATTGGTAATGCCGCTGCAGCAATGGCCGCAGCCAATCCTACTAATAATGTACTATTTGCTGGAATACTATTTTTATTTACAGACTTAAACTTCTTAGGTAATAGTCCATCACGACTGAATGAATAGATTAAACGTGTACCACCGTACATGATAACTAGTAAGACAGTGGTCATTCCCATTACTGCCCCAAGAGAAATAATTCCAGAAGCCCAATTTTGATTGAGAATATTTAATGCGTGTGCGACTGGATCAGCAACATTTAGTTTTTTGTAATTAACAGCCCCAACTAAAACAAATGAGACAAGACTATAAAGAACTGCTACAACTAGTAATGAGGCAATAATACCGATAGGCATATTACGTTTAGGATTTTTAACTTCTTCGCTGGCTGTAGAAACAACGTCGAAACCTAAGAAGGCGTAGAAAGCAACTGAGGCTCCTTTACCAATACCACTCCAACCAAACGGTAGGAAAGGATTATAATTTTCTGGCTTAACAAAAAAGGCTGCTACTACGACGAATAGTAAAATAACGAAAATTTTGACGTATACCATAATGGCATTGATGCGGACTGATTCTGTTAGCCCTTGTAGTAGGAGCACTGTTGCTAATAGAACAATTACAAATGCGATGATGTCGAAACGACCCTGAGGATTGCCATTAGTGTGTGCAGCTGATTGCAATGCTTTTGGTAGTGTAATTCCAAAACCTGCTAATAGATTTCGAAAGTATGCCGACCAGCTTACAGCTGTTGACGCGGCTGCAAATAGATATTCAGAAACTAAGGACCAGCCAACTATCCAGGCAACTATTTCCCCATAAACAGAATAAGAATAAGTGTATGCACTACCTGCTAGAGGAATAGTTGATGCAAATTCGGAATAACAAAAGGCTGCACCGATACAAACTAATGCCGCAAATAAGTATGTGAAGATAACACCTGGACCAGCGTAGTTAGCGGCGATGATCCCTGGAGTAATGAAAATACCAGAGCCGACAATAACCCCAACCCCCATGATAACTAGGTCTTTAGCAACAAGGGTTCTAGTAAGAATGACATTTTTATTTTGTAGGTCATGTATAACATCTTTTTTTCTAAAAAGTGACGGCATTTGTTTCTCCTCTAATTTGACTCTAATCTTATTAGTATAATATGAATTACACATTGATTGAAAGTTACAAAATAACTTTTTTGAACTAAAGTGATACTATTTTAATTAATGACTATTAACAATTATTGAGGGGTGAAATTATGTCATTTGATTTTGATAAAGTAAACAATCGTCGTAATACCGCTTCGGAAAAGTGGAACGTTAAAGAAAACGAGTTACCAATGTGGGTAGCTGATATGGACTTTCAAACTGCTCCTGAAATTCTTGAAGCTATGCATAAGTCAATTGATGGTGGTATTTTTGGTTATCAATTCGTACCGGATAAGTATTATGAAGCAGTGGCAAATTGGTTTGAAAAGGAACATAATTTCAAGCCTGATACTAAATGGATGCTTTTTAGCACAGGAGTAATTCCTAGTATATCTGCTGTTATCAGACATTTTACAGACGTTGGCGATAATATTCTATTGCAAGAGCCTAATTATAATTCATTTTATGGTGTAATTGAGCATAACGGTCGTAACGTTACAAATAATGAATTGATCTATGAAAATGGAACATATAATGTGGATTGGCAGGATCTAGAAAAGAAATTATCTGATCCACAAACTACCATAATGATAGTTTGCAATCCTCACAATCCAACCGGCCATATTTGGAGCAAAGATACACTAACTAGGATTGGTAAATTAGCTAAGAAGTACAATGTTATGATCATTTCCGATGAGATTCACGGAGATATTTCAATGCCAGGACACGGTTATATTCCATTTTCATCATTGGATAGTGAAGTTGCCGAAAATAGTATCTCTTTGGTTTCACCAACTAAGACTTTTAATATGGCACAATTACATGCTTCGACAATTATTGCACCAGACAGCAATATTCGCACTAGAGTTGAGCGTGCACTTTCGATTGATGACCAAATTGAACCTGGAATTTTGGCTATTGATGGAACTATTGCAGCATATACAAAGGGTCACGAGTGGTTATCAGAATTGAAACAATATATCAGCGGCAACCGTCATTTGTTATCTGATTATGTGTTAAAGAATATACCTGAATTAAGTGTTATCAAGAGTGATGCGACTTACTTGGCCTGGATCGACTGTACTAAGGTTACTGATAATTCAGCTGAATTAAATGATTTTATTCGTAAAGAAACTGGATTGTACTTGGCAGAAGGTACTAAGTATCGTGGTAATGGTAATCAATTCTTACGTATTAACTTAGCGACAAACAGATCTCGTGTTCAAGATGGATTAGAACGCTTGGAACGTGGTATTCATGCATATTTAAATAATAAATAGTTATTTATAAAGACCTGGATCGATAATCCCAGGTCTTTATTTTTGGTTGTTGATAATTTTTCTCCCGTAACAAATTGTAGCTATCAAAAATCCGACTATTACCGATAAGCCAGTAGTAACTTCAAGTGGCCCATTGAAGAATAAATTAATTAACAATATAACAACTAGGATACCAATCGCTAAGTATAGTCGCTTAATAGTTTTGTTTTTCATGATTGCTCCTCCATTAATAAAAATAGCGTAACAGACATTAGGAGCTTATAAAATCAATATCATATATAATGATATTAATAAAAAATGGAGGTGTCACATGCCACAACAAAAAACTGGATTTACCAACATACAATTGCTGGATCCTAGCATTATTGTCGACTTGCGTTACGCCACTACCAATAATTTTACCGGTAAGGTTATTTATGACTTTACAACTGCAATTGCTAGGGCCGGTACTGCTGAGAAATTAGCATTAGTCAGCAAATCTTTGAAAAATCAAGGATATAGAATTAAGGTTTGGGATGCATATCGTCCTGTAAAAGCTCAAGAAAGATTGTTTGAAGTTTATCCAGATCCAGAGTTTGTCGCTAAACCCAATCCTAATTTTTCACATCAAAAAGGTGTTACTTTTGATTTAACACTTTGTGATATAGATGGTAATGAACTAGAAATGCCAACAGCTTTTGATGATTTTTCAGAGAAAGCACATCGGGATGCACCGTGCACTCCTGAGGCAGAGTCTAACTATCAAATATTAGATACTGCTATGCATAAGGCAGGATTTGTAGGGTATGAAAACGAATGGTGGGATTATCGAGATGCTGACATGGATGATTATGGTCCAGCGAGTGCTGATCCTAACGATTATAAATAATTGACATAATTTTGAGATTACTATAATCTCAATGTAACTTATATACAGGCTTCTTTTAGAAGAGCCTGTATTTTCTTTTTGAGGGGGGAAAACAAAAATGGGACTGTATATTTCAGCAGTTGTTATTTTGGTACTTGTAGCTATCAGTAATTTAGCCGCCAAGTTTATCAGAGTAGTACCTAGGTCATATATTAATTTACTTATGGGTATTATTTTTGCATGCATACCTCTCATAAATGAACTGGTAATTGGTTTCGATTCTGAATTTTTCATGGCCTTTATCATTGCACCGTTATTGTTCTTCGAGGGACAACAAACCAGAAGTTTCTTGGTTCAACGAAAGTTCAAAGAAATATTGGGTACCGCAATTGTCTTAGCCTTGTTATCAGCAATTGTTGGATTGTTTGCCGTCAATCAAATCTTTAATATTGGATTGCCTCTCGCATTGATCATGATTGCTATCAGTACACCAACCGATGCAACAGCGTTAGATTCGGTTCGTGAAGGTCGAGATGTTCCTAAAAGAACAGAAGTCGTTTTGAAAATGGAGTCATTGTTTAATGATGCCTCCGGCATTATTTTATTGCAGGCGGCTGTCTTGTGGTTTAAAACTGGAGAATTATCCTATACCAAAAACTTTAGTGATTTCTTGATCTCGGCTGTGGGCGGCGTGATTTTAGGTGCTGGTGTAGCATTTATAACGATGATTATTCGTCAGATGATTATCCGTAGTCGTTGGAATGAAACTTCGTCGCATTTGATAATTTATTTTGCGACACCAATACTTATTTATTTGATTTCTGAACGTATTGAATTGTCAGGAATTATTGCAGTTGTTAGTGCTGGATTGATTTTTAACGGGGAAATGAGTCGAAGTAGGTTTTCAATTCCTCGCTATCTTAGTTTTTTCAATCAAACAGTTAGCTTTGTTGGTGGAGCGTTGAATAGTTATGTGTTTGTTGTGCTAGGTATTTCAATTGCAAGAATTGTCACAGATCAGCGTGAAGAAATGACCTCGACTTTGGAATGGCTCTGGATCGGTATTACCATCTACGTTTTATCAACCACGATCAGATATTTGTACGCCAGATTTTTATCTAAGAATTCTCGAATTGAGGCAGTGACCTTTGCATTCGGTGGAGTTCACGGCGCAGTTACCCTTGCTTTGGCCTTTTCATTGGCGGGGATGGGTATTAAAGGTACCAACTTTGATTTGATATTATTGACAGAATCAGTTGTTATTATTTTGAGTATGTTGGTGCCAACGATATTGTTCAAATTCATTTTGAATCCTATTCTTAATGAAGGTGATATTCGTTTAAAGTCGAAGCGAGTTCGTGAGAAGATGGTGGGAATAGGTATCAACTACGTTCATGATTTGGAGATATCTCCGGCGGTCAAAGAAAGTGTCACGTTTGATTTGTTGGATCAGACACGTCGAACAACCGTTAAACAATTTCTTGATCAATGGCGTGGTGTTAATAATAGACGTTATGTTTTTACAGGTTTTCAAGCCGTGGAAGAAAGACAAATTTTGATGAATGCTTTTGAAAAAGAAAGAGAGTTTCTGTATGAGTTATTAGATGGTGTGGCCTTAGACGAGGCACAATATATTTATAATGTTTACAGTGAATTGTTAATATCCGAATCTTTAGTTTTGGATTATTATGAGTGAAAATAGTGCAATCTAAAATACCCCTCGTATTTACATAGTAAATGCGGGGGGTATTTATATCTATTAATCTTTTGAATTATTTAATTATCATCATTAATACAGGAACGACGAACAAACTTAAAATAGTTGTCTCAGTGACCATAATAGCCGCATAGTTTGAATCAGCGTGATACAATCTGGCGACAACCGGTGCATTGGTCATAACTGGCATAGCTGCTTGAATTATGAAGACTTGTTTCATCAAAGCAGGTCCAGGGATGAATAAGAATAAAAAGCTCATCAGTAGTGGGGCACAGATGAATCTTCCGAATAAGATGCCGACGTTTTCTTTGTGAAGTGCGATGTTTGTTAAACCGGCATTGTAAATTGAAATACCTATAAAAATCATTGATAGTGGGATAGTCAAATTACCAATGTATTGAAAGTCGGACATTAGGAATGTTGGTAATTGAATGTGTAGTATGACCAAAATCAAACCAATGATGAATCCTAATAGTGGTGGGGAGAATAATTTTGATAAGGTTGTTTTCCAATTGAAGGAACCCTTTTTTTCTCCGTCCACTTGGATCAAATAAGTTCCCAAAGTCCAGAAGAAGGTCGTATTAGCCATGTAGTAAACTAAAACATAAGGCAAGCTCTCAGGCCCAAATAGTGCCATATTTACAGGTAGACCGACGAAAACCGTATTGGAGTTAAAAAACATAGAAGAGAACAACCCTTGGTGATCCTTATCTATGTGAAGAACTTTTATCATTAAAACAGAGATACCGATCAATATTGTCATTGATAGGCAAGGTATTACTAGATTAGGTAGCAACTTGATTAATTTTCCAGCTGTAAAATCATGTGTGATCGTATAAATCATATATGCAGGTAAGGCAACTTGAGTAACTAACTTTGCAATTAATTTTGTTGCATCATCTGAAAACCAGTCTTGTCTAGCTAAATAGTAACCTACTGCAATTAAAACGATAATTATTAAAATACCTTGAACACTCTGAAAAAATACTCCCATTTGAATTGCCTCTTTAGAAAAAATATATGTATTTTATCTTACACCTTTTTTGAAAAGTGTTAAAAGCTAATCTTCCATAGTTTCTGTTTCTTCATCGGCATCAGAAGCAGTTGCTAAGCTGTTTTTTGCAGCTGCTTTATCAAGTCTATGTTCCCTGACGAAATAGACTATTGTCATAACCACAAGAAATACTACACCAACTAATAGTGAAACGGTAGTTTCTGGATTGAGAAACATGAAGAATAAAATAACAAGTAATGAGGCAATAGCAAGGTAGTTACTTAGTGGATAGAACGGCATTTTGAAGGGATGTTCAGCCATATGTTTGGCGTTTACCTTCCTAAATCTAAGTTCACTGAACAAAATAACAAACCATGGGACCATACCTGGTAAAACACTAGAGCTGTATACGATTACGAAGATATTGTTGGAAGTGTGAAAAATTGCTGGCAAAGCAAAATTTAAAACTAAACCTAACAAGATCCCTACAGACATAACGATTACAGGAAGATATGGTACGTTATGACGAGATAACTTTGTGAAAGCCTTGGGAAGACGGTGTTCTATACCTAATGTATAGAGCATTCGGCTAGAACTAAAGATTCCTGAATTACATCCTGATAAGGCAGCAGTTAAAACAACGAAGTTGATGATTTCAGCCGCAAAGGTGATTCCAAATTTAGCAAATGTTTCTGTAAAGGGAGAACCAATAGTTCCCAATTTGTTCCATGGATAAATAGTAACGATGACAAAAATTGCTCCAATATAGAAGATCAAAATTCTACCGACGATAGATCTGATTGCATGAGTAATAGTTTCTTGGGGATTTTCTGCTTCACCGGCAGTAATACCAATAACCTCAATTCCTTGATAGGATGCTACAACGATAGATAAGGCGAAAATAAATCCTTTGAGTCCACCAGTAAAGAACCCGCCATTTTTCCAAAGATTGCTAAAACCTATTGGATGACCGCCGTTACCAACTCCCAAAAGAATTATTAGTAATCCTAAGATGATCATAAAAATAATTGTAACTACTTTGATGATTGAGAACCAAAATTCCAATTCGCCATAAGCCTTAACAGAAGTCAGGTTGGCAACACCTAATGTCACGACGACAACAACTCCAACTATCCATTGAGGCATATTAGGCCACCAAAAACTCAAATAAGTTCCAACAGCTATAACTTCACTAATACCAACAACTAGCCATTGAAAGACGTTGCTCCAAGCTGTAAGGTATCCGACTACGGGGTGAATATATTCAGTTCCAAATTTGGCAAATGAACCAGTTGATGGGTCAACATAGAGCATTTCGCCAAGCGCACGCATAACCATGTACAAAATTAATCCTGCGAGACCATAAGCAAGTAATACAGAAGGACCGGTCCACTTGATTGTTGAAGCAGATCCCATAAATAACCCAACTCCAATAGTTCCACCCAGAGCAATCATTTGCATCTGACGTGAAGAAAGGCTTCGTTTTAGTTTTTCTTCTTCCATAGATAAATCCCCTTTCACCTGTTTAAGGATATTAAACAAATGTACGATATGTTGATACCATAATACTATATATTTTCAGTAAAGTACGTAGTTTTATGAAAATAATTCCATTAAAAATACAAAAAACACAAAAAGAGTTCCTAATTATTAAGATTAGAAACTCTTTTTATAAAAATGTTCGTATTTTAGATTAAAATTCTTCTTCAGCTTCTTCTAAAGCCTCATCAGTCGAAGTAGTATTGATTGGCTGATGGTCACGTCCGCGTTCACGAACGAAGTAAATAACAGTCATAATAACTAGGAAGACAACACCGACCATTAGTGAAACAGTCGTTTCTGGATTCAAGAACATGAAAACCAGGATAACTAATAATGCTGCAATGGAGAGATAGTTACTAATAGGATATAAAGGCATTTTGAAAGGATGATCTTTCATGTGTTTTGCATTTGATTTTCTGAATCTTAATTCACTTATTAAAATAACAAACCATGGCACCATACCTGGTAAAACACTAGAACTATAAACAATAACGAAGATATTACTTGAAGTATGGAACAGTACTGGTAATGAATAGTTCAAAATCAAACCAATCAGAATTCCTAGTGAAATTGTGATGACAGGAATGTATGGAACTTTGTGATGTGATAATTTCGTGAATGATTTAGGCAAATATTTTTCTATACCTAATGTATACAACATACGGCTAGAACTGAAAATACCTGAATTACATCCTGACATGGCAGCCGTTAACATGACAAAATTAATGATTTCAGCCGCGAAGGTAATACCTACTTTGGCAAATGTTTCTACAAAAGGTGAGCCGATAGTACCTAATTTATCCCAAGGATAAATTGAAACGATAACAAAAATAGCACCAATATAGAAAATTAAAATTCTACCAACGATTGAACGAATGGCGCGAACGATATTTTCTTGAGGATTTTCAGCTTCACCAGCAGTAATACCGATAACCTCAATACCTTGATAGGATGCCACGACAATTGATAGGGCAAATATGAATCCCTTCAGTCCGCCGGTGAAGAAGCCACCATTAGTCCAGAGATTGCTAATACCAACGGGATGTCCACCATTACCGACACCCAAGACAATGACTAATAGTCCTAAAATAATCATAAAAATAATTGTAATAACTTTAATTAAAGCAAACCAGAATTCCAATTCACCATATGCTTTAACAGAAGTGAGGTTAGCGACACATAATGTTACAACAACAACAACTCCGGCAATCCATTTAGGCATTGTCGGCCACCAGAATTCTAGATAAGTTCCAACGGCAATAACTTCACTGATTCCCACTACTAAGTACTGGAAGACATTACTCCATGCCGTTAAATATCCAACTACGGGATGGATATATTCAGTCGCAAATTTTGCGAAAGAACCAGTTGATGGATCAACATAGAGCATTTCCCCTAATGCTCTCATGACCATATATAAGATTAAACCTGCCAATGCGTAAGCCAACAATACTGAAGGTCCTGTCCATTTAATTGTTGATGCAGAACCCATGAAGAGTCCTACACCGATTGTTCCACCTAGAGCAATCATCTGCATTTGTCTTGATGATAAGCTACGACTAAGCTCTTTTTTTGCCATACATAATCCCGCCTTTGAAACTGTTCATTAATAGTGAACATGTGTGTTAATAGTATGAAACATATCATACACTTTGTTTGTGAAATTGTCATATTTTTTTGAAAAATTTTTTATTCATTGGATATTTACGATAAATTGCCTATTATTTATAGTAGGCATTTGAAATGCCACAAGGAGAAGTCAATTGAATACTAGAGAAAAACGTTACTTGATTGTCGCAGATATTTTTATTTTAATACTCGCAATCTATCCGATTTTTTTGGGCGCCGTTGTTGGTGGCTATGATCCAGGATTTCATATGGGAAGAATTCAAACTCTTGCTAGCAATATTTCAGCGGGACACTTTCCTAATCCAATCGGTTATGAGTATTTGAACAAATTTGGATATGGGGTAGGATTTTTCTACGGAAACCTGTTTATTTATCCATTTGCACTTTTACACCTGTTAGGACTGAGCCTGTATCGTTCTTACATTGTTTATATAGTTAGTTTTGTTATTTTAAATATTTTTTCAATTAACTTTGTTGTTCATAAGCTATTCCATAACTCTTGGGCAACAATTATTTCAGCCCCCATCTACTTAAGTTCATATTATTTATATGGGGTAATGTATTATAGAGCCGCTGCCGGTGAACTTGTTGCTCTGGCAATTATACCTTGGATATTGTTGAGCCTATTTAAGATAGTAAAAGGCGAATATAAGTATTGGTATATGTTAGGAATAGGTTTTAGTTTATTGTTAGCAACGCACGTGTTGTCATTTTTAATCACTGTAAGTGCAGCAATCTTTATTTTTATTTTAAATTTAAAGTCGGTCTTTAAAGACAAGAAAATATTCTATTCATATGTTAAAGGGGCATTTTTATTCTTAGGATTATCAGCTGTCTTTTTATTCTCATTTGTTGAGCAGTACTTGGTACAAAAGTATGTTAATACTTCCATTGATGGTAGCGGAAAATATCTGATAATACTCAATGCTAGTTCAATGAAGCCAGTATTTGATACTAAGCAATTTATAGCGGTCAATGGAACGTTTTTAGTTTTATTACTATTATTTTCTTTCGTTTATTATTTGTATAAAGGAAGAGGATTTCATTTTCCTGACAGAATCATTCCGCAATCGTTTTTGATGATATTGGTATATGGTCTACTGATGTTGTCGCCATACTTATTACATATTGTCGTACATTTTTTCAAACCAATAGTGCTGCTGCAGTCAGCAACGAGAGTTAATGTTGTTATATTGCCTTTATTAACATTTATCGTGGCAAATACTTTAGGAAATATAATTAGTAACTTTGGTAAATTAAAATTTCCTACAGTTGCAGTTTTGTTTGTTGTTATAGCCGTTATAACGGTAATGTTTCCAATCAAAACTAACTTGGATATTGTTGCCCAGAAAAAAGGACCAATTCCGACAGATAACGTAAGTATGGGAGAATATGAGCCTAGAGAATTCTTTAATTACAATATGGCTAATGAATTCAAGACAAATGATAATTTTCTTGGAAAATCTGAGAAGTACAATGTTATTAAAAATAATCATAAGCAGGTGCTTATTAAGGTAGAAGATAACAGTCATTCTCGAACAATAATGTTACCGAGAGTATATTATAAAGGCTATCAAGTTAAATTAAGTTATAACGATAAGTCAGTTACTGTTCCAGCTGCAACTAAGAATGGATTAGCCGCAGTTAGATTACCTAGTGGTTTCAAGTCAGGTACGATAACTGTTATGTATAAAATGACAATGGCTGCTCGCATTGGTTGGACGATATCAATCATTAGCTTGCTTTATATAATATGGGCAGCTTTGAAACGATTTCGAAAGGTAAAGATATAGTTCAAAATATTTGAAATTACTATCTTGTTAATTTAAAGTACTAGGGATATATGTATAAATTAATATTGAGAGGGAAATATTATGAAGGCAGTAGTTATTAATAAATACGGTAATAGAGACGAATTGCACATGGAGAACATTGCAATTCCTGAAATTGCTGATGATGAAGTATTAGTTGAGGTTAAAGCAACTTCAGTTAATCCAATTGATTGGAAATTACGTGAGGGTTATTTGGCGGAAATGATCCCGTTGAAATTCCCGATTGTATTGGGATGGGATGTGGCTGGCGTTATAACGCGTGTTGGTCAAAAAGTTCAGAACTTTAAGACTGGAGATAAGGTGTTGGCCAGACCTGACCTAACTAACCGTGGAACATATGCAGAGTACACAGCTGTTAAAGAAGATAAGTTAGCTATGTTACCAGATAATGTTTCATATGAGGAAGCAGCTGCCTTACCATTAGCAGGACTGACAGCTTGGCAAGGTATTTATGAGAATCTAGATGTTAAGTCTGGGCAAACCGTTCTAATGCAAGGTGGAGCCGGTGGTGTTGGAATTATCGCTATTCAGTTATTGAAACATATCGGAGCGCATGTAGTTACAACTGCAAGTTCAAAGAATAAAGAATTCCTTGAAGATTTGGGTGCTGACGAAATCATTGATTATCATGATACTGATTTTTCAACAGTATTAAGTAACGTTGATGCGGTCTTTGATACTATTGGTGGAGATACTCTTGAGAAGAGTTATTCAGTCTTGAAAGATGGTGGACGTCTAGTTACTATCTCTGGTGCTATCGATGAAAAATTGGCTGCTGAAAAGAATATTAAGGCTAATAGTGTTTGGTTAAGACCTAATGGTAAACAACTTACTGAGCTCGTTAACTTGGTTAGTGAGGGTGTCGTTAAGGTCATTATTGATAGTACTCATCCATTCAGTGAAGATGGCGTTAAGAAGGCTCAAGAAGTTAGTGAATCGCATCATGCTAAAGGTAAAATCGTTATTACGATGAAATAGAAAATAGTCCAACAAAAATGTATTTTTTGTTGGATTATTTTTTTAAAATTTGTATAAAAAATCATGGATTCATTGCAACGTATGTTCGCATACTAGTATATTTAAGATAGCTTTAAATAATTTTTGGGAGGAAAAGTTTAATGAAGAAATCATTGATTGTAAGTGGATTATTGTTTTCAAGCATGATTCTAGGATCAGTTGCTACACCTGCTGTAGTTCAAGCTGCTGATGATAATACAGTAACTGAATCTGCCACTACATCAGATTCTACAAAGACTGGCCAAATTAGTAATAACGTTACATTTAAAGATCCAGATAATAAGACATTGGTTACAATGACAATGTATGGAAAAGTTGGCGAAAACTTAACTGTACCTCAAGGTTCAGATGCATTGAAAGGTTATTACTTCAATGGGGCAGTTCCTGTATTCCAAGCCGATGGTAGTTCATATTCTGTTACTGTCACAAAGGCTGGTAACTATGACAATGTTGCTACTTTGAACGTTAGTTATTATGCTGGTGACAAGACTAATATCGTTGGTACAGAACAAGTTTCAGGACCTAAGAACACTGTTAAGAAGTTGAGCAGTATTCCATCAGGTTATAAGTTGGCAAACGCAGCTGATGTTAATGTTAACTTAGGTAAGGAAACTACAAATTCTGTAAGTATCGAAGTTATACGTCCAGTTGCTAATACAATTATTTTTAAGACAGCTGAAAACCAACAAGTTGGTACAACAACTGTTTCTGGTGAAAAAGTTGGAGATTCTGTTGCTATGACAGATGCTCAAATTCCAGCTAATTACACAGTTACAAATAAGAATGTAACATTACAAGCTGACGGTAATACTCAAATTGTTACAGCTACAAAGGCTGATGCATCAGGTATTACTAGTTATAAGACCGTAGGTACAACTGGTGAATTTGGTGCTAGAATCTATAGACAAGATGGAACACTAATTAAGGGTCGTGGATTAGGTTCTAAGACAGCTTGGAGCATCGATAAGAAGTTAGTTCTTAATGGTGTTACATACTATCGTGTTGCTACAAACGAATTTGTCAAAGCAGCTGATGTTACATTGTCAGGTGTAGAAGATGGTTCAAATACTGATAATAATGGATCAGAAACTACTGTAACAACTCCAACGGACGCTGTAAAAGCTGATAGAGCTGTTGTTACAACAACTTCAGATGATCCAACATACTTGTACAAGGGTAACGGCCAAAAGATTTCAAACCGTGCCTTGCTACCACATTCAGCTTGGCAAACAAGCAAGATGGCAACTATTAATGGTGTAAAGATGTATAAAGTTGCTACAGATGAATGGGTTCCAGCTACTGATATTAAGTAATTTATATAGTTTTATATTTATGAAAGTCCTTTTCAAACTTATGTGTAAGTTTGAGGGGGCTTTTTTTGTTTTCTTTTGGTTTTTATTTATTTGGATTTGAGTATAAACGGTTCATATGCTGTTTTTAACAATATTTTAAATATGGAAAAAAATACTGATTTTACAACTATTCAGTTAATTAAGATAAAGGGAGTAATTTGGTTGTTAAGCTGGGATTTAATAATACTAATTCAAAGGGGCAATTAAACAAAATACGTGCCCTAGCAAGCAATACGAGTTGGGTAACTGATAAAACTGCAATGATTAATGGCGTTAAAATGTACCGCGTAGCAACTAATGAATGGGTTGCTGCCAGTGATATTAAGTAAAATAAAAACACACGAATTCTTTGGAATTTGTGTGTTTTTTTAAACTTTTCAAAATACGTTTTTTAATACATATTTTGAAAAGTTAATTTTTGGAAATGTTCAAAAACCAATTGATATAGGCGTTTTGATGTAATATATTGAAGTTGTTCCAAAGGAACGGTGCGAAAGTTTCAAGGTCTTGAAACAAAAAACAACTCAAAAATGAGTTGTGAATGTATATTAATCTTTTGATTTATCCATGAAGTTTAGCAAAGCTAATATCTTTTCGGATAGTGCTTCACGATCATCACGAGATAGGTGAGCAAGGTAATCTAATAATTCTAGATATTGAATACCTGAATGTTCGGGCTTATCAAATAATTCAGGTAATTTTAAGTTAACAGCGTTAGATATTCTGGTTAACTTATTTAATGAAATGTTACTGTTAACGCCACGTTCGAGTTGAGAAACCAAACTCTCGCTGACATCGGCTTTTTCTGCTAATTGTTCAATGGTTAAACCCAGTGACCTTCTTTTGTCACGTATTATTTTACCGATTTCGTTTATCATTCATATACACCTCAAATTGTTCCTTATGCAACCTTAGTTGAGAACTAAGATGATTTGAACAGATGATAGTACATTTTTTAAATCGGATTATGTAATATAATGATTTTAAATACATGTACTTTATAGTCAAAATTACAATAATGCAAAAGAGATTGATTTTCTTAGTAATAAAGTTTTACAGTACTTGTTTTATAAAAATCAAGAAGAATAGTGAGGAATGCAAAATGCTACAAGTTGAATTAGTTCCGTATCATCATAATGTAGATAAAGAAGAAAGAAAATATGTTTTTACAGAGAATTTGAATATGAGTATAGATAAGTTGGAAAGGGATCATAAAAAGGTAATAGATGTGGACTTTTTTAACACTAAGGATGCATCTTATGCTGCTATTAAGTATAAGGATCTAAGTTTTAGCGAGAAGCAGTATTTGGTAGAGAAGGAAAAATCTCGTCGAAGAAACCTAGCTAAACTTCAAAATAAAACTGAAGATAAGTAGAGAATGCTTTTTATTTTATCTTTATATGTAATATAATACATATTAGATATTAAAACAGGTATTATTATAATAAGAAGGAGCTTTAGTTTTTTGAAGAAAAAATATTTATTCTTTTTTTCCTTACTTGTAATAGTTATTTCTCTTACAGGATGTTCACCATTGGGGAGAATGAAGAAAATTACAGAATATAATCATTTATCTAGTGATGATAAGAGATTGGTTACTATCGTATTTCGTAATGCTCGATCAACGGGTGTCGTTGGGGGTGGTGGACAAACTTTGGATGTTGATATGAAAATCAAGAACAATACTAAAAAAGCTATTCGATTTGATAGCTCGAAAGTAAGAGTTACAGCTGGCGGTCCACCGATGAAATCTGCCTATAACAAAAAGTTTGTATTAGTACCTGGAGCAAGTAAGACACTAACTAGTATTTTTCCTAGATTACCTGGTCAAATGACCGTTGGAGCTGGATATTTTTATTATGACCAGAAGAAATACAAAATGACATACACGTACTTACTATTTAATGGTCATGTAACATCTAAGAATTTATTTGATGTAGTGGCACAAGAGATAAATGGCAAGGGCAAAAGGTAATTTTAGGCCAGCTTCAGAAGAATACCAATATTGTGCATTAACAAGGGGGAAGTAGTATGAAATATTGTCCAAGATGTGGCAAACAAGTTCCTGATGGTTCGCAATATTGTACTTCTTGTGGATTGAGGTTGAATGAGGCATCAGAAATAAATTCGAATTCAAAATTTAATCAGCAGAATGAGGAAAATCGGCAACAACAAGCGAAGCAGGGAACGGGCAAGGAAATGTCATCGGAATCAACGAATATTAGATATGCAGGAGGATTACTTGGAAATATTAAACCAGAAATATTTTGGCCTATTGCAGGAATTGCATATTTTTTGATTTGCATATTCAATCGATCGAGTTTTATTTTTGGATTTATACTTCCAATTATTAGGGATCCAAAGGATTCACGGGAATGGAAATATTGTATAATCACGATCTTAATAGTACTAGTTTTAGTAAATCTTTAAAAATCAGGGGGAATTATGTTAAAAGGACAAATGAATTTAAATTCAATCTATTCATATAAGAACAATCTAGGGTATCTATCGAAATCAAAAATGATGATTTTAGTACATGCCCGAGGTAACTATGAGTTCTTCTTTGGTAGGAGAGCATTAGGTGGAACTGCTAGTAGAAGTGGTAATGAATATATAATCAGTTTTGAAGATTCAGGATTAGTTTTTATGCAAGTTAATAAAGGTGGAATGTTTACAGGTGATAATTCATTTATGCCCAGGAGCAAATTTTCTCGCATACAATTTGAGAAGAGAAGTTGGATAGGCGGACATTACACTTCTAGTCAGTACAATATGAGCTTGTGTAGTAATAGTGGAGAAGTGATTGATTTTACTGTTTATACTATTAAATCCGGAATAGATTGGTTGGAACAGTACACAGTGACAACTATTAGTAACTTGGACTATTATTTGCGAGAAACAGGATGGTCAAACACAAGTAGTTCAGTAGCTCCTGCTTCATCAGAGCAAGGAACTGTTACGCCCGAACTGGCTACAATCAATGATGTTGAAGATGAAAAACAAGTTGAAGAACCACAACCGGTTGCCGTTGAAAAAACTACTAATGTAGTACCTAATCCATCGAGTCAAAATGACGATACAAAGTCACAATTTAAGTTTTGTGCAAATTGTGGAAATAAGATGGACATTGATGATGTATTTTGCCAAAAATGTGGGACTAAATCAGAAGTATAGGGGGATGTATTATGAATAAATGTCCTAATTGTGGACAACCAGTTAATGAGAATCAAGATTTCTGTATTAATTGTGGATATGATTTAAAGCAAAATAACAATATAAGTTATCAACATGTGCAAGAAGTACCAACGACATCTAAATTGCCAGAGATGACATTTGAACGGCTAAAGAATGATACTACTGCCAGTGGTCTGAGTGGAGCGAGTCAAATTGTTGGAGTAGTTGGACTTTGGATGGACTATACGATGATAAGTGCGATTGTAGGTATTGTCTTGGCTATTATGGCGAAGAAAAGAGCAATCAATAAAAAAAGCTTAGTCCTTGCTAATAGAGGATTATTATGGTCAATTGTTTCATTAATATTCAAGATCATAGGTATTTTATCTTATTTGTTTATTATTGCTGTATATTTATCAGCTTACTATTATTAAAAAGACGAAATCTGATGATTTCGTCTTTTTATTCAAAAACATTGTATGTAATTTCGTCGTCTTTGGCTTCCATTAAGTATCTGTCAGAATTATCTGGATTGAGGATTTTTACAGTATATTTATTGCCCCACATTTTGGTAACGTGTTCTGACAATTTGAGTATTTCATGTTTAAGTTCTTTATCAGAATCATCGGTATCATCGTAATAAAGGTAGTAGTGATAATAATTAGCAAAGTTACTGTCATCGCGCGGATCCAGAATAATATCTGATCCATCAATAGAGACATCGACACCAAGTATAATATCGTGTTTATTACTCCATGTAATTAACTCACTAACCTTTTCTTTATCAGAGGTATGCATATCACGATATGAAGGTGTTTGACTCCATACCGCGAATGATGTCACGATAATAAGTGTTAGAAGCATTATTATTCCCCAGAGTGTGCCATGGTTTGATTTTTTATTGCTGACACTTATGGGTTGATTGTTAGACAATTTGTTTGGATTATCATTCAAAGTCGTTGAACGGTGTTCTTCCTCAGAAATTTTAAATTTGTATCCACATTTAGTACAAAAAGCGGCTGAATCAGCAAGCTGTGTTCCACATTTAGGACAGTATTTCATATAAATATCCCCCTTTATAGATATTATATTAACTATTATATTATATAATGGTTAATATAATACATAAATGCGAAAAATAAGGGGATAATTATGCAGAAGTGTAAAAACTGCGGACATATGAATCCGAACCAAGCAAAGTTCTGTGAAAAGTGCGGTTCATTATTGTCCAAAAATAATATTGTAGTCAAGGATTCGAAAAAAACAAAATATATTCCATGGATTGTAGGAGTATTATTAGTTTTTGTATTTATAGGCGGGAGTGGTTATTTCATCTTTAATCACTTTAAGCCGGTTCATCAGCGAGAAACTAGGAATGAGCAAACAACCAAAAATAAAAATAAATCTGTTTTATTTGATAATAAAGGTTCGGATTCAAAGAAAACAAAAAAGTCGGGAATAACAACTGATTCATCAATTGCATCAATATTATCTAATGATTTGTCAGGAATAAATGGTGAAACTTCAGCATATTATTTTGGAATAAACGATAATAAAAAAGCGTCATATGGTAATTATGACGCTGAGCAAAGAGCTGCTAGTGATATAAAATTATTTATTATGGCGGCGGCATATCGAGAAGTTTCTCAAGGAAATATTTCTTTATCTGATAGATATACATTAACGGATGCTGATAAAGTTAGTGGTACCGGTGTTGTACAAAGTATGCAATCGGGTGATTCACTGACTTATGAAGATTTAATTAACTATATGATTACTAAAAGTGATAATACTGCAGCAAATATTATTACAAAACAAATTGGTGGTATTTCAGTCGTCAATGAAGAGATTAACAGATTAAATTTAAACGATACAAGAATGGAAAGAATGTTGATGGATCAAGATGCGTTAGATTCTGGCAAGGATAATATGAGCTCAGCCTATGATCTGGCATTGTTCCTGAAAAAATTGTATGAGCACAAAGTTGTGTCAACTAAGTATGACAATGAAATGTTATCTATATTGTCTAACGACAGTAATCATTCCAAATTGCCGAACCAGGTAAATACTGATACTGTGATTATTTATAACAAGACTGGTGAATTCGGAACGTATGGTGTTGAAAACGATGCTGCAATATTCAAACATGATAATAAGGCTTTTGTTTTGGTAGTAATGAGTCAGGACGGAAGTTCTTCTGAACAAAAATCAGCAATGAGTTCACTAGGTAAGGACGTTACCCAGAAAGTTCTAGGAGATTGATATGAAATTCTGTGTATATTGTGGTAAAGAAATACCTAACCAAGCAAAGTTTTGTGTATATTGTGGGCAGCAGCAACCAAAAGGTTCAATAAGAGAAGATTCACAACCCGTTAGTTCTAAATCAGAAGGAATCTACGATATGGCTACCGGTAAATTAAATTCGTATACTGGAGGACATGGTTCGGTACATGTTAATTTAACTGAAATGTTCAGTGAGGTTTTTGAACACCATACCTCTGAAGAAGCCGAAAAAATATTTATTGCGGGAACTAAATATACAACTCCAGATTTAGATGACACTTCTGATAACTGGACTAAACCATGGTTATTTTTCAGAGTTTTAAGTTATTTTTCGTTGATTCTAGTGGTTCTTCTTGGAGCCGCATATCTTCTGGGTGGCGTTATGGCGGTCCCAGGTGTAATGATTGTTTCAGCACTTGCAGTTCCGTTTTCAGCCGTTATTTTTTATTTTGAATGTAATGCTTTTCAGAATATTAGTATTTTTACGGTTATGAAAATATACTTTATTGGTGGTGCACTTTCACTATTGGCAACAATGTTTTTGTACCAGTTTGCTATTTATAGTAATAGTGGAGAGGTAGGGTTGTGGAGCGCATCAGTTATTGGTTTCGTTGAAGAATTGGGTAAGCTAATAGTAATAATATATTTTGTTAATAAAATCAAAACTAACTATATTTTGAATGGTATTTTAATTGGTGGATCAGTTGGCGCAGGATTCGCTACGTTTGAAACGGCCGGATATATTTATTATTCTGGAGATTCATATATCATTACCGCACTTCTTCGTGCAGTCACAGCTATAGGTAGTCATTTAGTCTGGGCAGCGATTACTGGTGGAGCAATAATGCTATTGAAAAAAATGGGTACAAATATATCGTTTGAAGAATTATTTGATTCACATTTTTTGATATTTTTTGGATTAAGTATTTTCTTACATGCAATGTGGGATTGGACATTCATCGGTTGGGTTAAATATATCTTTTTGATTACCGTGGCATGGATAATATTATTTGTCTTAATGAATGCTGGAATTAATCAAGTGCATGCGCTTAAGAGTCAATCATGACTCTTAGTAACAATATTTAGTGACCAACAAGCAATAATTAAGAATATTAATAACATTAAGAATGAGTTTTTAGCACCGACAGCGGTCTTGGCAGAATAGCTAAGGCCGTTGTTTACGTTTTGTGAGAGAGAAATAACGGTTGAAACGAGTGCTGTACCCACTGCTCCAGCAAACTGTTGGACAGTATTGAACATACCATTACCATCAGCGTTTTGACTTTCATCTAATTGTTGTAAAGCGTTAGTCATAGTATTTCCCATAACAGACCCCATACCAATCATTAGTAGAATATAAATCGATAGTATATATAAAGTTGTTAGATTTTTTCCTTTAATGAAAAACAGGAACATGGCAATTATCTGTAGAGTGATCCCAAACATTATTGGTTTTCTAGCTCCCAACTTGTCATAAATCGTACCACTCAATGGTGCTAGAACGGCACCAAGTGCAGCTCCCGGTAAAACAATAAGGCCTGCAGTTAAAGCAGTCTGATGATTTACTAATTGAATATAATTGGGAAGTATGAATGATATTCCCAAGGCGATGATTTGAATTAAAAAGAAGGCCACCAAATGTAACGAAAATGATTTGTTTTTGAATATTTTTAAATTTAATAATGGGGAATTTGTTCTTGATGAGTGTCTGATAAAGAGAATTAGGGCAATGATTCCAATGACGATAGGAACGAAAAAATTAAATGGTGTTTCTTTAATTGATGATAAATTGCTAAAACCAATAATGGTTCCAACAAAAGTAGCTGCTACGTAGATTAATCCAATTACGTCTAGTGAGCTATGAGTTGGTTTAGAGCTCTGATGAATGGATAATAACCCTAATATTAGAGCGAGTATAACTACTGGCATTAAAAATAGGAAAATTTCACGCCATCCATAAACATCAACAACTAATCCACCATAAGTCGGACCAATTGCTGGAGCAATGGCTGTGATTAATGTTCCGATTCCCATTAAGAGACCGATTTTGTTAATGGGAGCTTGTTCCAGTATGATATTGAACATTAGTGGTAGGGCGATTCCAGCACCGACACCTTGTATAACACGACCACCGACTAACTGAATGAAGTTAGTGGCTGTAATATCTAAAATCAAACCAATAAGAAATAATATGGCCGCAGTGGTGAACAGCTTTTTTGATGTGAAATTCTTTTTGAGGAAGGCTGATAAAGGCATCATAATAGAGGCGACGAGCAAGTATCCAGTTGTCATCCACTGGATGCTTGCGGTGTTGACACTAAATTCTTTCATTAGAGTGGGAAAGGTAATGTTAGTCGCAGTTTCAATAATTACCCCACAAAATGACAATAATCCGGTGGCAATAATTGAAAGCACTAGTTTTAAATTTAATTTACGGTTCATGAGATCTTCCTTTTTTTAAATTTGTTAGAATTAGAACTAAACAATAAAGTTATAACATAAGTCGGCAGATATATGCTAGTATTGATTTAAAGTTCGAATTATAACAATTGGAGAAGATCATGGATAGATCATTGGGAATATTGATTAAAAAAGCTAATAATGCGGTTAATAGGGATGCGGATAAGTTTGCACAAACACTTGGATTGACGAGCGTGCAAATAAGTATTATTGACTATGTATCACGTGAAGAAAACAAAAAAGATATTTTTCAAAAAGACGTTGAAAGTGAATTTAATATTCGTCGAGCTACTGCCACTAGTGCTCTAAAGTTGATGGAAGAACGTGACTTGATTGTTCGAGTACCTATGAAAAAGGATGCCAGACTGAAAAGAATTATTCTTACGCCTAAATCACATATCTTATCTAAAAAGATATGTGAATATTTTGATCATGCCGAACAAAATATGATAGCAGCAATGGGGGATAAAAATAAATCCGTTTTTAAAAATGCTTTAAGACAAGTAATAGATAAATTATCGGATTAGAATTAAGCGTTATAACGATAAAAGAAATTTGACAAAAATCAAATTCAAGCATATTCTCATAACCATAAACCAAACGGGAGGTCATACAATATGTTTTTAGCCTATACTCAAACAAATAACAGTTGTTGTTGTGGTTCGCATCTTACGCGATCCACTAGTTTGAGTTGCTAATCATCATTGATTGACTCAAGTTTAAGGATAATCGCGTAAGGTGCAGATAAATTTATCTGCACCTTTTTTTATATCCTAGAAATGATTTTAGAGGGGGAGAATTAATACTATGAAATTTAATACAAAACTTATTCACGGCGGTTTCAGTGAAGATCCTACAACAGGAGCTGTCTCAACACCTATCTATCGTTCTTCAACGTTCCATCAACACGAATTGGGTGCCAATCCAAAGTGGGAATATGGACGTACTGGTAATCCTACACGTGCTTCACTAGAAAAGTTGATTGCCCAAATTGAAAATGGTAAGTACGGCTTTGCTTTTGCATCTGGTTCGGCGGCCATCCATGCGGTATTTTCAACGTTTTCAGCTGGAGACCATATCGTTGTTGGAAATGATGTCTATGGTGGAACATTCCGCTTGATAAACAAAGTTCTCAAACGATTTGGTATGGAGTTCACATCGGTTGATACACGTGATTTTGATGCGGTTGAAAAGGCTATTCAAGATAATACTAAAGCAATTTATTTAGAAACTCCTACGAATCCTTTGTTAAAGATTACTGATGTCGAAGGTATTTCTAAAATTGCTAAGAAACATAATTTAGAGACAATTGTTGATAATACTTTTGCTACACCATACAATCAAAATCCATTGACCTTAGGAGCGGATGTGGTGGTTCACAGTGCTACTAAGTATCTTGGTGGACATAGTGATGTTGTTGTTGGATTAGCTGTTACAAGTGATGAGAAAATAGCTGAAGACTTGGCATTTTTACAGAATTCGATTGGTAGTGTTCTAGGACCTGATGATAGTTGGTTATTGATGCGTGGAATCAAGACTCTTGGAGTTCGTATGCGTGTCCATGCTGATAATGCAAGATTAGTTTATGATTATCTTGATAATAATGACAAGGTATCTAAGATTTATTACCCTGGTAATCCAGAATCAGTTGGTTATGAAATTGCCAAGAAACAAATGCGTACATTTGGCGCTATGATTTCATTTGAGTTGCAACCAGGACTTGATCCTAAGAAGTTTGTTGAAAGTTTAAAATTAGTAGACTTAGCAGAGAGTCTTGGTGGAATTGAAAGTTTGATTGAGGTTCCCGCCGTTATGACGCATGCTGCTATTCCACGTGAGATTCGTTTACAGAATGGTATCAAAGATGAATTAGTCAGATTGTCAGTTGGTATTGAAGATTCAGAAGACCTCATTGGTGATCTCAAACAAGCTTTTGATCAGATTTAAATTAGAGAATGTGGTAAAGTACGTTTAATTTCTGAGTATAACCTAGAATGCCCCCGTATTTACGTCAGTAAATGCGGGGGTATTAATATTTAAACGGAAGAAGTTGTGCTTTTTTGCGCGTTTACGCTACAAATTTAGTTATGTCACAACTACTTTACTTTATTTCGTAATGAATTTTCGTTGTATTTGTTCAAGCGTTAAACCTTGTGTTTCAGGGACACATGCGTAAGCAAATATCCATGCAAGTACGTTGAATGCAGCAAACACAATAAAGGTTTTGCCAATTCCTAAACCTGAAATCATAATTGGAAAGATATATCCGACGATGAAATTTGACATCCATAAGAAGAATGTTGCCAATCCCATTCCAAATCCTCTAATACTCTGTGGGAATATTTCTGATAACAAGACCCAAACTATTGGTGCAACGGATCCTTGGTAACATGCCAAAAATGTCATTAAACAAAGAATTACGCCATATGGAAGTACGGCTCTGCTTAATATCTTAGTCATAGCTACCAAAGCAATCAATGAGACGGTCGTACCTGCTATTCCTGTCAGCATATATTTACGTCGACTTACCTTGTTAATAAGGCGCATACCAATTATTGTAACGACAACAGCTACAATACCGTTACCGATATTAGCGATTAATGATGCGCTCTTAGTGAATCCAGCATTGGTGAGGATAGTAGTACCGTAATACATCATTATATTTATACCCATGAATTGTTCCATTATTCCTAAACCAGCACCAATGAAGACTAATCTGCGTATCCATGGTTTCTTTAGTTCTTTAACGGGTTGAACTTTTTTATTATTTAATTTCATTATTGAATGAACAGTTTGTATTTCACGATCACTATCTGAACTTTTTCTTCTGATTTTTGATAGAACCTTTTTTGCCAGTTTGTCTTTACCCATCATAACTAGCCAACGTGGTGATTCTGGTGCAAATTGCATTCCGATAAAAAGTGCGGTGGCTGGAACCATTCCGAATCCCAGCATATAGCGCCAAATGTGTGGAACATGGACAAAGGTTCCTAGTAGGGCGTTAATTACGAATGCCAATAATTGTCCACCAACGATCATTAATTCATTTTGGGTGACCATTTGTCCACGAAGTTCAGTTGTGGATATTTCTGACAAGTAAGTGGGAACAACTACAGATGCACCGCCGACACCTAATCCAACTAAAATTCTAAATAAAATAATAGATGTAACATTAGGTGATAAGGCGCATCCAAGAGTTCCTACAAAAAAGAGAATTGATAGTGCAATAATTAGACGTTTTCTACCAGCTTTATCTGATAAGTGACCAGAGATAATAGCCCCGAATGCGGCACCTAAGGTTACACTACTGGTAACTAGTCCTTCGTTAGAAGGAGATAGATTCAACTCCTTAGGACTTGCCATATAATCAATGGCTCCATTGATAACACCAGTATCAAATCCGAATAGTAGACCACCTAACGTAGCAATTTTAGCGATACGTTTTAAATGGCGATCTGACTGAGTATTTATAACTTGTAGTTTATTTTCATTGAGTATCTCATTTTCTTCTCGCATTTAACCACCTCTATATTATTTGGAACTTAAGAAAATTTGATTGAAAATAATGTAAACTACACAAAAAAGCCGAGTATTAAAATACACGACTTTCATATTTTTATGGTAATAAGTGTGTAGCTAATACACTTTTCACTATAACACTAAAGTTTTTCTAATGTTTAGTACTACCCTTATTACGACTGATATAAGTAATTTTGTTTGCCTTTTTCTGTAAATATTTTAGAAATATTCGAGTAGATCTTCTTCTTTAAGTTTAGCTTTTGCTTCACTATCAAGATCTAAGACGATTTTACCTTTCTTTAGAACGATCAATCTATTACCGTATTTAACGGCTTCAGTTAAATTATGTGTGACCATTAAGCAAGTTAGCTTCTTTTCTTGAATGACTTTGTTAGTTAGTTCCATTAACTCTTGACTAGTTTGTGGATCGAGTGCAGCAGTATGCTCATCTAGTAATAGTAATTCAGGTCTTTGGATGATTGCCATTAAGAAACTGAGTGTTTGTCTTTGACCACCAGATAGCTTTTCGGTGAATGTATTTAAACGGTTATCTAGGGTGGGTAAGTCTTTTGTAAATGATTCAAATTCCTTCATGTGATCATTTAGTTTACGTAATCTTAATCGTCTAGGGAGTCCACGACGTTTAGCTAATAATAAGTTTTCGGCGACTGTCATTCGTGGTGATGTCCCCAACTTTGGGTCTTGGTAAACACGACTTATATAACGGCTTCTTTTAGCAAGATTTGTAGAAGTAATATCATCGTTGTTAAGTAATATCTTGCCTGACGTCAACGTATTTGCACCCGTAATAGCGTCTAGTAATGTTGATTTACCGGCACCATTAGTACCTAGAACTACTATGAAGTCTTGTGGTTTGATTGATAAATTAATGCCATCGAGAATATTCAATTCTTGATTGTCATTGTAGATAGTTTTAACGGCATTGTCTATTTCTAATAATGATTTCATTTACTTTTGACCCCGTTTCTAAAAACTCTGAAAAATTGTGCTCTAATTGTAGGTAATGCAAGACATAATGCAAGGATGATAGCTGAAATTAATTTCAAATCATTTGTATTGAATCCTAATTGTAGGACGATCATCAAGATCAAGCGGTAAACAATAGAACCAATTACGATTGTAATGAGTCTGGCACTGAGTGAAACATCTGGGTAGATAACTTCACCGATAATAATGGCTGATAAACCTATAACGATAGAACCAATACCCATGTTGACGTCGGCAAATCCGTTTTGCTGTGCAATGAGACCACCTGTTAAAGCGACGATACCGTTAGAAACCATAATACCGATAAACTTCATCATAGTTGTGTTGATACCCATAGAGGCTGCCATGGTTTCATTGTCACCTGTTGCGATGACTGCTTGGCCTTTTTCGGTATTTAAGAAAATAATTAATAAAAAGGTAATAATAGCGATGATGACAATTCCTAAGAAGATGCCATTGAAGTTAACTGGTAATTTATCCAATCCGTAACGGTTGAAGATGTTATTTGGTTTTGTTAAGGACATATTAGCTTTACCAAGAATACGTAAGTTAACTGAATATAATGCTGTCATGGTCAAGATCCCGGCAAGTAAACTAGGAATATGTAATTTTGTGTACATAAATGCTGTAGCGAAACCAGCTAGTGAACCGAAGATAAAGGCGATGAGTAAAGCTAGTTCAGGTGAGTAACCATGTTGAATGAAGATAACCGCAGTAACAGCTCCTAATGGAAAACTTCCTTCAACGGTCATATCAGGAAAGTCGAGAATTCTAAATGTGATGAAAAGGCCGATGGCCATGATAGCCCAGATGAAGCCCTGGCTGATTGTTGATATTATTAGATTCATTTTATGATCTTCCCTTCTTTTTGAGCTCGTTTGATGACAGATTCTGGGAACGTAATATTAAGCTTTTGAGCTTGTTTTTCGTTCAAAATCAAATGGCCTTTTTTAATGAATGTAACGGGCATTGTGGCTGGCTTACCTTTGCCGCGAAGAATCTTAACGACATCTTCACCAGTTTGTTCGCCGAGTTCATATTGACTTAATCCATATGTAGCAAGTCCGCCGTCAGACACCATAGTTGTGGCGGCTGGAAAAACAGGAACATTTTGTTTAGCAGCAATGCTCGATAGTAATTTCATACCACTAGCAACAGTATTGTCAGTAGGTACGAAGATTGCTTGTACCTTTTGAGAAAGACTAGTGGATACTTGTTCCAAATCATTAACGTTACTAATACTTGAAACCGAAACGGTCATACCTTGCTTGGCGGCTAACTTCTTCATTTTTTTCATTTCAGTTGTTGCTGACATATCACTTGAAGTATAGATAATACCGATATGTTTGAGATCAGGCATTATATCTTTAATTAATTGGAGTTGGCTATCTAGTGGAGCTTGGTCTGATACACCAGTTATATTACCGCCTGGTTTAGTATTGCTAGGGATGATACCAAATCCCTTAGGATCAGTAACAGCACCCATGACGATAGGAATAGTTGAAGTTGCATTTTTTAGTGATTGAACTGAAGGAGTAGCAATTCCGACAGCAACATCGACATTGTCTTGAACAAATTGTTTACTGATAGTTCTTAGATTACTTTGGTCCCCTTGAGCATTTTGAAATTCAATTTTGATGTTTTTACCATTGATGTATCCATGTTTCTTTAAAGTATCGTCAAGTCCCTTATTGATCTGATCTAAGGCTGGATGTGACATCAATTGAAGTACACCTACTTTAGGAATCTTGTTCTTAGCTACCGTTTCATTGTGGCCTGTGTAGAAGAACGCGAATATTAAAAAGACAAATAAGAAAATAATAGTTCCGTATAAACGTTTCATATGTTTCATTTTTTTCTCCCCCGTAATCCTGATAATAAGTATTATAAAAAACAAAAAGACAATCTCATAGCTTGTGAGATTGTCTTTGAACAAAAAAATCCCACATGGACTTAATCTAGAAATTCCATGTGGGCTTAAGTTTTAAATTAAACTAGTTTAATAGGCCGACACGGATATGATCCTCTTCAGGTCACATCCATATCGGATCAACCTGAATTATCGGCTTTGCCAACGCTTATTTACAATGTTTAGAGAAATAGTATTTGTCATAATGAAAATCTCCTAACAGTTTTTTTCAGCTGAATTCAGTTGAGTAGTTGATGTCAAAAATCATATTTCAAACTTTAAACTTTGTCAACGGTTTAATTTAAAAAGGTCATATCTGTGTTCAATGAAATAGAGTATTTGTTACCATAGAAGCCTTGATAAATAAGGGATATACTTACACTATTGGCTCAAATATTTTTTTATAAATAAAACATATTACTAAATAATGTTAAGTAGTGATATTATTAAATAATAATTTAAGGTGACGATATGAATAAAAAATATTTACGAATAGGTGTAGTAATTATCATTGCTATTTGTGCAACGGTTTTTACACACTTTGACTCATTTCTATACAAAGATCCAATTATAAAAGTAGAATCAGTGAAAACTTTGGAAAGAAATAAAAGTACTGATGAGTATAAAAATACAGATACTCAAGTAAAACAACGTCTTACGGGCAAATTCTTGAATACCGATAAACGTGGACAACCGATATCCGTTGATAATACATATTATCAATCACAGTTAGTTGACCAGAAGTTCCGAGTGGGACAACAAGTCATGCTAACAAAAACTGGCAGGCACTATTCGGTTAACGATGTTAAGCGAGATACTGTTTTAGTGTTCACGATTGGTATCGTTTTGGTACTGCTATTTTGTATGCAGTTTAGTCGAGGTAAACTTCTAACTAGTGTGCTATTGAATTTGGCAGTTTATTATGGATTTATGAGAATTCTAATTAATACACATAATAGTATCTTATTACTCATGACTGTTATAACGGCATTACTGATTTCTGGAATTGCTTTGATAGTAATTCTGGGGCCGACAACGGATGCATTAATGGCATATTCTAGTACAGTTATATCAACCACTATCGCAATTTTATTGAGTGTTCTCTTATTAAGTATTTCCAACAATAGTGGTGTTCATATGGAACTGACGGACTTTGGATTACAACCTTATTTTAGTGTATTCATATCACAGGTTATCTTCAGTGTATTGGGTGTTATTTTGGATGAAACAATGGATATATCTTCATCGTTGATAGAAATGAAAAAAGAAATTTCAAATGTATCGGAGAAAACATTATTTCAATCTGGAATTAATATTGGAAGAGAGCTAGTGGGACCGCTAATAAATATTCTTCTGTTTATTGTAATCGCTGAGCACTTGAATGTTGTTTTACTTTATTTGAGTAATGGAAACTCAATTAATTATACTTTTGAAATGACTTTGAGTTTAGGCTTTGCACAACTGTTGATTAGTGGAATTGGGATTGTTTTAACCGTTCCAATAACTAGTTTCATTGCTAGTAAAATAATTACAAGGAGGGCAGTCTAATGCTATATCTATTAGGTGCTTTCGTAATTTTGTTGTTATTAGTGGCCGGAAGCCGAGGATTATCACTCTTATTTGGTCTAGGAATAAATATTATTTCAATTGTGGCCTTGTTAATCCTCATTGCGGATGGATTCAATGTTTTAATAACTACAATGATTGTATCAGTAATTATTTTAATTGTAGCTATATTTATGAATGTAGAGAATCCAAGTACTGCTAATATTGCTTTTAAAACGTCGCTATTGATTATGGTTGTGATTATTCTAATAACGATACCAATAGAATATTGGGCTAGCGCTCAAGGAATGGGTGTTGAAGATCAGGAAGAGTTAGAAGGATTTTCATTAGCTGCAGGAGTTTCGTTCCCTCAATTAGCTGTTGCAGTTATTGTAGTCAATAGTTTGGGAGTGATATCTGAAACGAGTGTGGCCATTACTAGTGGATTGAATGAAATTGTTGAGAATAAACCAACACTTACGCCGACTGAGATTTTTAATGATGGATTTTCAGTTGGAAATAGAATTTTGATTACACAGACAAATACACTGTTGTTCAACTTTTTTGCGACAACTTTTCCGTTGTTCTTTTTAATTCATTCATTGAATGATAATCTAGGAGAAATAGTTAATGACAAATTAGTTGTAGCAGAGGTTGTAACGATGCTAATATGTGCAATTGGTGTCATATTAACAGTGCCCATCACTTCATACTTGGTATATCGTAACGTTAAGCTAAAAAAAATCTAATTGATATTAAGTATGGAATTGACTATTAATTCTTTTGAAGCACGAGAAAAGGCCGTGTAAATCCTATTTTCCCCAAATTTAGTATTTTGATAATAGTTAGAATTAATGTCAGCAATTATAACGTTGTCGAACTCTAATCCTTTGGCTAATGATAGAGGAAAAATAATAACACCATTTTCAGGCAGTTTTTCGGTACTGGTACCGATAACTGTCTGTTTTATTTTGGAATTAATAAAATTAGTCAAATCGGCGTTACTAGTAATAAGTGCAGTAAGTTTTGTCTGATCAAGTGACTTTATTTGTGCTTTTAAATTGTCGATAAATACGTCTAAGTTGTTGTTTACAATGAATTTACTTTTTTTACCACCGGTTTGAATGGTATTGATTTTATCAATTAAGTCAGGTGATCCGTGTTTGATGAATTCTTTGGTGATTTCACCACTGGATCGATAGCTGGTATACAAGTTCCTTTGAGTGACTTTTATATTGTGCTGCTCGAATAATTCTTTTAATTTATTAAAAGCTAACGGGTTTTGAGTTTCAATGATAGATTGAAATTGATCACCAACTAATGTCCAATTGGCCTTTGGAAAAGCGAGAATTAAGAATAAAATTTGATCGATAGAATAATCTTGAATTTCATCAATCATGATAAACTTCATAGATTTTTTGGATAAATTCAGAAGTTTCAGTTTGGCAAATGTATAATCTAATTTACTTGTTTCATCTACTTTTAAAATCGATTTAACAATTTGGGTAATATTTAGCCAATTCTTTTGTTCGAGTTGTTTTAGTAAGTTTCGATACTTCCATTGCAGCATTTTCTTTGTAGCATTCTGGAATTCAATATCAGAATTAGGCGAAATAATCTTTCCAAAGATTTTTTCTTGTTCAGAACTGGTTAAGTCGGATAATTCTGCCTGAATTTTCCCGCTTTTAGAGTCCTGTTCAATCTTTTCTTCTATTATGCCGCTCATAATGGAAGTTAAGGCGGTAATTCGCTTGTTTGGTGCGAGATTACTAGGTGTCTGATCATAGAGATTTTTTATATTTTGTTGGCTAAAAATGGTTTTGCCATTTAATTTGATGTTTCTAAAGGATTTTTTATTAAATTGGCAATAATCTAACGACATGGTTAGTTCTTGAATGTGGCTAATATTGGATTCAAAATGATCTTTTGCGTTTGTAAAATTGGTTATTAACTGTTTGAACGTCATTTGTAACGGTGATTCTTCTCCTAAACTTGGAAGAACCCGGTTAATATAGTTTGTAAATAGTACATTAGGCGTCAGTAATAAAACGTCATCAGCGACTAAATTATCTCTGTAACGATACAGAAGATAAGCAATTCGTTGTAAGACAACCGAAGTTTTACCACTACCAGCTATGCCATTAACTAATAATGCTTGACTTGAAGTATCACGGATAATAACGTTTTGTTCCTTTTGAATTGTAGCGGTTATAGAGCCCATTTTACTTTGTTTATTTTCCTGAAGAGTTTTTACTAATAGTGGATCTTGAATTGCAATATCTGTATCAAAAATATCTTCAAGTACATCATCATGCAATAAGAATTGTCTACGTGTTTCTACATCGACATCGATTTTTCTATTATTGGCTGTGTAATTTGTTGGCCCTATCTTATTGTTGTAGTATAAGTCGGCAATTGGTGAGCGCCAGTCCAATATCATCGGTTCTTCAGGGGTTAGAGAAAATCCCGCAGATCCAATATAAAAGGGAATAGATTCTGTTTCGTCCGGATATTTTAAATCGATTCTCGCAAAATAAGGAGCTGGAAGTAATCTTGTTACTCTGGATTTTGTGCTTTGAAGTTGTGTTTGTTTGCTGTTAAATGAATCTATTTGTTTATTCATAGTTTCTATTGCTGCAAATGTATCTAAGTTGTCAGCATAACTATCAAAATTTAAGGCTGTTTCCTTACCAGCGCTTTTTTTGAAATTTTTAGCCTTGTCAGCATTTTTTGATATTTGATTATCAATACTATTTAACGTCTGCTGTAAGGTTTGATGCACCATAGTTAAATGTTTTTGCTCAGATTTGAAAGTATTATCCATAAATGATACCCCCTTATATTAGGTATTTAATACTAGTACGATAAACCGATAAATAACAGTCTTGTATTGGCTAAAAAAATCCTTCATAATATATATGAGGAAAGAAACGAATATGTAAAAAAGAGCTGGCATTTTAATAAATGTCAGCTCTTTTTCTATTACATCTAAGTTCTAGATGTGTTTATGTTTTAATCCGTATCCAGCAAGTCCAATTAATAAGAGGAATCCAATTAGAATTGCAACGATACTTTGTTTATTTCCGGTTTGAGGGAATCTGCCAGATCCAGGGTAGGTAATTGATGGGTTGCCGGATCCAAGAGATGATCCGCCGTTGCCACCATTATTGCCTCCAGGTAATCCTGGAATTACTGGAAATACAGGTTTGCCAGGTTCACTTGGGTTAGTTGGTTCAGTAGGTCCTGGTACAACTGGCTTTTCAGGCTCAGTAGGTTCACCTGGATTACCGGGCTCAGGTTCTTCGGGTTCAGTAGGAGGTATGATTGGTACTTCGGGTTCTTTTGGAGATTTTTTATCTTTAGCGTTTAGTTCGCTAGTTTTATCTTTTGTTACAGTTACTTCAATTGGAGTCTTGTCTAGCTCATAACCATTAGGAGCTTTGATCTCGGTCAAAGTATATTTACCTTCAGCCAAATCTTTGATAGTAATTTTACCGTTTTTATCGGTAGTATATTGTCCAATGACTTTGCCATTACTATCTTTAAGTTCGTAAACAGCATTTGCTAATAACTTGCCAGATTCATCAGTCTTAGTAAGAATGATCTCACCTTTGTCAGGTTCGACAACAGGAGGAGTAGTTGGAGACTTTTTATCTTTTGCAGTTGCTTCTGCTGTCTTGCCTTTTTCGACAGTGAGTTCAATAGGTGTTTTATCAAGTTCGTATCCATCAGGAGCTTTGATTTCAGTTAAAGTATATTTACCTTCAGCCAAGTCTTTGATAGTGAATTTACCGTCTTTGTCAGTAGTATATTTACCAATGACGTTACCTTCGCTGTCTTTGAGCTCGTAAACAGCATTAGCGAGGAGTTTACCAGATTCATCGGTCTTAGTAAGAGTTATAGCACCCTTATCTGGTTCAACAACAGGAGGAGTAGTTGGAGACTTCTTATCTTCAGCAGTAAATGTTGTTTCTTTACCATTCTCGATGGTGAATTCCTGTGGAATTTTATTAAGTTCATATCCATCAGGAGCTTTGACTTCAGTTAAGGTGTATTTACCCTTAGCTAAATTATCAAATGTTATTTTACCATCTTTGTCAGTAGTGAATTGACCAATAACATCTCCGTGTGAATCTTTTAATTCATAGACTGCTCCGGCTAAAGGATTACCTTCAGCATCAGTCTTGGTGAAGATAGCTTTTCCAGGTTCCTCTTCTAGGTTAGTCAGGTTGTCTTGTGCATTTACATATGTATATTGATCTTTTTTAACTGTGAATTTTATTAATTTATCAGATAGATCGTAACCTTCAGGAGCTTTTGTTTCTTTGAAGGCATAGTCGCCGACTTTTAATCCACTAACTGATATACGACCTTCAGAGTCAGTTACTAGGCCGCTCTGGATAACGTTACCTTCAGCATCCAATAGGTCGAATTCAGCACCTGGTAGTAAGTCACCAGTAGTTACGGATACTTTATCAAGAATAACATTACCAGTATCCGGTTCGACCACAGGAGGAGTGGTATCTGGATGGTCAACTTGAGTTAAGTCTATTGTATTACCTTTGAATGTTCCTGGAATTGTGAATTCCATAGGTGTTTTATTTAATTCATACCCATCAGGAGCTTGTATTTCAGTTAATGTATAGGTTCCGGCTGGTAGGTTACTAATTGTCAATAATCCACCTGCTTCAGTTTCTACACGGCTCATTATTACTTTTCCAGTACTATCCTTTAGTTCATAAACAGCACCTCTTAAAGGCCTGCCTAATTCGTCGGTTTTCTTTAGAATTACGTTTCCGACAGCATTAGCTCCGTTACCAGATCCAGAACCACCGTAATGAACGCTACTACTTACATCACCAGTGATTTGATCTGAAGTTAGGGAAGCATCGTCTGACCATGTATTGTCAGCGTTTGGATCAGGCTGGATCTCAACTCTGAACGTCATATCAACGGCAGTTGAAACATCACCAAATATAAATTGAACCGTGTCGCCGTTAACAACGACTTTTGGATTCAATGTTCCACCATCAGCTACGAAGTTACCATTCTTATCGTAAGATCCAGTAGGTGCATAAACAGAACCATTTACGAATGTTTGTCCGGGACTTAATTTATCCGTAATGACTACATTGGTTAGTTTTTCACTTCTTGGGTTGTAGGCAATATTCCAAGTAATGTATTGTGGTTCTCCATTTTCACCAGATCCACTCAACCAGCCACCTTTATTGATATTCCAGTACAAATTGCCAGGATTCTCAGTATTGGTGTTAGTCCCTCTAACGTGGAAGGTTAGGTGACCACCTCTGTCAACAGTGGTTGTCGATAATACATCGTTGAATGTAATGGTACCTGTTTTTTCACCAGCTTTGATGGTGTAAGTACCAATTTGTTCACCCTTATCATTGTACATTGGAATATTAGTTAAATTAGCGGTTAGTCTAATATTTTCAGGTAATTCAAATGTAGCGGTATCGCCAGCTTTAATTGGTTCGCCGTCAGGAAGAGACCAGTTATATGAAACATTGTAGTGATCCCAATAGTAAAAAGGGTCGTTACTCGTAACCGGATTTCCATTAACGTCGGTAATGATCGCATCGTTTGGTCCAAGTCCATTGATCTCAATACTACTCTGAGGTTGAGGATTTGTGGCAGTTGCCGCATGGGCGATTTCAGAGTTAGGGATTATCCATGCAAGAAGAGCCAACAGAATTGCAACCATGCTGATCAAAAAGGACGTTCTCTTGATTCTCATGATTAACATCTCCCTTAGCAATTTGATGCTATTTATTTGATTCAAAATGAATTATAGTTCCTGATTATATTAAGGGTTAATAATTAGCCCAATTGTTTATTTATAGTTGATATATAAGTAATCACATGATATACCAATTGATTTTTTATAAAAAAAATAAACCGGAATTATATTCTCGGTTTATTGGTTTTCAGATTTATTTTGTTCGGTTTTGAAGCGCTCTGTTGAAACGCGTTTACAAAGAACAACAACCTCCGCTTACTACGAATAAGCAATGCACCACTAACGTGGCACCTTTCTTATCCTAGGTAATGCTCAGTTGTTCCCGTTCTTTGACACGCTCTGTTATGGCAAGTCATTTCCTGCTGCAAAGTATACGTCATACCATTCTTGTTTGGTTAATTCGACATCTGCACCTTTGGCACTGTCAGCAATGTGTTCTGGATTCATTGTTCCAATTATAACTTGCATATTGGCAGGGTGTCTTAGAATCCATGCGGTCGCAATACCATTCTTTGATACTCCATATTTATCGGCCAATTCTTGGAGCTTTTTATTTAATTCAGGGAATTTGTCATTATCAATAAATACTCCCTCAAACATTCCATATTGGAATGGTGACCAAGCTTGAATTGTAACACCCATACGTCTTGAAAATTCAAGAATTCCACCATCATGGTTGATTGAGCGTGTATCAGCCATATTAGTATGCATTCCGAAGTCCACCATGCCGGTGTGCATAATACTAAATTGTAATTGATTGATAATAAGTCTTTGATCGACAGCCTCTTGAACCATCAAGTATTGTTGAGGATTAAAGTTTGAAACACCAAAATGACGAACTTTACCTGAATTTTGAAGTTCGTCAAAGGCTTCTGCAATTTCTTCTGGTTCCATCAATGGGTCAGGTCTGTGAAGTAGGAATGAATCGAGATAATCGACTCCCAAACGTTCCAAAATGCCATCCACGGCATCTAATAAATGTTGCTTTGAAAAGTCATAACGAGTATCTGGTACAATTCCACCCTTTGATTGAATGTATAAATCGTCTCGTTTAACGGTGGTCTTCTTCATTGCCTCACCGAAGATTCTCTCAGATTCGCCGTCACCATAGATATCAGCCGCATCGATGAAGTTAATACCATTATCAAATGCTGTGTCGATTGACTTAGCAGCTTGATCAGGTGTTAAAGCGTTCATACGCATAATTCCTAATGCAACTGCTGATGCTTCCCAACTTGTTTCGCCAATGTAACGTTGTTTCATATAATTATCCTCCTATTATTAGTAACGGTTTAATTATCGTAGTTACTAATAAGGTAGTCAATTAATTAGTGAAAAGGATTCCAAGAACTGGTGCGAGGTTCTTTACTTTTTAAATCATAGGGGTAGTAATCCAGTGTTTCATATTTGCTACGTGGGTAACCCCAATATTTTTTCTCAATAAGTTTCAAACTGTAAACATAAGATCCTTTATGTAGAACCATTGCCCAATGTTCATCTTTATCCATAATACCTGCGTAAACCTTCTGCCAAAACCCATTTCCATAAGTGTCAGTTTGAATATAGATATCCTTTTTAGGGATTGGTTTGTCAGTTATAGGCATGATTGCGTAGCTAGTTTCAGTTTTTAAAAATGGATTAATCAAATCAATATATTCTTTTTGATAATGATGTCCATAGCTTAATACACCAAGAAATGATAGCGTCATAACGCCAATAATCGATAATGCAATAGCAAGTCGTTTATACCTTTTCTTACCTTTAACATCTAAACTGATTTTTTCGACCACGTTATTGTTCTCCCCTTTGAGTAATTCATCAGTTGAAAGATTCAGAATTTCGCTGATTGATATTAATACATCCAAGTTAGGATAAGTTTCGTTATTTTCCCATTTAGAAATAGTTTGTCGACTAACGTGCAATTTAATTGCTAGTTGTTCTTGAGTAAGTTGTAATTCATTGCGCTTGTTCTTGATTACGTTTCCCAGTTCCATTTCATCACCTCGATAAATATTATCTCAAGGAATAGGGATGAAACCTAGCTAAATTGACGGGCATTGTGTAAAGATTCGTTTACATTTGGATATAAAAAAAGACACCCGAAGGTGCCTCATGAATTAGAACGGACTTTGCATTTGTAAAATGTAATTATAAATACGTTTGGCGTATCCAGACTGACTAAAATTGCTTTTGATTTCAGCCTTTAAATCAGATAAGTTATCAGTAATTATTCCATCTACGTCAATGAACATCATGTGGCTCATATCTGTGGAGTCATTGACTGTCCAAGCGTAAACTTTTTTGTTGAGGGCATGTGAACCATCGATAAAACTAGAGTTTAAAGTGGAGTATTCCATGGTAAAGCCATCTGCATCACTAATAGGTACTCCAGTTAGATTGAATGACAGTATATAGTTTGCGGCAACTTTTGGCATAGCCTTCTTACTTTGTTCAATGTAACTATACTTCAGCGAGTGAACCATATCGCCGTTCTTTTGTAGTTGAGCACCATATTTTTTGGCGAAGTTTGTAACAAATCCATTGCTATTACCTTTGACGGATTTAAATTCTACTAATAATTTTTGATGCAATTTAGTAGCTGTATTTAAATAATCATCGAAGCTAGCAATGTAGGCTGTTTTGTCATTTTCGTGAATTTGGGTCTGTGTTAATTCATCTAATGTCATTTGGCTAGGACGCTTATTAATACCTGCTAGACCCTTCAAAGTATTGTCGTGATAAACAACGTATTGATGATCTTTTGTTTCTTGAACGTCCATCTCAATGTAAGTTGGCTTCTCCTTTGAGGTTGCCTCTAATGCGGGGATAGAGTTTTGAACGCCGTTACCATCGTCAACACCACGATGAGATATTGTAACGGGTGGCTCCATCAACCAGCCTTTGAAGTAAATAGTGTCATAAGTAACAAAACTGAATATTGTAGCTGCGGCAAGTAAGATCCAAAACCATTTATGAGAACGATTTTTGTGAGCAGTCTGTATATATTGGGTCTTTGTTTGACTGAGAACAATTAACGTTGATATAGAAGTCGCATATAAACTGCTAAGAATATTAATCAATTGTACTAGTGTCAGATTGATAATTGCGGTTGGAAATTGGATAACCGATACATGATCAAATCCCAGTTGTCCGGCCAAGATAATTCCGAACATAGCGAATGAAATCACCGACATAACGATGAAAGATATAACAAATGCTCCCAGGTAGTAAAGAGTCTTTCCTTTAGTCATTCTCCAGCTATGATGCAGGGCGTTTTTGATTGTTCGATTATCAAATATCATGAGTGGTAGAACGAATAGCCAGCGCATACCGATATAAAAAATAATAATGTAAACTAACACCAGCGTAATGCCCCATGGTAGATGTTCTGTAAAAAGCCAATCCATAATAAATTGAGGTACTTTTACTTTACTTAATAGATTAGATGAAAATCCCATTCCTACAAAAGGGGTAATCAGTAAAAAGTAAATTAGGAAGAATCCAAATGCTCTAAATGGTAGACTTACTATCTCTCTGAAAATGGTTTTTAAGTAATCCCACCATTTCATATTGGCTTTTGATTTTATGGCCTGAAAACTGATTAGTACTAATGCAAATTGACTGAATACTAGTAATAGTATCAGTAGTAGAACCATAATTAATCCAATGAATACCAATGGTCTTTTAGTAATAATACTTAATAAATTAGTATATGAAACATATTTAATACCACCTAGCATCAGTATCCAATTAGTTAGGATATTGAGTGTTGGAACTAAAATAAAGTTGATTAAAAGTTCTACTAGGATAATAACCTGACTGTATTTCCAAAAGTAACGCCAAAAATTACTATTTTGCTCCTTAAAAAGTCTGAAACTCCCCATAAGTAACCCCCAATAATTTCACTAATATTAATAATAATACTAGTAATGATTATTAAGTAAATAAATTTTAGATTATATGTTGGTCTTGAGAGTATGTTAAGAATTATTATTAATTCTGGAATAATAGGATTTTAAGTTCTAAAATTTGTTTAAAAAGAGGGAGAGATATTATGTATGGGATTCATAGTAAAACTATTGGTGCAAAACTTTTTATTCTAATTGCACAGTTATTATATATTTTGGTTGATTTTCTACTGATTTTTCCACATTTAACGATTAATGCAACTATTAATATGGGACTCTTGGTTTTTATTACTTTTATCCGTTTGAATTGTATGATGTTTATCTGGTTACCTAGGGGTATTAGCTGGAAAGAGGCTATTGGTAATAGTACTGCCTTTGCTTTGTATTATTTGTTATTTCCTTTTTTGGCGCAATGGAATTCAGTTAACTTAATTGTAATCGGTTGGGTATTATTCATCGTTGGCTCACTTATCAATTCCGTATCTGAATTATTGCGGAAACCCTTTAAGGATAATCCTGCTAATAAGGGTAAGCTATATACTGGTGGCTTGTTCAAGTATGCTGTTCACATTAATTACTTTGGAGATGTTTTATGGGTCTTAGGATTTGCATTAGTTACAGGAAACCTTTGGTCATTGCTTATTCCACTGTTTCTTTTATCTATGTTTATCTTTTCTTATATTCCTACCGCCGATAAATATCTAAGCAGCCATTATGGAAAAGCATTTACTGATTACAAGAAAAACACCAAGTCTTTGATCCCGTTTATTTGGTAATGTTCCAATATGACTAGCTTTGAACATATTTCTTTAATGTAGGTATAGATATTTTTTCGTGATATGTTTCATCCAGATAAACTTGGATTTTTGCAATATCATTATATTTTGAAGCCAATGATTTGATGAATATGCGAGCACTAGCTGTTAATCGGCCACGAGGAGAATTTGTCATTCTGAACTTGCCGGTGAATTTAGAATCATCAGTACTTGTTTCAACGGTATTTGTGACTGTTTCCCGTGAAACAATTTGTTCTGTATTGTTTTTTTGAGCAAGTTGTTTCTCAAGAGAATCAATCTTTAAGACTAGATTTGCTGTAACAGTTTGGTATTGTTCAATTTTTGTTTCATATCCTTCAATTCTGGCTAGTAGAGTATTTAGTTCAGTCTTTGTCCAAACGATTGCATCATTACTTAGGCTGAGATATCCGAGTTTTGAGTCTTCTTTAAACTGGAGTGGACTAATGGGTCCATCAGGAGTTTCTCTAAAGGTAAAGTAAGGCAAATTGTGAAAGAATCCCTTTGTGTGAGCTGTGTATTTCTTTGTCTTACTATGAACATCGTCATTAACATCTTTAATGAATGATTGAATTATTCTTTTGAGATTGTCCTTATCTTTGAAATGTATTATCAGTAGAGGTATATTATTTTTTTCGCAAAAGTTTAGCCGAGAAGTTCCATTCATGGATAATCTTCTAAAAGCACTCTTTGCGTTCTCCGAGCTATTTTTGGGAGAGTAGTGTTGAGGACCATTATATTCAATTATTGCTAGAAAACCATTAATATTCAATGCAAAATCAACGGGTAGCATTGAATGGTCACTTTTACTTCTTAGATCGTTGAATTTCCGTTCACGATCAAATAAAATCTGGAGATTATTTAAGATTCCGATGATTTGTGATTCAGGTTCAGAGGGTTGATCCATTATGTGCTCCCATAATTATGTTATTTATTCATAAGTAGTTCAGCTTACGCATTTTTTTATAGTTGGAACGGAGATATTTTCGTCGTAGTTAATTTTTAAAAATCTGTGAATTTCGAATAAATCATTGCTGTATTGGCTGGAAAGCAATCTAATAAAGGTTTTTGCGTCGTCGGTCAGTCTGCTTCTGGGTGAATCGTTTAATCTGAATCTACCAATAAAATCGGGTAGATTTTGATTCACCGCTTGGGATTTAGAATCTTTTTTTGATTCGGAAACAGGCTCAGTTAGAGATTGAATTAATTCTGATTGCTGTTCCACTTGTTCTTCTAGCTCGTGAATATGCATGACCAATTCTGAAGTAACGCTCTTGTATTGTTCAATTTCAGATTTATAATTTTCCTCTCTAGCCATCATGGTTTCTAATCCTTCTTGGGTCCAAAGAATGGCATGGTCAATATTGAAGCACCCAAGCTCTTCGATTTTTTCCATTTTCAGAGGGTTTACTGGGGCTTCTGGTGAATCGTCAGTTTTATCAAAATTATAATAGGGAAAAGCTGCAAAATATGCTTTGGTGTTTTTGGTGTAGCGAGGTTTGGTGTCATGAATATTAAATTTGATATCTTCAATAAACTTTGGAATTAAATGTTTCATTGCTTTACGATCTTTATAATGAATGACTAGTAGAGGAATATTATTTTGTGTTGCAAATTTTATTCGTGCTGAACCATTCTTTGTTAAACGCCGCCACGCAGCAATCGCACTTGGAGTGTTGTTGATGGGACGGTAGTGCTGAGCACCATTGTATTCAATAATAGCTAGAAAGCCGTTGATATTTATTGCAAAATCAACGGGTAGTGAAGAGTTATTAGTAACACCTTTAAGACCTGAAAAAATTTTTTCTCGTTCAAAAAAAATATTGTGTCGATTAAGTATATCGATTATCTCTGATTCTGAGCTTGAAGGTTGGTCCATTGTGTTAGTCCTCCTTATTAAAGCTACGTTTATTTTATATAACGGAGTTAAGACTAGTCTAACGAGAACACTTCATATTTGAATAAAAACGTTTGAATAGTTTTTTTGATAATTTTGATTAATTTAATTGTTATAAATAATCAAAAATTAGATCGGTGGACTAATATACTCGCCAAAGTTTTCGGCAGTTTACTTTTTTAATGTCTAAATGGGAGATGCATCCATAAAATGTATAAATATTGTGATACCAACATTTAAATGCTAGGCTGTACTTGAAGTCACTAATTGTAAATTGATATAAATAAAAAGTCACCACATTAAATGTGATGAATAACGTCCGCGTGGTAAGTTTATTCTTAAAAGTATCAGGATAATAAAAAAACTGATAACTTTAAAAGTTATCGGTTAGGTGATATTGCTATGGGTGAGTCAAGGAAAACAAAGCTATAAAAAATAATGATTTGACATATCGAAATATAACGATATAATAGTTTTCATGAAAGTAGATGTCAATGTTTTTAAGGCTTTGTCAAACCAGACTCGTTTAGATATTCTTCAATGGTTAAAGGATCCAGAAAGGGAAATCACATCAGTCTCATGTGAGACGGTTCGTTTTATGATGGATGAGAGAGGAGGCATTTGTGTGCAAGATCTCGTGAAAAAGGCAGGGCTAGCACAATCGACAGTTTCAAGTTATCTATCCATGATGGAAAAATGTGGTTTACTTATTTCTGAAAGACATGGTAAATGGACGTATTATCGTCGAAATGAGTCTGAAATTTTGGGTTTAAGTGAAAAAATAAAAAAAGAGTTGTAAAAACTCTTTTTATTTTTAGAAATATATATCTACAATTTGCGATATGTAGAAAGGAGTTCGCTTTGAAAAACAATATTTTAAATATTAAATATCCTATTATTCAAGCACCAATGAACTGGGTGACAAATGCAGAATTAGTGGCAGCTGTAAGTAATGCGGGTGGAATGGGTATTTTAGGAACCAACGCTGGGCAAAGTGAAGTAGTTAATGATCCAAGAGCGGTTGCTGATAGAATGCGTCAGGAAATTAGAAAGACAAAAGAACTGACTTCAAATTCATTTGGAATTAACATTTTGACCCCACCTGAAGGTATGAATTTAGATTCTTCGAAGTTTACTAAAGCAATTTTAAAGTCGGCCTTCGAGGAAAAAATTCATTATTTTGCTGTTGTTGGTACGGCACATAAAGAAACATTTGATGTTATTAAACAATATGGCGGAGTGATAATTTTTAGGCCGCTCACTCCGTCAATAGAACAAGCACAGCTTGCAGAGCAATTAGGAGCGGACGTTATTGTCGCCACAGGTCATGATGAAGGTGGGATATTGCCAAATGATGAAAGGGGAACCTTTACCGTGGTCGGGGATATCCTCGATGCAGTATCCATACCAGTATTTGCTGCCGGAGGTATCAATGATAAGCGAACCGCCGATGCTGCCTTTTCTTTAGGAGCCAGCGGTATATATGTAGGAACCAGATTCTTAGTGGCTACTGAATCACCAGTAGCCAAGAATATAAAGGATCTAATAGTAGAAAGTGCCTCTGAAGATACAGTCATGGTTTCGGGGAATCAACGAGCTATTTCCACAAATCGTGCTAAATATTTTTCTAATTCGTTTGTTAAATCCCACGATACATCTGCGGTAAACCAAATGATCTCTAAAGATGGCGGTCTACGTAAATCAATGCTCATGGGAAATGCTAATGAAGGGGTTATTACGGTAAACAATGGAATTAGCTCAATCAAAGGTAAAAGCGCAGTATCTGAAATTATTGAAGAGTTACTCAAATAAAAGAATGGAGATCAATCATGAATACAAACAAAATAAACAAGGAAAACGTGGAAAAATTAATTGTTGATGCACTAGTAAATAATGATGTTAAAACTGTCAAAGAATTGGTGGATTCCAAAGCAGTGACACATCGTGCTGGTTTTGCTTCCTTATATAAGGCAACTGGGGATACGATACCACAGGATGGAAATTTTATGGACTGGATGCGTGATGGATGGGATGTATTACATTCAGCACTGAGTGACCAAAAAGTTAATATTGAATCAATCGTTGCAGAGAATAATCAAGTTATCGCTCATTTTCATTACAATGTTTTACATAGTGGGACATTTACAAAAATGCCAGCCACGAATAAGAGAATCGAATGGGATGAGATTGGAATATTCAAGTTTAATGATCAGGGAAAGATTCAAGAGATGTGGTATATGATTGATGAATTGCGTGTCGCTCAAGAGCTAGGCCATAGGCTAGATCAGAAAGTAAACTAATGCTATAAATTCGATTGAAATTTTTTCAATAAAATAAGCTCTACAATGATTCTATTAGCCATTGTGGGGCTTGTTTTTATATGATTCATATAATTAAAATGAGCTTTCATATCCATAAAGCATATTGCGTAATTAGCGCCAATAACTGTCTTGGATTTTAGCCAATATTAGTTGTGAAAAATTTATTCAACCAAGAATTATTTTCTCAGAAGTGCTCTTATTTATCTGTATCAAATTATATACTCAGTACCGACGGAAATTGCCCACCAGTAATTTTATTTTTTGGTAATATCTGTGGTAATCTACCATTGAAATTAGACGGTATTTATAAATCTAAGAAAATAAAAAAACCAGTTATATCAAGGCCTTTAAGCCTTAACGTAACTGGTTAAATGTGATATTATGGGTGGCCAGGGGATCGAACCCTGGACCCACGGATTAAGAGTCCGTTGCTCTGCCAGCTGAGCTAGCCACCCATGTGTTAGATGTGTTGTATCAATCAACGAGATATATAATACCATAAGGACAAAATATGAAGCAAGTACTTTTTCAATAAAATTTTTATTTTTTTAAGCTTCACTTATGTTGATTTTGTTTTAATAACATATAACTAGTATAATATTCACGTCAAGGAGAGATAATATGGCAAAAAAAATTCTAGTAGTAGATGATGAAAAGCCTATTTCCGATATTGTTAAATATAATTTGGAAAATGAAGGCTATGAAGTCATAACAGCTTTCGACGGTCAAGAAGCACTCGATAAGGTAGAAGAGGATGATCCTGATCTTATTCTATTGGATTTGATGTTGCCAGTGATTGATGGTTTGGAAGTGGCTAGAACTGTAAGAAAAACTAAAGATACACCGATTATTATGTTGACCGCTAAAGATACTGAAATCGACAAAGTTATTGGTTTGGAACTTGGTGCTGATGATTATGTAACCAAACCATTTTCTAACCGTGAATTGGTTGCTCGTGTTAAGGCTCGTTTGAGAACACAAAGAAATGTTCAAAATGACGAAAGCAAAAATAGCGAAATCAAAATTGGTGATTTAACTATTCTTCCTGATGCCTATACGGTGACTAAAAATGGTAAAGAAATTGAATTAACTCATCGTGAATTTGAATTATTGTATTACTTAGCTCAACACATTGGTCAAGTAATGAAACGTGAACATTTACTTCAAACAGTTTGGGGTTATGACTACTTTGGGGATGTAAGAACTGTGGACGTTACAGTACGTCGTCTCCGTGAAAAAATTGAAAATAATCCTAGTCAGCCAGAGTGGCTAATGACTAGACGTGGCGTGGGTTACTATCTCAGAGATCCTGAGGCAGAAGCTTAGTCATATTTGAACTGACTCATGATACGAGTCAGTTTTTTTGTTATGTTGAAAGCTGTATAATGAAAAGTAACATACTGTAATTTATAGGTGGAAATATTTTGAAAAATAGATTCGTATTTTTACATTCGATTAATTTCAAAATCGGATTATCTTTTATTTTAATTCTTATTGTCACAATCGAAATAATTGGGGCTTATTTCGTACAGAGACTGGAAGAACAAAATGTCTCAGACTTTGAGAATTCAATCGTCGTACCTGCTTATACGCTTAATCAGGTCTCGGATAATTTGAATGATAATGATAGTGCAACACGTGAAAACATCAGCAACGTGATTCAGGATTATGCTAGAAATAATTCAGATATAACTGATATTCAGATTGTTGATCGTAACGGTATTATTGTTGGTACTAAAGATGTTGATAAGTCTTCACTCATTGGTACTAAAACGATGAAAAGCCAAATTAAACAAAGTATTAGTAATGGTAAGAAAATAACTCAAATATATTATGACAAGGGTTCAGGTAGCTCATATGAATCAGTCTCACCTGTATCATCGCCAGATAATAGTTCAATTGTTGGAGCGGTATATGTCCGTGCCAGCATGGAATCCGTCTATACGGGTATAAATAATATTATCGTTATCTTTCTTACGGCTTCGTTAGTCGCTGGATTATTGGGTGCGGTCATTGCTATTTTCATTTCTCGTGCCATTACGCAACCAATTGATGAAATGAAGCAACAAGCTGTTCGTATGGCTGAAGGTGATTATTCAGGTCAGGTTCGTGTTTATTCACCCGATGAGTTAGGCCAATTGGCCATGGCGGTTAACGATTTATCTGTTAAAGTCGAAGAGGCAACTGAAAATTCGGAATCAGAACGACGACGATTAGACAGTGTTCTAACACAAATGTCTGATGGTGTTATTGCCACTAATCGATTAGGTAATATTACAGTTATCAATGAAATGGCACAGGAATTCTTGAACAAAGACGAAGAAGAGGCTGATGGTAAGTCACTAGTCGAAGTCTTGGGAATTGATGACAAAATTACATTTGATGAATTACTAGAAAACCCTGATCCAATGGTTATCGAGACCAATGACGGACCAGATGAGGATTATGATGTTAACGATGATAACTCGTTGATTTTAAATGCTGATTTCTCATTGATTCAAAGAAATAGTGGATTTATCAGTGGTATGGTCTGTGTTCTACATGATGTTACTGAACAACAAAAGATTGATAGTGAGCGTCGTCAATTCGTTTCTAATGTTTCGCACGAGTTGCGTACGCCTTTGACGAGTATCAGTAGTTATATTGATGCCTTGAATAATGGTGCTTGGAAAGATCAAAAATTAGCTCCTCAATTTTTGAACGTTACGGCTGAGGAAACTGATCGTATGATTCGTATGATCCAGGACTTATTGAGTTTGTCACGAATGGATCAAGGTCGTTCTAAGCTAGATAAGGAATTAGTGAACTTTAATGAGTTCTTCTCCTATATTCTAGATAGATTTGATATGATGTTGAAAAAAGAAAAGGCAGATGCTAAAGAGGACGATACAAAAGTCGTAAAGAACTATCGTATCAAGCGTATCTTCACTAACAAAGATCTTTGGGTAGAAATTGATACCGATAAGATGACACAAGTTATTGATAATATCATGAACAATGCTATCAAGTATTCACCAGATGGTGGCGTTATAACGTGTCGCTTGCTGGAAACTAATAAGCATATAATAATTAGTATTTCTGATGAAGGTCTTGGTATTCCAAGAAAGGATATCAAGAAAGTCTTCGATAGATTTTATCGAGTTGATAAGGCTAGATCTCGTAAGCAAGGTGGTACAGGTTTGGGATTATCAATCTCCAAAGAAATCGTGGAACAACACAAAGGTAGAATTTGGGTAAATAGTGCTGAAGGTAAGGGATCAACATTCTACATTTCCTTACCATTTGACCCTAATGAGACTGGAGGAGAATGGGATGAAATTTAGTCGTTTAATCGTACAGATTCTGTTAGTAATAGCGGTTATCACAAGTATTGTCCTATCCTTCTATATTTGGACTAATACGGCGCGATATCAAGCTGGCAGAAATATTGATGTAACAACAACAGATACTGATAAGAATAAGATTCCTATCGATCAAGTAATCAGTCCAACGCAAGTTATATGGCAAGATGGTAATGACCAACGTTTGATTTATAACAACGAAGAGAATATCTCAATGAGTATTCAAAAGGTCATGAAGGATTGGAAAATCGGTGAGCCTAAACAAGTCTTTAAGAAAGATGGAGCTAAGTATCAAAGAATGATTCAACAAAGTAATGCCATTCAATTGGTTTATCCAACGGCTATTTCTGTTAAGACCCTAGGTTATTTACTGGATAGTTCCAATCTAAGACGTTCTAAGGATTATTCTTTTGATCGCATTATCTTTACTTTAGAGAATAAAAAAGACGAATATATTTACTTGGCAAATGATAGTGACTATGCAGTATATCGTGCCAAAGTTAAGGATGCTTCATCAGAACCGATTTTAAAGCTAGCTCGTAAGACTAATATTGATTTGAAGGTTAGATTGAACTTGCTTAAGCATGGAGTCTTTACCTTCTACACGGAACCAATTAAAATGAGGACTTATTCTTATGTTATGAGTGGTAAGAAGGACTCAGAGTATACAACTGCATTATTTGATTCGAATAGTGATGACTTAGTTACATCACAAAATGAAAATATTTATACCTATAATTATGGTGAAACTAAGCGACTTATTTCTGATCACAATAAGGGCGAGTTGACTTTCTATGATTACACCGATACCTCTGTACCTAAAGATAAATTGTCATTCTTCCAACGTGGGTACAATAAGGCTGTTAACTTACAAAATTCAGTATCTAATTTACGTTTGTACAATGCTGACTGGGATTCTAAAGAATTAACTTATCGTGAATACGTTGAAGGATTCCCAATTTTTAAGAAGAGCCAATTTGGATCTATCAGAATCAAATTTAGTCGAAATGGTACGACTGAGTACTTCTTAAATAAAGTATTAGAGGTACCTGTGCCATCCAACCAGTCTGCGACAACTTTGAAATCCACAACGAGTATTTTGAAGGGATTGGAAAAAGCAGGATATTCTCCTAATGACATCCAAGATATTCAAGTTGGGTATCAGCGGGAGAGTGAGGCCGATAATGAAGATGTTATCGACTTAACGCCAACTTATTATATTAAGATCGATGATCACTGGAAGACATACAATGATTGGACAAATGAGACTGCAGAGGAGGAATAGCAATGGATTTTAGAAGAATTGAAATTATTTTTTTAATTGTCTTCTTTTCGCTAGATATTTGGTTGCTATTTTCACTTAAAAACGGTCAACAAATTGTATCTAGCAGTAACACGACGACTTCAACTGTTGCTGATATGCGTAAACGTGATATTAGTTTTGGAAAACTAGATTCCAAATCTGGTACAGCGTATTATTTAGGCTCTCGTCCTAGTAGTACACTGGCTAATAATGTCAGTCATTTGCGAAATCAGGAAGTTCAGTATGACTCAGAAGATCATAAGCTAGATAGTTCATTGAGTAATCCTATTTCGATTACCAAGTCTAATCAAAAAGAAAAGTTAAATGATTTTTTGAAAAAAGAATCAAATGTTTTATTTGGTACTAAATATAAATACGCACCACAGTTATCTACAACTTCGCAGATAGTTTATGCACAAACTGATCAAGTCGGAGAGTTGTATGACAAGTCTGGCCGTGTTACATTTGACGTTGAAAATAAAAGAGTTGTCGGTTATACGCAAACTTATGTAGATGATTTAATGATCTTACATGAAAAAGAAGCCACAAAGAGTGAAAAGGATGTTATTTCGAGTCTGTATACAAATTCAGAAATCCCTAATAACTCAAAGATAACTTATGCTAACTTGGCCTATGCTAAATTGACAGAGGCTAAAGGTAGTACGATTTATATACCAGTTTGGTTTGTGACGATTCAAAATAAGGATAGTAAGGTCAATTCACTGAAAAAGGTTAATGCCTTCACTGGTAATATTATTAAGAGTTCAACAACGGCAGCAACAACAGGAGACGAAGATAGTGATTGATGATTTAAAGGTAAGTATTTTAGTTAGCAGCAGTTCTGGGAATGTAACATATATTGAGACACCTAAGCATCATGTATTGGTTGATGCTGGTATGTCAGGTAAAAAAATTAAGGAGTCACTTGAAAGTATCGGTAAGGATATTAACGATATTGACTCGCTCTTTGTAACCCATGAACACTCTGATCATGTGAAAGGCGTTGGAGTATTGGCACGTAGATATGATTTGAATGTTTATGCTAATAAGAAGACGTGGGCAGCCATGGCATCAAAAATTGGTAAGGTTCCTGAAGAGAAAAAGAATATCTTTGAACACAACAAAGTTTTGACCTTGGACGATCTTGATATTCAAAGCTTTGCCGTGTCACATGATGCTGCTGACCCTCAATTTTACAAGTTCTATCACAATGGCAAGGAATTTGTTATTTTAACTGATACGGGATATGTGTCAGAAAAAGTTGCTAAAACAATAGAGAATGCGGATGGATATTTGATGGAATGTAACCACGATATCGAAATGTTACGCAATGGGATGTATCCATGGCCATTGAAACAACGTATTCTGAGTGAAAAAGGTCATTTGTCTAATGATGATGGCGCCAGAACGATTATGGATGTTATTGGTAATAAAACTAAGGAAATTTACTTGGGACACTTAAGCCCAGAAAATAACACTAAACAAGTTGCTCGTGATTCAGTTACTGAAATATTAGAGCAAAATGACTTCGGAGTTGGCCATGATTTTAAGATTATGGACACAGACCCTAAAGTTGCTGATCCGTTGATCAGTTTGTAAAATATAGTGAACTACTCGGCACTAAAGTGCCGAGCTTCTAGGAACACTGGACTTACCGCCAGACATTTCAGTCCTTTGGCATTGGTCATAGCTATATTACTAAGGCTTGTTCCAAGCCCTTGTTTAATATATTTTTACTGGCATTAATATCACGATCATTATCTGAATCACAGTTTGGACATGTCCATTGCCGAATATCCAATTCATGCTTCCCATCGTCATATCCACATTCGGCACAGTATTGACTTGTCTTGAATGGATTTATGACAATCAATTTCTTGCCATACCAATCACATTTATATTCAAGCATTGTTCTAACCATTCTCCAAGATTGATTAGCAATGGCTCTAGCCAGATTATGGTTTTTTAACATATTGCTAGATTTTAAATCTTCAATCGTTATGACATCATAATCTTTAACTATTTGGGTAGTGATTTTATGGATATAGTCCTTACGTTGGTTGGCAATCTTTTCAGAATACTTAGCTACCA
>NZ_RHNU01000018.1 GCF_003946015.1 Companilactobacillus insicii
AAAAGAACCATCAGAGAAATCCCATTAGATTTCTTTGATGGTTCTTTTTTTAGAGTCTAGAGTTTTGTCCCAGACTCTTTTTTTTATTTAATAAGGTGCTTATCAGTAAGTGCCTTTGTACGAGCATCTAATTCTTTTAGTTTATCAGCATCATCATGACATTTGATTGCTTCAACGATGATTTGTGCAACCTCGGCACAATCTTCCTCATCAAAGCCACGAGATGTGATAGCTGGTGTTCCTAAACGAAGACCTGAAGTGTACTTAGGTGGCAAAGGATCATTAGGAATAGCTTCTTTGTTAGATGTAATATGAATACTATCAAGTAAGTCTTGAACTTCCATACCATTCAATTCAGTTTCGGTTAATACAACGTTAAGAAGATGATTATCAGTACCACCAGTTAGGACCGACAAATTTTCTGAATCATTAATAACTTTTGCCATAGCAGCAGCATTTTTAATAACTTGCTCAATATAATCTTTAAATTGAGGTTGTAGATCTTCACCGAAAGCAACTGCTTTAGCAGCAATAACATGTTCAAGTGGTCCACCTTGTGTTCCGGGGAATACTGCTGAATTAATCTTTTTACCTAGTTCTTTCTTAGCAATAATCATTCCACCACGTGGACCTCTTAGTGTCTTATGTGTTGTTGTTGTAACAATATCAGCAACACCGACTGGAGTAGGGTGTAGTCCGACCGCCACTAGTCCAGCAATGTGTGCCATATCAACCATTAGCAATGCGCCAACTGAATCAGCAATTTCTCTGAATTTGTTGAAATCAATAGTACGACTGTAAGCTGAAGCACCAGCAACGATTAGTCTAGGTTTAACTTCTTCAGCAATTTTTTGAACATTATCGTAATCAATAAATCCTTCATCATTAACTCCATATGAGTGGAATTGATACATTTTACCGGAGAAATTAACCTTTGAGCCATGGGTTAAATGTCCACCAGCGTTAAGATCCATACCTAAAACTGAATCACCAGGTTTTAATACTGCTTGATATGCGGCAGCGTTTGCTTGAGAACCTGAATGAGGTTGAACATTTACATATTCGGCATTGAATAGCTTCTTAGCACGTTCAATTGCTAGAGCTTCAATTTGGTCGATGTATTCACAACCACCGTAGTAGCGGCGACCAGGATATCCCTCAGCATACTTATTAGTTAGAACAGAACCTTGAGCTTTTCTAACGTTATCAGAAACGATATTTTCAGAAGCAATCAATTCGATATTACGGTTTTGACGATCTTCTTCTTTACCGATTAAATCAAAAATTTCTTTATCACCTGAACTATATTGCATTCAAAACATCTCCTTAATTATTGTTAACCACACTAGTACCATTGGAATAATTAATCGTTACTCCATTTTCTATGTTAAAAATGTAAACATTAAAAGTAACTTGATTATCGTTATTTCCTTGACTATCAAGTGACTCAGCCATCATCTGAACTCCTCTAGCAACCAACTCGTTTCCTCGATAAATCGGTTTGACACGATATCTTATGAAATTACTTGGATTTTGTTTCAAATAATAAGCTATGTCATTTTCATGTTTCAACATTTCTGGAGAATTTAGTGATCTTGTGCCTGTCATTAAGTTCTTAGGATTGTTGTTTTGACCGGTTAACTGATAACCAATCAAATGAGAACGATTATATAACCAACCACTTTTGAGCCTTTTATTGTGCCAGCCTGTAGGATTGACATATAAAGGTTCGCGTTTGGCAGTAGGCATTAAGCTTTTATTTAATAGTGCATCTGCTTGAATTGCACGATTCAAGTTATCTAAGTTAGCGAAACTTTGCCATGCACCATTTGCAATACTCAAATCTGACTTATTAAATGTAGGCTTATTGTTGTTAACTTCGATCTCTTGTTGGTTGTGATAATCTTGGTAATTAAGACTTGCTAGATTGGTAGTGGAACTAGTTGTCGTTTTTTCTTCCTGTTTAGGATTATCGCCCAATAGGGAAGAATTACCTTGATAATTTTCGTAGATACCTGAGCCACCGACTACAATTAATAATAATCCTAATGAAACTAGACGACGGTGAACCCTTCTTTTGGGTTTCGTCATAAATGTGGTAAATAGAACAATGACCCCTAACAGGGTCAGTAGTAACATATACATAAAATTTCCCCTCAACTCAAAGATTTATAAAAAATCTTCAATTGTCATTTTATCATATAACAGAAGTATTTCTTAGCCAGAACATTGGTAAATTAGTAATTCGATATTCAAATAAAAAAGATTCAATCATTATGGATTGAATCTCACATGAAAGTCTTTTTCAATGCTTCGATACGATCATCCAATGGTGGGTGAGTATCGAATAACCCTGAAAAATGTTTTTTCTTCTTATTTGGGTCATCAATATATAGTGCGGAACTGGCATCGTCAACTTTTTTCATCGGTTTTGTACTTGCTTTTAATTTTTCCAAGGCATTTATCAATCCTTGAGGATTACGAGTCAATTCAGCACCAGATACATCGGCAAGATATTCACGATTACGAGACACAGCTAACTGGACTAAGCTTGCAATAAAAGGACCTAGAATCATAAATATAATTCCAATTAGCCATAGTGCGGCTCGAATCGCGAACCAACCACCATTATTAGAATCTCTGTCATCGCGGTCAAATGGTAATACGAAACGATACGCATTACCAATTAGATAACTAAGAAAAATGATTGCGGAAGATAGCGCTAGTGAAATTGTTGAAACACGAATGTCATAGTTTTTAACGTGGGATATTTCATGTGCAAGAACACCTTCAAGTTCCTCACGGTTCATCATTTTGTACAATCCACTTGTTACGGCCACGGCGGCATGTTCTGGATCTCGTCCGGTTGCAAAGGCATTAGGACTGTCATCCTTGATGATATAAATATCGGGTAAAGGAATATTTGCGACCATTGATAGATCCTCAACAATGTGCCATAAGTCGGGGGCCTCTTCAGCTGAATTTAGTTTTTTGGCACCATTCATTTGCATTACAATACTGGTAGATTGAAAGTAAGTTATCAGTGTATAAACTAGGGCAACAATTAAAGCAATTATAATGCCACCCCAAATATTGTCCATAAAGAATTCGCCAATGAAGCTTCCAATACCAGCCAAAATAATGAAGAAAATTGTAAAAATTAAATATGTTTTACGTTTATTCCTATCAATTTGCTGGTAGATCATAATTTAACTCCCTAGAATTTAACTTTAGGGGCTTCTTTTTCCGCTTCAGGAATTTGCAAGAAGTCCATTTCTTTAAATCCATGAATTTTTGCAACAATATTTCTTGGAAATGTTTCAAGTGCAGTATCATATGCCTGAACTTGACTGTTGTATGCTTGGCGTGCGTAAGCAACTTTATTTTCTGTATTAGACAATTCTTCCATTAATTTGCCGAATTCTTGATTAGCTTTTAAGTCAGGATAATTTTCTGCAAGAGCAAACACTTGTCTTAATACACCAGTCAATTGGTTATCAGCATCTACTTTTTCTTGTAGTGAGTCAGCATTAGCAACGCTGTTTCTTAGCTCAACCACTTTAGAAAGCGTCTCTTTTTCGTGAGTAGCATATCCCTTTACTGTTTCGACTAGATTTGGAATCAAGTCTGTGCGTCGTTTCAATTGAACATCAATTTGTGAACTGAATTCTCGTGCACGATTACGGTATTTAACTAGGCCGTTGTACATTGCAGCATATGCAATCACAAGTAAAACTATAATAACAACAATAATTATTGTGGTCATAAATTTCTCCTTTGAACTTTTATTAACACCAATTTTACCATATCTACATATAACAACCTATATTTCAAACTTATTGACAAATTGGATATTTAGACTTTATCACTATTTGATTTATTTAAAATAATTTATAATTTGATTCATAAAAGAAATATAATTATAAAGTAATTCTTTGAGAGGTACGCCTATGAAAAATAGAATTAAAGTATGGTTGATCTCATTTCTTTGTACTACTATATTAATCCCAACACTGCCTATAAGTTCTATTAGTGCAGATGATACAACTGGTGCAAATGAGTCGACTGATGTGAGTGAGAATATTGATCAAGATGAATTTGCCAGTAAAGTAGACAATTTGTTAACTCAAAAGGATTTTTCGGGGACTATTTTAGTTATTAAAGATGGAAAAGTTCTTTATCAAACTAGCCGAGGCTATGCTAACTTTGCTAAGGGACGTATGAATACTGAACATACAGCTTATGAAATAGATTCAATACAAAAGGCTTTGACGGCTGCTCTTTTAATGAAACAAGTGGAAAAGGGTAAATTGAAATTAAGTGATAAATTATCTAAGTTTTATCCCGATGTACCAGGCAGTAAGAAAATAACAATTCGTCAAATGCTCGATATGAAATCTGGATTGGTAATGTCAAATCAAATAGGCCCAGATTCAGTTATGTCAGATGATCACATTTTGAATAACGATATAAAAAAGTTACATTTTTCTAGAATTTACTATAATAGATGGTTTTATTCACCAATTAATTATAATTTGTTGAGTGGTGTGCTAGAAAAGGTAACTGGGAAATCTTATCGCTATTTGTTTACAAAAGCTTATATTGATAAATTAAAATTGAAGCATACCATTTTTGCATATGATAGATCACCTCAAATTGAAAAAGCTGCAGGATATAGCAATGTTGATCCTCTATCCCCAAGAGCAAATTATCATAATGCTTTTAGAACCAATCGTTATTATACATATGATGAATTGGGAACAGGGCAGGTTTATATGAGTGCGATGGATTTATATAAAGCTGAGCACTATATAGTTTCGGGTACTATGTTATCGAAAAAATCTAAAAAAGAATTATTTAAGTCTGGCAGTAGCAGTTCTTATGGTGGTGGCTTCTACAATGGAAATAACAATAAATTTGCTAATGGTTGGGGATACGGGTTTCAGACAGTAGTTCATATTTCAGATAATGGTAAGGATTCAGTAGTTGTTCTAGAAAATTATCAAAGATTGGCTGCAGATATTAAGCCAACAGCATCACAAATTTATAGCATGTTAAATAATAATTAGCTATTTATCTATGAAACGTGTATTATTAATAGAGCAGGTAGCCTACCTGCTTAAGGGTTATCTTATACATTCCAAAGATTTACTGTAAGATAACTTTCAAGACTTTCTGTCACGGATTGATGGAAGGTCTTTTTTTGTGGATTTTTTTTAATTGGTGTAGCTTATTCATTAGGGAGGTTTTATTAATGTATAAATTAAATGATGGTCAAATGATCCCAGAAATTGGTTTTGGAACATACAAACTAAATGGCAATAAGGGTTCTCAAAGCATAGTTTCAGCAATCAATAATGGATATCGTATGCTAGATACTGCATATAACTATGAAAATGAGGGTGCGGTTGGTCATGCAATTGAGCGTACACCAATTCCACGTACTGAATTAACAGTGACATCAAAATTGCCTGGCCGTTATTATCATTACGACGATGCAATTGAAAGAATTCAGGAGTCACTCTATCGTGCGCACTTGGATTATTTTGATATCTATCTATTGCATTGGCCAAATCCCAAGCGTGATATGTATGTAGAAGCATGGAATGCTCTAATTGATGCTCAAAAGTTTGGACTTGTAAAATCAATTGGTGTCTGCAATTTCTTGCCAGAACATCTTGATCGACTAGAGAAGGAGACTGGTGTTATACCAGCAATTAATCAAATTGAGTTACATCCATATTTTAATCAAAAAGAAATGCGTAAGTATGATTCAGAGCATGGTATTGTTACCATGGATTGGAGTCCATTGGGGCGTGCTAGTTCAGTTTTAAAGGATCCTAATTTGATTGAGTTGGCTAATAAATATAATAAGTCAGTTGGACAAATTATTTTAAGATGGGAACATCAAATTGATACTTTACCGATTCCTAAGTCAGCTAATCCAAATAGACAGATGGATAATATTGATATTTTTGATTTCAGCATTTCTGATGAGGACATGCAGAGAATTAATGCTTTGACAAAAGTTAACGGAAGAGTTAATAATCAAGATCCTGCTGAATATGAAGAATTTTAGTCTTTAACGATTCAATAAATTGATTGTTGTTAATAATTAGTTATTTAGAGAGCAGAGTTAATATCTAATTCTGTTCTTTTTTGTGGCAAAAATGCAGGTCAAAAAGTAATAAATAATTACTCAAAAATAGAATCAAAATATTCATATATTTTTATTGTAGTTTTAAGGTATGAGAACTATATTGTATGTGTAAATACTTACAAAACGTGTTAATCATAATTCAAGAGGTGGTTCTTATGTATAGAAGTAACGGTAATTATGAAGCATTTGCACATCCAATGAAGCCAGAAGGTGTTGACAACAAGTCGGCATACATTGTTGGTTCTGGATTAGCTGGATTGGCTGCAGCAACGTTCCTTGTACGTGATGGTCAAATGAAAGGTGATAAAATTCATGTTCTTGAAGAATTAGGACTTCCCGGTGGAAGTATGGATGGAATTTGGAACGAACAAAAAGGTTATATTATTCGAGGTGGTAGAGAGATGGAACCACATTTCGAAACACTTTGGGATTTATTCAGATCCATTCCGACACTTGAAAATCCTGATGTATCTATTCTTGATGAATTCTATTGGTTGAATAAGAAAGATCCAAGTTATTCAAAGGGTAGAGCTATCCAAAATCAAGGTAAGGATATTGATACACCTGATAAATTAACTTTGACACCAAAGGCAGTTGAAGAATTGTTACATTTGGTATTAACACCTGAAAAAGATCTTAATGATAAGAGAATTGACGAAGTATTTACAGATGAGTTCTTTAAGTCAAACTTCTGGCTATATTGGTCAACTATGTTTGCCTTTGAACCATGGGCAAGTGCCATGGAAATGAGACGTTATTTGATGAGATTTGTTCATCATATCGATTCGTTACCTAACTTGTCATCATTGAGATTTACAAAATATAATCAATATGAATCTTTGATTTTGCCAATCGTTAAATTCCTAGAAGGCAAAGGAGTACACTTCGAATACAATACTCATGTTGAAAATGTTGAAGTAGACACTTCCAATAATGAAAAGGTTGCTAAGAAGTTAGTAAAGACAACTGATGGCAAGGACACATCTGTTGACTTGACAGTAAATGATTTGGTCTTTGTAACTAACGGTTCGATTACTGAAAGTACAACATACGGTGATCAAACACATCCAGCACCAACAGAACATGAGTTGGGTGATAGTTGGAGGCTTTGGGAGAACTTAGCTAAGCAAGATCCAGCTTTTGGTAATCCTGATAAGTTCTGTAAAAATATTCCAGAAGCAAATTGGGTTATTTCCGGAACAATTACTTTGACAGATGATGAAGCTGTTCCATATATTGAAAAGATCAGTAAAAAAAATCCACATAGTGGCTCCATCGTAACTAGCGGCCCTGTAAGTATTAAGGATTCGAATTGGCTATATGGATATTCAATTAGTCGTCAACCACACTTTAAGGCACAAAAACCTAATGAATTAGTTGTTTGGGTATATGGATTATTCTCAGATAAACCTGGTAACTTCGTAAATAAGAAGATTACTGAGTGTAGTGGTGAGGAACTATGTGAAGAATGGTTGTATCACATTGGTGTTCCTACTGATAAGATCAAGGATATTGCAGAAAATCATGCAAGTACTATTCCAGCACATATGCCATATATCACTTCGTACTTTATGCCTAGAAAGATTGGAGATTGTCCATTAGTAGTGCCAGAAGGATCTAAGAACTTGGCATTCATAGGCAACTTCTCTGAAACTGAACGTGACACAGTCTTTACAACTGAATATTCAGTACGTACGGCTATGGAAGCTGTCTACACATTGTTAGACGTTGATCGTGGTGTCCCTGAGGTATTTGCTTCAGCCTTCGATACACGTGTATTGATGAAAGCTGCATACTACTTGAATGATCAAAAGGGCTTGAAGGATATCAAACTGCCATTTAAAGATCGTATAGTAGAAAAGCAAGTTCTTGAAAAGATTCATGGAACTTATATTGAAGAATTGATGAAAGAAGCAAAGCTTCTATAATATATAATCATTTTTAGTTAAAGCAACCTCAAGCGAGGTTGCTTTTTTGTATTGTTTAGGCAAATAACTAATCAAAGGCTTCTGAAGGTCGTAAACTACAGTTATCAAGTGTAAACTTGACATTCTCGATAAAGCTAGTATAGTAAAGAGTTAAAAATTCGAACGTGGAGGTAAACAATATGAAAAAATATTCTGTTTCAATGGACAAAAAGAAGCATCTGTTTACCGTCGTAGAGAAAAACAATAAAAAAGTTTCTGCATGCGGTAAATCGATCGAAGAGGCCGTTAATAAATTGATTAAGAAAAGTGCATAGATAAATGAAAGTGGTGATTCTCCTAGTTGAGAATCACCACTTTTTTGTTACACTTAAACCACGACAAATTATTTAGAGGAGAGCCATGAGAAAAGGAATTGAATTGGATATGGTAGTTTCTGATGCGTTGACATCAGTTAAGACTTTTGAAAAAGTATTTAAGGTTGAGATTTTAGAAATTCAAAGTACTGTCAAGGAAAATGATACTGTCTTGGTCGATATGGAGGGAATGCACATTCATTTTTTAAGTAAAAATGAAGAGGTGGGCTTTAAAACTCCAACTAGTACCCCAGAATCAATGTGGGTAAACGTGATTGTTGATGATATTGAAAGAACTAAGGATGCTGCGGTTGATGCAGGATTAGAATTGATTATTCCAATTACTAAGGAATCATACGAAGGCATGTTGTATATGCTCTTGAAAGATAGGGATAATTATCAATGGATGGTTTATGAAGCAGAATAAATTTTAGTTATGGGGGATGAAGCATGTTTTTACTATTTATATTACTAACACTTGAATTTACAGTATTATCGTATTTTCCATTTGTGTATGCTTTGGTCAAGAATAAAAACTCCAAATTAGGGGTACAGTTACATATTGCAATTCAGATAGCTTTGTTCTTGGTTTCTTTGTTTGTTGTTTATTTTATTGGACCTGATCAAACTTGGAAATCAGTTTTAGAGAACAACCTATTGATGCTAGCTATATCAGCGGCTTTGCATGGTGTTGTTTTAGCTATTTCAAAACGCTCAACACATAAATTTGAAGGGAAACTTTTGTTTACCGCAGTGGGTTCTGCCCTGTCATTAGGAGTTGTAATAGTTGTGATTATTATAGCTGGTTATGCAACGACTAAGTCAGTTGCTAAAATTACTGATGTGACTGAGAATTCAACGACGAAAACTGCGCCGATGCCACTTATTAATTCAAAAAGTAAAGAAGTTCCAGTTGTTAATTCATATAAGACTGTCCGAAATCAAATGCAAAATTCGTTGTCGAATGTTCCAGATTCAAATGTTTACTCGTTGAATCACGCGCGAGTTCAGTTTTATCACGATAAGTTAGTGTATGTTGCACCATTGGACTTTGATGGTTCGTTCTTTAGATACAACCATTATAAAAAGGTGCCTGGTTACTTTATTGTTGATGCGACTTCTAAAAATGCTAAACCAAAATTCATCAGTAAGAGTATGAAATATACTCCTTCGGCATACTTTGGGCATGATGCTGGTCGAAGAATTTATGCTTCAATCGTTGGACGCGGTTTAGTTATTTCTGGTAATGCGCCACAACTTGAAATCAATGAATCAGGGCATCCTTATTATGTGCAAACTTTGTACAAGCAATATGGGATGTCTCAACGAAAGAATTATCGAAAAATTTATGTAGCTGTTTTAGATTCAGTCACTGGTAAAGTAAATATTTATAAACAAGGTGAACAACCAAAATGGATCGATGTTACTTTTGATCCTAATATTGCAAGTGACAAGATTTATTCTTATGCGACTGAACGTAACGGTTGGTGGAATGCGCATGGATTCGGTGGTTCGCGTTTAGGAGTTATGAAGTCAGTTGATAACGTTGGTACTGAGGGTAAAGATGACATCTTTACACCGATTGCCTATAAGAAGGATATTTATTACTTTACTTCAATGACAAGTAATAATAAGAAACAGACGTCAGTTCTAGGCTACATGTACGTTAATGCTAAGACGGGCAAGACTTATTATTATCGTGAAGAGGCAGACGCAATGACACCTAATCGTGCTGATAGTTTGGCCGAAAATCGGATGAAACAGACACAATGGAAGGCTAATATGCCGCTGCTATATCGTATCGATGGTAAGCCTACTTGGGTCGTTTCGATGATTGATGATAATGGTGCTTTCATGTCATATGTTTATCTGTTAGCAAATGGTAATGGTACTCAAGATACTGTTGCTGTGGGAACTGATGCTAAGTCTACTTTGCAAAAATATCGTAATTTATTCAATTCTGACTTGGGTACAGCAAGTTCTTCATACTCAGGTAAGAAGCAGAAGTTTGGTGGCACTATTAAGCGTGTTGTCAAAGTTAATAATAGTGAAGTTGCCTTTCTGATGAATGATAAAGAAAATGTCTTCTATGCTTCAATCAAGGATTATCCTCGAAATATGTTTGTTCAAAGCGGAGATGAAGTTAGTTTTACTGGATATAAAGATGGTAAGACGGTTGTTGTTGTTAAAGATATTAACAATAAGAATCTTTAAAAAAGTGCTATTAGCGATTTTGCTAATAGCATTTTTTTGGAATTCACAATTAAATTAGATACTAAAAAAGCCGCAAACACAAGGCTTACGGCTTTACTAGTATTACAATAATTCACAAACTATCACCCGTATGGGAATATATAGGCGACCTAAAAGACTGGTATCACTGACTTTCTAACTTGTTTGTGCCCTATTTGTGCCCCAAAATATCATCCTAAGTTTTCATCTAATATTTGGTTAGTTTTTTCTTCTTGTTCTTTCTTACCATTTTGAAGAAGGTGAGCATAAGTGCTTAAAGTTATAGCTATATTCTTGTGACCTAATCTTTGAGAGACATAAGCTATATCTACGCCGTGAGAAATTAGAATTGATGCGTGTGTATGTCGTAATCCATGGAAAGTGATAATAGGTAATATCTCCAGTTTTTTTAATTTATCCGATAAAGCCTGATTGGCAGCACTATCAGAAATGATATTAAAATTAGAATTTTTGAATACTAGATTCTGTTCGTCTCTGTATCCCTTTTTTAAAAATAGCTCTTGTTGTTCTTTTTTTAGTTGTTTAAGTATTGTTATGAGTGAATTTGAAATAGCAATTTCACGATCAGAAGTTTCAGTTTTTACCTTTTTGAAATCCTGAACTTTTGAATAATCAAATCCATGTTTAATATAAACAGTTTTCTTTTTAAAATGAACATTATCCCATGTCAATCCAGAAACTTCACCAATACGACATCCAGTCATTAATGAAAATATTATCTCATAATTAACCATCTTATTCATTGAAGCATGTTTTAAACAATCTGATTTTAAGGCTTTAGCATCATTTTCATTGATGTATTTGGCTTCCTCAGGTTTACTTGCTTTTTGACTTGCTATAGTAACGCCGTGAGTAAAGTCAGTATAAATAATACGTTCTTGAATAGCATCTTGAACAATTGCCCGAATTCGACTATTTAATTTAGATATGCTCTCTTTGACGTGAGTTTTACCATACGTGTTAAGCATCTTTTGATATCCCATTTTGGTAACATCTTTTAATTTTGTATCTTTAAAATGATTTTCAATTTCAACGGGTATTAAAGAATATATATAATAGCTATGCTCAGTAATATTTCCTTTTTTATAAGTTTCTATCCATTCTTTTGAATAAGCTACAAATGAAACATTTTCTTTTTTTGAAATGCCTGACTGAAGGTGTTTCGTCTCTACATCAATACCTGCTATTTTAGCTTCTTTTGAAGTGGAAAATCCAGATTTAGATATTGATTTACGTTTACCTTCAGAATCATAGTATTTGACTCTATACGTCCAAGTTTTGCCACGTTTATATACTTCCATGAGTATTCCTCCAGTATGGTATACTAAAGGAGCTAAAAGGGTACAGTAGTCCCATTTAGTATAGATTTCGTTTAAGTCATATCCCATCTACTTTGGTCGGTGAGGGATATGGCTTTTTTTTTTAATTTAATTAATTTTAGGCAATGATTCACTTTGCCAATATTCATCAACGAATACTGGTATCTTAGTAGAATCAAAGTTTTTAACATTTAAATCATTCAGTTTTGAACCATTAATTTTAGCAGTGGCTACAATTTCATCTTTTGTATTGCCACCCGAATCTGTCATTGGTAACTTTGCAAATATTTCAATATTTGATAATTGGTTATAATCAAATTTTTGCTTTGTTGTTTTTAAAATGTCGGTCATTTCCATAAGGATTCCACGAACGGCCATTTTTTCAGTGATTGCAGATTTGAGTTTGAAATTAACAACCGCAACATTTTTTCCACTATCATCAGGTGATATTGATATATTTTCGTATTTAACATCTGGTGAATTATTGACAATAGCTTTTTTATAAGTGTCACTTGTCAATTTTAATGGTAGTGTCTCTTTTTTTTCTTTTGGTTTTACTTTAGCCTTAGGTTTCACAGTTTCCTGCTTAGTAGTGGATTTATTACTACTTGCACTATTATCTTTTGACGGATTTAAACTGCCATAAGCCCATAATGCAAGGACCACAATAACCCAAAACCAAATCCTTTTATAAAAGGGTTTCTTCTTATTGCTATCTTCTTTCTTTCCCTTAACCATATCTATTCCTCCAATAACATTTTCAGCTTTTAAAGTCGTTCAGCTTGTTGGACTTAAAATTAATAATTCTTGTAAAATTCTTCATTAACAACTGATTCTAAATACTGTGGTATTTTAAATGCTCTCATAAAATCAATACTGTTAAATTCTTCTATCCGTTTTTCATACGTATAATAGGGCAACAATAATTTGATTGCCTGTACATTTGCTCGTCCTTCAATTCCGTATTTAGAAGGAGAGAAGTACAAACAGTTGGAATCATCTTTATTTATAAGATGTCCCATTTCATGGGCTAGCTGAAGTGGCAATTGTTCTGGGTCGTGCCAACTTCCGTTAACTACGATTGTTTTTGTATACGGATTAACAGCAGATGGTGTACGGCTAGAAAATCTATTATCGACTATGACACTATAGCCAAAGTCCATGGCTTTATTCATTAAAGAAGCCATTATGTCATTAATCATTCTTTTCCCCTCCACGCAATAAGCGTTTCATTAATTCAATATCTTCAGGTGGTATTGGACGTCCTTCAAACGTCATAATCACATCATTATCGGCAAGGTCAACTTGTTTTTTCTTATCGGTATCAGATGTCTCACCAGTAAGATATTCAACGGTCACACCTAAAGTATTTGCGATTGCTCTCAATGAATCGTACTTAGGATTTACTCCTTGATTGTACCTATAAATAGCGTTGGTACTCATTCCAGATTTTTCAGCGACTTGTTTTAAAGTAAGTCCTCTTTCTTTAGAAACTTTTTTAATTCTTTCAAACGTTGTCATATCGGTCCTTCTCCACGTTCGATGAAAAAACAATACAGTAAAATTACACAAAAGTATTTACAAATTACACAAAAGTATTTACAAATTACACAACTGTGTTATTATTAATTCATCAAGTAATTGAGCAACAAAAACACAAGCGGTTGTTGATAAGCTTTGGCGAGCAGGAATCAACAAACGTTAATAAAGGTTTATTTGCTATGCCTTTATAGTACACAACTGTGTTATTACTGTCAACAACTTGATAAACAAATAACAGTAAAGGAGTTGATTACATGCCAGAACAACAATTCGCAAAGGTAGCACATGACGTTGAGCGTTCAATTAAGGTCGCATTGCTTAATCGAGATATGACTCAAAAAGAGTTAGCTGAATTAATTCATGCTAATCCACAACAATTGAATAGAGCTATTAAAGGCGACATGACACCTAAGTCACGTGAACTACGTGAACAAGTAGCACGAGTTTTAAATCTATAAAAAAGAAGGCGAGAAATAATGAACAACTTACAAGAATTTAATTTTAAAGGAAACAATGTACGGACAGTGCAAATTGACAGCAAACCTTATTTTGTGGGTAAAGATGTGGCTGACATTCTTGGCTATAAAAATGGAAGCCGAGATATAAATAAACATGTAGATGATGACGATAAGCTGAAGTACCAAATCAGTACCGCAGGTCAATTACGTGAACAAACAGTTATTAACGAATCGGGGTTATATAGTTTAATTCTTTCTAGTAAATTACCGGCTGCAAAAGAATTCAAACGTTGGGTTACATCAGAAGTTTTACCCACTATCAGAAAGCATGGTGCTTACTTAACTGATTCCGCAATTGAACAAACGTTAACTGATCCAGATTATTTAATCAAATTAGCTACACAGCTTAAGACAGAACGTGAGGGTAGGTTGATTGCTGAACAGCAAGTTGCGGAAGACAGACCAAAAGTTACTTATTATGACAAAGTTCTCGCTAATCCATCATTAGTAACTATAACTATCATTGCTAAAGATTACGGGATGAGTGGTAGAGAAATGAATGCCAAACTTCATGAACTTGGAATTCAATATAAACAAGGTAAAACGTGGTTACTTTATTCTAAATATCAACATAACGGTTGGACTCATTCAGATACAACGATGGTCAAACGAAAAGATGGAACTGAAAAGGCTGTTTTAAACACTAAGTGGACTCAAAAAGGACGTTTGGGACTATATGAAGTTCTTAAACAGCACAATATTTATCCTATGATTGAACAACTTATGGAGGTCTAGCCAATGCCACAAACTATTAAGGCTGAAATTGTGATTGAAGTACCAGATGATCATGTCATTATTTCAACTGCAGAATTTAATGAATACCAATCGTTAAAAGATGATGGGCGTTGGTGGACTTCTAAAGACATTGAACAACGATACAACCACAAAATGGATTGGTTCAAACAAAAAATCTTGTATGTTCCCAAGTTTAAAAAGATTTTAGATTCCAAAAATGGTGGTTTCGTTCACTATTCCGATTTAGATGATGGACGTTATTGGAGCTTTGAGCCGAAACGATTCAAAAAATTTATGGAAGATAATTTTGCTGAAATTAATTCTTAAGGAGCAAAGTTTTATGAGAAGTATTCCAGTACCAATGATTATATGGTTACCAATCTTAGTCTGGTTCGTGACTTACCAGCTTACTAAGGCTGGTGGATTAAAAAAGTGGCTAAAAAAATATACAGATTTCTATATGTAAAGGAGGGATGTTATGAGTGCATTAAAAAAAGCCATCTCATGTGGTGATGAGATAACTTTAAAAAACGTAAGGTTCAAAGGTTCAATTATTTCTGGTCAAACATCGATTCCTTTAAACCATAATGTTCTGCAACTTGTTTACAAGAATCTAAGTAAAATTCTTCATGCAATGAAGCTTTGAAATTATCTAAAAGTAAAGAAGTTAGGGCATCGGAATTAACTTTTAAAAACTTATCAATTAGTTCTGTTGCAGTCGGATTAACTAATTGATGATCTGTTTCATTGAACTTAAATTCTCTTAATGTTTTAGACATTGCAGTGTCTAATGCTTTCTGAGCGTTCACATTGTTATTAATATGAATATTTTCCATTATTATCACTTCCTTTCTCAAGAAAAATTATATCAAAGAAGGAGAAATTTAAATGGACAACTTAGAAATTAAAACTGACGCCGATTATGATCCAAATGGCGATTGTGAACCTTATGATGTCATGGTTGACGATAAATTAACGGAGGAAAACGAATGACTATTAATAAAGACATATTAGCAATCAACGAAGCACTTGATCAATTTAGTAAAGCTAGTGAATCAGTTGGATATGCTAACGGATCAATCGGTGAATTACTAGAGATAAGAGATGCCACATTAAACAAAGATGATCGAGATGCCTATAGTTCTCAAATTGAACGTATGGATTGCAGATTAGATGTTTTAAGAAATGAGCAGATAAGAGCTAGAGAAGACGTGCAAAAAGCTTTTGAACAATACTACTCATAGAAGGGAGGTGAGCACATGAACCGAATTAAAGAGCTACGTAAAGAAAATCATTGGACACAAACAAAGTGGGAGCGTGGATATGCAAATCCACCGATCAATGATTTCCACACGTTAGCACAGATTTTTAAAGTATCAATGGAATATTTAGGAGGTTACAGCAATGAACGCAATAGACGTGATAACTGATGCATATTATGCAAGGTACCAGTGGGAAATATTCAGAGATCGAATAGCACACCACGAAAACCTGTATTCAAACATTATGCATGATTACTGGATAGTAGTCAGACAGAAGCATGAAGCTGAAGCTAGACTTTCAGAATACAAAAAAACTCTTAACCACGCCTATGGCTAAGAGCACAGAGAAATAATATTTACATTCAAATTATAACACGGAGGAACGTTAATTATGGCAACACTTTATGAATTAACTGGTAATTACTTGAAATTACTAGAATATGCAGAAGACACTGATCCAACTTTATATCACGACACAATGGACTCAATTACAGACGCTATCGAGGATAAGGCCGTTGGTTATGCGAAAGTAGATAAAGAATTGGCTAAAGACGAACAAGCGCTTAGAGATGAAGCGCAGCGCTTACGAGAAAGAGCTACATCTATTGGTAACAACCGTAGATATTTGAAACAAAATCTACAGGAAGCTATGGAAGAAACAAATAAAAAGAAGATCAAAACTCCTGAATTTACTATTTATGTTCAGAACAATCCAGAATCATTGAAACTAATTGACGAAAGTAAGATTCCAGCATATTTAACTAAGACCGATATTGTTCCCGACAAAACTCGAATCAAGCAACTATTAAAGGAAGGAAAAGATGTACCAGGTGCAGAGTTAAGTACCAGTTCATCTTTACGGATTAGATAAATGGAAATAGTAAAAGCTTCGGATGTCAGTAAAGGAAAAGATTTTTCAGCTCTAATCTATGCTCAACCAGGTTCAGGAAAAACTACCACGGCTAAATATTTATCCGGTAAAACATTAGTAATCGATGTAGATAGAACAACGAATGTTCTAGCTGGATTAGATAATATCGATATCGTTTATCTTGATACCATTCACCCAGCCCTCAAGACTAAAGAGTTGCTGAAAGATATTCACGACAATTACTTAGATAAGTACGACAATGTTTTCTTTGATAATTTATCAGAGTTTGAACAGTCATGGTTCGGTGAGAAAGCCAATGAGAGTAAGACAAAAGCTGGTAAAGATATGGGTACCCCACAACAAGGTGACTATAACCAATACACGTATTACCTCCACGATATGATCCAATATATTAACAGTTGGAAGAATATTAATAAAATTTATACAGCTTGGGAAGGGAATAGAGAAATCATTTCTCCCGAAGGCCAATCATTCACTCAGCTTATTCCCGACATTAGAGAGAAGTCAGTTAATAAAATCATGGGCCTGATGAATGTTGTTGCGAGATTAGTTATTAATGATGAAACAAAAAAGCGTGGTTATTTATTAGCACCGACACCAGCTTATTACGTTAAGAATCAAATTGATAATCGTTCATTTGCATTACAAGGTGATCTATTTAAGTGGGGTGATACAGATGTACAAACTCCACGATTATCAAACGAAGCTAGTGGATCAAGCAAGACAAAAGCTAAGTAGTGGTAAGAAATCGGTATTGATAGTTTCACCTGCTGGCTCTGGTAAATCAGTTGTAATCGCTGAAATAGCACGTCTAGCACTTCTTAAACCCAAAGGACAGGTAATGTTTACGGTTCATCGTAAAGAACTTGTAGAGCAAATAACACAGTCATTTAAAGCTAATGAAGTTGACCTATCACGTTGCACGATCATGACCGTTGGCAAGATTGCTCACAGGTTAGATAAGTTACCAAAACCAACTTTAATTATTACTGATGAGACACACCACTCACTCGCTAAAACTTATAAAAAAATCTATGAATATTACGAAGATATTCCAAGACTAGGCTTTACAGCAAGTCCGTGGAGGTTATCAGGCAAAGGACTAGGCAATGTATACGAATCGATGGTAGAGGGCCCAGATGTTAAGTGGTTGATTGATAATCACTATTTAGCGCCGTATGACTACTATTCTGTAAAACTAATTGATGATACAGCACTAAAACGTTCATCTACTGGTGACTATACGAATAAATCAATCGATGATGCCGTAGGAAAAGTTGTTTATGGGGATGTTATTAAAACCTATAAAGAGAAAGTCAATGGTCAGAAAGCCATTGTATATGCTCACAGTATCGAATTCAGTAAGAAAGTAGCTCAAGAATTCAATGAAGCTGGAATATCCGCTGAACATGCTGACAGTAAAACGCCCACTAAAGAACGTGAAAAAATAATGTCAGACTTTAAGACTGGCAAGATCAAAGTTCTATGCAATGTGGACCTAATAAGTGAAGGCTTTGATGTTCCAGATTGCACAGTAGTAATAATGCTACGTCCTACTAAAAGTTTGGTGTTAGACATTCAGCAATCAATGCGCTGTATGAGATATAAGCCGAATAAGAAAGCAACAATTATTGATCACGTTGCTAACTATAAAAGATTTGGTTTGCCTGATACTCCTAGAACATGGAGTTTAGAGGGCAGGGATAAGAAGAAAAAAGCAAGCGGTAGTGATGTACCAATTAGAACATGTCCACATTGCTTCGCAGTTATCTCAGCAGCTTATAGCACTTGCCCTATATGTGGCTATGAAATTGGAGTAGAAAGCAAAGAATTAAAAGTAGACAAGTCAGCGAAAGTTGAAAAGATTGGTAAAGATTTTCACTTTAAAACTGACTATGAAAAAGTTAGATATAGTCAGATGAAACCAGAAGACGCAACTAGTTTTAGAGATTTACAAAAGATTGGTAAAGCTCGTGGTTATAAACCGGGCTGGTCATTCTTTCAAGCAAAAGTACGTGGATTCGTACATTAAAATTAAAGGAGACAAATTAAAATGTCATTTATTAAAACAGATTACTCAAAGAACGAAGAAAGCAATTTTGAACCACTTCCAAGTGATAACTACGAAATGATTATTCAATCAGCTCAAGAACGTGCAACTAAAAACGGTGCTGAATCACTTCAATTAAAACTAATTGTCAGAAATGATTTAGATGGAGTTAGTGACAATCAAAAGAAGTATCATAATCGAATTGTATTCATGGATAACTGGAAGCGTAAAGCTACTAATCAATACGACATGCAAGGCTTTCAATACATTTTAGACGCTTGTAAGATTCCAGAAGGTACTGATATTCCAACTGTCCAAGCGTTTATGGACATGATTACTGGTAAGCCAGTCAATGTGTACGTAAAGAAAGAAGAAAATGAATACAACGGTAAGACTACCGAAATCAATCAAGTCTCACCATGGAACATTCAAGAAACTAAATTTCCTGATGTTCAACACAAATCTAAAGATCCAAATCCAACTAATGAAAAAGCACCGGAAGTGTCAGACAGCGACCTTCCGTTCTAGGAGGTCAGCATATGACAGAAAAATTAGTAACAAGTTACGATCAGATTCCGCAAGAATTGCGTGACTTGAAACAATGGGGCCTGTTCAAATTGAAATGGGTACCCGAACGAAAGAGGAATACTAAAATTCCTTTTAATGCAATTGATGGTAACAATGCTAAAAGTAATGATCCTAGTACGTGGACGACGTTTGACCATGCAATCGAGGAATTGAAACTCAATAGTAAAGATTTCGATGGATTATCATTCTTCTTTGCTAATGGTTATGCGGGTATCGATGTGGATCATGTCGAAAGTGACATCATGAGATACCGACAAGGCGATTACGAAGACAATATTGTTTCAGAATTTATGAATGTAACTCGCTCATACACAGAGGTAAGTCAATCAGGTACAGGAATTCATATCATATTCAAAGGTGAAATACCTGGCTCACATAGGCGTAAGAATAACATAGAAATGTACGATGAGGGCCGTTTCTTTGCCCTTACAGGAAAGAGTTTAGGAAGTAATAAAGTTATAAGCAAAGCTGATATAAACGTCTTATACGACAAGTATTTAGCTGAAAAAAAGGTTGTCCCTATAAGGACTTCCACAGAGGTAGAACCAAATAATTTATCAGAATTTGAAATTATCAAGCAAGCTATAAATAGTAAGAGCGGAGACAGTTTCAAAGCTCTTATGTATGGTGGCTGGGAAAAACTTTATGGTTCGCAGTCAGAGGCGGACTTAGCACTTGCTAACTATCTAGCCTTTTGGACGGGTAGGGATTTTGGTAAAATGGATGCCATTTTTAGACAGTCTGTTTTATATCGTGATAAATGGGATGAGAAGCACGGGAAAACAACGTATGGCGTGGCAACTTTAAACAAAGCTATCAATGATACGAACAATGTTTTTACTAATCCTGAACACAGAACAGTTAAGCATTACAACCTTGAATTTATGAAAGAGCCTGACAAGAAATTGCCAAGACGTTCGTGGGATGATACTGGCGAAACCGATAGGGTTATTGATCAGTTCGGTGATGTAATTAAATATTCCTACATTAATAAATGTTGGTACATATTTAATGGAAGCTACTGGGAAGTTGACCAGTCAGGCAAAATACATCAATTAATTGATGCTATGACAGAAAGTATTGGAAAAGAGAAAATTGAAATCCCAGCTAATGCAGAGGAAAAAGAAGAAGCTGCTATTAAAAAAGCGTTTGATAAGTTTGTAAAACATTCACGTAGTAATTCGGCTAAAAAAGCTGTTATGGATGAATTAAAACATAGAGTATCGGTAGCACCGAATGAGTTTGATATTGATAAAACACTATTAAATGCAAGTAACGGTTATATCGATTTAGCAAGTGGAGAGCTACATGACCATGATATAAATAAATTGTTTAGCAAAGAAGCAAATGTAGAGTATTCCGACAAAGCAAGCTGTGATGAGTGGATAAAATTCTTAGATCAAATATTTAATCATGATCAAGAGTTGATTGACTATGTTCAAACGGCTGTTGGTTACTCAATGACTGGTTCAATCAAAGAACAAATCATGTTTATTCTTTATGGAAACGGTCGAAATGGTAAGTCAGTATTCCTAGAAACAATCAGCAATATTTTAGGAACATATGCAAAAACTATTCAAGCAAGTTCAATTATGATTAAGCAGAACTCAGGCGGTCCTAATTCTGATATTGCAAGACTAGCAGGAGCAAGACTAGTAACCAGTTCTGAACCTAACGAAGGTTTAAGAATGGATGAAGGATTAGTAAAGCAATTGACTGGTGGAGATAAAGTCGTAGCACGTCAATTGTACGGTAAAGAATTCGAGTTTGAACCTGAATTTAAACTCTGGCTGGCAACTAACCACAAACCTATTATCCGTGGTACTGATGATGGTATATGGAGACGTATTAGATTGATCCCATTTTTAGTTCAAATTCCAGATGATAAAGTCGATAAAGACTTGAAGTACAAACTTGCTCGTGAATCAATCGGAATTCTTAATTGGGCTGTTGATGGTGCATTAAAGTGGCAACAACATGGCCTCCACACTCCACGAGTGATAGAGAGTGCGAGTGAAGGATATCGTGAGGAAATGGATGTATTAAGTCAATTTGTTTCCGAGACCTGTGATACAGGTACCGAATACACGATAAATGCTAGTCAGTTATACAAACTTTATAAATCATGGGCAGAAGACAACGTTCAATATCAAATGAGTAATACGAAGTTTGGTAGAGAAATGACTAATCGATTTAAGAAAGTTCATACCCGTGTAGGAGCAATCTATAAAGGATTAAAAGTTAAAAGTGACGCCAGATTGAACTGGATGGATCAAAAATAAATATGTGACGGGATTGTGACAAGTATGTTTCACGGGCTATCGGTTGGTACTGTAGGTGTTTCACAACTATATATATACTGTGACGGGTTACTCTACTTTAAGTAATAATAAAATAATATATATATATATATATAAGAACACATATATATAAGCATAAAATAAAAAGATTTTGAGTTACCCGTCACATATAAAAAAATATGGTCTGAAACCTTACAGCTGTAAGGCCCGTGGACGTTTGATTACCCATCACCAAACACGTCACATTTTCACGATTGGAGACTATTAATGGATTTTAAAAGTGAAACTGGTTTATCAACAAGAGAAATAGTAGATAAATTGTATTACGACTATGGATATATTATTTATCCTCGACAATTAAATGCAGTTTTAAGAGGAAACACGAAACCAGATTTGGAATTAAGGGGGTATTTGGCAAATATACATGAACAAAACGGAAGAACACGAAATTCAATCAAAAATTATGATCGATGTAAGTAAACATCACTGTCATATTTTTAGAACTAATACAGGCACTGTTGAAATGAAACGAGGAGGATATTTCAGAGCTGGACCACCGTCCGGGTTTCCCGACCTTACTGGTTTCAAAGATAGCAACGGAAAAGTATTTTTCATCGAAGTTAAAAAACGAACTGGTCGTGCACGTGAAGATCAAATTCAATTTCATTACATGCTATCGAACCACAATATAATCCACGGTATAGCACGTTCACCAGAAGATGCATTAAAAATTATTGATGAGGAGTTGGTGGGCTATGGATTTAAATCATGATGATTGTGGAGGAAATAGAAAATGACTAATTCAGTAATAAAAATGGTTCAAGCAATTGAAGCTGATTATGGAACGGTTAACTGTAAAGAGGCTTCCAATGATCCTCGTTTGAAAGCATTACAAAGGCGTTTCTCTGATCCAGTTGAGCAAAGCAACCAACTAAGTAAGGAACAGCAGCTGCACAAGGTAAAACGACTACGTAAGGCACAACGACTACTTGATACTACTGACCTACCTAAATATAAAATTGCCGATCAAGTCGGTTACAACAAAGATTATTTCAGTGCATTATGTACAGATGGATATTTAGATGACACTAAGTGGTATATCAGTCGGAAACATCTACACCATTACGAGTACTATTGTGACGGCAAACTAATTGCTAAAGGAACAATCAATCAAATTGCAATTTTAACGGGCAAGGTTCCTTCATCAATCCGCTGGTGTACATCAAGCAGCTATAAGAAATATGAGCATAAGCATACTTACAGATTGGTGAAAGTTAGATGAGGTAGAGACAATGAATAAAACAAAAATTATGAATCGACACGTCAAGCCTGTCATGCCTAAAGTTTTTGATGAATGGTATAAAGATGTAATTGAATCATATGGTGGAACAAACACTAGAAAAACTCTTTCCATAGCTTTTAATACTTTATTAACTGTAGAGTCTAGTATCTATGACGAATTCGAATCAAGTCTAAAAGGCTGGTTTGTAGAAAGTGATTCAATAGATGATTTAGATAGAATTTCAAAATGCATTGACGCCATTCGATACGGTTATGAGGTGGAAGAATGAAAGTATTAAAGACCATATACGGAATTATGTTTGATATTTTAAGTATTCCATTCGTACTACTAATTCTTATTGCAATGGTGGGATTATGGGCCGTCATTAACTTATTCCTATTTGCAGTTAGACAAAAGTGTTATGTACCACTAAATAGAGTACTTATTGAATATGGGTTTACAAATGAGTGAATTACAAGGTGGAAAAATGACTGAAAAAGAAGAAAAATTATTAAAAGCAATTCAAGTGAGTGAAAGCAAAATCTATTAGGTGTAGAAATGAGGAAGAATAATGAATAAAGATGAATTAAAACAATTAATAAAATTGCAAATGAAGCAAGCTGATGAATTATTAGATAAAAATGTTGAGTCAGGTTGCTGGAGTAATGATAGAGCTACATTATTTCAAGTGTTGAAATCCATTCGTAAAAATTCAATTGAATTTGAGAAAAAGGCTTATAAATATTAATTACTGAGAAGAATAAAAACAATTTTTATAGACACACATATTATAATTAAGGAGAGTGAGCATTATTAGATCAGGAACGAAGAAACGAATTGAAGAAATTCTACGTGACTATCCTAAGATGGATAGATATATCCATGATAGAAGAGAAGAATTAATGTTCCCAACCAAATCAGAAGATGACAATGTAGGTGGTGGCAAGTCATCTAAGATTTCTAAGCCGCAAGAACAGATGCTTATTACTATTGACGAGGACAAGCAACTAAAAGCCTTAGAACGTGAGCAAGAAGCAGTAGCGATCAGTTTAGCTGATAGTGATGCCGACACTAACGTTATCGCTGAAGAATTATATTTCAAGGAATATCCAAAGTATCAAATGGATGGATTGATTGAAGACGAGCTAATATATTGCGGACGTACTCAAGCATTCCAAAAGAAGTCTAAATTGATTAGAAGAATTGCAAAAGAAATGGGACTATATGATCCCTATTAAACCGTACTAATTGCGTACGCACAGACCCTATTTAAGAGTTAAATTAGTAGTATAGATGATTGACAGAGATGCTGACCGTCTAAATAAAATACAAGATATGTCCCTCAAACTTTTTTAAACGACATTGTAAGACGTGTGGAAAGCGTCTTACTTCTGTGAGAACGCATGGGCGAATCGGCAGAGATAAAACGATAGATATAATTGCTCATGCCGATGTTAGGTTCGATTCCATGCCTGGCTATATGGTGGGAAAGTTAGCACTTAGTTTGCTCAATAGCAACGAGGATTAAGTGGTAGGTAGCTACTACAGGGGAGCTAGCGTGGTGTGTTAATTGGTGAGACGTATACTAGTAAATGCGTTGGTAGGTTCGACTCCTGCACATGCTGTTTAATAATAGATCGCGTGCTTAGTACGTCACTAGCGGATGGATATTAATCCATCTGTTTTTTATTTTGCATTAAACGGAGAAATAGAAATGACATTTGATTGGGAGGTAATTGAATAATGTTCACACTATTTACCTTAGTATTTTTTATGGCCAAAATTTTAGGCTATATTAGTTGGTCGTGGTGGCTTGTGTTTAGTCCAATGTTGATTTTAGTGGGATTATTTGCCGTGACGTATGGAATTGCTGGAATAATTGCTATTGTTGATGCACACAAAGATTTTAAAAATCATTGATCAAGTAGGACTTTAAAAATGGGAAGAAGCCGAAAAAGATTATTTAGCTAGGATAACCATATCCCCCCCCGTACTTATTAAGCACATTGTTTTAATTAAGACCCCCACGCCTCAACATCCCCGGTGTGGTGGTCTAGTTTTATGCCCTCATCTAACAAATAGTACCCACCCTAATAAATAAGACCCCCCATACTATTTAAATACTCCCACCCATATAGAAAGGAGCCTACCCATATGGCAAAGCGTAGAGCAGACCAGACAGGACAGCATAGAGTTGCATTCGATAAGAACAAGAAGATAATCCTTAAGACACAGAATGTCTGTGGCATTTGTGGAAGACCAGTAGACAAACGTTTGAAGTCTCCTGATCCAATGAGTCCAGTTATTGATCACATTATACCGATAAGCAAAGGCGGACATCCATCTGACATAGACAACCTACAGCTCGCTCACTGGTCATGCAACAGACAGAAGTCAGATAAGCTGTTTAACAATAAAGAAATTAACTTAAAAGATAGTAAAGTGGTTGGTAACCGCAATTTGCCACAATCAATTAATTGGACCTCCTATCATTCATGACGGATTTTAGGAGGTTTTAAAGGATTGAACGTTGTGACGATTAGAAGGGGGTATGAGTCCCCCTACGGCGCCTCAGCCGGACTTCACGCCGTCACTGTACATTTTTTCTCATGAATTTATTAAGGAGTTGATATATTGGAATATAAAGGAATTGATTATCTTAGAAATAAGCTGTCTAACCGGCGTTCTAGGGTAAATATGAGATATAAACAATACGCAATGAAATGGCAAGATTTAGATCCAGGCGTTACCATTCCGCTTGAAATTAAATCTAAATATCGTTCAGTTTTAGGCTGGTGTGCTAAAGGTGTGGACAGTTTGGCGGATAGACTAGTATTTAGGGATTTTGATAATGACGATTTTGAGGTTAACGAAATTTTTGAAGCTAATAACCCTGATGTGTTTTTTGATTCTGCAGTTTTATCAGCGCTCATTGGTTCATGTTCATTCATTTATATATCAAAGGCTAATGACCAGGTTCGACTACAAGTTATTGAAGCAAGTAATGCAACGGGAATCATTGATCCAATTACCAATTTACTAACTGAAGGATATGCGGTTTTGAAGCGTGATGACTTTGGAAATCCAATTTCCGAAGCCTATTTTTTACCAACTGAAACTAGATTCTTAATTAATGGCGTAGAATCGGTAGTTCCTAATCCAACAAATCATCCATTATTGGTTCCAATTATCCATAGACCTGATGCAGTTAGACCATTTGGACGTTCAAGAATAACTAGGTCAGGGATGTATTATCAGCGATACGCAAAACGTACTTTGGAAAGAGCAGATATTACTGCTGAATTTTATTCATTCCCACAAAAGTATGTTCTTGGAACTAGCCAAGATTCTGAACCAATGGATTCATGGAAAGCCACTGTTTCAAGTATGTTGGAATTTACAAAAGATTCCGACGGAGATAAACCCGTTGTTGGACAATTCACAACTTCAAGCATGACACCGTTCACGGAACAGCTTAAAACTGCAGCAGCTGGTTTTGCCGGTGAAACGGGATTAACCATGGACGATTTAGGATTTGTTTCTGATAATCCATCAAGTGTGGAAGCCATTAAAGCTAGTCATGAGAACTTTCGATTAGCTGGTAGAAAGGCACAACGATCACTTGGTTCTGGTTTTCTCAATGTTGCTTATTTAGCTGCTTGCTTACGTGATAATCTTTCATATGAACGTAAAGAATTTGTTAAAACCGTACCAAAATGGGAACCATTATTTGAAGCTGATGCTAATATGCTTTCACTAATTGGAGATGGAGCTATTAAATTGAATCAAGCAATACCTGGATTCATGGATAAGGAAACAATTCGTGAAATAACAGGTGTGAAAGGTTCTGATTCTGCACCGATAGAAGTGAGTGATGATAATGGACACTAAAGATATTGTTCCAGGACTTTTAGCAGCTATTGATCAATACTTCATTGAAACGAATGCTAATTCTAAGGAATTAAAACGATTGGTTGAACTTCAGAAAAAAGGAAAAGCTGACTACAAACAAGTAAATGAATTAGCGATTGAAATTGGTAAAAACATGAGTAAGGCATTAAAAAGATATATTAATGCTGAATCATTACCAGATGAGAAATTTTATTTTAATATCGCTAATCGATTAATTAGTACATCTTTGAAAACTAACTTTGATATTGTTTCTGGATATTCTTTGGACGTGCAAAAATCTTTGAATGAACGAGCTAATATTCATTTAAAACCGCAAGTTCCCGAATTTAATCAAGAAAAAGCAAAAGGTTTAGTTGAAAAACTAGTTCATGCTGAAAGCTTTGATGATGTCGCTTGGTTACTTGATGAACCAATCGTAACTTTTACACAATCTATTGTTGATGATTCAATTCAGAAAAATATTGAATTTCAATCTAAGGCAGGATTAAAACCGAGAATCACAAGAACATTGGTTGGCAAGGGATGTGATTGGTGTCGAAATTTAGCCGGTTCGTATTTGTATAGCGAAGCACCAGACGAAATTTACCACCGGCATGAAAGATGCCGTTGCATTGTGAACTATCATCCAGGTGACGGAAGAAAACAAGATGTATGGTCTAAGAAATGGAGTTAAAAATGGATAAAAATTTAATTATTTACACCTATGATTGTGAACGTCGTTTCAAATATATTGGTGATATATATGAAGATGATGATAATTTAGAATTTGCATTCATTGATGAAAAAACTGGTAAAAAGTTTCAAGCAATTTTTAAGATGTCTGAAATTATTGGATATGTGTATCAAGAATAATTAATTTTGACCCAAGCAAGTCGTAAAAAGGCGGGTATTAAGATTGAAAGGGGAAGATGATGAATACTTCAGTTAGATTAGGTAATCAGATTCCCACTCAATCGGTAATTCTTCCATTTACTAAATCCTTATATAAAAATGCGATTGAAAATTATGAGAAATCAGGACGAAAAGCTCAAGAATGGCAAGTAGAACTTGCTAAGGATTTATTTGCAGTCAACGATGATGGTCTTTGGGTTCATACTAAATTTGGATATTCGATTCCACGACGTAATGGTAAGACTGAATTAATTGTGATTCGTGAAATTCAAGGACTTCTGAGCGGTGAACAAATTCTTCATACCGCTCATAGAACCACAACTAGTCATTCATCTTGGGAGCGAGTTCTAAAACTGTTGGATAAGGCTGGTATTAAATACAAGTCTTTGAAAGCGGTAGGACGTGAACGGATTGATGTCCCTGAAACTGGTGGACGTGTGGAGTTTAGAACTCGTACTTCTACCGGTGGACTTGGTGAAGGTTTTGATTTACTTGTGATTGATGAGGCTCAAGAATATACGACTGATCAAGAATCGGCATTAAAATATGTTGTTACTGATAGTGATAACCCACAAACCATTTTCTGTGGAACACCGCCAACACCACTTTCTTCAGGAACCGTTTTTGTCGATTTTAGAAATAGTGTTTTGGAAGGTAAAACAGAAAATGCCGGATGGGCTGAATGGTCAGTTGAGGACCAATCAGATGTTCGTGACCGTGAGCTTTGGTATAAAACTAACCCATCTTTAGGAACAATCTTTACGGAACGTTCAATTCAAGATGAAGTTGGTAGTGATGAAGTCGATTTTAATATCCAACGACTTGGCTTATGGATTAAATACAATCAAAAGTCAGCAATTTCAGAGAATGAATGGCGTGAATTGAAAGTTCGCTCATTACCCGTTTTTCAAGGACAATTGTATGTTGGAATTAAATACGGCAATGATGGTGCTAACGTTGCTATGAGTGTGGCAGTCAAAACACTTTCTAATCATGTGTTTGTTGAATCGATTGACTGTCAATCAGTCAGAAATGGAAATAGTTGGATAGTCAAATTCTTGCGAAGCGCCGATATCAAACAGGTGGTAATTGATGGTGCTAGTGGTCAAAATATCTTGGCAAGTGAGATGAAAGACTTTAGGTTAAAACCACCAATATTACCAACCGTCAAAGAAGTTATCAATGCTAACAGTATGTGGGAACAAGGGATTTATCAGCAGTCGATTTGTCATAATGATCAACCATCATTAACGTTAGTAGTAACTAACACTGCCAAAAGAAATATTGGCTCAAGTGGTGGATTTGGCTACAAGTCGCAATTTGATGATATGGATATTAGTTTAATGGACAGCGCTTTATTAGCACATTGGGCTTGTGCTAATGACAAGCCTAAGCAAAAACAACAGGTGAGATATTAAGACGTTTAAGACGTTTTTTTATTGCCAAAATTACCGAACCACCGGGAATAGTGGGAGAAAGGATATTTAATTATGTCAGAATTTAAACCTATTGAAACACAAGAGGATTTGGATAAAATCCTCCAAGAAAGATTGAACCGTCAAAAGGAAAGCTATGAAAAAAAACTTTCTGATTATGACAGTTTGAAGAAAGAAAATGCTTCACTTCAATCAGCCATTAACGAAAATAAGGAAAAGTATGCAAACTACGATAAGAATCTTGAAGAATTAAATTCCAAGATTTCAGGATATGAAATGGATAATCTTAAAACCAAAATTGCTATGGAAAACAACATTCCTTACAACCTCGCTAATAGATTAGTTGGTGACGATGAAGAAAGCTTAAAGGCTGATGCTGAACGTTTATCAGGATATATGAAGCATGGTGAACCAGAACCACCATTAAAAACTACTGAATCTGGTAAAGATTCTGTATCAAAAGAAAATGAAGCATATGCAAATATGCTAGACAATTTAGATTTAGAAGGAGAATAATATAATGGCACTATCAAAAGAAAAGAATTTTGAACCACAATTAGTAAGTGATTTGATTACAAAAGTTAAAGGTAAGAGTTCAGTGGCTGCTTTATCGAATCAAGCGCCTATTGCTTTTAACGGTCAAAAAGAATTTACCTTTACCATGGACAAGGATATTGATATCGTTGCTGAAAATGGTAAGAAAACTGAAGGTGGTGTATCAATTGCACCATTAACAATTGTTCCAATCAAAGTTGAATATGGTGCACGTGTATCAGATGAATTTATGTACGCTGCAGATGAAGAAAAGATTGATATCTTGAAATCATTTAATGATGGATACGCCAAGAAATTAGCACGTGGTTTAGATTTGATGGCATTCCATGGTATTAATCCAAGAACTAAAGAAGCATCTGCTGTAATTGGTGATAATCATCTTGATAAGAAAGTTACACAAACTGTTGATTTTACAACAGGTAATCCAGATGCAAACATTGAAACAGGTGTATCGCTTGTTCAAGGTGCAGAAGGTGCAGTTTCTGGTATGGCCATGGATCCAGCATTTTCTGCAGAATTAGCACAAATGAAAACAGCAACTGATAATAACGTTCGTTTATTCCCAGAATTGGCTTGGGGTGCAAACCCCGGCTCCATCAATGGACTACAAACAGATATTAACAACACTGTTTCTGGTGGCACTGATGATTTAGCTATTCTTGGTGACTTTACAAATGGGTTTAAGTGGGGCTATGCAAAACAAATTCCACTTGAAATTATTAAATATGGTGATCCAGACAATTCAGGATTTGACTTGAAGGGATATAATCAAGTTTATCTTAGTTCTGAAACATATCTTGGCTGGGGAATTATGGATGCTAATAGTTTTGCCCGTATTGTTAAACCTGCGGAGGCCTAAAGATGGAATATAGAAATTTAAAGACTGGTGCTGTTATCAATGTGAGTTCTAAAATTTCTGGTGAAAATTGGGCTTTAGTTGAAAACGAAAAAAAGCCAACTAATAAGAAACCAAGTCCAAAAAAAATACCACCTAAAAAGGTGGTTGCCAAAAAAGAACCAGTTAAAAAAGTGGTTGCTAAAAAAGAGCCAGTAAAGAAAAACGAAATCACTAAAACCAAAATTATGCAAGAATTGGATGCGTTTGGAATCAAATATGATTCTAAATCTTCCAAGGATGAACTATATCAACTCATGATTGAAGGTGGTTAATATGTCTGATTTTGCGACTACAGAAGACTTAGAAATATTGTGGAGAACTTTAAAACCAGGCGAAGAAGAACGTGCTAAGAGCCTTTTAGAAGTGGTTTCCAATTCACTAAGAGTTGAAGCGCAAAAGTATAATAAAGACCTTGATAAAATGGTTGAAGATGATGCTTATGCTAGTGTTGTGAAGTCAGTAACCGTGGATGTTGTTGCAAGAACTCTAATGACATCAACTGATCAAGAGCCAATGACACAAACATCTGAAGCTGCTTTGGGATATTCTTGGAGCGGTTCATATTTGGTTCCAGGTGGTGGCTTGTTTATTAAAAATTCCGAACTAGCCAGATTAGGTTTTAAACGTCAAAGAATGGGAGTGATTGAACCTTATGACACGAATCCACGGAATTACGGTTACTTTATTTGATAAGGTCAAAACTGGTTTAGACGGCTTCGGAGAACCTATTTATGAAGAACGTCCTATTAACGTTGATAATGTTTTAGTTAGTCCGGCATCAACTGATGATGTTACTAATCAGCTTAATTTGACGGGGAAGAAAGTCATTTATACTTTGGCGATTCCTAAAGGCGATAATCACGATTGGACTAATAAAGTGGTTCAGTTCTTTGGTCAAAGATGGCGAACAGTCGGAGTTCCACTTGAAGGAATTGAAGATATGATTCCTTTAAATTGGAATAAGAAAGTGACGGTTGAAAGATATGAGTAAGAAGTTCAAATTTAAACTTAATCATGCGGGTGTAGGACAACTTCTTAAATCATCAGAAATGGTTGATGTTTTGGAAGAAAAAGCCACGGGAATCCGTAATGGTGCCGGTAGTGGTTACGCTCAAGATACTTATATTGGTAAAAGCCGTGCTAACGCTATGATTTATGCTGATACTTATCAAGCTAAAAAGGATAATTTCAAAAATAATACGCTACTAAAGGCGGTGCATTAATGATTGAGAAAACGATTAAAGATTACTTAGACGGTCACTTAAATGTGCCGTCTTTTTTAGAGCGTCCAGAAAATCCACCAGAGACATATGTTCTATTTGAAAAAACTGGTGGGGCTGAAAGTAATCATATTGATTCTGCAACAATTGCATTTCAATGTTATGCAGAAAGTCTTTATGAAGCAGCTAAGTTAAATTTAAAACTTAAAGCATGTTTAAATGAAATGATTTATTTCACAGATATCAGTAAAGCTAAATTGAATTCAGATTATAACTTTACGGACCCAGAAACAAAAGAATATCGCTATCAAGCGATTTATGATTTTACATTTTAGGAGGAAGAATAAATGTCAGATACACAAAATGTTTCAACTGCTAAACCAAAAATTGGTGGTGCTGCATATACGGCACCTTTAAATACTGCACTTCCCACAGATGCCATTAAAGATTTGACTGATGATTTTAAACCATTAGGTTATATTTCAGAAGATGGACTAACAAATACAAATAGCCCTGATTCTGATTCAATCAAGGCTTGGGGTGGTGATACTGTCTCTATCGTTCAGAAGGGTAAGGAAGATACATTTCAATACACTCTAATCGAATCAATGAATATTGATGTGTTAAAAGAGGTATATGGAGAAAAGAACGTTACTGGAGATTTAGAGACAGGAATTAAAATTAACGCCAATTCAGATGAATATAAGCCACATATTTTAGTCTTTGACATGATTCTAAAAGGTGGAGTATTAAAACGTATTGTTATTCCTAACGGTACAATTTCTGAAATTGGGGATATTACATATGGAGATGAAGACGCTGTTGGATTTGAAACAACGTTTACTGCCTCGCCAGATAAAGTTGGAAATAATCATTACGAATATATCAATAAACCAGAAACACAAGAATAAGATAAGGGAGAGTAGTTAATATGATTAAGGGAAAGACTAAATCAGGGTTTAGTTATTTAATTCCTGAAAAAAGATTAGATAATTATGAATTATTAGAAGCCATCGGTGATATTGAAACTAATCCACTAATTATGCCAAAAGTTTTAAAACTTTTATTTGGTGAAAAACAAACCGAAAAACTAAAGAAACATTTGGCAGACAAAGAAGGGTTGATTTCTATGGAAAAAATGACCGCTGAAATTCAAGAAATCTTCGAAAGCCAAACTCAAGTAAAAAACTCTTAATCCTTGCCTACATGTTGAAATTTGATAAGGATGCACTTTTGTGTGACTTAGCAGAGACATATCAAATATATGACTTTAAACAGTTACCTTTAACCAAGGTAGCTGTTTTTTCTTTAGGTTTAAAAGATGATTCGAGAATCAAAATGAAATTAAGAAATCAAAAGTTGAACTTAGAAGAAATGCTTATGGTGTCTATTGCGGACAGCTTGAAATTACTTCTTTGGTCCAAAACTAAGGATGCTCAAAAAAATAGAAATAGACCAGTTCTTTGGTCATCACTATTTGAAAAACCTAAAGAGAAAAAAGAAGCCGTATTTAGTTCAGGCAAGGATTTTGCAAAAGAGCGTAAAAAGTTATTGATGAAAGGAGGAAATAATTAATGGCAACCGAATTAGGAAAAGCATATGTTCAAGTTATTCCATCAGCCAAGGGCATTAGTGGTGCACTAAAAGGTCAATTAGATCCAGAAGCAGCAGCCGCTGGTTCAAGTGCAGGTGAATCATTGAGTAGTAAATTGATATCAGTTGTGAAAGGTGCAATTGTTACAGCAGGTATTGGTAAGGCTATTGGTGCATCTATTAGTGAAGGTGCCAAGCTACAACAATCACTTGGTGGTGTTGAAACCATCTTTAAGAAATCTGCTAGTAAGGTAAAGCAATATGCTGCACAAGCCTATAAAACTGCGGGTATGTCTGCTAATGACTATATGGAAAATGTAACTAGCTTTTCAGCCAGTCTGTTGCAATCACTAGGTGGTAATACTGGCAAAGCGGCTAAGGTAGCTAATATGGCTATGATTGACATGTCTGATAATGCTAATAAGTTTGGTAGTAATATGGGTGATATTCAGAATGCTTATCAAGGTTTTGCCAAACAGAATTACACCATGTTGGATAACTTGAAGTTAGGCTATGGTGGTACTAAGGAAGAAATGGAACGACTTCTTAAAGATGCTACTAAGTTGACTGGTAAGAAGTACGATATTAGTAATCTTTCAGACGTTTATAATGCGATTCACGCAATTCAAGGCAAACTTGATATTACTGGTACAACCGCTAAAGAAGCTGCTACTACATTTAGTGGATCTTTTGATTCTATGAAAGCTGCAGCACAAAACTTTTTGGGTAATATCGCATTAGGTAGAGATATCAAGCCATCGCTAAAGGCATTGGCAAAAACTACATCTAACTTTATATTCAATAACTTTATTCCAATGGTTGGTAATATTCTTAAAGCATTGCCTGGAGCATTGGTTACTTTTATTGATGCTGCGATTCCATTAGTCAAATCTGGAGTCAGTAACATGTTTAAAAGTGCATTCAGTGGCTCAATTGATTTTGCTAGTTATTTAAAACCTGCTTTAGCGGTATTGGGAGCTTTTACAGTACCTGCAGGTTTGAAATTACTTGGTGGTGTCTTTAGTAAATTAAGTTTTGTGGTTAAACCACTAGGTGGGATTTTTTCAGGATTTGGTTCAGTACTAAAACCAATCGGTGGAATCTTTACTGGATTAGGTGGAATCGTTAAAACTGTTGCAAGCAGTTTTTCATCGTTTGCCACATCAATATTAAAAGTCGGAGCTGGTATTGGTGCCGCTACATTAGGTATGTCTGCACTTGCTTTTGGTATCACTGCTTTAGCTAGTACTGGTACAGCAGGAATAACTGCAATGGCGGCGTTTGGCTTGACTGTTGGTGGACTAACTGCGGTATTTGCTTTAGCAGCACCCGCCTTACAATCTGGCGCTTTGGGTATTGCAGCATTTGGTGCAGCATTGCTTTCAGCTGGTGTTGGTATTGGTGTTGCTACTGCTGGAATCAGTTTGATGGTTGGAAGCTTTGCTTTATTGAATCAATCATTTGTTCAGCTAACGACTGTATCGAGCCAGTTAATCCCAATGTTTACTAATTTGGGCTTAGGATTAAGTGCTATGATGACAAGTTTTCTAACTTCAGTCATTACTAACATGCCTTTAATTGTTCAAGCATTTGTTACGTTAGGAACCGGTATTTTAAATGCAATTAATACTTTAATGCCACAATTGATAACTACCGGTATGAATATGATCATGTCACTTTTGAATGGAATAAATTCAAATATTGGACAGATTATATCTGTATCAATTCAAATCATCACCAAGTTTATTGGTGGTTTAGCTAACGGATTACCACAAATTTTAGAAAAAGGTGTCGAATTTATCGTTAACCTATTTAACGGTATTGCCCAGAATTTAGGGAAAATTATAACTGCAGCAGTGAATGTCATTGTGGCCTTTATTGGTGGAATTGCTGATAATTTGGGGAAAATTGTTGCTGCAGCGCTTGATTTAATAACAAAATTCGCACAGGCAATAATTGATAATCAATCTAAAATGGCGACTGCCGCTACTAAAATAATTCAAGCATTTGTAACATCAGTAGGTACGGCAATGGGAACCATCATTGGTTCCGGAAGTAAATTAATTGGCTGGTTCGTTGATGGTTTGCTTAAAGGATTAGGTAAGTCACGAGGAGCCGGAAAGAAAAATGCTAACGCCGTTAAGACTGGTGCTGTTACTGATTTATGGTCAAATGGTAGTGCAATTATGAACAGTTTTCTGCGTGGTTTAAAGTCAGTGTGGGGAAATGTTAAAAATTTTGTTTCTGGTATTGGTACATGGATCAAAAACCATAAGGGACCAATATCTTATGATAAAAAGTTACTAATTCCAGCCGGTCAAGCCATCATGGGTGGTTTAAATAATGGTTTAAGTGAAGCATTTAAAGACGTTAAATCAAACGTTAATTCAATGTCCGGCTTTATCAATGATGAAGTTAATGACTCAATCAATGATATTGGTGTTAATCCCGGTCGAATAAGCAAAGTTTCAAGTGTGAAGTTTGATGATATTAGTGCTAAGAATGATTCAACTATTGTTGGCCAATTAAATGAAGTCATGTCACTTTTAAATGGTTTGAATGATAAAAACCAAAATTATCAAGTTGTTTTGGACAACAATGTTTTGGCTGGTGAGTTAACACCTAATATTGATAGAAATTTAAGTGATACTTGGCGTAAAAACGATGGAAAGATAGGTAGGTGATAATTTGATTGATAGATATTTTACTTTTAACGGTAGAACTTCAAAAGATTTTAATTTATTGATCCAGAATAATTTTGAAGTTGAACCAGGTGGAACAGATATCAGTTATACTTCCATCCCTGGAAGAAATTTGGATATTGTTAATCCTAATAATAGGTATAAAAACGGAACTTTAAAATATGAATGTTTCGTTGATATTAGATGGTTCAATCACTCATTTTATAAGGATTTATCCGAATTAAAACGTGATTTAGTTTATTGGTTAGAAGTTAGTGAGAATTACAACGGCTATTCAAAATTAATTGATAATTTAGATGAAAATTATTACTATCTTGCACGTTTATCCAAAACACCTACGCTTTCTTATCAAAGCCCTGAATGTGCAACATTAACAATTGAATTCGATATTGGACCAACAAAATTCAGAGTGGATTCACAGAATTATCAACCAATTGTATCTGGAGATATGATTTTGAATCCTGAACCACTTTCTAGCTATCCAATAATCAAAGTAGAAGGAACTGGATCGTTTGATTTAACTTTGAACGGTGTAACTTATAAGATTACCGAACTTGGTGGGTTAACGTATATTGATTCAACAAAGCACCGAGTTTATGACGATTCAAAACTAAAAAACAATGTAGCTATTTTTCCTAACTATTCTTATCCGGTTTTGAATTATGGGAAGAATACGATTAGTTGGGATAATGAATCAGCTGAAGTTTCGATACTGATGAATTGGAGGGCGCTAATATGAGTTATCTTCAATATCCAGTATTATTTGAAAGTTCTGAATCAGACTTCACAACGCAAGGCATTGGCGTTTTAACCGATTGTTTGAATGTTGAAGTGACTAATGAATTTAATGAGTTGCCAGAATTAAAGTTAGATTATTTGGCAACTGGTGATATTGCTAATGAGTTAACCAAAGATAGAATTATTATGGCTGATGTTGGAGAAGGCTATTTAAAACAGCTTTTTAGAATCGATAGTGTTAAGAAGTCGATTGATAACAAGATTGAAGTTACAGCTAGTCATATTTTGAATGATTTGAGTTATAACACCTTAAAACAAAATATTAATGCTTCAGCAGTTACCCCGGTAGCTGCTTTTAATTTGCTCAAAAATAACTTGGAACAACCTGAACTAAAACTAAAAATGATTTCATCAATTAATGGTACAACCAGTATTAGTTGGAATATGGCCAAAATTGATAATGCTAAAAAAGCCTTGGGTGGTGCTGATGGTTCACTGCTTCAGATGTTCAAGGGTGAATACTTATTTGATAACTATACGGTGCATTATGAACGAACTATTGGGACTAAAATCGGGAAAGTAATTGAATATGGGAAAGATTTGGTTCAAGCCAATCAAGAAGAAAATATTGAAGAAACCTATTCAGCAATCAAACCATTTTCTAAAACGGGTTCTGGTAATGATGAAAAATTAATATATCTTCCTGAACGAATTATTAAAACGTCTAATGCTGCTAATTTTGAAAAGCTACGAATCTTAACCAAAGATTTTTCACAAGATAAAATCGAAACCGTTGATCAATTACGTTCCAGAACTAATCGATATATTTCTGATAATAAAGTGGGCATCCCTAAAGTTTCTTTGACGTTTGAAATTGCAGATATAAAAGATGATTTAGGATTTGTTGATGAACTGAAAATGGGCGATGAAGTCACCGTTTTCTTCGCTAATCTTGATATTGATACCACCGCCAGAGTTATCAAAACGGTATGGGATGGATTGCTTCATAGATACAAAACTGTATCGATTGGAGATAAACCAACGACGACATCTGATTATCAAAGTAATCAAAATGAACATATTGATACCGTTGATAAGAATGTTACTGAAGTATCTAAAGATGTTTCTGATTTACAGAGTGCCGATAAAGATAAACAACAACTGATGGACGAATTGAAGGAAAATGTCAGTAATACTAGGGATGACATGTTGGATTATATCAATGGAAGTGGTCGTGATGTAATAAGATTCCTTCCCGATAGAGAAAACCCAACAGATATTGTTGCTAGTGAAAACGGTGGTAACTATGGAATGCGTTGGAACTCTAAAGGTATCTATTATGATGGAAAAGGTACGGTAGCTATTGATAACCGTGGTAACGTCTATGCGGATAATTTTGTAGGTCAAAATATCACTGGTGTTTATATTCGTGGTGGAGAAATTAGCGGAGTAACTATCAGTGGTGATACAGATATATCACTTGGTTCTGGATCAACCAGAACATCAGTTACTAGATATGGTATTTCAACGCCAAATATGACTGTGTATCAAATCGATGGTTTAAAGCGTATGGATGTCTCACAATACGCAGACATTGGTGGCGCTAATTTATGGGGTGATGGTTCAGGAAAGCTTTACATTGGGCCATATAACAATTTTAGTAATTCGGTAAGGGTAGTAACCGAAGCAATATAGGAGGAGCCAAATGGCGGACGCTGGAAAAGTGATTAAAGATTTATCTTCAAAAATTGCAGATTTAGAAGTTAAAAATTCAATACTGACTATTGAAAATGAAGAATTAGAGGCGAAGTTGAATGGCGATGATTTACATAAAAACAAATGATTTGGGAGCAGTCACAGATTACTTAAAAACTGATGATGGAGCGGTTAAACAATTCGACGATTTTAAGCCAGATGAAAAAATTATCAATCAAGGCTATATCTATGTCCATCTGATTGATTTGGAATATCCATTATTTGAAAAATTGCATGACTACTATACATATTTTGATGGTCAGCTTCACAGACCTTACAACTTTGATAGAAAGATAATTGAAAATATTTTGAATGGAGGTAATTAAATGAGCTTACAACCAATTGTTTTAGATACAGACAAAACAGCGCCAATTTACGAGTTACCTTTAAAGATTCGTCAAGGCGATACAGGCGACGAGCTACAAGTAACACTTGGGAAATCATTCGAAAAGTACACTGATTTATCTACGGTTGACGTTGAACTCATCGCCAAAACACCCGACCAACGACTGATTAAGCAAACTGTGACTGATAAGTCAGGAAACACGTTCAAGGTCAAGTTTCCAGATGAAATGTACACAAATGTTGGTGTCTTCAGAAACATGTATTTCAAAATTGGAGACGATTCCACATCAAGCGTGAAGCTGGTCGTGCTGCAAGGGATCGGATCAATCAAAGAAGCTGGGAGCTATATTGATGACTTTGAAACCTTAACTAAGGAAGCCGAATCTTATGTTTTAGCCTTAAAAGACTTTTCCGATACCGGAAACGCAAAGATTGATGATAAGGTTGCAGAATTAACTGGCAAGATGCAGAGTTTTGTGGATCAGGCTCAAAAAGATTTGAGTGCTGCTAAAAAGGCGTGGAACGCATTTCAAAGTAGTTCAGAGACAGCATTCACAACTGCTCAAGATAAACGAACAAGTGATTTTAATAGCCAAAAAGCAGGTTTTGAAACTGATTTCGGCAAGCAAAAAGCAGACTTCGAAAATAGATTTAAAGCACTGTTGGCAACGTTGCAAGGCGACTATGACAGCTTCAAAGCATTAATCAATAAAGACGTTGCAGATTTCAATACATCTTTAGATAGTTTAGATAGTCAAGCAACAGACGTTAAAAATAAATTCGATGCTTTGAAAGCTCAATTGGATTTAGCTGCTCAAAATATTAGTGGTGTCAGGACTAACTTGTTATTGAAAACCTATGAACCATTCAGCATGACAGGTAACAATACAGTTAACCAAGTACGATCAATGTATGCACTAAGTAGAAGAATAGAAAAAGGCACTACAGTAACTATAAGTTTTGATGCTGTTTCTACAGCTCCCGCAACCTTTTATGTCCTAAATATTGGCTTGGGTGGAGGAACTTGGCAAAGCTACATTAATGATGTGGTTGACACCACAAAGAAGCATTATGTAGCAACAATCACTTTAGATGGATTTTCAGCCCATGGTCTCAATTTAAGATTTGATAATGTTCCTTCGACAACCGTTGTCACAGTTTCAAATATGAAACTTGAAAAAGGACCAACAGCGACTGATTACTCGCTCAACCCTCAAGATATTGCGACTAACGATGACGTTCAAACGGCTATCACAAATGCCTTAGACAAAGCCGACTATCCCACAACTGCCGAGGTCGACAGCAAAATTTCTACTGGTGTTGGACAAGCCAAAACATACGCTGAACAAAGTATCAAGGATATTATCGGTGCTGCTCCCGATACGCTAGACACTATTGCGGAACTAGCCGATGCCGTAACTAAAAATAAAGACGGTGTTCAAGCTATCAATGAGGGAATCACGAAGAAAGCCGACAAGACTGAGCTGGCTAACTATGAATCGAAAGCAGAAGTGATTAGTAAAACTGACTATGAAGCCAAGAAAACAGCCGGAACCTTGGAAAATAAGTTTTATATAGTAACTGATGATACGGAGGCAAGCTAATGGCGGAATTAAAAGTTGGAGGTAATGACGTGAAAATTATGTATGGCGACCGAGAAATTGGTGGCGCAACTAAATTGGAACCGGGTACGGGTTTGTATATGTCTGAGAAATTGGAAAGCAGTTTTAAAAGCGTACACTTGTCAAGCACTACAAAGGATTGGAATAACATTAATGGCATTAATGTGGGGTTTTATGATCGCGATACTTTAAAAAAATTAGTTGTCGTCAATATTACTAGTGATGATTTTAAAAACTTAGATAAAGCAAAATCTTTTTTCATAGAAACTTATTTTGTGACAATAACTGTATCAAGATCAATTGTTGATGGAGAGTATAGGCTAAACGTTTCGACTAATTTTAAATACCATTCCTATACTTTCATCTTCGCAATTACAGCTATTTAAACTTGGTATAGGAGATATAAAAATAACTAAAATCACAGCCTTATAGGCTTATTTTTTATGAAAAAATGGGGAGAGGAGGAGTGATAGATGCCACCAGTCCCAATATTTATTAATAATTGGGTGGCGTGGATTGCTGCTGTTACAGCTATTTCGGTAGCATTGTGGCAAATTGTTAAATTAGTTATTACGATTACAAAATTCACTCAAACCGTGGACGAATTAACGATTTCAGTTCAGGAATTGACTAAAAGCAGCTCAAGCGACCACAATAAAATTTTTAGAAAACTTAAAACACATGACAACATGCTACACGATCATGGATTACGGCTTCGTGACATTGAGCATGATGTAGAAGACATTAAAAATAAAGGAGATAACTAAATGGATATTTTACAAGGTTTGCAACTTATGAATGTCACAGAATTAACGATTATTATTTTAGTCTGCTACCTATTAACCGCAGCAGCCAAGAAATCGAAATTAGACAACAAATACATGCCATTTATCAGCATGCTAGTCGGCTTGCTAGTTGGCTTACTAATTGCATTAGTATTTCATGATACAGAGCTAGGAAAAGCGGGATTGACAGGATTCCTAGCTGGTGGATATACAGCAGGGCTATTCACAGGAATAAAAGGAATTTCAGGAGGATATATTAAGAAGGAGGACAAATAATGAAATTTAATGTCGATAATACTTTTGCATTAGGAACTTATGAAGGTTCATCCACACGAACAGCCAACAAATTTATTGTTTTGCATGAGACAACTAATATTGGTGCAGAAGCCAATGCAAGCTATTTTAAGCATAATTGGGCTACTACACAAACTTATGTCCAATACGTCATTGGTGACGGTGGAAAGATTTATCAAGTCGGTGCTGACGGATATCAAGCGTGGGGAGCTGGTAGCTATGCTAATGCCAATTCACCAGTACAAATCGAGCTTGCTCGTACGACCGATAAAGCAACTTTTAAGAAAGACTATGCAACTTTCGTTAACTTCGCTCGTTCTAAAGCTAAACAATATGGTATTCCTTGTACATTGGATGGTTCAGGTAATGGAATTAAAACACACAAATGGATTTCAGAAAATATCTGGGGTTCACATACTGATCCAGTTGAAAGCTATCTAGAGCCGTTCTGGGGTATTACACAAGAACAATTGGCACATGATATTGCGGTTGGTATTGAAGATGTGGTAGAGCCTAAAAAGACGTTTACTAACATTAATAATGTTGTCACTGTATTAAACGGCAATATTAAAGGCTATACGACATATAAGAAAGATGGTTCAGCCAATGCTACTACTAATATTGCCCCTAACACAGGTTGGATTTCAGCCGGTATTGAGATGATTAATGGAGAACCACAATATTGCATCGGTGGAAATATTTACATTCCACAATCAATTACAACCTTTAAAGGTAAAGTGCTAATTAATTCAGACATCCCTGTACACGCCGTTAATTTAAAAGGGGAAGTAGTAGGTACTAATTTAGATGGTGGTTCAGCTTGGAAGTATGCAACAGTTGTTAATGTTCCTAAAGTTGGTTATTGCTACAAGATTGCCACGGATATGTATCTACCACTCAAATATGCACAAGGTTCAGGATTTAAAGGTGAATAAGGAAGGGCCGTCAATCTATTCAAATAATAGATTGATGGTCCTTTTTTTGTGCCCCGTTTGTGCCCCATAGATACAAAACGTTAGAATTACTTAGAGTTCTTGAAAAACAAAAAAGCCGTAAACTCAACGTTTACGACACTTTTATAATTATAAAATATAATGGAGTTTGGTACAAAATCACCCGTATGGGAATCGAACCCATAACTCCACCTTGAGAGGGTGGCGTCTTAAACCATTTGACCAACGGGCAATCAAACAACAAATATCATTTTACCTGTAATCATTAGGTTATGTCAATAAAGATTTACCGTTTTTTTGATGATTTTAAGATAAAAGATATATAAAACAGAATAACAACCAAGATTATTGTATAAACAACACTGGCTAATCCTGCAAATTCCATTATCATCCATCCAGTAACTTTTGAGGTTGCTAATAGTAACATGGATAAGACACCCCAGATCACTACCTTACGGAGGACATTTTGATATTCTTCATTAATTTTTTTTCGATCGTGTTCTTTCATTATAATATACCTGATAATATGGCAAGAAAATTGTTCAAAAAATGAACTGTAATACTTGCTTTGATATTTTTTGTTCTTACATAAACTGCTGCAAGGATTATTCCCAATAAAACTTTCGATAACGCATATACCCAATCGGTACTTGGAGAAAAGGGTGCATGTGCATATCCAAACGCAATTCCACTTATTAGCACTGAAACTAAAGGATTATTAACAAAAAACCAATTCATAAATATTCCTCTAAAAAGTATTTCTTCCAATATTGGAGCGACAATAATGGTAAAAAGGACTAGAATAAGCATGTTATTTTTGGCAATCAATTCTAACGCAGCAACATTATCGTTTGTAGTTTTCATCATTGGCACGGTAATTAGATTGACTGCAAATACTAAAATTGATGCTATTCCAATTATTATCCAAGTGGTCTTGTTAAATTGTACTGATTTAAATTTTTGAGCGCGTTTAAAAACGATCCACAAAATCGCTACTGAGATTGTTAAGAGGACTAAGGTAATTAATGGGGCAATTTTTAAATAACTTGCATATTTTGGACCTAGGTCTTTTTTTGTTAAAGTAAGTATACTTAATGGTATTTGTTCTGCTAAAAATAGTAATATAAATGCTATAATACGAAACAGCCCTCTAATTGGATTTAGAGTATTAATTTTATTATTCAATGGGAAGACCACCTTATTGATAATTATTATTAGTATTTTGATTAAATAAGTGCTTTAATACTATAATGAGTTTTTTATAAAGGAGTGAATGGATTGTTTAAGATTGCCCGTGGCAGGATAAACATTTGGCAAGTACTTGGTGCGGTTCTATTTATGACTGTACAAGTTGTTACCACTTTATATCTGCCAAACATCACATCTGATATTGTTAACAATGGTGTTTCAACCGGTAATACTAATTATATTATACATGCCGGTATAAAAATGGTCTTGATTTCAATTGTCAGTGTTATAGCAGCTGTTGGTAATGTTCTAATGGCTGCGCAAGCATCACAGGGGTTAGGTAGAAAATTAAAATCCGATTTATTTAGAAAAATATTATTTTTTACAAACGATGAATTTGACAAATTTGATACTTCATCATTAACAACAAGAACTACTAATGATGTTATTCAAATTCAAAATGTAATGATTATGATGCTTCGTATGATGATTATGGCTCCAATTATGTTGATAGGTGCCAGTATTATGGCTTACCAAAAGAATGCGGAAATGACAAAAATATTTTTGATCTCGATTCCAATTTTGATTGTTCTAGTTGGTTTGGTCATGTTCTTTGCTGTGCCATTATTTAAGGCCATGCAGAAGAAGACTGATAGATTAAACCTTATCTTTCGTGAAGGATTGACAGGTGTACGTGTTATTAGGGCATTTCGTCAGGATACCTTTGAGCAAGATCGTTTTAAGGAAGCAAATGCCGACTACACGAACAATGCTATCAAGGTATTTACTATTGTAGCATTGATGTTCCCAATCGTAACACTTGTTATGAGTGGAACTAATGTAGGGATTACTTGGTTAGGTGCAAAATATATTGCTAATCAATCAATGCAAGTTGGTAATTTAATTGCATTTATGACATATGCAATGCAAATTCTAATGAGTTTTATGATATTGTCATTGGTGTTTGTGTTTGTTCCTCGTGCTTCTGCTTCAGCTGCACGTATTCAAGAAGTATTTGCAACTGAAAGTACAATCGATACAATTGCTAAACCAGCTAAGATCAAGGATGAACCTTCCCTTGGTTTCAGTGATGTTAACTTTAGATATGATGGTGCTGAAAATTTAGCACTGTCTAATTTAAACTTTAAAGTGGATGCAGGTCAAACTTTAGCAATTATTGGTGGTACTGGTTCTGGTAAGAGTACATTGATCAATATGATACCTAGATTCTTTGATTCTGAGACTGGTGTCGTTAGTTTGAATGGTACCGATGTCAAGGCATTAAGTACTGAAGATATCAATAAAAAGGTTGCTATGGTTCCACAAAAGGCCGTTTTGTTCAAGGGAACAATTAGAACAAATATGATTTATGGTAAGGATAATGCAACCGATGATGAAATTTGGCATGCTCTAGAAGTAGCCCAAGCTGCGGACTTTGTAAAGGAATTAGATGGGCAACTTGATGCCATAGTTGAACAAGGTGGAGATAATTTCTCTGGTGGTCAAAAGCAGCGTTTGGCGATTGCACGTGCTTTGGTCAAGGATGCTTCTGTATATGTCTTTGATGATTCGTTCTCTGCTCTTGACTTCAAGACTGACTTGAATTTAAGAACAGCACTTAAGTCTGATGAAAAAATCAGTAAGAGTGTTGTTGTAATTGTTGGTCAAAGAATCTCGACTGTTGCCGATGCTGATCAAATAGTTGTCTTAGATGATGGTAAGATGGTTGGCCTTGGAAATCATGAAGAGTTAAAAGAAAATAATAAGACTTATCAAGAAATTATCAAGTCTCAAATTAAGGAGGCTAAGTAATGGCTAAAGAAGATACTAAGACTCAACAACCGACAACTGGCGGTCATGGTCCTGGTGGACATGGCCCCGGGTTAGTTGTTAAACCAAAGAATTTTTGGAAAACGACTGGAAGACTAGCCAAGTATATGTCTTCTTATGTAATTGGGATTACAATTGTTTTGGTACTAGCTGTTGCTTCAGCTATTTTCCAAATCAGAACTCCTAAGATTTTAGGTGAAGCCACAACTGAAATTTATAAGGGTGTCATGACTGGTGCCGCTCAACAAAAAGCAGGTATTCAAGTAAGTCAGTTGCCAATTAATTTCAATAAGATTGAACATATTATTCTTATTGTTATGTTGATGTATTTGGCTTCGGCTTTATTCACTTTCTTGCAACAATTTACTATGACTCGTATTTCACAGAAGACAGTTTATAAGCTAAGACGTGATTTGAAGTCAAAAATGGAACGTTTACCAATCAGTTATTATGATTCACATTCAAACGGTGATATTATGTCACGTGCCATTAATGATATGGATAATATTGCCGGTACTTTGCAACAAAGTGTTACACAAATCGTTACAAGTACGGTTACCTTCATTGGTGTACTGTGGATGATGTTTACCATTAGTTGGAAATTGACGTTAATTGCTTTAGCAACTATTCCCGTCAGCTTGTTGGTTGTTGGTGTTATTGCACCACAATCACAGAAATTCTTTAAGAGACAACAAAAGTCATTGGGATTATTAAATAATCAAGTTGAAGAGAACTATGCAGGTCACGTGGTCGTTAAAAGCTTTAACCATGAAGGTGATTCAATTGAAGTTTTCGAAAGCGAAAATGAAAAATTGTACAAGGCATCGTGGAAGGCTCAAATGATTTCAGGTATTGTTATGCCATTGATGACGTTCTTAAATAACCTAGGTTATGTTTTTGTAGCAATGTATGGTGGTATTTCTGTTGCAAATGGTAATTTGCCACTTGGTGATATTCAGGCATTTCTACAATATATGAACCAGTTCTCGCAGCCAATTTCACAATTAGCCAACTTAACTAATACAATCCAAGCTACTATAGCTTCAGCTGAACGTATTTTTGAAATTATCGATGAGCCTGAGATGCAAAATGACAAAGTCGATGTTCCAGATGAAGAAACTGATGATAAGGTTACATTGGATCATGTTAAGTTTGGTTATGAAGGTAAACCAACTCTACTAGAAGATTACAATTTACATGTTAAACCAGGTGAAATGGTCGCAATTGTTGGACCTACTGGTGCAGGTAAGACAACCATTATTAACTTACTAGAGCGCTTCTATGATGTTAGTGGAGGTTCAGTTAAGATTAATGGTCGAGATGTCAGAAATATGACTCGTGAAGAAGTTAGAAGTCACTATGCAATGGTTCTTCAGGACACTTGGCTCTTTACGGGATCAATTTACGACAACTTAAAATATAGTAATGAAGATGCTACTAAAGAGGAAATTATCACTGCTGCTAAAGCTGCCCATGTTGATAATTTCGTAAGACAACTTCCAGATGGATATGACACGATTTTGAATGAAGAAGCATCGAATATTTCTCAAGGACAAAGACAATTGATTACAATTGCCAGAGCGTTTGTCGCTGATCCGGAGATATTGATACTTGATGAAGCTACTTCCTCAGTTGATACTAGAACGGAAGTACATATCCAGCATGCCATGGAAAGATTATTAAAGAATAGAACAAGTTTTGTTGTTGCACATAGATTGTCAACAATTAGAGACGCTGACAGCATTATTGTTATGAATCACGGTTCAATTATTGAAACCGGAAATCATGATGAGTTAATGGCTAAGAATGGCTTCTATGCTGATCTTTATAATTCACAATTTGCTGGAAATGTAGCAATGTAAATAAAAATCTCTTACTTCGAAATTTTTTGAAGTAAGAGATTTTTTTATCTTATTAATGTTGACTTAAAGTCTACTTTAAGTAATATGATGTTTTCGTATTAAATGATGGGAGATATAAAATGAAAAACATATTAATTTTAGGTGCCAATGATCAAATAGCGAAATTAGTAAGAGATCGATTACTCGAAGAAACTAATGATAATTTAACTTTGTATTTACGTAATTCCACTAGAATACAAATTAAAGATTCGAATAGAGAAAGTATTGTTGACGGTGATGTCAATGATACCGATAAATTAATTAAAGTTATGAATGGACAAGATGTTGTGTACGCAAACCTGGGTGGTAGATTTGAACCTATGGCGCAAAGTATTGTAACGGCGATGGATAAAAGTAATGTTAAGAGATTGATTTATGTAACTGGATTAGGTTTGTATCATGAATTACCAAAGAAGTTTGAAGAATGGAACGAGAGTGTTATTGGTCATGATGTTATGGAGGATACGCGTCGTGCTGCTAAGATAATAGAAACATCGGATATCAATTTTACTATCCTTCGCTGTGCCTATATGACTAACGAAGATAAAATTGATTATGAATTAACCGAGAAGGGTGAAGAATATAAAGGAACTATCATTTCTCGAAAAAGTATTGCAGATTTAATTGTTAGGGTTATTAAAAATCCAAAAATATATGAATTTTCTAGTTTAGGCATTGATCAACCTGGTACTGATGGAGACAAGCCTGTTGGTTATTAATCGTGTTGATTGGTTATTTTTACGATACAATTAAGGCATTAATAATTGTGGAGATAGATAATAGCATGAAAAAATTCCAACAAACAGAAGCACAAATTTTGGACTTAGTTAATAAGCAGATAGTTCCAGGAGTTAGTTATGGTTTCATTAGTAATCATAGCAACAGTAATATACAAACAAGTTTTGATGAATCCAATTATGTTGGAGATAAATCTTGGGTGCCAGATATTACAAGATTAAATGGTGATGAATTGTATGATTTAGCTTCGCTTACAAAAGTAATGGGAACAGTTCCAATTATTTTAAAGTTAATTGACGAAAAGAAGCTTGATATACATGATCCAATAAATAAATATTTGCCACAATTTAAAGATGACCGTGTTGAGATTTTTCATTTATTGACACATACATCTGGTATTGCTGGATATATTCCAAACCGTGATAGTTTGGATGATCAACAGCTAATAGATGCATTATTTACTTTACCTGTGACCAATAATTTTAATAAAAAAGTAGTCTACACTGATACTGGAATGATTTTTTTAGGATTGATTATCGAAAAAATATATCATGAACCTGTTCAAAAAGTCATTAAGGAGTTTATTCAAAAAACGTGGGGGCTAACAGATACAACATTTGATCCTGAAATTAGCCGTTGTACGCCGACGTATGAGGTTAATGGCAAAATGCTTATCGGAATACCTAATGATCCTAAAGCACGCCAATTAGGTGAACACTGTGGTTCTGCGGGCATGTTCTCTAGCCTGATAGATGTTATGCAATTTTCAAGAGCAATGTTACAAAGAGAATATAAGTTTTTGTATAAGAACTTTACTGATTTGAATCCAGGTCGTTCACTGGGGTGGGATATAAAACCAGGTAATATATTATTCCATACTGGTTATACTGGTCATTTCATAGCTTTAGATTACATTCATCAAAATGCAATGATTGTTTTAACAAATCGTGTGCATCCTGTTGAAAATAATCAAGTATTTTTGGAGCGTCGTCAGACTATTTTGGATAGTTTTATAAACGAGAGCAAATAAAAAGGCGAGGCCGTTAGGTGAAGTGCAAGACAAAAGTTAGACAAAATTAAATATTTAAGCTGCTAAAGCATGTTCCCGGTATTCTACTGGTGACA
>NZ_RHNU01000019.1 GCF_003946015.1 Companilactobacillus insicii
GAACAGTGATGTTCTTTTTGTGTTAAAAGGGAATAAAAAAACTGGTATTGATTATTCATCAATACCAGAAAGTATAGAACCATAAAAAAATGGTTCGTGCGTTTTTGTTTATTATCATTATTTTTTTAATAAGGATTTCATAAATCAACCTCGAAAACAGTATGCCAATAGTAGTACACTAGTAATGTTACTTCGCTATTTAGGGGGATGAAACGAGAGTTTTGAAGTTAAAAGGTTTTCTATACATAATAATACCGATGTTTTTATTCAGTTCGATGGAAATTGCTTTAAAAATTGCCGGTGGTCAATTCAATCCAGTTGAGTTGAATTTTATTAGATTCTTGATTGGTGGATTGGCGTTATTGCCATTTGCGATTCTTCACCTTAAGAAGAATGGCGTTAAAATGTCGTTATATGATTTGGGGCGTTGCGCATTAACGGGCTTTGTCATTGTTGTTGTCAGCATGACGCTCTATCAATTATCAATTCAAATTACACAAGCTTCAGTTATTGCTATTATTTTAAGTGCAAATCCAATTTTCGGTCTAATCATCGGATTTTTCTTCTTGCATGAAAAACTATCTCGTACTAATGTTTTTGCATTAGTATTAACACTCTTTGGATTGTTGATAATCATCGATCCGTTTAATTTAAAGAATCCTATGGGAATTGCATTAGGATTATTAGCATCAATTATTTTTGGTGTATACGGAGTGATGTCACGTATTAATGGACACAAGATTGGAATAAATGGTCTTTCTATGACCTGCTTTTCTTTCTTATTTGGTTCGTTGGAATTAGGTGCCTTGATGTTATTAAGTCATACTTCGTTGGCCCAATTTTTACCTGCACAGTATAGTGAATTTGTTAATATACCATTTTTCAAAGGATTGACATTGCAGACGTTGCCTTTGATATTGTATATTTCTGTTTTAGTCACAGGTGTGGCTTTTGGATTGTATTTTGTTTCAATGGAAGAGGTCGGAATTGTTCAAGCCTCGTTAATTTTCTTGATTAAGCCAGCTTTGGCACCAGTATTATCATTATTCATTCTTGGGGAGGCCATTAGCGGCAGAACTATTCTTGGAATTGTTGTGATTTTACTTGGCTCAGTAATAACTCTTGTTGGAGAGGATATTGCTTATCGAGTCATTGCACTGGTTCGACATCAAGGTAGACAGCATCATATTAATTAGTTAAGAGATTAAATATCAACATTTAGTTGATATTTTTTTTATTAAAAAACGTTTTCACGTCTCAAATGGTGCAAAAAGTTGTAAAATTATTAGTTGCAATTGTTTACTAAATTTAGATAAATATTTATGGGGGATTATTATGGAAACTTTAGAGCCGAAAAAAAGCTTCATTAGCTGGCCCGTTCTTGCGCTAATGAGTTTTGTTACGGTAATTGGTTTTGATGATTTGACTTATAATTTTCAAAACCAAGGGATGGGAGTTATTACATCCTGGGTTATTATGCTATTTTTATATGTCATTCCATATTCACTTATGGTTGGACAATTAGGATCAGTCTTCAATCACGAAGGTGGTGGACTGACATCATGGGTTCGTGGAACTAGTGGTGAATTTCTAGGATATTTTACAGCTTGGACATACTGGGCCGCTTCAATTCCTTACGTTGTTGATACTGCCAATTCAATCGTTGTTGGACTAGGCTGGGCTTGGTATGGTAACGGTAAGTTACAAGATACTATGTCAAATGGTTGGTTCGCATTTTGGACCGTTATAACGTTTATCGTCTTTATTTTTGTTCAATCAAGATTCAAGCATTCGCTTGAGTTCTTGAGTACTATCGGTGGTGTAGCCATGTTTGGTATGACGGTATTATTCGTTATTATGACATTTGCTGGACTAGCTATGGGTGGCCACATTGCTACTCAACCAATGAATGTTCATACTATTGTTCCAAAGTTTGACTTACACTATTTAACTACTTTAGGTCTATTGATCTATGCTATGAATGGTGCCGAATTGATTGCACCATTTATTACTAAGATGCGTAAGCCAAAGAGTGAGTTCCCTAAAGCGATGATCATGTTGGCCGTTATGACGGCTTTCTTGACTATCTTTGGTTCATTCTCACTAGGTGTGTTCTTCAATGCTTATCATTTACCAAATGATTTGAAGATGAATGGTTCATACTATGCTTTCATGGCCTTAGGTGAACAATTCCATATGGGAAATACATTGATGTATATCTTTGCCTGGACAGAAGTGTTCTACTTAGCTGCTTTACTAGCCGTATTGTTAGATGCTATGACTAGAATGTTGATTTCTGATACAGGTGCCAAGTACATGCCTAAAGTTCTTCGTAAGAAGAATAAGTCTGGTCTACCAGTTAATGGTTACATATTAACTTGTGGTTTAAGTGCATTTATTATGTTGCTAGGTGTTTTCTTACCAAGTATGAATGATATTTTTAATTGGCTATTGAACCTTAACGGAATTATTTCACCAGGTGTTACTTGCTGGATTTTCTTTGCTTTTATTAAGATTCGTATGGACAGTGCCAAATATCCTTCCGAATATGTCTATATTAAGAACGATAAGATTGCCTTGGCTGTCGGTTGGTGGTGCTTGATCGTTACAGGTATTGCTACAATCTTTGGAATTGGACCTCAAGATGTTGCCTTTGGTTCAAGTACATGGTGGTACGAATTAATCATTAACTTTGTTGCTATTATCGTCTTGATTGGTTTAGGAACAATTATGCCTTACATAACTCGCCGTGAGGTACGTAGCCAAACTGGTTCAGCCTTTACACATCTACAATGGACAGGAATCCTTGCTACATTGTTAGTTGTTATTGTTGGTGATTTATACCTAGGTGGTTCAAAAATTGCTAATAACATTGCTATGGTCGCAGGATTGAGTATTGTCGGTATACTATTGATCGTACTTATTGGTTGGCACGAACGTGACTTAATTACTGAAGATTAATTAGTTGAGAGCTGGGAGAAATCTCAGCTCTTTTTTGATGTTTAAAAATTGATATATGAATCTAATCTTGTTATACTTTCGGTGTAATAAAAAAAGCAGACCACACTGGTCTGCATGATACATCGGCCGCTTAGGCGATAGCTAGAGTGCAAAAAATAATCGCGACTTAGCCAAAGTCTTATCAGCGGTTATTTTTTTTGTCTAAATTCAAGAATTTCAATGACTAACAATGCAAAAGCAATCGTTAGAGATAAAGCTTGAAAAACTGTCATGCTCCCCCTCACTGGAGGAACACTCATTAACACAAAATTTCATAGGCATCACTCCTCAATAAAAGATTTGCTAGCCACCGTCTGAACTTCCGATAAGTAATATTTTACGGAAGAGATTTTATAATTACCAATTTGAAAGGCTAATTATACATTATTATTTAACATACTTTTGATTACTAAATTTATGATATAGTTCACATTCGTAAGATTTATTAAATAACCATTCTTGCACCCATGAATACTAATAGAATTCCAATAAATGGTCTAAGATACTTATTGAATTTGATAGGATCGACTTTAGCTAATAATCTTGGTGCCAATAAGGCTCCCAAAATTGCACCGATCATTAAGCTGATACCAATAGACCAGTTAACATTACCACCAGATAGATGAAAGATTAAACCTATACAAGTAGTTCCGGCTAAAACATAAGATGAAGTTGACACAGCACGGACCATATCAAGATTTAGAAGTAATAATCCAGCTAAGATGGGACCACCGCCACTTAATCCTGCGACACCAACCATTAGTCCACTAATAACTCCAAACAAAGAAGCTTTTAAGGAGTCGTTGGTGGATTTTTTTGTGGAATTTGTTGAAGGAAATATGAGTTGGATTAATATTTGAAGACCTAAAACTACTAATATTATTGCAACGATCCAAGTATAGATTTTAAGAGGAATATATGGAGAAATTAAGGCACCGACAACGACAGCAGGGATTGCTGAAATCAGCATTCTATTACCGACCTTGAAACGGATATTACCGGTTCGATAATGTCCAAATGCGCCGACAACTAGAGATGGAAAAGCCGTTAATAATGAAGTGGCCGCTGCAACTGGAGCACTTAAATGAAAAAGACTAGTCAATACTCCTAGATAAAAAGCAGCGCCACCGCCCCCAGTTGAAAGAACAAAAACGCCAATTACGAATCCGATTAAAACTAAGGTTATATATGTCATTTTTACATCTCCTACTTACAGTTGGTAATTATAATTTACAAGATGTAAAATGTAAAGGAAACACAGGTGGGAGGACAATTAGATGGTTCAAAAACGTGATCTTTCTGAGGATAAGATTATTCAAACGGCAATTGAGATTATCTCTGAAGATAATTATGATTCAGCCACTTTCAAGCGAATTGCCGAAAAGTTGGATTGTAAAACACAAGCGTTGTATTTTTATTTTAAGAATCGCGATTCTCTAAATTTGGCTCTAACCCAGAAATGCTTCAATGACCTAGATGACGAAATCAAAACGAAATGTATTGGTTATTCAGGTAAAGAAGGCTTGATTCAGACTGCAAAAGTTATGCGTGCATATGGGCTCAAGAATTTATCTCTGTCATTGCTGGCGTTGAAAACATCGGAGACATCTGATGATAAAAGTATTGGTGAAGCAGTTTTGAGACTGAAATATATTATGTACAAATTCATTGAGGAATTTGTCAAAGATGATGAGACTAAACTTACTATTACTCGTGGTATTAGGGCGCTGGTTATTGGTGAGGTTGTCAATGAAGGAATCGGCTGGTTCCACAATCCATTAATCAAGAATACTGATAGTTTTGAAATTAACTTGGGAAAGATTTTGAAATAAACTACTGAAACATGTGATTTCATCTGTATGTTATTAATATGGTACAATGAGCTCATAAAATAGGAAAGCGGTGATACTATGAGTTCAACTTCTACAACAATCAGAATGGACGATGATCTCCGAAAAGAATTAGATATAAGATTGAAAGCGGCTGGGATAAGTCTAAATACTTATGTAACCATGGCTGCAAAGCAGTTTGTTATTCAAAATAAAATTCCTTTTGAAGTAATTGTTCCTGAAAAGCTGATACCGAATGAAATAACTCATCGTGCAATGGTAGAGGCCGAGGCTAAGGCATTAGGATTAATACCAGATGATACACCGTCATTTACCGATGTTGATAAGATGATGAAATATTTAAATAGAGAGGAATGACATGTATCAATTAAAGTTTGAACCGCAATTTACTAACGACTACAAAGTGCTAAAGAAGAAGCACCCTGAGCTTATGAAAGATTTACGGCAAGCTTTAAATGAATTACGTGATATGGGTATGGTGACAATATCATACAATCCCTACGTTTTAGATAACCGTGGTGGAAATTATAATGGCTATTTTGAATTTCATCTGTCTGATGGATTTATTGACGTTTTAGTTCTTTATTTACCACATAAATCAAACCCAATAATAAGACTTGTTAAAATTGGTACTCATCTGGAATTATTTCAGAGTGAGGTAAAATAAATTTGAAAAGCTTCCCGACAATTTGTTGGGGAGCTTTTTTAATACCATAAATTAACCACTAAGAATCGAATTTTTACCACTTATTGAAGAATTGATTACAAATAAATTTTCGCATATATGATAGTGGTCATAAAGCAAAAGGAGATGGCCATTATGAAGTTATTACAAGCAACATCACTAACAAAAAAATTCTCAGATAAAATTGCAGTAAACAATATTAATTTAACTATTAACAAAGGAGACTTCGTTGCATTATTAGGTCCTAATGGAGCAGGTAAATCTACCACAATAAACATGTTGACGGGTATTATTCAACCTACTAGTGGAAAAATCGAGTACGTAGGTCATGCGACTACAGGTCATGCATATCGTAATAAAATTGGCGTGGTTTTTCAAAGCAGTGTTTTGGATAACAACTTGTCAGTTAAGGATAATATTATGACACGAGCAAAAATGTACTCAAAATCCACTCAAATACAAATTTTAATTAAAAAACTTGGTTTGGAAAGTATATGGAAACAAAAATATTCAAGTCTGTCTGGTGGACAAAAACGACGTGTTGATATTGCCAGAGCTTTGGTCCAGAGTCCGGAATTATTATTTTTAGATGAACCTTCAACGGGATTGGATATCCAAACTAGAACAGCAATCTGGGATGTTCTTAATCAGTTAAGACAAGCTACAGGTTTGACAATTATTCTTACTACACATTACTTAGAAGAAGCACAAACTGCCGATTACGTGTACATTGTTGATCAAGGAACAATCATTGCTGAAGATACAGTGATAGAACTTCAAAAAAAGTATACTCAAAATTTGTTGACCTTAAATTATCAAAACGGTGAAGTTAAAAAGATAACCGTAAACGATAAGAATCAAGCCATAAAGATACTAACTGAGAATTCAAAAATCATAAGTGACTTTGAATATCGTCCCGGTACGATCGATGATGTATTCATGAACCTAACTGGAAAGGAGATTCGCTAATATGAATGGATTAATTTATCGTAATTTAAAAATGTACTTCAATGATAAAAGTGGTATTTTCTTTTCATTGATGGGCGCTATGATATCATTTGTTTTATATTTGGCATTTCTAAGTCAGAACATGATAAGTAGTTGGTCAAAAGTTCCAGATACTAAGTTGCTCTTAGATCCATGGCTAATAGGAGGAACATTAACTATTACTGCGATTACTACAACGTTAAGTAGCTTGAGTTTAATGGTCAAGGATAGAGAAAGCAAAGTTTTAGCAGATCTTAATTTGACCGATATTAGTTATTTGGGGATTCAATTCTCATATTTAATTACGTCGGTAATCATTGGTGTGATTATGCAATTAATTATGTACTTTGTTATGAGTATTTATTTTATGATTGTTGATAACAGTACTTTCAACTTAAGTATTCTTCCACAAATAGTAGGTATTTCAGTTTTAAGTAGTTTTACATGGACACTTTTTAATTTGTTGCTGTTGTCTTTTGTTAAAAAAGTTGATACTTTAGGTAAAATATCTACAATCATCGGTACTGCTTCTGGCTTCTTTGCAGGTGTTTATATGCCTATTGGGACGTTACCAACTACTATGCAAAGATTGATGAAATTTACTCCGGCTCCGTACAATGCTGCAATGTACCGAAGTGCTTTGATGAATTCACAATTGAATAAATCATTTAAGGATTCTCCAGCTTTAACATTATCGGAATTCAAAAAAATAATGGGAATAAATATTAATCTGCATGGTACACTTACGTTCCAGCAAGATATTATGATACTTATTGTATTTATGGCAATTATTGGTATGTGCATATTTTTGATTTCAGGTATTAGCAGGAGATTGGTTACTAGTAAAGTTTAGTCGTAATTTGTTTAGGAGAATGTGGGATGAAAATAAATTTTAATCAAGATGATAAAGTTCCCCAAAATGAGATTTACATCATAGTTAAAGCATCTAATTTTTCTAATGAAGTTCAAGAACTTATGAAGAAGTTAGATGAATTGAACTCTAAGTTTTCGGTTGTTCCACTATCTATTGATGATCGTGTAATTATGGTTCAAGTTGATCAAATCATTGCTATTGAGGTATTTGAAAGTGAATTAACTATTTATACACATGAGAAAGTATATCGTCTGCGTGGTCAGTTGAAGAAAATGGCTGAGCGGGTTAATGACGGGAATTTTGTACAAATATCTAAAAATACAATAATCAACTTGAATCATTTGGATTCCTTGGAGGCAGCTTTTTCAGGCAATATGACTGCTTTTTTGAGTGATGATTTGAAGTTTAGTGTCAGCAGAAAATATCTCTCTGGATTAAAAAAGCAGCTGGGGATGTGAGGTAGATATTATGAATAAATTGATTAAAATTATAAGATATTTTTTGATTGGTGTTTTTTTAGGGTCATTCAGCTTTCTTACGATAGGACTCTTTAGAGGTGGAATAGAAGCTGATGTACAAGGAATTGTTTCATTGTTTTTCTTTAGTGGATTAATTGGGATTGTTTCGATGATATTTGGTACAGAGTGGTTTAACTTTCCAATCAGATTATTGATCCACATGATTCTTACTTTGTGCATAGTTGGAATAATGATGTTATCAGCGGGTTGGCAATCCTTTATGATTAATCGTACAGTATCGTTTGTTATTACGGTTATGATAATATACGGATTGGTTTGGTTGGTTATGTATTTATCAGATATAGTTGGTACAAAAAAAATCAACGATGCGATACGCAAAAGAAAGTCGAAATAATTCGGCTTTTTTTTATTATTATTTTTATCTAGTTTTAAAAACTAGATTGAATAGTATTGCGTATTATGATAAATTGTATTGGTAATCATAGAGAGGTGCTTTTTAATGGATGAATTGCAAGAATGGTTAGATAATTTAGAAGAATTCAAGTTACCACGCTGGTCTGATCTGCCAGAATTGGATTTGTATCGAGATCAATTGTTGACATTGATAGATAAGTATTTGGGTCCCATCTGGTTAGATGATGGTCCCATCGTTACTACATCAATGGTTAACAATTATGTAAAAAACGGACTTCTACCACATCCGATTAAAAAGAGATATACCAGAGAACATTTGGCATATTTAATTGCCATTACATTTTTGAAGCAAGTTGTCTCTATTAGTGAAATCAAAGAGGGTATTATCTTAATGACCAAACTGAATGGTGGAATAGATAATGCCTTTGACTTCTTCTGTGCTAAGCAAGAAACGGCTTTGAAATTAATCAATCATCGAGTTGAGGATCAAAAATTGTCGGAAGGCAATGATTCACAAGCTTACTTGATGGTTGAGATGGTAACAATGTCTTTCGCATCCAAATGGGTGACAAAGAAGATTTTGTTGCTAAGTAATGACGACGGCTCGAAAGAAAAGAGTAAAGAGAAATGACAGAACGTATTGCTATATTGGTTGATTCCTGCTGTGATATCCCTGAGGAGTACCTTGAGAAGTCGGGAATCTATGAATTACCAATGCAAATTATTTATAAAGATAAAACATATTTAGATAGGAAAGATATTACGGCAGCTGAGGTTTATGATGGTTTAGAGCAAGAAATACCTAAGACATCCCTGCCTTCAGGTGAGTGCATCAATCAGACGCTGGATGAGATAGCAACTGATGGATATGACCATATTATTTCCATTTCAGTTTCATCCGGACTAAGTGGAACTTACAACTTTTTAAAAGTTTTGCTTGAAGATGATGATAGATTTACTTATACCACATTTGATACTAAGCAAGTTGCGGTTGCGGCTGGGCTGATAGCCGTTGGTGCAAAGGATATGGTCGATGCCGGTAAGAGCTATTCAGAAGTAGTTGCTAGTGTTGATAGGATGGTTAAGAATACTGTCGTTTACTTCTGTATTCCGACGTTGGAATACCTACGTGCAGGTGGACGTATCGGATTAGTAACCTCAGTAGTTGGAAATATGTTAAAGCTCGCCCCAATTATTACATGTAATAGTGAAGGTATTTATACGACCGCTGCTAAAGCACGTGGAATGAAAAAGGGCCAGAAGTTAATGCTTGATCTAGCAAAAGACTTCATTGGCGACGACAAAGATTACTTATTAGCCGTTGGTCATGGCGCTGATGAAGCTATGGGTCAACGTATGGTTGAATTGTTAGATGAAAATGGTATTCATGGTACTAAACAATTCTTCGGACAAGTAGGACCAGCACTAGGGGTTCACACTGGACCTGGTTTAGTCGGTGTTGGAGTTGTTAAATTATAGAATTCAAAAATGGAACGTCAATTAATTTTGCCGTTCCATTTTTACGTTTCAGATATATTTCTAAAATACTCATAAATTATCTGTTCAACCAACTTATGATAACTGTCATTAACTACTTTAGGATAGTAACTTAAGTAAATTTTTCGATATAACCTTTTAGGACTTAAATGCAGTAAGCCAATATTTTGATTGTCATAATTTAGCCATGAATACTGTGGTACTAAACCGGATCCAGCATTTTCGACGATCAATCCGTGCATAGTAGCTCTATCTCCAGTAATAAAAGGTGATCTAATATTGATGTTATTTTCCCTTAAAAAAGTATCGATGAGACTTTGAAGGGGTGTTTTATCGGTCATAACAAATTTTAATTTTTGTAGCTGTTCTATCCTAACTGAATCGGATTTTGCTAAGTCAGAATTTTTGTTAACAGCCAAAAGGATCTCTTCAGTAATCAGCAATCTATTTATATTACCCGTTATTGGATGTGTACTGAACTCAAAATCATAATGTTCCAAGTTGCTGTTCTCGACACCATGTTGAATTAATTCAATATTACTCTTTGGCAAAGATTGTTTGATGCGATGAATAATTTCGGGAATCAGTGGTGAAGAACTCTCAAAGCGCAATGTAATGTTGTGCTTTTTTTGTTCGGCCAAACCTTGAACTAAATTAACGGCATTATCTATTTGCTTGAGGGCTCCTTTGATGTTTTTCTGGAATGATTTTCCCATTGAATTCAACTCTAGTGCGCGCCCATTGCGATTGAACAAGGGAATACCTAGTTCATCTTCCAACTCTTTGATGCTGCGACTAAGTGATGGTTGTGAAATTCGTAAAATGCGTGCTGCTTGGGAGATATTTTGAGTATTGGCTACCTCTAAGAAATATTTTAATTGTAGAAGTCTTATTTTAATCATCTTCTTTATAACGTTTTTGATATAGACTATTGCAAATATTGTATTTAACAACCATACAACAATGCATTAGAATCTACAATATTAGAGAATAATTAAAATATTTTTAGTTAATTAAAACGCTGGGAGGGGATATAAATTTGAAATCAAGAGACAAATTCATTGATGAACACAAAAATAAGTTTGAACTGCTATTTAAAAATTTGATTAATCTGAAGGGAATTAGTGAAACAGGTGAAGGAATTGCTGAGACGGTCGCATTTTTAAAGGATACTCTACAGCGGTTGTTAGGAGCAAAAGTTCAAATTATTGAAACTAAAGGATCACCGACGATCCTAGCAGAAATGTCTGGTCAGAGTTCTCAAACAATTTTGTTCTATGGACACTATGATGTTATGACGCCTGGTGATATTAGGACTTGGAAGTCGGATCCTTTCCAATTGACCAAGAGAGATCATAGATTCTTTGGTCGAGGTGCAGGAGATAACAAAGGACAGTTGTTAGCACAAATCTTAGGGATGTATACATATTTACAAGTTAACGGAAGTTTCCCTTTTAATATCAAACTATTGATTGAAGGGGAAGAAGAACAAGGAAGCAAGAATTTGCCAATCACAGTAAAGAAATTAGCAGATAAAGAATTACAAGATGTTGATACAGCCATTGTTATCGATGGATCGTTTAATCAAGCTGGACATGTTTTGAGATTAGGTAATCGCGGGGCATTGGGATTTGAGATCTCTGTAACAACAGGTAATCAGGATAATCATTCTGGGAACCTTGGCAATATTATGGATAATCCAGTATTAATTTTGATCGAATTATTGAATAAAATGTACGATTCAGAAAAACAACGAGTGTTAATTCCTCATTTTTATGATGATATTCAAGAGCCTAATTCAATTGAGAAAAAATGGATGCAAGATTTACCTTATGACAAAGCAGCTATTTCTAAACAAACGGGTATTAAGAATTTGCCAGTTGAGAAATTGGATTATTACCAAAAGCTAATGTTTGAGCCAACGTTTAATATTTCAGGAATAAATTCTGGATACAGTGGTGAGGGGATGAAGACGATTATTCCTAATCATGCTGTCTGCAAAGTTGATTGTCGTTTAGTCGGACACCAAAACTTGAAAGTTATTAAGTCAGAAATAGATAAAATAATTGCTGAATTTCCAAATGACGTAGTTAAGATTAGGTATTTAGTTCAAGTTCCAGCAAGCAAAACGAATTCTGATAACAAAGAGATAGGACCTATTGTTAAATCTATTAAAGAAGCAACTGGTTCAAAACTAATCGAACCTGTCATGCCTGGAACAGTTCCTAATTTTGTTTGGTCAGATATTTTGAAGGTACCAGTCTTTACAATTCCATACGCTAACTTTGATCAACACAATCATGCTCCAAATGAAAATTTAACAGAAGATGCATTTTATGAAGGGATAAAAATATCATATGAATTAATTAATAATTTGTGATTAATGGAGGGAAAATTTATGGAAACATTGAATGATGATTTAACTCAAAGAAAACGACCGGTTGCCAGTTTTGTTCTAATCTATGTGGCCTATATTATTTGCTTCATTGATCGCTCAGCCTTGAATATTGCTTTATCTTATATCGGTAAAGATTTTAATTTGAGTACTTCTACTTTGGGAGTAGTTGCGAGTGCTTTTTTCTTTAGCTATGCATTGATGCAAATACCTGGTGGTTGGCTAACTGATAAGTTTGGAACTAAGATAACTATCATTGTTGCAATCTCTATGTGGTCCATCTTTACTGTTTTAACGGGATTTGCGTGGTCCTTAGCATCGTTACTAGTCATCCGAGTGTTGTTTGGTATTGGTGAGGGAACATTTCCATCAGCTAGTTTGAAACAAATATCTGAAGAAGTATCATACGATCATCGTTCACAGGCTACTTCTGCGATCATCTCATCGAATTATATCGGCTCTGCGATCGCTCCAATGATGATGGCACCCATCATTGCATTTCTTGGTTGGAGAACAGCGTTTCATTTTATGGGAATCATTGGTTTGATTTTCGTCGTTGTATATTTCTTTGTTTTGAGACCTATCAAATCGACTAAGAGCGTCACTACTAACCGTAAGAAGATTGTTTGGGGACAAGTGTTGAGTAATCGTATTATCTGGCAATTCTTTATCGTTGTCTTTGGTCTAAGTGTAGTCACTAAAGGCTTGGATACGTGGATGCCTACATACTTATTGCAGAGTCGACACATTAATTTGGCTGGTGTTGCTTGGATGGTACCACTTCCTTCACTAGCTGCTGGTGTAGGTGCAGTATTAAGTGGATTTATCATGGTCAAATTCTTCAAGAATCATGAGAAGTGGCTAATTGCTTTGGCCAGTTTATTGACAACTGTTTTTATGTTCGGGATGTATCGTTCATCTACATTGGCAGGAGTTATTTCCTTTGAAGTTTTGACTTATTTCTTTAAGTCAATTGCTTTTAGTGGAAGCTTTGCCTTCTTTGCTCAATTGATGACACAGAAGGCTTACGGTTCATCAGTCGGAATCGTTAACTTTGGTGGTCAATTGGCTGGATTCTTGGCACCAATTTTGATTGGTGTGTTGGTTCAAAGTTTCGGTGGTTCATATAGCGTTGCTTTTTTGTTCCTAGTCTTTGCGGCGGGTGTCGCCTTTTTAGCATCACTGACTTTTAGTGCAAAAGAGTTAATGAATCGAAAGCAAAACGTTGTTAAATAATATTAAATGTAGGAGTGTAAAAATGTTTATTAAAAAAGCCGTATTGAGGAAAGTCGATTTGCCGTTAAGAAATCCGTTTGAGACAAGTTTTGCCAAAATGAAATATAAAAAATGTATTATCTTGGAATTAGAAGATCAAGACGGTACAAAAGGATTCGGTGAATCATCTGCCTTTGACGTTCCGTTCTACAATGAAGAGTTCAGAGATGGCAGCTGGGAGTTACTAAAAAAGCAATTATTGCCCAAAATTATGAATCGAGAACTTGAGCATCCAGATGATATTTATCCGATTTTTGCGGCTATTAGAAAGAATAATATGTCCAAGTCAGCAATCAATTGTGCATTGTGGGATATTTATGCTAAGCAACACGATCAAAGTTTGGCTCAAGCTCTGGGTGGTACTAAATCAAAGGTGGAAACTGGCGTCAGTATTGGTGTACAGGATTCACCAGAACAACTAGTTGAAGCTGTCAGAGGATATATCAAGGACGGGTATCGTCGAATAAAGATGAAGATCAAGCCGGGTAAGGATTACGATTACTTACGTGCAGTGAGGGATGAATTCCCAGATGCAATGCTGATGGCTGATGCTAATTCAGCATATCGTCTGAGGGATGTCGATATGTTAAAACGATTAGATGATTTAGATTTAATCATGATTGAGCAAGCACTTGAACCCGGCGACTTAGTAGACCATGCCACGTTACAATCTCAAATTAAAACTAGCATTTGCTTAGATGAGAGTGTGACATCATTAGATGATGCCCGCAAAATGATTCAGCTAGGGAGTGGTTGTATTATCAATATCAAGGTTGCTCGTGTAGGAGGCTTAACAATTGCCAAACAGATTCAAAAACTAGCTTCCGATAATGGAATTGAATGCTGGTGTGGCGGTATGTTGGACTCAGGAGTTGCTAGGGCAGGTAATGTAGCAATTGCTACACTATCAGGCTATACATTACCCAATGATATTGCAGCATCACAACGTTATTATGACGAAGATATTATTGCGCCAACCGTTGAATTGGATGGAACATTCGTTGATGTTCCTGATAAAAATGGCTTGGGTTATGACATCAATTGGGATAATTTGAATAAATTCACAATTAGTAGTTTGCGTGTTTAGATTGTAAAAAAATGGAACGACAATTAATTTTGTCGTTCCATTTTTGCGGTTCTATTGATTTTCATTATCATCCTCAAAAAATTCAGCAATTTCTTTTTTATTATTTAGTTTTTTAACAGGAACTGATTTTAGTGTTTTGCTGAGTTCTAGGGATGCTTTTTCTTTTTCAGTCATTTGAAGGTTTACAGGATAAGAGTCAGTGGCAACAATTCGTTTGAATAACATTGTTATTGCAGTTGTGGCTGTCATACCTAAGCTATTTAAAACCTCTTCGGCTTCATTTTTTAGATCCGTATCGACAGAAACTTGGATTCTAGTTTTATTTTTATTAGCTTTAGTGTCCATGTTTTCCTCCTAAGCAAACAATATGAATGAATTACGAAAAGAAGGAACGACAATTAATTTTGTCGTTCCTTCTTTGTAGGTTCTATATTAAATCATGTTATTTACATCAACATCACTAGCTTTAACAAATTCGTTAGTAGCAACACGGTAGTACTTGTCGCCATTGATATATGTAACACTATCAACTTTCCAACTGCTGTTGTTTAGGAGTGATCTGTTTGTAACTAGTTCACCCTTAGCGTTGTATAAGTTGGTGTACTTATCAGCGTGCGTTGTTACAGTCATGTTGACAGGTGAGTATACATAGACATCGTCAGCACTGACGAACTTGTTGGTAGCAACACGATAGTACTTAGTACCATTGATTACGTAAGTTTCACGATCAGTGATCCAACCGCTGCTTGGAGCAAGTGTTTCGTTACCAATAACAGTGTTCTCAGCTTTGTAGAGAGTTTTCTCAGAATCGTCATAGGTTCTGATATGTAGGTTGAGAGCTTGATATGGATAGGCTTGGCTAACCTTTGCCCATTCATTTGTGGCAACACGGTAGTAGTCAACACCATCGACAGTGATAGTAGCATCACTGTACCAGTTAGTTTGGTGCTTCAACATACGATTTGTGATCATTGACATCTTGTTGTCAGAACCAAGTTGATAAATCTCAACGTCAGGTTTGTCAGAATATGTGGCGATAGTTTGAACCTTGTGTTCAATGACACCTTCGTTAGGATTTGGTTCTGGAGTTTCGGTGTTTGTTGAACTGGAACCACCAGATGGTATTGGTTCATAAGTTAGCAAGTAGTTGCCATCTTTGTCTTTTTTAATTACTCTAGTAGGGTTATTTACGTCGGTGATTGTAGGCGTTTCGTTCGGATCTGATGGGTATTTAATGGTTACAGATGGTGTAAAGTACCCTGGAACTGAATCTGCAGTCACTGTTTTAGTTTGACCGTATCTACCTCCCGGTAAATTAATATAAGAATCCGGGTTGTTGCCAATACCTTTAACACGTAATGTTCCGGGACTATCACTTTTTACACCGACATAAGTAGCTTTATTTTCGGAATTAATTTCAGCGCTATTGTTCTCGTCAGTTATAAGAATGAAACCATTTGGTGTATCTTCTGTTATTGGTACGTATTTGACTTTGACAGTTACAGGAAGATATCCCTTAACATCTTCAAGGTTAATTGGGTCAGAAGTAGTACCTACAGTACCACTTGGAATGTTTATTGGTTTATCACCCAAATTGGTAGGTACTGTGGTGCTTGTTGCGGGCACAGTTTTACCAGTGAAAGTAACAGGGTTATCGGCATCAATAGTCTTGCCATCTTGAGTGATAGTAGGTTTACCGTCTTCACCGTAAGTAACTAAAACAGAAGTATGGTTGTAACCTGTTTGATCAGGAATACCAACTTCAACAGGCTTGTCGCCATAGTTACCAGCAGGAATGGTTACATCAGAGGTAGAACCATCAGGATTCTTAACAGTGAGAGTAGATTCATCGTTAGTAACACCAGTGAAAGTAACAGGGTTATCGGCATCGATAGTCTTGCCATCTTGAGTGATAGTAGGTTTACCGTCTTCACCGTAAGTAACTAAAACAGAAGTATGGTTGTAACCTGTTTGATCAGGAATACCAACTTCAACAGGCTTGTCGCCATAGTTACCAGCAGGAATGGTTACATCAGAGGTAGAACCATCAGGATTCTTAACAGTGAGAGTAGATTCATCGTTAGTAACACCAGTGAAAGTAACAGGGTTATCGGCATCGATAGTCTTGCCATCTTGAGTGATAGTAGGTTTACCGTCTTCACCGTAAGTAACTAAAACAGAAGTATGGTTGTAACCTGTTTGATCAGGAATACCAACTTCAACAGGCTTGTCACCATAGTTACCAGCAGGAATGGTTACATCAGAGGTAGAACCATCAGGATTTTTAACAGTGAGAGTAGATTCATCGTTAGTAACACCAGTATAAGTAACAGGGTGATCTGCATCAATAGTCCTACCATCTTGAGTAATAGTAGGAGTACCATTTTCACCGTAAGTAACACTAACGATAGGATCTATATAACCATCAATGTGTTCAGGATGAACTGTTGTGGTACCACCATAATTACCAGCAGGAATAGTTAAAGTAGTCGTTGATTTATCAGGTTTAGTAACAGGTACAGACGTTTCAGCGTTTGCAGCACCCAGATAATTAATTGTAGTTTCAGAATTAGTTGTAGTAGTTGATCCAGATATTATTGCCTTAATAGGTGTTCCATCAGATTGTTTAGTATAAGTCACACCATCTATTTCGATAGAAGCAGGGATATCTTCGTCTGGAATGGTTGTTTCTGAACCAACAGTACCCTTAACAATTACAGGAATAGTTACTCCTTTGTGATTTGTTTGTATGTTTATAATGTTTGAGACAACGGAACCTGCAGGAGCTGCTTGAGCTTGGAATGTATATACCGATAATACAGCTCCACTATTATCAAACTTGCTACCGATTCCACCAGTTGCGGTTCCATCTGTGAATGTTGGAACACCTGAGAAGTTTTTGTCAGTTGCAGGTGTGGTTATACCATCTTCAGGATTGGTAAAATTATTTACCCATTGGGTTCCATGGGTTGATGTTAATGCTGTTTCTGGACTAAAGTACATACTTCCATTTAGCTTTATTGTCGAAAGGTCGGTACCATCAAACATACCTTCTCCCTTTGATGAATCTCCAGTTTCCGGTTTTGTACCACTGAATTCGTACCACCCGTGTAAATCCAAATCTGTTATATTACTATCATTCTTAAACATACCAGTAAGGTTTTTGACAGTATGAACCTGCCAACCAGCTAGTCCCGGATCGATAAGCAATGTATCGTTAGCGTATGCATAGCTAGCATCAACAACTTTAGCTATTCCGAGTTTTAAAGTATTGAATTTTGTACGTGTAAGACGACTGTCATTTTCGAACATGTGACTAACATTAGTCATGGAGTTAACGTTATTGTTACTTAAATCTATTTCAGTGATATTTGGATCATTTTTAAACATACCTTCAGCATTTGTTACGCCACTTGTATCTAGCTTGTCGATATCGGTAATACTTTTCAAATTAGTCATATTAGCAAACATGTATGATGAGTCAGTTGGAGCTGTTATAGGAGCACTAACTGTAATGTTGGTGATGTGACTTGTATGTCCATTCCAATGATCTGTATCTCCACCCTTGAAATCTGTTAATTCACCATTGATATCAAGATTGTGATTTGATGCTGTATAAGTCCAGCCAGCACCCTTATCATCCGCATCCACGACAGCATCTTCAGCAACAGGTGCAACTGCATCAGCAGCTTGTGCACTTAATAGAGCATTAGTTCCGACCAATTCGTTAGTACCATCTAGTGCATCAGTTTGCAAAAGACCATCGGCAACAACTCCTTCAACAGGAGCTGTTGCATCTTTATCTACAGGAGCATCAGAAACTTTAGCATCATCTGCATCAGTTACTGTTCCTTCATCAACATCAGCTGGTTGATCTGTTTCTGTAGTATCTTTACTTGAATCTTCTTGTTCAGCAACAGGTGCGGCCACAGCGGAATAAGCAGCTACTTCTGGAGTACCAACGGTATCCTCAGTATCTGTAGTTTTTTCAGCAGTTTGTGTTTCAAGTTCAGCTGTTTCTTTAGCAGGATCAGTAGTTGTCTCATCTTGTTTTGCGACTGATTCATCAGTTACAGGTTTTTCAGGTGTAGTGACGACATCTTTTTCAGCTGAATCTGTTCCAGTAGTTTTTTCTGTTGTTGTATCTTTTGATTCAGCATCTTGTGTTCCAGTTTCTGGAGCAGGGGTTGTTGAAGTAGTTGAACTTTCTGATTTAGTACTTGTTCCCGCATCAGGGGTAGTTGCACTTGGTGCGACTGCCGTTACTTTAGCTGATTCTGTAGCAACGTCAGCTTTTGCGACAGTATTAGGACCACCAAGTAATAGTAATCCTCCAGCAATAGAAAGACTGCTTACGACAATCCAATTTTTCTTGGATTTAACTAATTTCTTTCTCATTACTGCGTTTGGGTCACGTTTTAATTGTTGAAACCTCATAATTTATACCCTCTATCTTGGTTTATTTTTAATAATCCCTAACATGTGATGTATAAATTATAATATTTAAGTATTCTATAATTTTTTCAGATATTGTAAGAATAATTTAATTAAAATGGAATATTTTATATCTTTTGTCATTTTTCATTACTAAAATGTCCAAATAATAAGACTATAAAAATATTGATAAAAGCCTTTCTAAAGCAAGCTGGGCTTGGCATGTAGCCAATAGTTAAGTATATACTCCTTGTATATATCATGCTCTATAGACAAACGCCATTTTATGGTTCTTCATTTATAAGATATTGACAACACAAAAAAAGAGTGTCTAGAATATTTTTACCTGTTCTAGACACTCTTTTTAGTTTAAATGAATAATAAATTTAACTTAATTCTAATAATTTATGTATTCACCGTTCAAGCTATTATTTACAAATTGTGCAATTGATTTGCCGCCTTCATCTGAGAAGTGAGCGTGATCACCACAATCGAATTCTTTAGCTATTTTTTTTTGCGAATCATCACAAACAAAGGTTGCCAAGTCGATAGTATTGGTTAAACTTAAGATGAAATCATTTATTTTGGTACGCAATGCTTCTTTTTCTGAACTCCAAGCATCGTGGCCGTCTATAATGGTTCCCTGAAATGGTGGTATAGTTAAACATATCAGCTCAATACTGTTATCACTGCAATATTTAATAATTTTATTATAGCCATCAACCATAGCTTCATAGGTTGGTAATTCTGAAGTAGGTGTTCCAGTTCCGGGCAAGAGTAAGTCGTTAGTGCCTTCAAGTAAGATGACAGTATTGGGCTCGAATTCTTTAATCATTTTTTCAAAACGATCGACACCAGCCGGCCCGAAACTACTGGACCATTTGGAGGAGCTATTGCCTTTACGAAGTAATCTGTTACCTGAAATACCGTAATTTGCGGTTACGGTGTTTTCTTTTGCTAACTGTTTGGCCAGAGGGGAGCTAAACCTGCCCTGATTGGTTAAGGAGTCGCCAAAGAATGCAATTTTATTTACTAGCTCATCTACGTTGGATTGAACTGCAGATATACCATAAATAAAGTGGTTGTCGCCATCGATATAATTATCAGAGCCGACGAGTTCTGTTGAAACAGTGGAACCTAGTGTATGAATAGAATGGTTATAGGATTGTATTTCAACATTGAATTTGGAATTACCTAGAAGTTGAATCGGTAACCAGTCACTCCACAATTTTTGTTTCGCGGCTACACTGAAACTACTACGATTATTCATAGTTAGTTCATAATGGTTATTATTATCGACTATTTTTAAGCTCTTTATTTCTAAGGGGATTTTGCCATATTCATTATTTATCAACATTCGAATCTTGTCAGTAGCCAGTGGTTGATAAATAGTAATTAACTGGCTTTTGCCATGATTAATGTGTTTGATATTGGGAAAATATGAGAATTCTTTTGTCCAAGTATTGATGATTGTCATAATTAGTCACCACTCCATGAGTTCAGTATGTAATAATATATTTATTATTATTTTATATAAGTTATGCTATAACACAGAATCATATGGTATAATTTTAATGTAAAATACTTGTTTAAACACTTTTAGCAATAAGTGTTTAAACATATACCACACAATTTGTTTATTGAGGAGAAGGTCCAATGCCAAAAAAATTATATTCCGACATTTATGATACATTAAAGCAGGAAATCAATAAGCAAGTCTACCAACCACGTAATACTTTACCAGGTGAAGAGGAACTAGCATCACGTTTCGACGTTACTAGAAATACTGTTCGACGTGCTCTTAAAGAATTACAAAGCGATGGGCTTGTTTATGCTGTAAAAGGACGTGGAGTCGTTGTTTTAGAACCGATTAGGGACGACCGCGTTATTTTTCAAGCTGAGAATAAAGAGGGATTTGAAGCGCTAAGAAATTTCCCTCAGAATAAGTTTATTCAACGCCTAGCTACTGATGTATTAACTTTTGAAGAAGTAGAGATTGATGAAGAACTTGAAAAACTCACTTCATTTAATTCCGGCGACATTGCCTATTATATTGAAAGACTAAGATTATTTGATGGAAAGGCACTGGCTGTTGATAACAGTTATTTCCGCAAGAATTTACTTGGTGATATGAATCGTGAGGACGCTGAAAACTCTATTTATGAGTATATTCGCGAAAACTCTCTATTCAAGATTGCGGCTGAGCGTTCGACTACCACGGTTGAATCTGCTACAAAGCGTGATCTTCAAGTACTTGATGTTGGCGATATGAACTGCGTTGGTGCATTAACCAAGTTTGTTTATACCGATACAGGTAGATTGTTTGAGCACACCCAGACGAGATATGTTCCGAATCATTTCTCCATGGTTGATTTCAAATCATTCTAGTTTATGACTGGGTTGATTTCATCTTCAGATTTGTACCCCCATATCATTACCATAGCGAATGTAATTACTAAGGTTGTGATGTGGGCAACCACATATCCTAGCAGGTTGGAAGTAACTCCTACACTAGGATTTATGAAGGCCGGGAATCCAATTAGTGATCCTGATAATGCATAAGCATCAACTTTGAAGAATCCGGTCAGGAATCCTCCGATGGCACTACCAATATTTGATAATAAAAATATCCGTTTATATCTAATCGTAATACCGTAGATTGCTGGTTCAGTAACGCCACAAAAGGCTGAAATCGTTGCTGCCCAAGACAAATCACGGTATTTTTTGTCTTTAGTTTTTAATGCGACTGCCATAGCGGCTGCACCTTGTGCCACCATTGTTACAGAAATCATAGCATTCAAGTAACTGTGTCCATTGATAGCTAAATCGTTAACCACAATTGGAATAACTACCCAATGTAATCCGAAGACCACCGCTACTTGATATAATCCCGAAACCAATATTCCGGTCAATGCTGGATTAACGAAGTATATTGACTCAATTCCGTGTGATAAGAATTGGCTGAGCGATAGCATTATTGGACCTACACCGACGTATATTAGTAGGCTTAGGAGAATCACTTCAATGATGGGTAAGAAGATAGATCTAATTACCGATGGAATGATTTTTTTGAGCCACTTTTCTAAGAAGCTTCCGACCCAAGCTGCGAATATGATTGGAAATACTGAAGAACTATAGCTCATGATGTGTGCTGGAATTCGAAACACTGTCAGTTGTATGGAATCACTTCTGGCAGCAATTAATGACGGGTAAGTTAGAACGCTACCTACCACCGCGATGGTGATGGGGTTAGAGCCTAATCTTTTTGCGGCCGTGAAACCTAGAATGATGGGCAAGAAGTAATATAGAGAATCAGCGATAGAGCTGAATAACAAATATGTTCCGCTGGCCTTGTCTAAAATGCCATAGCCTGTAAGTGCGCCTAGAATTCCTTTCAAAATTCCTGAACCACCTAGTAGTCCGATTATAGGAATCATTGATCCGGTCAAGACACCTATGAAGACGCTAAATCCGTGTCGAATCTGTTCAATGATAGTCTTCTTTTCGGTGCTTTTTTCAGTTGAAGTTTGATTTTGAAATGAAGGTCCCAATTCGTCAATGATTGCATTGTAGACTTCGGTTACTTTGTTACCAATGACCACTTGATATTGTCCCGATGCACGAGCGACATTTATAATGCCATCGAGATTTTGAATGGCTTTATCATCGGGTATTTTGTCATTTTTTAGGTAAAATCGTAATCTAGTTATACAGTGGATAAGTGAGTTAATATTTTCCCGTCCACCAACATTTTTGATGATTTCCACAGCTAGCTGTTGATATTTATCAACAGAATTGTCAGCTTTTAAGTCATTTGAGGTTTTGGGAATCACCGTAGCAGCAGTTATACCGGCTGAGATTGTGCCTGTTTTTAGCTCTATATTCTCCAGGTAGTCCTTGGAATTAGTGATGGCGACTATTACCGTGGTTTCTTTGCCAGCATCGGTAATTTTTTGCAAATTCATAGTTCCGATTATTTGTCCGGACTTGACCTTATCGTCAGTAACAGTATTTATGTTGAAGGGTTCACCATCGAGGGCAACGGTATCTATCCCCATGTGGATAAGTATTTCGGCGCCATCATCAGTAGTGATTCCGAATGCATGTTTTGTTTCGGCAATAAAAGTTACAGTTCCAGAAACTGGAGCCCGTATTTCTCCACTAGTTGGTTCGATACCGAATCCTTCACCCATCATTTTTTGAGAGAAGACAGGATCATTTACGGATGAAAGTTCCATAATGCTTCCGGATACGGGAGCAAGAATGTTTAATGAATCTGCCATAATTTATTCCCCCAATAGAGTTGATTAGAAATATCATTAATTTGTTATTTGAAACAAAAAAATAATAAAAATATTTCTATTATTTACTCTATTGTATAACCTTTGATAAAAATATGGTAGTGATATCTGTTTAAACAGGAAAAGACCGACGATTTCTCGTCGGTCTTTTTTTAAAAAGTAATCTATTTAACAACTGGTGAAGCGTTCAATGTCCATGTTACGACTGAGTTGTATTTTGTGACTGATTTGTCTGGAGCAGTGTTCTCTTGATTAGGAACTTCTAGACTTGCTGAATCAGGTGTATTGTATAAGGCCTGAATAACACCTGTACGGTATGTACCTGATTGAAGATTGATTAATTGTTGAGCATCGCCTTCACTTACAAGTGATTGCTTCTGAGTCTTAAGATCAGTTGCAGTTGAATTAGAAACATTCTCTTTGTTTTGGTCAACTAAAGGAATTGAGTTGAGTGTCAAGATACCCATAAGTTTACTGTCACCACTGTATGATACTAGGTCTCCCATTGAGGCTGTTAATGAAAATCCAGGACCAGTGCCTTCAGGATCGCCATCTTTTGTCTCACGTGAATCGATCATCTTAAGTGCGCCTGCAGGAGTGCCATCTTGTCCAGATGGTGTATCTGTTGACATACCAGTTGTATCAACGTCATTAGATTGTAATTGTGATGATGAACCAATCAACAATGAACCGAAGCTGAAATCTGGGACAGCTTCAAGTGTCAAGATACCTGATAGGATTTGGACGGTTACGTTTGATGTAGCTGGACCAACTTCTGTTGTTTGTGTAGTATCGTCGGAAACCGCACTGGTATCAACAGTTAGAGCGTTGCTTACAGTAGCTGCCTTTACGGGGGAAGCAGTTGTGACTAATGCACCGAAGATTATACTGGCAATAAGTAATGACTTGGTAATTAAGCTTTTGTATGATCTCATTCGTTTTCCCCCTTTACTGTTTTAATAACCATGGCAATATTATCTACTAAAATAGTATCAAAAAAGATGCACGTAAATATTTCTAAATTCATAAATCTTTCTTTCAAGATTTGGGATATAATTCATTTAGTTGTGGAAAAAGCATAAAAATAATTATTTTCATCCGGGAAAATGACCAAATATTGGTGATGGGGGCTAAATTATGGATAGTAACAGATCTGAAGCAAAAGAAGAATATCATACGATGATGTTTCTTTTTGTTACACATGATGACAGACTGAACGTTGTAAATTATTTAAAATCTCATCCGAGTGAGTTATCCTCATTATTCACTAAAAAGGCAAATAAAGAAAATTTAAAATTTTCTGATAATATTCTAAAGACTATAGATTTGGAGATGGTTAGAGAATTATGTGATAAGTTTGCTTACCAGAGTCCGGATGAAGATATACAAACTATTTTGAGCTTCTTCCCAAAATCCAATGAAAAAATTGCAAAAGATCTACTAATGAAAATTGCAAATATACAAGTCGACGATTCTGTTTTAGATGTTGAGTTCACTTATGGAGATTTGATTCAAAGTATTCTAGATGAGAATAAAAATCAAACGATATTTGGATATGATGAAACTATTCTGTTTGATTTTGTACTATTAATTACTTACTTCAAAGGTGCGACTAATATGCATCTGCTGCATGAGAGAATATCTATCAATAAGAATTTTGAGTGCGACAAAGTTGTATCAATACTTCCAAGGTTTTTGAATCCTGATTTACAGAGGAATTTATATCTAGATAATTTGAACGATTACAGTCCGGAAATGTTCTCTCCGGGTAGTGTACTCGATCTTCACAGTGGTTATGAGTATATTGAACTTGGAATGAACCAAGTTAAATCTGATGGACAAGCTTTTTTTGCTTTAACAACAGGAGAATTTCAAGAGGAAAGTTCAATTAAGAGAAAAATGGTTGAGAACGATTGGATTACGGCAGTTGTTCAACTTAATTGGACTCTTCGCAACTATGATACGATTATTCTTGTTTTGGATAAGTCTAAGAAAAGAAACCTCAAAAAAGTGCGAATGTTCAATGCGTCTGATATGAATTGGTCAAACAAAAATAATAGTGAAATCGCAACTATGGAAAAAAGAATAATTGATGCAATTAATAAGGAAAACAATTATTCAAAGTTTGTTCGTAATGTCACTTTGGACGAAATAATCGCGAATGATTTTAATTTGCTTCCCGCAGATTACCTAAAAGATAGTACGTATGATATTCCTGGCGATATGACAGTGAGAGTTTATCAAAATAAGTTAGATGGAATGAAAAGTGTCAAGCTAGGCGATATTGCAGATGTATCGAATAATTGGTTCGACACTACATCTAAAAACTCCATGACCGAAGGTCGAATTGTTAGAAATGTTAATGATGGAATTTTCCATTTGAGTGACTACTCTTGGGTTAATTTCTTGGATAGAAAGCTTGATAAAAAAAGATTTATTAAGGAAAAGGATATTCTTATTAATGGTGGCTTTGGAAATGGGGCAGTATCTTATGTATCTCATAATTATTTGAATACAGGTTTTAATGGTGTACTTATTCGATTGATAGATGAGAGATTTGACAGTTTTTGGTTGGCTCAATATTTAAGAACACCTTTGGTAATGTGGGAGTATAAGAATGGTGACTCTTTTAATGAGCTTAGAGTTCCTTTAATATCGATTGAGTCTCAAAGAGAAATGGTTAATTCGTATACTAAAAGTATGAGTGCTATAAATGAAACACGTCAGAATTTAACAGAGGAACTGAATAGATCAAAAATTGAGCTGTATAGTGAAATGGGTATGAGTAAGTTTTTTAAATCTAAGATATAAGTAGTGGGGAAACGAAATGGGTTGGAAATATAGTTATTATTGGGCAATGATAATATTTGTGATTCACAATAATAGATCTGAAATGTTACCAAGACTTGAGGCTGAACCCGAAAAATTGGTTCCCATGTTTAACGAAAAAGCAAAAAAATTAGGCTTTGAGTTTACTGATAACGTTCCTAAAATTATTGATATTCAAAAGGTGAAAGATATTTGTGATAGTCTCGAAAATATTTCGGATGAGGAATATTTCAAAAAAGTTTATGGACTATTGAATGATGATATCAAGAGTCTTCCCATGTCTTATTTGATATATATTCTAGCCAACGTAAAATCGAGTGATGTCATACTGGATAGCAATTTCCAATATGGATCTGTGATTAAGCATATTTTGAATTACAATCATGAACAGAGGATTGACGGCTTTGAAGCAACACTTCGCTATGATTTTGTTTTGATATTTGCGTATTGTATGAATGCCAAGAATGTTAATTTGTATCATGATGAGTTCGTCCCTAATAGAAAAGAGTATGATAAGGCACTATCAATAATTGATAATGATCTTTTGAATCCAGATATTGAAGAAATATTAAAGACCGATGTAGATAATCCAGCTACTGAAATGATGACTTTAAAGTATTTCCTTAAAAGGGAAGAGAATGACGATGTTTTTAAAGATATTGATAGTAATATGTCACAAGTTAAAGCGAATGGACTCGGAGTCTTTGGGGTATCTGAGAAAAAATTAGAGATGAAAAACATAGTAAAGGAAGAATACATTAGAAACGAATGGATCGATACAGTCATTCAATTGCCAAGAAAAGTAAACTATCATCAGAATATTGTTTTGATAGTTCGAAAAAACAAACGTAAAACTAATCAGTATATCAGAATGATTAATTCACCTACGATTTTTGATGAATTAAAGTTGAAGTTAGATAAACAAAAGATTGATAGAATAGTTAAATCTGTTAACAATAGCAAAGAATATTCTGGGTTTGTTAGGAATGTTCCTTTGGATGAAATTAAAGAAAGTAATAATTCTCTTATACCGAGCCGTTATGTTCAAAAATATACGTTTGCTTTACAAGATAATTTATCTATTCAGATAGATTATAGTCAACTGGAGGATGGTAATACTTATCGACTATCAGATGTTGCTAAAGTTTATATAGATGATGATAGTAAACCGGAAACTGATTTGGTAATTGACAGAAAATCAATATACATTGATGTTACGTCTAAGAATATTAGTAAGGACTGGTTAATAGAATTTATCCACAGTCCGGTTGGGAAATTTCAGTTAAATAAACTGGGCTTGGAAAATATCGGAAATTTAAGAATTCCAATTATACCTGTGGAAAAACAAAAAGAATCAATTCAAAAGTTTAATAATGTTAAACAAAAAGTCGAAAATGTGAATGCCAGCTTAGATGAAGTGGAAAAAGAAATTAATCAACGGTTGTACGATAGCATGGGTATAAGTGATACTTTCGAAATTATAGACAAAAAAAATCTTCCTGATTAAGGAAGATTTTTTTAGTTTACTGAAGGTGTTGGAGTTAATGTCCAAACAATTGAACTGGAGTATTTTTTAGCTGGTTTTGATGATGTATCAGCATTCTTAGGAACATAGAGACTAGCTGAATCTGAAGTAGTAAAACTTGTAGTGATTGTACCGGCTTTGTATGATCCGGCTGCCAAATTCATAACGTTAGTTTCTTGATTACTACCAGCAGTCAATCTAGCTTTATTTGTGGTAATTTTGTTTGATGTTGTACTTACATTATCTCCGTCAGCATCATACAGTTCCTCAGGATTAAGTGTCATTGAGAAACCATTTATTTTTTGACCATTTGAAGTGAAGCTATTTAAACGTGCAGACAAGTTAAAACCAGGTGTCTGTCCGTCGGCATTTTTACGAGATTCTGTTACTTGTAGGATACCTTGAGAATTACCATCAACGATAATATCACCATCGTCAGAATTATCTTTTAAGTTCAATGTAGTTCCAGAAGCTCCATTACCAAAGTTGAAGTTTGGAACGGCGTCGAGTGTTAATAAACCTGTGATGACTTTGACGCTGACATTTGAAGTCTTTGTGTCGGAAGTATCATTGTTAGCAGAATTATCGGTAGTTATAGCGACATTATTAGAATTGTCTAATGATGATGCGTCGGTAGTTGCGGCCTGTGCAACAGGAGAATATAAGAAGAAGGCACTTAAACTGATAATTATACTATTTATAACTTTTGATAATATCATGATATATCCCCCGACGTCCTATTAATTAACTTAATAGTATCACGAATCACAAAAAGTGTCTTTATTTACATCAACTTTTGTAAAAAATTCTTATGAAATCTGGAATAAATGAAAAATATACGTAATTTTAGTATGATATTGTCAAAGATGAATACCTGAGGTGGGCAAAATGAAATATGAATGGCGTAAACGAGAAAAAGAATTGTATTTACCCAAGCAAAAAGCTGTCAAAGTTTCAGTTCCAGAGCAACGTTTTGTTTCGTTGTACGGAATAGGAGATCCCAATGGACTTCAGTTTAAGGATAGAATAAGTGTTTTATATCCTATTTCTTATGGAATAAAGAGTAAGTATAAAAAGTATTGTCAAAATTTGAACGATGTGGAATTTGACGATTACGTTGTTTTTCCGTTGGAAGGTGTCTGGTCTTTGACCGAGAATGGGCGTAAACTCGATCATTTGGATAAGAATGAATTCGAGTATGATATCATGATACGAATTCCTGACTTTGTTCCAGATGATATCATCAATGCAGCGATTACTGAGGTCAAACAAAAGAAGTACCAACCTTTAATGGAAGATTTAGAAATAATCACGCGTCCAGCTTATGATGCAATTGAAATATTGCATATTGGAAAATACGATGATGAACCAGCCAGTTTTGAAATAATGGATAGTTTTGCTTCTGAAATTGGCCGAGAACGTAAGTCCAAGATTCATCGTGAAATCTATCTATCAGATGCAAGAAGAGTTGAACCTGAAAGACTTAAAACAGTTTTGAGGTATGAAATCAAATAATTTGATATGCATATATTAATTTGTTAATGTATAAGGCGATTCGAAAAATACTAGTATTGACTTCCTATATAAGTACAACAAAATAGGAAAAGGTTAGGTATTAGATTTATGGCACGTAAAGCAAAGATTGAACGTGAAAAAAGACTGCAAAGAACTGTTGAACGTTACGCTTCATTGCGTAAGGAATTGAAGGCAGCCGGAAATTATGAAGAACTTAGCAAATTACCAAGGGATTCATCGGCTACGAGACTACATTCTCGTGATTTGATCGATGGTCGTCCACATGGTTATATGAGTAAGTTCCAAATGTCCAGATTGAACTTCCGCAAGTTGGCTCATGCTGGTCAGATCCCTGGTGTAAAAAAAGCTAGTTGGTAGAAAAAGTCGTCGTTTATTCGGCGGCTTTTTTGGTTACAATAGAAGTAAGGTGGGTAGGGAAATGACAGAGATAACGTATTATTCGATTTTAAAAAACAATCAATTGTGTTTACCGTGGAGTGATGATGATAAACCGGCTCAAAAGAAATTGCAGGATGATAAAGAGGCACAGCTCGCAGCTTTAGTTGGGGAAGAAATGCCTGTGGATAAGTTATTCAATACGGGTGTAATTACTATTTATACACAAGACTTGTTGGAAAACTTTATTAACAAGCAAAAAAATAAAAGCTACTATTTGCAAAATGCATTTTTCCTGATTGATGATTTAGATAAAAAATTTAAATTCAAAGATGCTAAGTACTTACGTACGCTCTATTTGGTGGCTGCTTTGTCACAAAAAAATGCTTTTACACAAAAGATGAATTGGTTGCTCAATTTCGCAGCAGTGTTTGATAATATTGCGGATATTAAATCGTTAGTTAATGAATACAAAATAAGAGATTGGTCTGATTTTGACTACGACTTCTTAAATAATTTATTCACGGGATCTTCTGAAGCACCTATTTGGAGTCGACAAAAAGTTAATATTCAACTTTCGTCATTGAGATATCAATACTACTTCGAGGTTGCACAGTCATTTCAGGATATTCGTGAGTTATTAAAGGTTGACGATAACCAAGTGAAATTAGACAGACTTCAAAATGAACATTCGTTGGAACTACTTCATATGAACTATGAATTATCAAAGTTCTTTCCAGATACAAAATAAATAGGATTGCCGTTTGGCAATCCTATTTTTGATACAATTTCAAAAAAATTACGTAATTTAAATTATAAGGAGAAATCAAATGATTGATTACCGCGAAGCAACAATTGGAGACTTGGATGAGATTGCTGAATTAGAAACTAATGCGTTCTTTGACTATCCACTATATTGGGATGTCCTAAGAAAGAGATTCAAAAATGATACTGAGTATCGAAAGTTTCTGAAACTAATATTGACGATTGAGCTAGCTGTAGATTTGAGAAACAGTCACGGATATGTTGGAATACTTAACGATGAAATAGTGTCAGTGGCATTGCTGGAATCATTAGATGATAGGAAGATAACTAATTGGGATTTTATTAAAGCCGGTGTGCTCAAATTATTGCCATACTTTTTTAAGTGCAGATTGTGGAGTTACTTGCAGGAAATGAACCGTGCTGAAAGTAAAAGTCTAGAGTCATCAGATGTTCCTACATGGTATTTAGGTATTTTAGCTATTTCTCCCAAGTATCAAGGTAGAAAATTAGGAACAGAAATGCTTCAAGAATATTTGTTTCCATTATTAAGGAAGAAAAATGTCAGAAGGATGACACTGATGACTAATACTGTGCCTAACTGTCAATTTTATGAAAAGAATGGTTTTTCTGTTTCAGAACATATTAAATTGAGATTTGGCAAGCAAAAAGTAGAAAACTGGAGTTTTCAAAGGTTGCTATAATGGCAACCTTACAAATTTGTAAGTTAGTTGTAAGAAGAAGCAGACGACTTTCAGAAAATAGAAAACTATTATAGACAACGTATCAAAATATTACCGTTATTTAGGTACAGATTACATTTTGGCTAAATTATTTTTCAGTATTAATGGAAAGAAAAATATCTAGTTATTCTTATTTTTATATATAAATTGAGAATGTTTTGTTTTTTAAGAGGGGAAATTGGTTATTTATTTCGGTAACGAGTAACTGTGATTTTTAAATAAAAGGATATTTTGAATTATTATCATGAGATTATTCTTTTTTTACTGATAGTTGTTTAAACATATAACGTATAAATCGACTGTGACAGTATGTTTTGGTCAAAAACAACAAAATATTTTTACGAAAACAGCTACACATGTTTAAACAACAATTATTATAATACTTATAAAAGTTATATAGATAAAAAAGTAATTCATAAAATCTATTAATTTTTTTGTTTGACACCCTATATATTTGAATGGTTATATAGGCCTTGCGCAGCGGAATAAACGGAGAGGTATAAATTATGATGAAGAATTTACTTATATTTTTAAGAAAACCAGTCAGTATGTTTGTAATTAAGACCATCGCCTTTTTCGCAATCTTTTTAGTTCTTTTATACATATATGGTTACAACGGTGTAGGTAGCGTCAAGTTTATCTATAACGACTTTTAAATTGAGAACGAGAGAAGGGAATAGTCATGAATTCAATTATTGAAAGAATTACAGATATTATTAACCAAACACCTGATAAAATTTGTTATCAAAATGGTTCGGTAACAGAAACTTACCGTGATTTGGGACAAAAATCTGATCGAATTGCTAATTTCTTGCAAGACAAGTTCTTACCTGAAAAGAGTCCAATTGTAATTTACGGTGGTCAACAATTTGAAATGCTAGTGATGTTCCTGGGAGCTATTAAAGCTGGACATCCATACATTCCGGTTGACGATGGATCAGATCCACAACGTATTATACAAATCAATTCAGTTGCACAACCATCATTGGTACTTAACTGGAGTAACGTAGAGAATTTTGGAATTGAAACACCAGTTATCTCTCAAGCTGAATTGATTGAAGCAATGAATTCAGAAAATGATATTTACGATGCAAATAAGAGCATCGGTCCAGATGATGACTTTTATATTATCTTCACCTCTGGAACTACAGGAACTCCTAAGGGAGTACAAATTACGACTAATAACTTGTTAGACTTCGTTAACTGGGTCGATAGTGAGTTTGATTATTCAAATGAAACTAACTTAATGCTACAAGCACCATTTTCATTTGACCTATCAGTCTTTGATATTTATCCGGGACTAACTAATGGAGCCACATTAACAGTTGTCGACAAAGAAACAACTAGGAACTTTGGAAAACTTCAAAACGCTATTACAGAATCTAACTTTGACACTTGGATCTCAACACCTTCATTCTTTGAAATGTGCATGTTGTTCAGAGGATTTGATAGTGTGAATATGCCAAAGTTGAAGAAGTTTATCTTCTGTGGTGAAGAGTTAACTCATGCTACCGCAACTAAGTTGTTGAAGAAGTTTCCAAAAGCTAAACTTTACAACACATATGGGCCTACTGAAAACACAGTAGCAATTACCTCAATCTTGATTGACCACGAAGTCCTATCAAAATATGATCGATTACCAATTGGATATCTTAAATCCAATATGAATCACATTATTTATAATTTTGAAAAGGGTGACGATGGTTACTTAACTGGAGAATTACTAGTAAGTGGACCAGATGTTTCTAAAGGTTATCTAAACAATCCTGTTCAAACTGAAAAAGCCTTCGAAGTTATTAATGATGAAACCTTCTATCACACTGGTGATATGGTTAGCGAAGCACCTGATGGATTACTATTTTATAAAGGTAGAACTGATTTTCAAATTAAAATGCATGGATATCGTATCGAATTAGAAGAAGTGGATTCTATGCTTGGCAATTTGGATCAGGTAAAGCAATCTTGTACAGTTCCTCTATACAACAATAAGAAACAAGTAAGTAAGATGATTGCAAATATTGTTCTAGAGGATAAATTCAAGACAGTTGATGAGCTTGAATTGAATTCTGAAATCAAGAATGAATTAAAGACAACAACAATGGATTACATGATTCCTAACGTTTTGAAGTTTGTAGAACAACTGCCGATTAGTAAAAATGGAAAGATTGATAGAAAGGCACTAATAGGCGAGATTAATGCATAACATTACACCATACAGCTCACCGCATTATTTCATCTATCTATTAGCACTTCTTCTTCCAATTATCATTGGTTTACTATACGGCAAACGTTTCAGAATTTATGATTTCTTTGCAACTGTTGTTATTTTAGCCATTACCTTCTTCGGAGGTGATGCAAGGCAAGGTATTTCGTTAATATTCTATATTTTGTTTGAAATGATTGTTGTCTTTGCATACAAGCATTATCGAAAGAATCACAATAACTTTTGGGTATTCAGTTCAGCGGTAGTTCTGGCGATTGTTCCACTGGTCTTCGTAAAACTAGATCCAATATTAAAGAATGCTACGATTTCACTATTTGCATTCATGGGAATAAGTTATTTAACTTTCAAAGCAGTAGAAATTATCATGGAACTTAGAGATGGTACGATCAAAGAAATCAAACCAACTGAGTTCGTAAGGTTCCTACTATTCTTCCCAACTATTTCATCTGGACCAATCGACCGTTTCCGCCGTTTTCAAAAAGATGTATTAAAGGTACCGAGTCGTGAAAAGTATTTGGAATTATTACATACCGGTACTAACAGATTGATGTTGGGATTAGTTTATAAGTTCATTTTGGGATATTTCTTTGGGACATTGCTATTACCTAAAGTATCTATACTAGCCTTGTCATACGGAGATCAAGCACCACTAGGAATTTCCTGGGCATTAGTTGCCTACATGTACACTTATAGTATGTATTTGTTCTTTGACTTCGCAGGGTATTCACTCTTTGCGGTTGCAATCAGTAATTTCATGGGTGTAGAAACACCGATGAACTTCAAGCAACCCTTCAAGTCAGTCAACATTAAGGATTTCTGGAACAGATGGCACATTACATTGTCATTCTGGTTTAGAGACTTCATCTACATGCGTCTAATCTTTATGATGATGAAGAAGAAGTTAATCAAGAGCAGAATTACAATGGCTAACATCGGTTATGTGGCACTATTCCTAATCATGGGATTCTGGCATGGTGTTACATGGTACTACATTGTTTATGGTATTTTCCATGCATGTGCAATGATTACGAATGATGCATGGCTTAGATACAAGAAGAAACATCGTCAACAAATTCCAAGCAACAAATTTACTAAGGCTCTAGCAATCTTCATAACTTTCAACGTAGTTTGCTTCAGTTTCCTAATTTTCTCAGGATTTTTGAACACATTATGGTTCAGCTAATTAAAGGAGAGTATTCATTATGGAAAACACAGAAAAAATTGTAGACATTTTAAAAGACGTAACAGGTTTGGACAATATCGGAGAAGATGCAGATCAAGATTTATTCGCAACTGGTATCCTAGATTCAATGGCAACAGTTGAAGTTCTAGTAACATTACAGGATGAATTTGGAATTGAGGTTCCTGTTTCAGAGTTTGATCGTTCACAATGGTCAACAATTAACAAAATCTCAGACCGTGTAAAAGAATTGGAATAAACTATGAAAAAAAAGTTATGGATGATTTTTGGACCTGTAATAGTTGCGATTGTTGCGTTATTGATTCTTTTATGGACTCCGATTAATTTCAAAACAGTTACTTCACATAAGATAGATCAAGCCTCTACATCGTTAGATGTTAGAGTTCTCAAAGGTGAAAGTGTTAAGAATGCAGCCGAAAAAGAAAATTACATTCCTATTATTGGATCATCTGAACTTTCTAGAATGGACCCATTCCATCCATCTTCTATGGCTCAAAAATACCATTGGAAGAATAAGCCATTTTTACTAGGTAATCCTGGTACGGCTTCATTAACACAGACACTTAATGTAAGTGGAATGAGCAATTTGAAGAATCAAAAAGCCGTTGTGATTATTTCACCACAATGGTTTACAAAGAAGGGTGTACCTTCAGATGCATTCAAGTATTTCCTATCACCATTACAAATAACAGGATTTATTAGTAATTCTAATCATGGTAATAAGAAGATGAACAAATATATTGCCAATAGAATTCTGGATCTAGACAGCGATTTAGGTACTATTGAAACAAACGCTTTGTTGAGAATCGCCGATGGTAAGAATATTACTAGTTTCCAACGCTTCTATATTGGAAATATATCGAGAAATAGTTTGAAGAATCAGGATTCACTGTTTGGAACTATTTCTTTAAATGACCATCAAGATAAAATCAATAAAGCAGCTGCCCAATTACCTAAGGATTATGATTACAAGGATTTGAATAAACTTGCAGTTAAAATGGCAAAGAGACATTCTCGTGAAAATGACTTGCAGATTGGTGATTCCTTCTATAGAAAACAATTATATAGAAGAATTCACAGATACAAGAATGCTCATACAAAAGTTAATTACAACCAATCCCCTGAATATAATGACTTTGAAGCCATGCTCTATATGTTCAATCAGAACCACACTGAAGTTATGTTTGTAATTCAACCAGTAAATCCAAAATGGATTAAGTATACTGGTATGCCAAAGGATTCATTAGCTAATTTCAGTAAGAAGATTAAATATCAACTTAAATCACAAGGCTTCAACAATATCGTTGATTTGACTCATGAGAAGAATCCTAACTATATTGCTGAAGACACTATCCATATGGGATGGCGTGGTTGGTTGATTCTGGATAAACATTTGGAACCATACTACAAGAGCAAGAAAGCCGACCCTAATAAGACTAACTATAAGATGAATAGTTACTTCTTAACTAAGAAGTGGGCAGACAATATGAGTTTTTAAGACTTCCCAAGCCTGGCAGGTTAGGGAAGTGAAATGTAATACCTTTTCCGTAGTGCTGTTTCCCCCTCAAAAAACAGTGCATTCCCGCAAAAAAAGTATCGAGATTTTTACTGTAAAAGTAGAATCTTGATATTTTTTTTTGAATTTTTTAATCAAAAAATTGAAAGCCTTATAATTATTGTTACAGTAGTATATTGACTATTGTGAAAAAATACTTAAAACGCCCGTATACGGGCGTTTTAAGTACACATAGTTTGCAATGGATAATCATATTTGTTAAGGTAATACGTGTGTTGCTGTTATTTTTGCCTTATGAATAATGGCGTTTTTAATTGAGAAAATAAAGAATATAAGAATTATTTTGATGTTAGCTCCTGAGTATAGTTACGCTTTACTCGAGAGCTGATTTTATCTAATGAGGTTACGCATAAATATTTTTATATGCGGGTGAAAAGTTAATTTCACTCTATTCCAAGAATGGGGGATTTGATGACAGTAAAAGTTGAGGTTAAAAATTTAACTAAGATTTTTGGTAAACATGTTGGTCGCGCTAAAGAATTAATTAAGCAAGGTAAGACTAAACCTGAGATTCTAAAAGAAACGGGTGCCACAGTTGGTGTCGATCAAGCTAATTTCGAAATCAACGATGGTGAAATCTTCGTTATTATGGGTCTATCCGGTAGTGGTAAGTCAACAATGGTCCGTATGATCAATAGATTGATTGAACCAACAGATGGATCAGTATTAATTGACGGTGAGAACTTGATGAAGATGGATAAGAAGTCACTTCGTGAAGTACGTCGTAAAAAGATGAGTATGGTTTTTCAAAACTTCGGATTACTTCCTAACAGAACAGTTTTGGAAAATGCTGAATATGGATTAGAAATTCAAGGTGTCGATAAAGAGACACGTGAGAAAAAAGCGAATATCGCATTGGAGCAAGTAGGAATTACTGGTTACAATGACGAATATCCTGATCAATTATCAGGTGGTATGCAGCAACGTGTTGGGTTAGCTCGTGCCTTGGCTAATGATCCTGAAATACTATTAATGGATGAAGCCTTTTCAGCCCTTGATCCATTGAATAGAACAGATATGCAAGATCAATTGTTGGATATTCAAGAACGTCTACATAAGACGATTATCTTCATTAGTCATGATTTGAATGAAGCTTTGAAGTTAGGTGATCATATCATGATCATGCGTGATGGTGAAGTAGTTCAAACTGGTACACCTGAAGATATTTTGACACATCCAGCTAACGAGTATGTTGAAGAATTTATTGAGAATGTTGATCGTAGTAAAGTTCTTACAGCAGGTAATGTTATGATTCGACCAGTTACTATCAATGTTGATAAAGCTGGTCCAAGATTAACCTTGAAGCGAATGAAGAACAATGAAGTTTCAACAGCATATGTTGTTGATAATAAGAGAACATTGATTGGTATCGTTGATGCTAACGATGTTATTGGATTGGTTCGTAAGGACAGCAGTGATCTAAGATCGATTGTTAAGTCCGATGTACCAACAGCTCACGTTGACACACCTATTAATGACTTGATGGATGATATTTCTCAAACTGGTATTCCATTCGCCGTAGTTAATGACGATGGACAACTTAAAGGAATTATTGTTCGTGGTGCCGTACTTGGTGCCCTTGCAGGAAATGAGGTGAGTGATTTTGAATAGTATTCCACAATTACCATTAGCACACTGGATCGATGGTTTTGTCGATTGGTTAGTATCTTTCACTGGATTTTTCAATGGTGTAACTAATTTTATTGGCGGAATTAATAATGCTTTCCAATGGGTATTCGATCTCATTCCAATTTGGTTATTTATCGTTTTAGTATTGGCACTAACTTATTATGTCAATCGAGATGATCAACGCTGGAGTTTATTAGGATTTGAGTTCTTCGGATTATTATTGATCTGGAACTTAGATTTCTGGCGTGATATGACACAAACATTAACATTGGTATTAACATCTAGTTTAATTGCTCTAGTTATTGGTATTCCACTAGGAATATTGATGTCTAAGAGCCGCATTGCTGAAATAATTTTGAAACCAATTCTTGATTTCATGCAGACAATGCCAGCTTTCGTTTACTTGATTCCTGCTGTTGCACTATTTGGAATTGGTATGGTACCTGGTATCGTTGCTTCTGTTATTTTCGCTATGCCTCCAACAGTTAGAATGACAAATATGGGTATTCGTGAAGTTCCAGGCGAATTGATCGAAGCTGCAGATTCATTCGGTTCAACTGAATGGCAAAAACTATTTAAAGTAGAATTACCATTGGCCAAGACTAGTTTAATGGCCGGTGTAAATCAAAGTATGATGCTATCACTATCTATGGTTGTTACTGCATCAATGATCGGTGCTATGGGTCTTGGTACTAAGGTATACTTCGCCGTTGGTAGAAATGATGCTGGTGGTGGTTTCGCCGCTGGTCTTGCCGTTGTTATCTTGGCAATTATCTTAGATAGACTTACACAATCATTAACACGTGATCACAAGAGAGGATAGGAGGGATTGTTTGAAGAAAAAATTAAGATATTTAAGTCTTTTCTTTGTAGCATTACTGATTATTCCATTAATTACTGCTTGTAGCTCACAGACTCAACCATATGATAGTAGTAAGAAGCTTGGTCAGCAGATCAACTATACTATAACTGGTATTGATGCCGGTGCTGGTATTATGTCATCTACGCAAAAAGCTCTGAAGGAATATGGATTGAGCGATAAGAATTGGCAATTACAAACCAGTTCAACTGCTGCAATGACTAGTACTCTTGACAAAGCTATTAAAGAAAAACGACCAATTGTTGTTACTGGTTGGCAACCACATTGGATGTTTACTAAGTATCCTATTAAATTCTTAAAAGATCCTAAAAATGTCTACGGAAAAGCTGAAAGTATTCATACCGTAGTTAGATTAGGATTGAAGAAGGATGATCCTGAAGCATATACGATCTTAGATCGATTCCATTGGAAACCGGCACAAATGTCTGAAGTTATGTTGAAGGTCAATAATGGTATGGATCCACAAAAGGCTGCTAAACAATGGATTAAAGCCAATCCTAAGTTAGTAGACGAATGGACTAAGGGTGTTAAGAAAGTCCATGGCAAGTCACTTAAGATGACTTACGTTGCGTGGGATTCTGAAATTGCTTCAACTAACGTTGTTGCGCAGGTCTTACGTAATCAAGGATATAAGGTAACGATTCAAGCAATGGAGCAACAACCTGTATGGGCATCTATAGCTACGAAGGCTGCAGATGCACAAGTCAGTGCTTGGTTGCCTAAGACATCTGGATTGTATTACAAAGATTACAAGGGACGTTTCGAAGACTTAGGACCTAACTTAAAGGGTGCTAAAGTTGGCTTAGCTGTTCCTAAGTATATGAAGAATATTAATTCAATTGAAGATTTAAAAAATAAGTAGAGCGTAACAAAGCACGCTTAACTTCTGAGAGTACCCTCGTATTTACGTAAGTAAATGCGGGGGTATTCGTGTTTAAACGGAAGAAGTTGTGCTTTGTCACGCGTATACGCTGCAAATTTAATGAATTTTATAGTTATGTCACAACTTTTTTTATTTTCACAATGTTATCAGTTGAAAAACGAGAAAGGCTTGCTGCTCCTATTGATGGATATTGTGAAATCGAATTTTGATATATTATTGGAATATTTAATATATAAAATAGTGTTTACAAAAACGTGAAATCCTATTAGTATAAGGATATGATCAGTTTTGATTATTACCGAGAAATTTAGTTATTATGGCACGAAATGGCAGATGAGTATATAATTCTATTCATGAAGATATTTATATTTTATATAGAGGTGTTCGTATGAACATACAGAGTTTTGTGAATAGAAGAAAGCAATTAGGTTTGTCACAGAAGGAATTGAGTAATGGTATTTGTACTCAAGCCACTTTGAGCAAATTTGAAAATAACGGAAAAATTCCGTCATTAAAAATCTTGATTCAGCTTTGTAACCGTCTAGATTTGTCTTTGGATGATGTTATGGGGGTTAATGATAGTACTTCTAAGAAAATCATTAAATCAATGGATAAAGTTGAGTTTAATTTGATTACTAGTGATTATAAAGAATCATGGAGTATTTTGAACAAAATCGACGAAAGTTTACTAAAAGATGATGATGATGCCTTGTTGCAGTATTACTACCTCAAGGGTTATTTGAATATTTTAGATAATGGAGATTTGTTTGAAGCTGTATTTGATTTTAATCAGATTTTGACAAATTTGGATTCGGAAGGAAAAACCATTTTTACTTTTCTTGCATACACAGGTATGGGGATGGTTTATGCCCAACAAAAAGACTCTTCCAAGAGTGAATATTATTTTAGTAAAGTATTTAACGATATTTATGGAATGTCGATTGAGAACATTGCTCAAATTTGGCGTTACATTAGTATAATTTTTTATTGTGCAATTTATTATTCGGACCAAAAAGATTATGAAACTGCCAATACTTTACTTAATTATGGTGTAAAAGTCTGTTCCGATAACCACGTAACTTATTATATTGCTAGATTGTATGCCCAATTAGCTATTAATGATTGCGCTGAAAATGGTCCTAGTGCTCGAACAGATGAGCTATTCACTAAGGCGCGTGTCTTTTCTGAATTCAATAACAACAAGAATGAATTGGTAACGATCAAGGGGCTGATTAAAAACTGTAAGTAGGGGGAAATTTTATGACTTCTTACAAGAAGCTAAATAAGATTTTACTTTGGGTTTTAGTCATTGCTTTCTCGATTTTAATCGCCGGGGGACTTTTGATTTTTAAGAATGAAGCACCTCGTCCATCTAAGATTGTTAATGAAGCTGGCACAACTGTCGTTACAAAGGGCGAACTAGTGTCAGGACAAGCTGTCTTCGAAAAATATGGTTTAACAGATTATGGTACTTATCTCGGAAATGGTACTTATTTTGGACCAGATTATACAGCTGAAGCACTACATATTTATTTAAAGGGTATGGATGAATACTATGCCAAGAAGAACTTCGATAAGGATTTCAAATCTTTAACTACAGAGCAAAAATCTGGAATTAAGGGTGTAGTTAAAGACGAAATTCGAAAGAATCGTTATAATTCAAAAACGAATCAGTTAGTTTTAACTGATGCTCAAGTTTCAGGTTTGAATTACTTAACGAAATATTATCGTCGTGTTTTCAAGAATAATCCTGATGAAGCTGGATTACCTGAGAACATGATTAAAAATATGACTAATGACTTCATGGAAAATGGAGATAAAGTTGATCAATTAACTTACTTCTTCTTCTGGGGAGCTTGGTTATCATCAACAAATCGTCCAGGTCAACAATATTCATATACTAACAACTGGCCATATGATTTGGATGCTGGTAATGTTATGACTTCTGACGCCATGGTTTGGACTGCAATGTCAGTTGCTCTGTTAGTTGCCGGTGTTGGTCTAGTTATTTATGTTTATAAGAAGTATCACTTCGACATGCAATATGCGGAAGACTTTAAGGATATCAAAGGTATTAAGACAGACGAGCCGATTACTAGTTCGCAACGAAAAGCTGCTAAGTATTTCTTGATCGTTATGTTGATGTTCTTTGTTCAAGTATTGTTGGGTGAATTGTTAGCCCATTATTATGTTGAGAATTCGTTCTTTGGAATACCATTGCAGAATATTTGGCCATTTAATTTAGCTAAGACATGGCACTTGCAATTAGTTATTTTCTGGATTGCTACTGCCTGGTTAGCAACTGGTATTTATATCACACCACGTATCATTGGTCGTGAACCAAAACGTCAAGGACTACTAGTTGATATTTTGTTCTACGCACTATTGGTTGTTGTCGGTGGATCAATGCTCGGTGAGTGGGGATCAACTCTTGGAATCATTAATGATAAATGGTGGTTATTCGGTCACTATGGCTGGGAATATGCTGAAATGGGTAAGTTCTGGCAAGTTCTATTTATCATTGGTATGGTTCTATGGGTAATCATATTATTGCGTGGCTTCTTGCCAGCAATTAAGATTAAGAAGAATCTTGATCGTTCCAGATTACTTCAATTGTTACTTTGCGGATCGATTGCTATTCCAGCATTTTATCTAGCTTCATTATTTATTTTGCCTAATTCACATGTTACCTTTGCTGATTACTGGAGATGGTGGATCGTCCATCTATGGGTTGAAGGTATCTTTGAATCATTCGCGGTTATTTTGATCGGTTACCTAATGGTTGATATGAAGTTAACTACTATTAAGTCAACTATCAGAGCCTTGTATTTCCAATTGATCCTATTGTTAGGAACTGGTGTTGTCGGAATGGGACATCATTATTTCTGGGAAGGTGACCATTCTATTTGGTTGGCACTCGGATCATGTTTCTCAGCTCTAGAAGTTATTCCACTATGTTTATTAGTTTGGGAAGCGTATACACATTATCGTGTATACAAGGATTCATCAATGGAATTCCCATACAAAGGAACATTTATGTTCCTAGTATCAACTGGTTTATGGAATGCTATCGGTGCTGGAGCACTTGGATTCTTGATCAATGCTCCAGCAATTAACTATTTTGAACACGGAACACAATGGACGTCGGCTCATGCTCATGGATCGATGGCCGGTGTTTATGGCTTCTTCTCTGTTGCTATTATGTTGTTTGCAATGCGTCATTTGACGAAGCCAGAGTTCTGGACTAAGAAAGTTGATAAATGGATCAAATGGGCATGTATTGTCATGAATATCGGACTTGCCGGTATGACATTCATTACTTTGATGCCAATGGGCTTCTTACAATTGAAGGATGCTCTAGAACACGGATACTGGCATGCACGTTTGGCCAGCTTCTATCAAGACCCAGTTATTATGGGATTAACAATTGCACGTTCAATACCTGATATTATCTTTACTGCTGGTGTAGTTATTCTATTGGTTGTCTTCTTCAGAGGAATGTTCCACTTGAAACCTGCCTCAAAAGAAATTAATCCTGTAGATTATGATATTAAATAATTTATTGAGAGCGTGACAAACCATGGTCAGCTTTCGAGTATTAAGGCAAACAGCTCCAGTAATCCGATTTTGGATTGCTGGAGCTGTTCGCTTTAAGTCGTAAGTTTAGTGAATTTGATTAAACAAAAATAAATTAAAATATGTTGAAAATATTCCAATGGTGTATAGTGTAGTTAATGGTAGGAGTGCGTTTACATGAAAAAAATTATAAAAAGATCTTTTTTTAGAAATCATTTTTGGGATAGACTAAATGTGTTAAGAGCTGGGATCTTGGGCGCTAATGACGGAATTATTTCTGTATCGGGAATTGTTCTTGGTGCTGCGGGAGCAAATTTTGACAATAGTACTTTACTTATAACTGGTGTTTCAGGGATGTTAGCAGGAGCTTGCTCAATGGCAGGTGGTGAATGGATGTCTGTAAGTACTCAACATGATGTTCAGGAGAAAAAATAGAATCTCAGTCTGAATTGGCTCAAACTAAAATTCATCGAGAGGATATGTTAGTTCCATTGCATGCGGCAGCGGCATCTTTTTGTGCTTTTATACTTGGTGCAATAATTCCACTAATTGCTATGTGCGTATCTACTGATAAGTGGCGAGTGGCTAATACTGCGATTGCAATGGTCGTGGCCTTAACTTTGAATGCCATCATAAGTACTGCTAACACAGATATATCTACTAAGAAGACAGTTTTACGTAATATTATGATAGGTGTTGGTACCAGTGTTATTACTTACATTATCGGTAGTATTTTTAATGTATCTATAAATTAACTTAATAACGTTGTGCTGATTTTCACTGGGATGGTAGTAATAGTTATTATTGTTGAAATATACTCGCACTGGTAGAATATAAAATCAGAGGTAGTGATAATTATGCTAGAAACGACAAATATCAACATTACAGATGCCGAATGGCGTATCATGCGTGTCATTTGGGCACTCGATACTGTTACATCACGTCAATTAATAGATGTGCTGGGAGATTCCATGAATTGGAAGCCAGCTACAATTAAGACGCTTTTACATAGATTAACTGATAAGGGAATCATTAAGGCAGAGAAAGATGGCAACAAGTTTATATATTCATCCGTTATGGATGAGAGTCGTACGGTTGACCTAGCGTCTAAGAAGTTCTTCAATCAAGTTTGTGCTAAAAAAGTCGGATCAGCTGTTGCTTATATTATTGACGAATCAGAATTAACTCAAGAAGATATTGATAAGATTCAAGATAAGCTGAATCATAAACAAGCAGTATCTAAAATAAATTGTAATTGTGTACCTGGCAATTGTCATTGTGAATAATATTTAGGGAAAAGATTAATTTATTAGTCTTTTCCCTAATTTTTTTATTTTTGTGTTGACGGATGTAGACGATATGATATGCTTAATTCATCAATGAATGACAATTGTAAACACGGAGGTGATATCTTGTCTCAAGGTACATATGCAATCGAGGGAATGGTGTGTACATCATGCGCCCAGACGATTGAGAAAACGGTTGGCAATTTAAGTGGTGTAAAAAAAGCTAGTGTAAATTATGCTACTGAAGAATTGAACGTTGATTACGATGATACTATTTCAATTTCTGATATTTCTACTGCCGTAGATAATGCAGGATATTCAGTAGTACGAGACGTTGTTACTAAGATATTTGATATTGAAGGCATGGTTTGTGCCAGTTGTGCTCAGACTATCGAAAAGGCTGTATCCAAATTAGGTGTTGATACGGTTAATGTTAATCTGGCTAGTGAAAAAATGAATGTTATATTCGATCAGTCTCAGTTATCACTTAATGATATTACTTCGGCCGTTAGCAATGCTGGATACAGTGCTAAATTATCTGATGAGGATAATACAATCGAACAATCAGATAATATTGCAGATCGTAAACAAGCTCATATTAAAATAATGTGGAATCGTTTTTGGATGTCGGCGGTATTTGCAGTACCGTTACTGTATATTGCGATGGGACATATGATTGGATTGCCTTTACCGGAGTTAATCAGTCCAATGTCACATCCAATTACCTTTGCGACCGTGCAATTGATTTTGGTACTTCCTGTGATTTATTTTGGTAGAGAGTTTTTCAGTGTAGGTTATAAGTCACTATTTAAAGGACATCCTAATATGGATTCCTTAGTTGCTTTGGGTACTAGTGCTGCATTCTTTTATAGTTTATACGGTACAATTATGACTTATATGGGAAACAATGATTTTGCAATGAACTTGTATTACGAATCAGCTGCAGTTATTTTGACTTTGATTACATTAGGTAAGTATTTTGAAGCTGTATCTAAAGGGAAAACATCAGATGCCATCAAGAAACTAATGGGTCTTGCACCTAAAACAGCCAATATCGTTAAAGATGGTGAAGTTGTAGAAGTTAATCTGGATCAAGTTCAAGTTGATGATATAATCGTCGTTCGTCCTGGAGATAAGATTCCGGTAGATGGGATCGTAGTCGAAGGTACATCAGCAGTCGACGAATCAATGATTACTGGTGAAAGCATGCCGATTGAGAAGCACATTGGTGATGAAGTTGTTGGAGCGTCGATAAACAAGAATGGTAGTTTTAGATTTAAGGCAACTAAAATTGGTTCAGATACTGCATTGGCACAAATTATTAAGTTGGTAGAAGATGCTCAAGGTTCAAAAGCTCCGATTGCTAAAATCGCAGATAAAGTTTCAAGTGTCTTTGTACCAGTTGTTATTACTTTGGCGATATTATCGGGATTGGCATGGTTCTTCTTGGGACAACAATCTTGGATTTATGCACTAACGATTACCATTTCAGTCTTAGTTATTGCTTGTCCATGCGCACTAGGGCTAGCAACGCCGACGGCTATTATGGTTGGTACTGGTCTTGGAGCTGAAAATGGTGTCTTGATCAAGAGCGGTGATGCACTTGAAACAGCTCGTAAGATTCAAACAATCGTTTTTGACAAGACTGGAACTATTACAGAAGGTAAACCCGTAGTTACTGATATAGTTGCTAATAATTATGATGAGAATGAATTATTGCAACTAGCTGCGAGTGCCGAAATAGGTTCAGAGCACCCATTAGGAGAAGCAATTGTTGAGAGTGCTAAAGATAAAAAAATTGAACTAAGTTCGGTTAGTGATTTTAAGGCTATTCCAGGCTATGGTATTCAAGCTACGATTGACGGCAAAGATGTTTTGCTTGGCAATGAAGGACTATTGCATGAATTAAATATTGATATAGGCGATTTCAAATTAGAATCTGATCGTTTAGCCGACGAAGGAAAAACTCCAATGTTTATTGCGATGAATAATCAGTTTGCTGGAATTATTGCAGTGGCAGATACTATCAAGTCTAATAGTGCTAAAGCTATTGAAGCTTTGCATAAGATGAATATTCAAGTAGCGATGTTGACGGGTGATAACTCTAAGACGGCTAATGCAATTGCTAAACAAGTCGGGATCGACCGGGTCTTGAGTGAAGTTTTACCTGAAGATAAGGCTAGTGAAGTTAAGAAGTTACAAGCTGAAAATATGCAAGTTGCAATGGTTGGTGACGGAATCAATGATGCTCCTGCGTTAGCGCAAGCAGATGTTGGAATTGCCATCGGATCAGGTACTGATGTCGCAATTGAATCAGCTGATATAGTTCTAATTAAGAATGATCTGATGGATGTACCTAATGCAATCAAACTAAGTCAGGCAACGATTAGAAATATCAAACAGAATTTGTTCTGGGCTTTTGCTTACAATACGTTAGGCATTCCTGTTGCAATGGGAATTTTGACATTTTTTGGTGGGCCATTACTTAATCCCATGATTGCTGGAGCAGCAATGAGTTTTAGTTCGGTATCGGTCTTGCTTAATGCCTTAAGGCTTAAGAGATTTAAATTAGCATAAAAAAATTGAATGGAGAATAATATTATGGAAAAGACATATGCAGTTGAAGGAATGAAATGTGACGGATATGTAAAAACCGTTACTGAGAAGTTATCAGGTGTTTCTGGTGTTACAGATGCTCATGTAAGTTTGGACAATAATAATGCTACAGTTACTGGTGATTTTGATGAAGTCGAATTGAAGAATTCACTTGAGGGAACACACTATTCAATTAAGTAATGAATATATACTCCACCTCCAGGAGCAAGAAAACTAGGTCGCTATGGGACCGATCCGAGCCGAAGAGCAGTCTCGGGTCTTGATTTTGAACTTCGCAGAGTACGCGAATTTCAAAATTCGTCCTGTGGTGTAAGGCCGGGAAACCACCGACCCAACACCACCTTCATAGCGATATATTTTTTTGCTCCTTCCGGCTCGTTGGATAAAAAATGTAAAATAAGAGTAAATAAATCCTGATTCTACTGGGATCTATTTACTCTTGTTTGCTATTCTATGAAAATTAACAAGAACCAAATTATTTCTGTTAAGTTCTTTGTGTACTTAGTATGTATAATGTAAGTGAAAAGCCGCATGGGAGATGATTTATATCAAAAGAACAGTAAAAGTCCTTGGAACGGTTGGTGCTGGGTTTTTGGCATTAAAGGAATTCCAAGCTATTAAAGAAAAAAGAAGTTTAAGAAGCTTACTAGTTGAAGAGTCATTGGACACGGTAAACATGTTTCCAACAATTCGTTCACGCGAAGACATGGAACAATATATTGGTAAATATTATAAGCCGTTCAAGTTACCTGAGGAAGCTAAGTTACGCTATAGATTTAAGTATTTAAAAGACTTTGATGATACTTTGGAGTATGTTCCTAAGGAGCAATCTAATAAGGTTATTTTCTATATGACGAATTTACAATTGAAGTGCAACATCAGTTTTAGAATATAAAAGAAGACTCATAGCCTGAGACCTTGTAAAATGG
>NZ_RHNU01000002.1 GCF_003946015.1 Companilactobacillus insicii
GTGCATAAAAATAGGCATCCTCATTGAGGATGCCCATAGGCCAAAAATCATTCATCAATACTATTTGACAAAGAGCCTTTTTTATTCGTGCGTTTTATCATTTAGTAAATCCAGCTTTGGTGCTGTATCCCTTACCGGCTGTTAAATCATATTGAATAAGCTTGTAATCACTTAGTAGATGTTTTTGCTTACTACTCAAGTTCTTATATTCAACTTGCTTACCGGTCTTCTTATCAACATAAAGACTCTCTGAACTACCAACCGTGCTCTTTGCCATAGCCGGAGTATCCTCTTGTATTTTCGTCAACATTGCATAGAACGGTGTAACTTTTTGTCCCATTTGTTTGTATGCCAAAGCTATAAACCCATTAGGATCAGTAATCTTTGTATTACTATTCAACTTCTTAGTGGCTTTATCATGCTCAACCGCATATTTATTACTGTAAACAAAATATTCCGTTTCGTGTTGTACGACATTATACTTTTGCATACTGTTGCCATCATAAATACCTGGTAAATGGTCACCATACCAAACAACTGTGATTGGTTTGTTTATCTTATCTAAACTATCCAAGAACGACTTGGTAGATACATCAGTCAAATTTAACCCCTTAGAGAAGTTAGCTACTTGTCCTGCATTCTTACCTGCTCCGCTGCCACTCGCCTTAAACTCATTACCTTTGTACTTATTAGTATAAGGCATATGATTTTGCATTGTGACCAAACTAATAAATTGGCCATCTTTTACATTATTTACTTGCCATAAAGCATCTTTATAAGCAGATTCATCACCAATGTATTGTCCACCATCTGCCGGTGCAGTATATTGAAGTGCCAAATTTCCAGATGTATCTATATTTCTAAAGGTTTGGAATCCAAACTTCTTATAAACACTAGCACGACTGTAAAAATTACCAATATACGGATGGATGGCAGCTTTAGTATTGAATTGATTAGTAATATTTTCAGGATTATCCTGTTTCTGAACTAGTTGAACATATGGCGATTGTAACGACTTAGAGAACTGATTGAATGCTAATCCAGTGAAAGTCATATACTCCATATTAGCTGTTCCACCACCGTATCCGGAACTTAACATTAAGCCAGAAGTATTATCTTTCATGGTTTGACGAATATTCGGAATGGCATCTTGATTGATTTTGACATTTGGAACCCGACTTGGATCAGCGAAACTTTCACTTAAAACAAAAATAAGAGTTTGTTTATTTATATCACTGTTAGGTCGGTCCTGATTAATATCATCCGCAACATTTTTATACTCTTTAACAATGGAATCAATCTTCGCTTCACTGTAACCTTTTGGCTGATCCATCACTTTGACACGAACATTAGTCAAAAAAGTAATCAATGGACCATTACTATTAGTTTCCCAAATCAAATTAGCGGTAAAGTCTGAACGACCAGCTTTTGCCAAAAGCTTATTTGTGAGTGAGCCTTCATCATTTGCCGAATAAAAACTTCCTAAACTTAAAATTGCTAATAACACAAAAATAACTCTCGTAGGCCATTTCATACGCAATAATGACTTACCAAATCTTCTTTCTAGGAAGATGCAAATTGCAATACCAATGAGTAATGCTACAACAATTTCAGCTACTAATTTCAAACTAACCATCGTTAATAATTCTTTTATATTACTCAAAAACATCAAATCACTTGGCAGTACTGGCTCTGTTCTATAGATAACTTTTAATCTATTTGCAACTGCATATATAAGGAAGAAAACATAAAAGACAGCTGTCGAATAAAAGAATCGATTTATTATCCCATACAAGCCAAGATAAATTAGCAACATAATTGCTGCTGTAACTAAGTACATACCTGGATATGTCTGTGTAATAGTGGAGAATGCATACTTAACACTGCCGATTTGTGAATAACTCAAAACAAATCCCATCAACAATGCTGATAGAATTATAAAAACAAATTGTAATATGTAAATTTTATTAAATCTTTTCATTGTTAATAACACCTTATTATTTCTTAATTAACACTTCTATATACTAACCTAAATTTTTTGAAAATGGGAACCAAAATTGATCATTAATAGTCAGAAAGTAATTCTGATAAGCAAAAATCAATCAATTTATCGTTACAATCTCTAGCTTTCGGAAAATCTCGTTCGTTCAAATAATACACAACGTAATCGCGAAGATTTTCAATTTTTTTGAGATTATGTGATTGAATCATCCATTTGCCTAAAGTTAAGTAGATAGACTTAAAGTTTAGGATTAGTAATGGATATACTAAATTACCTGAAGATACAGCCAGTTCATGATAAAAATCAAAACTCATTTCTGGTTTTTTGTTAAGATTAACTTCACTTTTGAATTTATCATAAAAAAGATTCAACTTAACAAAAGAAGTATCTGGATCGCATTCCATGATCATATCATCTTCAAATAGTTTACGGGTATGAAAAATCGATTTGAGTAACGATGGACGATAATTGCCACCATTAAAATTGATAATTATATTGAATGTTTCTAAATTACCATTTTCGTTGAACTTGGCGATGTAATTACCTTGTCTCGGAACCACTCGAATGAATCCTAAACGTGCCAATTCTTTAAGCCCATTGTTAACGACTGAGCGGCTAACTCCAAAATTCTGCGCCATGACACGTTCACTTGGTAATTTATCTCCAATTTTTAATTCTCCAGTCAAAATTTTCTTTTCGAAAAAATCAACTAATTGATCTACTTCTGACTTGGATTGGATTGTTTCAAACTTCACGATTATCCTCCTTTTGGTTCTGGATTAACCAGATACCACCAATAAGATACCTGCCCAATTCCAGTATATCGCTTGTGAATTTATTTACAAAATAATATTAATGTTCGATACTACAGTTAAGAATTTCATTGATCAATGAAAACTTAATTAATAAGGAGGCTTCATCGTGAAAACTGACTATGATGTTATTGTTGTCGGAGCAGGAAATGGTGGCTTAATTGCTGCTGCAAGTTCTGCAAAAATGGGACATTCTACACTGCTGATAGAAAGACATAATTTACCTGGTGGCGCTGCCACTAGTTTCACAAGAGGTAGATTTGAATTTGAACCATCACTACATGAATTGGCAAAATATGGCTCGGCAGACAATCCAGGTAATATTCGAAAAATATTTGATTGGTTAGGTATCGATATTGATTTCAAAGAAGTTCCCGACGCCTATCGCGTGATCAACACCGGCAAAGATGGATTCGATGTCTCAATGCCAACTGGTGTGCCAGAATTCATCAAAGCTATGGCACAGGCAGTACCAGGAAGTGGAGAAAGCATTGGTAAGTTCTTCAAAATAGCCGTCGAAACTGCTCAAGCCTTTTCTGAGATGACAACTAATCCTGAACAAATTGACATGAAGAAAATTGCAAAGAAGTATCCATCATTCATGAAATATGGAACTGTACCTTACCAAAAAGTACTCGATGAACTGCAGATACCAAAAAAAGCACAAGAGATTCTCATGGCATACTGGTGCTACATTGGTATTCCTGGTGATGAATTCGAATTCGGTTACATGGCAGAGATGGTCGTCTCCTATGTCGCCTTATCTGCTTATATTCCTGTAAATAGGTCACATGAAATTTCGACAGCTCTGATCAACTCTCTCCAAAAAAATGGTGGAAAGGTTTGGTTCAATACTGAAATAAATAAGCTTATTGTGGAAGATGGAGCGGTAGTTGGTGTTCGTACCGCCGACAAAGATATCTACGCCAAGCAAGTCATTATGAATGTTATTCCTGATATTGTTTACAGCAAAATGCTGGATTCTAAAGACATACCAGTTCAAGAAATCAAAAAGTCTAATGCTAGAAAAATCGGTACTAGTGGTCTATTAGTTTACTTGGGACTAAACAAATCAGCTGAAGAACTTGGAATCAAAGACTACAGTACTTTTATTGATGATAATTGGGATTCGCACTATCAGTTCGATCATATGAAAAATATCAAGGACAACGGATTCTTTATTATGAATTGTCTCAACGTGGCTAATCCTGGATGTTCACCAGTCGGCACATCAATTCTCTATGCAACGCAACTATTCTTTGGTGACTCATGGGACAACATTTCACCATCTGAGTATCCAAAACTAAAGGATAAGATTGCTGAAGAGTTGATTACACGTTACGAAAATGCCACAGGAATAAATATTCGTGACAATATCGAAGAAATTGAGATAGCTACCCCAGAAACATTTGCTCGCTATTTGCGCGGACCCGAAGGAGAAATATACGGATACTTTGGTCAACCTTGGGATCAAATGATTGCCCGTACAATGAGTTTTGTCAAAGAAGATGAGCCGATCAAAAATCTACACTTCTGTGGCGGACATGGGTACTTACTCGATGGATATAGTTCAGCATATCAATCCGGACTTTCAGCAGCCAAATTAGCTAACAAAAAACTATCAAAGGAGACAGTCTAATGGATAATTTTGAAAAGCAAATTGCTCCGTTCAATAAATTGCTCGATGAGCGTAAAGAAAAAATTAATTCTGGATCCACCAAACCACTTGCTAAAACCTTTCCCGTCAATCAATTAGCTGAAAGGCTTCATCCTGAAAAGCAATTCTTACAGATTTATAAAATAATCGAACATGGTAATGAATCTAAAAGTTTTTATTTCAAACCAAATAAAAATCTTGGAACTGAACACTTGGCTTACTTTCGTGCTGGTCAGTATCTATCATTACGCATGCACATTAACAATAGCTATGTAACTCGCCCATATGCGATCTGTTCTTCTCCTTCTGACGCAATGAATGATATATATGTACTTACTATCAAACTTGTTAAAAACGGATTCGCTACGCCTTACATTTGGAACAATTGGGAAGTTGGTACAAATGTCGAAGCTTCAGCTCCAGCAGGAAATTTGTATTATCAACCCCTACGTGATAGCAAGTATATCATTGCTATTGCTGGCGGTAGTGGCATAACACCGTTTTATTCGATGGCAAAGTCAATTCTTGAAGGTACTGAAGATACTAATTTAACAATTATTTACGGAAGCAGAACTCACGACAATATTCTATTAGGTGACGAGCTTGAAGATATTACCAAAAAAACAAATAAAGTAAAGCTTGTTAATGTTTTGAGTGACGAAAATATAACTGGTTATGAACATGGCTTTATTAGTGCTGAAATCATCAAAAAATATCAACCAGCTGATGATTATTCAATTTTTATTTGTGGTCCAGATGTAATGTACAAATTCGCCAACAAAGAGATTGCAACGCTGAACCTACCTGCTGGTAAGATTCGTCACGAACTGAGTGGGAACTTTGGTACGCCATATAACGAATTGGATTATCCTGAATATGCAAGAGATAAAACTTTTAACCTCACCGTCCAAGTTAGAGATGACAAGCGTATAATTAAAGCTAAAAGTAACGAATCATTATTGATTGCTCTGGAACGAGCGGGAATTGAAGCTCCGTCAATGTGTCGTAGCGGTGAATGTGGATTTTGTCGTTCACAATTAATTAGTGGCAAAGCATTCACACCTGATTCTATTGACGGACGCAGAATTGCTGACAAGGAGTTTGGTTATATACATACTTGTGCCGCCTATCCTTTAAGTGATTTGACTATCAATGTTCCAATTCATGATTTAGCCAATTAATTTAGTTAGAGAGAAAGTATAATATGGACGACAAAATCAAAACCATTAGAAAGCATCTATTTGATGTTATCGATCCAGATATGAAAATAGACATAATCAATCTTGGATTAATATACAATGTTGAATTAAATGATGGTATTTGTAACATCGAAATGACCATGCCAACTAGAAGCTGCCAATTTGGTGAATCTATGACGCAAAATGTCATTAATACAGTTGAAAAAAATTGATTTTGTAGATAAATGTAATCTAACAATGGTTTGGAGTCCCGTCTGGACTAAAGAACGTATGTCAAAATTAGCTAGAATGACTCTGGGAGTCTAAAAAAGTCACCTCGTAAGAGGTGGCTTTTTTAAACTGAATATACATTTCCATTAATAATACTGTACTTAGGTAAGATAAGTTCATCGGTAGTCTTTGTATTTCCATATGAATCTGTCAATTCTTTACTACCTTTTTTAATATCAAATATTGTAACATCAGCATCATATCCAACTTCTAATTTTCCTTTACTACTTAAGCCAAAATTCTTAGCCGGACGTACTGTTATCATAGGAATGATCTCAGAAATTCTGTATCCAATAACTAATAATTTTTCAATACATGTAGACATATCATAAACTGGTCCATTTTCACGATTTGAACGATGAATATCGGTACTCAAAGTTTCTGGCGATAACTTGTAATCCTTCGCTACTTCAGCTGTATGGAAATCAAAGCTGTCGGTACCATGACCCAGATCAAATACAATTCCATGCTCATATCCATCTTGAACGAAATCCTTTATGTCACCATTCTCATCAAGGATACCGTTACTCTTACCATTGAAGCAATGTGTTAGTATATCCCCACGATCCAACACCGCAATTACTTCCGATAAGTCTGGTGGATTGGAGCCAATATGCACCATCAACGGAAGACGCTGATGTAATTTCATTTGAATGTATTTAGCTTCCACTAACGGATTAACTCCATTGTTAACCACTACCGACTTACTTACTCTGGCTTTTATTCCCACAATGAACTCCGGATATTTATCAACTGCTGCTTGCAGATCCGAAAGGCTGATTTGATTCATGTCCTCTAACTCATTTTGAGAATTCATTCCTGATTTAGAAATATTGATCATCGCATACACATTGGTTATTTTATCTCGAGTTACCTCGTAAAAATCATCAATATCATTGGCACCAGTAGACCCTGCATCAATCACCGTTGTAACGCCGGTTTTGTATCCATCTTCATCAGGATCGTCGGAAAATCGCTCTAATTTTTCATAACAATGTGTATGATCGTCAATCCAACCAGCGGTTACGAATGACTTCTTTTCTAAGTCGATCGTCTTATCAGCGACTACATCGACTAGTTCAGCTCCTACCTGCTTAATCTTTCCATTCTCTATCAATAGTTCAACTGGCTCAGAGTGTTCATTCAAGCCATTCTTTATATACAAATCAGCCATTCAAATCGCCTCCAGTTTAAATTTTGACCATGGTGTCACGTAATCCAATAGGAATAATTCCTTCTCAGAAATCTCAGCAACTAAATTTTTTCGGGGATCAATATGAGGTTCTAATACTATTTGTAACTCATTCTTATATCTACCAAATTCATCATTTCCAATAACGATAGCCCCACGACGAAATTCATGAGTTCCTGAACTCTTAGGATTATCATTTGGACCGTATTTTCTACGCACTTCGGTCGATCTAATAGCCAAGTCCGCAATATCTCCACGTCGAAAATGTTGATTATCGAATAAGATTTCTTTCTCAACCTCGTTTATGTCCGATGACAATTTGACCCCCAGACTTATCTGATAACGATCTAATCTACCCAGTTCCATCAGCTCTTCATCCGACGCATGGGCGTTACCAATAATTACACAATCAATTAATCCTGTCGCAAACAAATGCTTGGTTTGAACCAAAATTGGTAAATCACGATGCATTTCTAACGTTGGCAATCCATCATTAACATTCCAAGGCCCCATATTTCCAGATTGCGAAGTTACAAAAGCAGCTGTTTCGATATTCTCATTTCTAAAACGTTTTGAACATGAAATGAAAAAGTCTAACGGTAATCCAGTACCTCTTTGCGGATAAAAATTGTGGCAACCGTAAATAAACGGTCTATTTGCGGAATATGACAAAATATTGTTCAAGTATGCAACGTCATTACTCATATTCAATTCTATATTTATAAGCTCAGGATTATATGAAATCATTGCTTCAGTTTGTCCATCAAATCCTGTATCTAATCTAATTGAATCAGTTCCCAATTGTGAAAAAAAACTTAGGTCGTGATACGAGATTCCCAGTTGTTCAAACATATCAGGCGCAACATCTAATGTAACGCTGTAACCTAATAATTTGGCATAAGATATTAAATTGTGATACTTGTGCATAACTTGTTCTTTGCCGGCATCAACTTCCAGCATACTCATGAAAACTCTAGTGAATCCTTGCAAAGCTGCCTTAGCTAAATATTCCTTATCCTTTTCAATGTCGCTATGATCTGGATATACCGAAACTCCCAAAGTGCGCTTGGTCATACTCTATTCCGCCTTTCAAATTTTGGATATGAGTAACTAATTCATCAAATTTTCTATTAAATATCTCTCAAATTTCACAAAGATTATAACATTATAATAATATAATGTAAACGCTTATACAAAGCCTAGACTTCGTATTCGATTTCATAAGGAAATTTATTAGTATCGTATCTCGCTAATGAATATTCAATAAGATGACCAAATCTATCAAACCCACGTCTGATACGATTTATTGCCAAAGTATCTGATTTGTTTAATAACTTTTGATCTTCATCATTCAGATTAACTGCTTTGAACTCATCTTTGAAACTAGCAACATCTTGTCCACTATCTTGCAAAATTTTATACAGGGACTTATGACGCAAATCTTTTAATTCACTCTTAATTCCCACATTTGGTAAATAGTGTTCAAAAATAATAAATGGTTGCTGATTCAACAAATAAAGTCGCTTAATATATAGTACTTCTTGATTTCCATCTTCTTTGAACGGTGTTCCATCCGGTGCAACTAACTTTATTTCCAGTATCTTCTTGTCCAGATCACCATTTTCATCAACAATTGAAGAAAAAGATCTGGCCTTGGACAACTTGTTAAATAAGCTATTACTAATAACTGTTGTACCTATACCACTCTTCTTAACTAAGTACCCTTCTCCAACCAATAATTGTACGGCCTTACGAATTGTTATCTTACTTACCTTATACATTTTTTCTAATTCATTTTCAGTTGGAATTAATTTACCAACTGGATACTTGCCAGACAAAATATTCTTCTTAATATCTTCGGCAATATTCTGATATAAAATTCCTGTCATCATAACGCTATCTCCGATAGTCTATATTATCTACTTATTAATATATTATAATATAAATTATCTTAAATATTCCTATATTGATTGTAAATTGGGTATTAAAAAAGAGAGTAGCATAATCTACTCTCCAATGATTATTTTAGAAACTGTAATCTAACAGCATTTAGAACCGCTATAACGGTCACGCCCACATCAGCAAATACTGCTTGCCACATACCGACAATACCGAATGCACCTAATATTAAGAATAATACTTTAATGCCAATAGCAAAACTGATATTTTCCATAACAATTTTTCTAGTTACCTGAGCAATTCTTATCGTCTTAGAGACCTTAGAAGGTTCATCACCCATAATAACTATATCAGCTGCTTCAACCGCAGCATCACTGCCAAGACCACCCATTGCAAAGCCGATATCAGCCGTTGTCAATACAGGTGTGTCATTAATACCATCACCAACAAAGGCTACTTTTTTATTATTTTTTCTAGATGATGCTAACAGTTCTTCTACAATATTTACCTTATCTTCAGGCAACAAACTAGTATATACCTGATCCAATTTTAACTTTTTAGCAATGGAGCGACCTACGACTTCATTATCACCAGTTAACATTGCACTCTTGATACCACGTTGATGCAATAATTCAATGGCATCACTAGCATCTGTTTTGGGTTCATCAGCGATTACAATACTACCCATAAAATCACCATCTGAACTTACGTAAACTACCGTACCAATGTCCCTATTCTCAACGAAATCAATCCCTGCCATGGCCTTGTTATTACCGACAATAATTTGTTTACCATTCACTACTGCACTTAAACCATGACCAGCATGTTCATTTGATTCAGAAATCTCAAATTTACTAATATCGCCGTTATAAGCTTGGACAATGGATTGTGCAATTGGATGAGTTGAGTTTTGTTCGGCAGCTGCCGCAACACCTAATAGTTCTTGTCTACTAATACCATTAACAGGCACTATCTTCACTACTTCAAATTGTCCTTTAGTCAAAGTACCAGTCTTATCAAATGCAACTGTATCTACATTATTCAATGCCTCTAGGTAACTGCTTCCCTTAACTAAAACACCTTGTTTAGAAGCCGCACCAATTCCACCAAAGAAGCTTAAAGGAACTGAAATGACTAATGCACATGGACAAGAAATAACTAAAAATACTAGTGCACGTGATATCCATTCACTCCAATTGCCAGTAAATAGTGGCGGAATAACAGCTAGAGCCGCTGCCATTGCGACAACGATAGGCGTATAAATTTTGGCAAAGCGAGTTATGAATTTTTCTGCCGGTGCTTTTTTGCTACTAGCATTTTGAACCATATCCAAGATCTTAGCAACAGTCGAATCACTATAGACTTTGGTTACTTTGATTTCCAAAGTACCGTTTTGATTAATGGAACCGCTCATTGCCATATCGTTTTCTTTAATACTACGTGGCATTGACTCACCGGTTAAAGCTGATGTATCAACCATAGATTTACCAGAAACAACCGTACCATCCAGTGGGATCTTCTCTCCAGGTTTAACAACAATTATCTGACCGACTTGAACTTTACTTGGATCTACTTTTTTTGTGCCTGCAGCAATTTTGATAGTCGCAAATACAGGCTTAACTTCTAATAATGCTGAAATAGATTTTTTAGAATTATTAGTAGCAATATCTTCAAATAAATTTCCCACCTCATAGAAGAACATAACCGCAACAGCTTCCGGATACTCCCCTAATATTAGAGCACCGACCGTAGCGATAGTCATTAAGAAGTTTTCATCAAAAATCTCACCGTGAAATATATTCTTAATTGCCTTAAAAACAATACTTCCACCAATCACAAAGTAACCAACGAAGTATAATGCAATATTAATTGATTCATCAAAAGATCCGACAAATCCAGTCACCATAAAAATGGCTGAAATCACTAATTTCCAAATTCGTACTCTGGACTCTTGATCCAGCCTCTTGGATGATTTCGTTTTCTTATTTTTAACTTGATATTCAGATTGGACATTGTATGATTTCATTTAGAACATCCTCCCTACAATTGTGTAAGTGTTTACATGAATATATGAGCATTCATTCATATTTCATCTATAATATAATATATCCAACAGGGAAATTCAATGATTTCTAAGAAAAAGGTGAAGTATTATGGTAGAAAAAGATTTTTCAGAGCAGGAACATCAAGATGCTCTCAATCATTTGAAGGAAAGCATTCCCGCTAATGAAGAACTAGAATCAATGGTCAACATTTTTAAGGCTTTTGGCGATATGACCCGGGTTAAGATCATTTTAGCATTGTCAAAAACACCTTTGAGTGTTGGTGAAATAGCTGATACCTTAGATATGAGTCAATCATCAATTTCCCATCAACTAAGTCTGTTGCGCCAACTTAATCTAGTTACTAGCGTGCGACATGGAAGAAATATTCATTATAGACTGAGCGACCAGCATATTATTACCATCTTTGGTCAAACAAAAGACCATATTATTGAAGACGAGAACGACTAATTATACTAACTTTCAAGCATTAACTTGCTTGGAAGTTTTTTTATTCAAAAAATAGATTCTTAGTGTTGACTTTAAATTTAGTAGAACTATAATGATCCATGTAATCAAGAAAGTGAGTACTCACTTTCTTGATAGAACAAAAGTTTTTAGAGGAGCTGATATTATGTTTACAACAATGTTTTGGATTCTAGCAATTTGGTTCGTAATTAACGTTATTTGGATGTACGTTAAAAGGGATGATCAGCAACTTCAAAAAGCCCTTGGCTGGGTTAACGTTATTGCTGTCATCGCGGGATTTTGGACATACTTTGGTGCAACTCAAGTAGCCGGTATTGATAATTGGTTCAATATTTTGAATTATGTAAACATTGTCCTTGCGGGAACACAGTTATACTTGGGTTACCGCAATGGTCATAGCGTAAAACACGCTTAATTTTAATATTTTAGATTCACCCCTGATTGAGCTGAGACAAAAGCAATTTTGTCCCAGCTTTTTCGATGCCATTGAATTACAATTGAGTTAATAATAATTTTGAGGAAAAAATATGAAAAGTCTAATTGAAATTTATAAAGAATCACCTGAAACATCAGGACTTACTGATAAGCAACTAAAAATTTTTCAAGCAGCGATAAATTTATTCGCAAAAAAAGGCTACAAAGATACTAGTACTAAGGAAATAGCAAGAGAAGCTGGAGTATCTGAGGGCAGTCTATTCAAACGATTCAATAATAAAGAAGAATTACTGTTATCTATTCTAAAGCCAATGTCTCGCGTTATTTTGCCAGAAATATTAAATGAATTCTCAGAAGAAACTATGAAATCAGGCTACCCCACCCTTCACGACTTCATAAACGTCATATTGCGTAATAGAATGGAATTTTTCAAAGCAAATATTGACGTATTGCGAATATTTATCGATGAATTTATCTATGATGAAAATATCAGACAAGACATGATCGACGAAATACCATATGAATACCTGAAGAATATCAATGAATCTTTTGACAAATTAAAATCGGATAATTTATTAATAGATTGGAATAACGTCGAAATATTTAGATTCATTTTCTCAACTATTTTTGGTTACCTTGCACAGCATTACTTCCTATTTAAGTCTCCTAATTGGGATGAGGAAGAAGAAATATCTCACCTTGTTGATTTCTTGGTTAAAGGATTAACTCCTGACGATAAATAGAATATTTTACGAGAGTGTGACAAAACACGTTTACGCTGCAAACTTAGTGAATTTTATCGTTGTGTCACAATCTTTTTTCTTGACTTCCAAAAAATGGCTTTCTGAAACTTTACACGAAATTTACATGAAATTTACAGGATATATACAATAATCCGATATCATTATCTCGTTCTTAAATTATTAGACCCTTGAGGAGAGATTTTATGAAAAAAAGTAAGTCCCTTGTAATTACGAGTTTATTATTTAGTACTATGATTTTGAACCCAAGTATGATTAATGCTGTTGTTGTTAATGCTGCTGCCAATAATGTAACAGCTGGAACAACTAACCCAAACCCCATTCCTACAGATACCATTCAAGGAACCCCTGATAAAACAACAACAACAATTACCGTTAAATTTTTAGATTCTACAAACAATCTTAAAAAATTTGATGAAAAAACAATAGAGGTACCTAACGGCACTAAAGAAGTCAAAGGTTCTACCATAACAGCACCTAATGGATATATTGTTACTGGACGTGAACTAATCGAAATAAAAAATAATGAAATATTAGTACATATTAAACCAGAAGATTCAAATACTGGACATGAGGTAAGTAAGTCTGACGTCATTGTGAAATATATTAATGATGGCAAGAAAAACGGTAAAATTCCTGATGGAGTTATTAAAGATTTAGAGGACAATGCCACATCCGTTGATAAATCACGTGTGCCAGTGCCATCTGGATATAAATTAGTCGAGAACCAAAACTTCAAAGTTAGTTACGGAATGGTTAAAGTTCATGTTATTCCTGTAGATAAAACAACGACAACAATTACCGTTAAATTTTTAGATTCTACAGACAATCTTAAAAAATTTGATAAAAAAACAATAGAGGTACCTAATGGTACTAAAAAGGTCAAAGGTTCTACCATAACAGCCCCTAATGGATATATTGTTACTGGACGTGAGCTAATCACAATACAAAATAATGAAATATTAGTACACATTAAACCAGAAGATTCAAATACTGGACATGAAGTAAGTAAGTCTGACGTCATTGTGAAATATATTAATGATGGCAAAGAAAATGTCAAAATTCCTGATGGAGTTATTAAAGATTTAGAGGACAATGCCACATCTGTTGATAAATCACGTGTGCCAGTGCCATCTGGATATAAATCAGTCGAGAACCAAGAATTTAAAGTTAGTTACGGAATGGTTAAAGTTCATGTTATTCCTGTAATAGATAAATCACCAACAGGTAAGCCATCAAAACCTAACAAAAAACCAGGTCATTCATCATCAACAGATACAACAACATACACAAACAAGGTACAATTCATTGATCAAGCTACAAACAAAGAAATTGGGGCAATGAAAGTCTCTGGTCTTAACGGATCAAAACATAAACTTGTTATTCCCGAAGGTTATGAATTAGTCAGGAATGAAGCTTCAGAAGTTAAAATCGATAAATCTCAAAAGGCATATCACGTAACTGTTATTAAGAAAAATGTAACAGTTGTAAAACCAACGGTAACTGCTCACAAGACTACCTTCAGAACAAACAAAACTACTCAACTATTTAACATTGAAGGTAAAGCTGTAAGAAATCGTGCCTTAATGGCTAATACTAGCTGGGCTGTCGATAAACAAATGACATTAAATGGTACAACTTATTACCGTGTTGCTACTAACGAATGGGTAAAAGTTTCCGATGGTGCAGAAATTACTATTACTGAAAGTGCAGTAGTAAATAGAACGGTTAGAACATCGGGTAACTCAGCAAAACGCTTATACACATCAACTGGTCAATTAGTTGGTAATCGTGCTCTTGCAGCCAACACTCCTTGGTTCTCAGACAAATCTGCTGTTATTAACGGTCAAAAAATGTATCGCGTTGCTACTAACGAATGGGTTTCAGCAAACGATCTAGCTTAATCAAACCTTATTATCTCCTTCCATACTCCCATATTTTTCCTCAAACTTAACAAAACCACTCAACATGAAAAACCGACGACTGTCCTCCAATCAGCCGTCGGTTTTTTGTATACAAGTTTTAAATCATTATTGGCTCAATATTCTCTCTAGTTAAATCAATAAGTAACTGTATAGGATCAGACATCCCTTGAAATTTTCTGTATGTAATCCCCACATCCGTTCTCAAAAGATCATTTGGTATTTTGAAAACATTTAAATTTCTTGTTGGAAAAGCAAAATTCTCACTTACTATCAATGATGATACAAAAGCACAGCCAACTTGCTCTTTCGCCAGCTGGGCAGCAATGTCCATATTAGCTACTTCTGTTACTACGTGTAAATTAACTCCATGATCAATAAAGAAATGATCTAGTACTTCCTGATAATGTGAATCCTGTCTAATACTAATAATATCCTCACCGTTTAACTCACTTATTGAATATGGAAACTCAGGTGGATAACTTCTTGAATCGTCGAACAATAATGAAGTTTTTGGAATTAAAGCATACACAGAATCAAATGATATTTTTTCATAATTTAGTTTTCGATTATAAATGGGCATTCCAATAAAAAAGTTTATTTCCCCGGTCAAAAGAAGCTTCTCAGCTTGTGTAGTTGGCAACTCTATTAATCGAGTCTTTATATCTGGATACTGTTCTCTAAACTTAGGCAATAATTTTGGGAAAAAGAATCTACCTAATGGTTGATTAGTTGCTATTACAATTTCACCGTGAGCATACTTTGCCAAACTATTCATTTCGCTCTTTAAAGTTGAATATTCATTCTTCTCCTTATGTAAATAATCTAATAATAATTTACCAGCGTATGTTAAACGAATAGGTTTGACATTTCTATCCAACAACTCTACTCCATATTTTTTCTCAGCTTGATGTATCGTTTGACTAATATAAGGTTGTGTAACAAATAGACTATTAGCAGCCTTAGAAATTCCACCATTACTAACTATTGCATCTAAAAACTTCATTAACTTATCGTCAGAAATAATAACCACCCCCCATACGTAATTAAGCATCTATATATTATTACTATTATGTTTATATCAACTATTGGAATATAACATTTTTGTTATATTAAACCTCTACAATACTAATACAATACTAATTGTACATACATTGTGACATGATACACAATATAAATGTAATAAATAATTGTTGGGAGGAGAATTTTATGGTTGTAGTTACAGATAATGTTGAAAAAAGAAATGTTTCTCGCCTCTTTGAATCCGCAAAAATAGGTTCATTAAAGATTAAGAATCGTACAGTTATGGCACCACTAGGATTAGTTGGATATTCAGATAGTGAGGGTGGCTTTTCTAAAAACGCTCAAGATATGTATATTCGTAGAGCCAAAGGTGGAGTCGGATTACTAACAGTCGGGCTAGTAGTTTGTAGTTATGATGACTTCGAAAAAGGTAGCGCTCCATGCCCTATAAATAATCCTTTTGATTTCATGAATACCTCTGCAGAAATGTTGCAGCAAATTCATTCTTACGGAACAAAAGCAATCTGTATGATAAGTGCTGGATCTGGACGTTCTTCATTTCCTAGAGCATCAAAGAAAAAATGGGCTCCTTCAGAAGCAACTAATAGATTTGACCCTAATCAAAAACATCGTGCAATGACACATGATGAAATTGAAAAAACAATAAGTGACTTTGTAAAAGGTGCAGCAATTTGTAAGGCAAGTGGATTTGATGGAGTAGAAATTCATGCTGTTCACGAGGGATACTTATTTGACCAATTCGCAATGAGTTTGTTTAACCACAGAGATGATGAATTTGGTGGAGACTTGGAGCACAGATTAAAGGTTGTTACAGATATAGTTAAAGGTATAAAAGCGCAATGTGGACAAGACTTCCCTGTATCAATTAGATACTCTCTAAAGAGCTTTATTAAAGAAATAAGAAATGGTGCTCTACCTGGTGAAAAATTCCAAGAAAAAGGTAGAGATATATCTGAAGGATTGGAAGCAGCCAAAATACTTGAGGCAGCTGGATACGACATGCTAAATGTAGATGCTGGAACATATGACGCATGGTTCTGGAATCATCCACCAATGTACTTCGATAAAAAAGGCATTTATAACACCTTCGGTGCACAAGTTAAATCTGCCGTAAAAATACCAGTAGCTGTTGCTGGTAGAATGGATGACCCAGAAGTAATTAATAATGCACTAGATCAAGGTATTGATTTAGTAGAGTTCGGACGGCCTTTATTAGCTGATCCAGATTTACCAAATAAAATTAAGGCTGATGACTGGGAAGACATAAGACCTTGCATCTCCTGCCAAGATGGTTGTCTGGCCAGACTTGAAAAAGGTTTACCTTTCTCATGTACTGTAAATCCCGCAACTGGTAGAGAATCAGCATACAAATTAACTGCTCCACTCAAAACTAAAAATGTTCTAGTAATTGGTGGCGGTCCCGCAGGACTTGAAACAGCTTGGATATGTGGAACAAGAGGACACAACGTTACATTATTAGAATCACATTCTGAATTAGGTGGAGAACTAGTTCCTGGATCAAAACCTAGTTTTAAGTCAAATGATCATGAACTTGTATTGTGGTATACTCGTCAATTATCAAAAATGAAAAATGTAACTGTTAAACTAAACACTTCTGCAACAAAGAAGGATTTTGACAGTAATGATTATGATGCCGTCGTTGTTGCTACCGGATCTAAACCAATAATTCCAGACTTCGGTAGCGATAAAATGGTTACTGCATCTGACGTATTAACTAACCATGACAAAGTAGGACAAAAAGTTACTGTTGTTGGTGGCGGACTTGTTGGATGTGAAACAGCATTGTGGCTAGAACGTAAAGGAAAAGATGTCACGATTGTAGAAATGTCAGATGATATTTGCGGTGGTCCGCATGCACAATCATTTGCTAACTATCAAATGGTGAAAGAACTATTACCTTATGAAGGTATTGATGTAAAATTAAATACCAAAGTTGAATCAATAGAAAATACAAATGTTAAAGTAACAAATTCAAATGGTAATGATGAAACGATCCCAGGTGATGACGTCGTTTGTACCCTAGGATATACACCTAATAATCCATTTATGCATTTACTGGCAACAACCGATAAAGAATCATATCTAATTGGTGATTCTCATAATGTTTCTAACATAATGGGAGCAATTTGGTCAGCTTATGCAGTAGCTAAAGACATATAAAATAATCCACAAAAAACGTCTGGCAAAAGTCAGGCGTTTTCGGTTTTATACTTTTTAGTATTGATGAATAATCAATACTAGTTTTTTTATTCATTTCTTGTATGGTTAAGTTTTACTACTGAACAAATAAACCACTGTACCATAAGGTGGTAAATCTAAATTATCACCATTGAATTTATTAGGTGCAGAGAAATTACTGATTATCTTTTCCCCATCATCATTAAACTTAGGCAATTTCACAGTTTGATTTTCGACAGTAAAATTACCAGCTACAAACAATGTTTCATTCTCGCCTTTTCTTAAATAACAATAAGTATCTGGATTATCTTTATCTAATAATTCATATTTTCCCGTAGTTACAATCGGTAAATCATGCCTTAGCTTAATTAGTTTTTGGTAATAATAAAATACCGAATCTTTGTCGTCTAATGCATTCTTAACATTTATTTCTTTATAATTTGGATTCATTTTTATCCAGGGCTTGGATTCTGAAAAACCAGCATTTTCACTTCCATCCCATGGCATAGGTGTACGTGCATTATCACGAGATTTTAAGTATATGCTACGCATTGTAAATTTTTTGGAAAGATTATACTGGTCAATAAATCTATGATATGTATTAAATGTCTCCAGATCAGTATAATCATCAATTGAATTATATTTAGCATTAGTCATTCCCAATTCTTCACCTTCAAAGACAAAAGGTGTTCCTTGTTGCATATGCAAAATAGTTCCTAGCATTTTAGCCGACTGAGTTCTATATTCCCCATCATCATCACCAAATCTTGTAACTGGTCGAGCTTGATCATGGTTACTCCAATATAAGCTATTCCAACCGTTATGCTCATACATTGCATTTTGCCATTCAGTAAGTACTCTCTTTAAATCCACCAATTTGAACCTTTTATCAGAATACTTACCATATTTACCGTAATCCAAATGCATATGATCAAAATGAAAAACCATATTCAATTCATTTCTAGAAGCATCCGCATATAGTACTCCTTCTTTTGAAGATGTGTGTGGAGTCTCACCAACAGTCATCACATTGTACTTACTTAAAACTTCACGATTCATTTCTTGCAAATATTCATGGACTTTTGGCCCATTAGCTGCACCTGCATAATAACTTCCTAATTTTCTGTTTTGTACAAGTGGACCGTCTGGATACTTAGGATCTTTGGAAATCAGAGAAATGACGTCCATTCTGAACCCATCGATTCCCTTATTAAGCCAAAATTTCATAATATCGTAAACATCTTTACGAACTTCGGGATTTTCCCAATTCAAGTCTGGCTGTTCTTTAGCAAACAAATGCAAATAATACTGACCTAATTTATCAACATACTCCCATGTCGTGCCGCCAAAAGATGATCCCCAATTATTGGGAAGTTCACCTTTTTTACCATTTTTCCATATATAGTAATCATGATACTTACTATCTTTACTTTTAATTGCATCTTTGAACCAAGGGTATTCACTTGAAGTATGGTTAACAACCAAATCTAAAATGATTTTAATACCTAATTTATGTGCACTCTTAAGAAGAGTATCGAATTCTTCATCTGTTCCAAGAATAGGATTAATTTTTCGATAATTACTAATATCGTATCCATTATCTATTTGTGGAGACATATAAATTGGATTCAACCAAATAATATCTACTCCCAGTTTTTTTAAATAATCTAACTTTTGATTAATACCCGGAATATCACCGATTCCATCATTATTAGAATCATTAAAACTTTTTGGATAAACTTGATAAACTACACTTTTTTGCCACCACTTAATATCATTCGTCATCATCATCAACCTCAACTTGCATGGTATTTACATAAACGATAGATTCTTTTGCTTGGCTAATTAATTTTTCAACTCTTTCTTGAGTTAAATATTTATCAGATGGCTCCATAGATATGGACAATGCTAATGGTAAATTCATACCGCTAATAATATGAGTATGTGGTCGAGTACGATAACTAAAGAATTTTTGATTAACACTACCAGCCGTCATATCAGTCAAAACTACGATTTCTGTATCAGATGATTCATCCATCATTTTACTTATTTTATCTTCAATTGGATCATTATCCATATAAGCAGATAAGACACTAAGTTCAACCAATCCACCTGTAATAAAGTTCAGTGTATCTGCCATGCCATCAGCCAATTTATGATGAGATGCTAATATAATTTTACGTTTCATTTTACATACTCCTAAGCTTTAAAAATACCTAAAAATGTTCCTACAAGTGATATTGCAATAACTAACAAAATAACTCTAGTTGGTGTCCATTTCTTATTGCCTAATAATTTAAAAATCAACAATGTTAATAATGCTGGTAGCAATGCAGGCATAATTTTATCAAATACGCCGGTTTGAAGATTAAGTGCGACTTTACCAAATTGGAATTTCACAGGTGCTGAAATTTTGACAACCGTAGCAATAAGGCCACCTACAACACTTAAGCCCATTATTGAGGCCGCTTCTGTAAAAATAGTTAATTTATTTCCTAAAGAAGTAATTAATCTTGTTCCTGATGTATAACCAACATCAAATAATTTTAATTTAACAAACCAGAAAATAATATTAGCGATAAACCAAACAATCGCACCTAACGGATTCCCCTGTAATGCCATATATCCAGAAATAGAACCCATAATTGTTGGCCATAATACCCAAACTAAAGTATCACCAACACCAGCTAGAGGACCCATCAAACTGGTTTTTAATGATTGAACAGCATCCTTAGCCTTTATTCCATCACGTTCTTCCATTGCTAATGTTGCACCAAGAATCATTGATGACATTACGGTTGTTGAATTATAGTAATTAAAATGATTATTCAATGCAGCTTTGTATTCATCATCATTCTTATAAATTTTGCGTAATACCGGAGCCATTGACCAAGCAACAGCTGGTCCCATTTGAGATTCATAATTAAATAAATTACAAGCCATAAAGTTATAGCGGACCGCTGCTCTACGTCTATCTTTTTTTGTAACTTTATATTTATCTGTATCACTCATCATAGTCGTCTCCCTCATCATCTGGTACCTCGCCTGATACTGGTGATGCCTCAGCATCAGTTGCCTTTTTAGATTCGCTAAAGAAGTACCAATATGCTGCTGCAAATCCAATTAGAGCTATACCCAATACTCCAACTTTTAAATAAGCGGCAAGTACAAAACCAACAATTATGTATGGTAAGAATTTTTTTACAGGCATGTAATGCAGCAACATACCAATACCTACAACTGGTAGCATTCCACCAGCAACAGTTAATCCGTCTGTAACCCATTTTGGAACAACCTTCAAAATGAAAGTTACTACTTCTGGGCCAAAGAATACGATCAATGCAGCCGGTAAAGCAGTTTGTAAACTAAATAGAATCGGTCCAAGCCATGCTTCAACGTTCATTTTCTTCCATGCATTCTTATTATTATCAGATTGCATTTTGTGTGCTAAAAAGTTCGCTATAATACGTGCAACAACTTCCAGTTGTATAGCTAATAATCCAACTGGTAAACCAACTGCAATCGCAGATTTGATACCTGTACCTGTACGCGTTGCAATAAATACACCGATAATAGTTGCTAATCCATAATTAGGAGCCGATGCACCACCTAAAGCCGCAACACCCAACATCATTAATTGAAAAGTACCAGCAATTGTTAATGCAGTTGTCAAATCTCCCATGATAATTCCGGCAATGGTTCCGACAATAACTGGGAACCATGACATAACAACAAGACCATTCTGATCAATTGTCATATAACCTGCTAATATAATAATCAATATATCCTGTAATAATTGAATACCCGACATGATCAAATTTCCTCCTATTCGTTATATGGTTCCTCTGTATCAGTTGGTACATATTGAATTACAATTGGAATATTTTTGTCCTTAATTGCCTTCAAGTCTGTACGTTCCTTATCATTTAATGCAACAAATTTTGTTACAGGTTCACGACCATCTTCATTGAATATAATTCCTAAATCAACTTTGGGAATATCCACTCCACCTTCAATAAGTCTTATTAAGGTTTCAGGTTCTTTAACTAATACAAACACTCTTTGTGTATCGTATTTACCACTATTGAAATTTGTAATTGCCTTATTAGTGTCAATAATTGACATTCCAGTACCAGCTGGTTTTGACATTCTCATACTTGCTTTGATATCTTCATTTTTACTTATTTCATCATCAACAACCATAAATCTTTTTACCTTTAATGATTGGGCCCATTGATTAACAATCAATCCATGTACTAAACGTTGGTCAATTCTTGCTAAAACTACTGTCATAATTTTATTCCTCCATTTTTGGTATCGATACCATTTTTAATCTTAAAAAAAGAATATATAATATATTCGATTTTTAGGCTGAATTCCTTGATATAACTTTTAAGTCTAATGGTTTTATATTTCTTTCAATATCACCATTTAATTCTGCAATCATGAGCTGAGCTGCTTTCACTCCCATCTCATTTACTGGCTGTCGAATTGTAGACAAAGGTATGTTCAACTTTGAGGACATAGGTTGATCATCAATTCCTAATACACCCAATTGAGAAGGTACCGAAATTCCATTATTTCTGGCTGCTTCAACTATTCCAGCTGCAACCTCATCACTACCAGCAATAATTGCATCTGGCTTATTTGTCATATTCTTGATTTCCATTAGTATTTCATTTCCATCTTCTTCAGTATGCGCATCGTAAAACAACCAATTAGAATTAAAGCTTAATTTGGCCTCTTGTAACGCATCTTGAAATCCATGAAATCTATCTGAATCAAAGTCACTGCCCAGGAGCGCAATTGACAACTTTTTTCTACCAGTTGCATACGCTATTCTACTAAATCCCTGTTTAAGTAAATACTCTGTTCCTGACTTTAATCCTTTATACTGGTTCGCATATATCATTGGAATAGGTAAATCTTTCAAATATTCATTAGCAAGTACAATTTTTCCATACTTTAAATATTCTTTGATAACCGACCATTGATTTTCTATTGAACAAAGAATTACTCCATCAACTTGCTGCTTTTTGAGAAGCTCAAGAGCACCTAACTCTTGATTCTTATTACCAAAAGTTTGAACGATAATCGTATTAAATTCCGCATTAATCAACGTTCTTTCAATTGAATCTATTAAATACGAGAAAAACGGATTTACAATTCTAGGTACAACAACTGCAAGTGACTTCGAGCTTGATCCTCTTAGTTGACGAGCTGCAGGCAAAGGAACATAACCCAGTTGATCCATTGCTCCCTTTACTAACGCTCTTTTCTTAGGAGAAACATGCGGACTATTATTTATTACCCTTGAAACGGTCGAAACAGACAATCCAGCTAATTTTGCAACGTCCGAAATAGTTGCCAATTGTATTTCCCTCCTTCGTTGAAACCGATATCACAACAATATGATAGCAACCGCTTACACAATTGTCAATACATTTTGGTATCGATTTCATAAAATTACATTTATAAATATAATTTAAAATACCTCAAAACAAAAAGCAGTAATTGTCATACAACAATTACTGTTTTTTGAATCTAAATATGGCATGCACTACATATCATATCTGGGGGAGTGATTTTAAATAAATAATCTCATTACTTTTTTAGGTTCTCATGTGCAATAGCTTTATCACTAACCTCCTTATTATTAAACGGAGTAATTCTAAAGTTTATTTCAAAGGGTTCAACTTTAGCTCTGTATTTTTCCAGTTGCCATTGTCCACATGAATATGTTCCTAGAGCATTCTGCTTATAATCAATATTTAGAACTACATGATCTGCTTTCGTTAAGTCACATGTATGTTTTGCTTCGTCCAATGTTTTTTCATCATAATATGAAGTACTGAAATTAAATGAATTTGGAGTAGAAAATACTAATCCCTGTCCTCTATCATCAGTTAACGAAACCCATTTTGTATCCATATGGTTGCCGTTAGCCTGAGGAACCACGTAGTTAGTAAACATCCCTTCAACGGTATTTGTATACAATCCCATCATACCTGCTTCTTTTGAATCAGCGTAATTTTCTCCGGGTCCACGACCAAAATATCTTACTTTTCCTAGGGATTCATTTAAATCCATTGTTAAACCTAGTCTTGGTAACATATCCGGTACCGTGTCTAGCTTTCCGCCTGGAATCCCTTTAACATCAACTAGAATATCCCCTGTAGCATAAATTGTGTAATGATACTCACAATTAAAATGCCACGAACTATTTGTTGTGCCATGCAAGGTTCTAACAATAACATTCAAATGGCCATCTTCAACTTCATAATTAAATGACTTTACAACATCGTGTTCCAAATGGAGAAATTGAACTTTCTTCATTTCGTCAATAATCTCCATATCATTGCTAATTGGCGCTCTCCAAAAAGTAAATTTAGGACCCTGATCCATAAATTCAATTCCATCACGAGTCAAACTAGTTATTATTCCCCTTACAGTATCAAACTTAACTTGAAAATTATTTCCAATGGCTGTTAAACAAGCCAAACTCTCATTAACTTCTATATTTCCTTCAGGAATAATCTTGATTCCATCAACATGTATTGGTAACTCAATTTGAGCCGTTGCTAATTCATATCCAGCACCTGCATATCTAGTGCTTTCTTTTAATTGATATGAAATATTCAACAAATACTCTGATCCGGGTTTAGGAACAATATGAGAATTATAAGGAATTGTCATATCTCGCTTTTGTCGAGCTGGGATAGAAGGTAAGTCTATTGATCCACTCTCTAATACAATGTCATCTTCCATAACCGTATATACTAATTTAAATCTATTTAAATCAGCAAAATCATAGCGACTCAATAACTCAATTTTTCCTTTAAGTGCATCAATTACTGTAGTTGTAATTGGTTCGATAACTTTCTTATATTCATGCAATCCTGGTGACGGCGTACGGTCAGGCATAAGCATACCATCAATACAGAAATCCTTATTGCTTGGATCATCACCAAAGTCACCGCCATAACGATAATATTTCTTTCCATCATCAGTGTATGATTCGATTCCATGATCAAACCATTCCCAAATAAATCCACCTTGTAATTTATCATGATCATAAAATAAATCTTGATACTCTTTTAGATTACCAGGACCATTTCCCATCGCATGTCCATATTCACATAAAATATGGGGCTTCTTTGAGTCCGCAATAATATTTTTCATCAATAACTTCTTCTTAGGATTTTCCAACCATGTATACATAGTTGAATAAACATCAACTACTTCGGCATCAAAATCTCCCTCATAATGAACCAATCTTGTCGGATCCATCTGCTTAGCTACTTCAGCCATTTTTCTAAAATTACATCCAAAATCGGACTCGTTACCTAACGACCAGAACAATATAGATGGATGATTTTTTTCTCTTGAAATCATTCTAGTCATTCTTGTTACATATGCCGTTTCCCACTTAGGATCGTTAGTAATCCAGTCGTATTTTTTTGTCAATTCAAAACCATGACATTCCAAATCAGTTTCGGCAATCAAATACATACCATATTCATCACATAAATCATACAAATAATAAGAATTTGGATAATGACTTGTACGTATAGCATTAATGTTATACTTCTTCATTAGCTTAATATCTGACTCTATCTCTTCTTTAGCCACAACACGGCCATTCTTAGGATTATAATCATGTCTATTTACACCCTTAATTTTAATGGCAACACCATTAACAAGGAAAGTATCTCTTTCTACATGAATATTCCTGAAACCAACATTTTGCGGTATAACTTCAATAACCTTATCGTTCTTTTTAACCGTTACAAGTAATTTATAAAGATTTGGAATTTCAGCTGACCACTTCTTAACATCAACAATTTGAGATTTTATTTCAGCCTTTCCATCTTCTACATCTACAGAATCATCAAGTACTGATTTTCCACTATTATCCAATAGATTTATGAATACACTTTGACCATCATCTTGCCTAAATTTTAGCTTAATATCTAATAACCCATTTTTATAAGTATTGTCCAAATCAGCAACAACAGTAATATCCTGCAATCCATTCATAGGAACGCCAAGTAATTCAACATCACGATCAATTCCACTTAACCACCACATATCCTGATCCTCAAGATATGTCCCATCAGACCATTGATATACTCGAACTGTTAAATCATTGCTCTCATTGAATTTGACTAAATTAGTAATATCAAATTCCGCTTCATTACGTGCGCCTTTGCTATATCCTACTTCTTCACCATTTACCCAGACATTATAGGCAGAATCAACACCACCAAATCGTAAAATAATTTTTTTATTCAAAAAGTTATTATCGACAGTGAATGTACGTTTATATATCCCAGTTGGATTCTCTGTTGGTACATATGGTGGATTAATCGGGAAATTGTACCATAAATCTGAGTAATGCATCTTTCCATACCCTTGCATCTGCCAGCATCCCGGCACAGTAATCTCATCCATCGAATCGGTATCAAAGTCAGCTTTGTAAAAACCTTCAGGACTATACTCTGGAGCATCCAAAAACATGAATTTCCAAGTTCCATTCAGATTCTTAAAAGCGTGCGTATAACCATTTTCATTTAACAGTGCACGTTCCTTATTTGGAAATGTTAAAAAATGAGATCTAGCTGGTTCTCGATTAATATCATCAACTTGATAATTTTCCCACATTTTCATAATTACTTAGCCACCTCTTCAACGTCATTATCTTCTGTAAGATTTTTATTTTTCTTTTCATATCTTGCCCAGAATATCCATGCAAATCCCATGAATATAACTAATCCAAGCAAATTATAGATTAATGTCCCTATAGGACTAGCAATACCCTTAGGTAATTTACCATCAAGTTCCTGAGCTATTAATGATGGATCGGGAACAGTTGACATAAAGAATATAAAGATAAAGACAATCAATAAGAATATTCCTGCTGTTAGTCCAAAAGTTCTGTTACCAAATCTGAAATCTCTTGGCATATCATCCTTTTTAAGTCTCAATCCAATATAAGCTATGAGAATGAATAGAACAGGTAACAATGAGGTTGAAGCAGTCATGTTGATTAAGGTCTCTAAGAAACTATCCATATCTCCAATACCCAATGCTGGAATTATAAGTAAAATTGTAACGATAATTCCTTGAACGATAAGAGCATTTGTTGGGTTCCCTTCATCATTTGTGCGAACTAGCCATTTACCAAATACACCTTCAGGTATTTCAGAAAAGAATACCTTTACCGGTGCAGCAGTCCAAAGTGCTAACGAACCTAAACTTCCTAGGAACAGGATAATACCAACTAAACGTACCATTGCACCACCAGGAATATTAAAATGCGTTCCTAAGATCTTAAATATATCAAATATCCCATTTGAGAAATTTCCTTTTAATACAGATGTAGGAACAATAAAACCAACCGCAACAGCGCCAAGAATATACATAATACCAACAAAAATAGTGGCACTAATCATGGTTTTAACAAATGTCTTGTTACCACCTTTAACATCCTTGATATAAACACCAATACTCTCCCCACCACCTACTGCTTGCAAAATCCATGCCATAGTCATGAAGAATGTCCAGTTAAACGTTGGAGCAATACTTTTTACAGAAAAATCTTGTGCTGGAGCCTTGCCGAATCCAAAAACTACAACAAAGGCTAATACCACAAAAATTATTCCCATAAATAAACGTGCACTTCCGGCTAAACTAGTAACTGTTGAAATCCATGAGACTCCCTTAATACATACCCATGTCATAAGCCAGAACAAAGCTATAGATATAAGTGCAATAATTACGGTTCCATTATTACCGCCAAAAACGTTCTTACCTAAAAAGGCATATGAACCATAAATCAACGTATTAGGTAATAACGAACAAAAGAAAAATAAATTAACAAAGAAATAAGACCATGCACCTAAAAAAGCCCACTTAGGTCCCAAAACACTTTCAAGCCAACTATGTACACCTGATTCCTTGTTTGAATTTGCGGATGCAAACTCAGCAATCATTAATATGAATGGCAAGAAATAAAAAACCGATCCAAAAATATATCCCGGTATTGTAGCTAGACCAATTTGAATACTATTATTAACAATACTAGGGAATGCAAATACGGCCGAAAAGGTCATTAGCATTAAGGCTACCGATCCTAGTCGTTGTCTCTTATTAGATTCCTCCAAAGTTATCATCCTTTCACTTCAATAGTTTGATACTCTAAATATAGTCTCTACTTAAATTTTTAAAAACATAAGATGATTCCATATTATTGTAATTATGTTGACTACAAACAAACGAAGACAATATACTCATGATGGGGGTTATATAAATGAAAAAGGAAGAACAAGCAGATGTAGTAATAAACAATGAAGTGTTAAGTAATGACTTCAGCATTTGTGAAGCTGGGTTCGAAAAATGTCGTCCATCAAAACCCGTTGAATATATTCCCATCAACTACTGGGTAATTCATTATTGTATCGATGGTGAGGGATACTTTTCTTTAACTAATTCACCCAATGAGCACATCAGCGCGGGAGATATATTTATGATTCCAGCACATTGTGGCAATAGGTATTACCCAAAGAAAAATACCCCCTGGACATACAGATGGATTGGATTATCAGGAAATAAAGTAACAGAACTCCTAAAAAAATGTAATTTATCAACTAACGATTATGTCATTCATGATGCATTTGATGAAAATATTAATAAAATATTTGAAGAAGTATACCAATACTTCAAACGCAACAATACATTCGGCTCCCTAAGTTCAGTATTCTCATTGTTTGAATATCTTTCGTCCAAAGAATTACTACCAGAAGAATTGGGAACAAAGGAACACTTGTTATTACAAATAACTAATTATATAAAAAGGCATTATTCTGATGATATCTCAGTCGATGAAGTTGCTAAGGTGCATAACATTGATAGATCGTACTTATTTAAATTATTCCAAAAATATAAAAAAATTACTCCTAGCCATTACATACAAAACTTAAAACTACAAAAAGCTTGTTCTTTATTACGGAAAAGTTCGTTATCGGTCACTGATATAAGTTATGAATGTGGTTTTACTTCTCCTTCATATTTTTCCAAATTTTTTGTTGATAATATTGGTATGACTCCTTTAAAATATCGAAATCGTTTTATTATAAAATAATCCACAAAAAAACGTCTGGCAAAAGTCAGGCGTTTTCTTTACATCTTCTTAAAATGATAAATCTTACTTTGAAAATCCCCATTAAAATCAGGAATATATATTCCCAAGTTCATTAGTTCATCCCCAAAGTAAGTTTTTCCCGTATCAACATCACGATATTTATAATCAGGATTTAATCCCTTCAAAAATATCTCATGAAATACTGGTTGACCAGATGACAATATTCGACTGACAAACATTAATACATCAGTCTTTTCGTGATTAACAAACATCCAAGATGCAATATTAGATTCAAAGGGACTCTTAAGTCTAATATAATCACCGTATTGGACTAGTTTGCGCACTTTTTTGTATTGGTCGACTTGACGTTTAATCTCAGCTTTTTCATCATCATTTAACTTGGTCAAATCCAATTCGTATCCTAAAACACCACTCATCGCGACATCACCACGGGTCTTCAATGGTGTAATTCTACCAGTTTGTTGATTAGGAACAGCTGAAACATGCGCCGTCATACTAGAAACTGGATATGCCAGACTAGTTCCATATTGAATCTTCATTCTTTCAACAGCATCAGTATTATCACTGGTCCATGACTGCGGCATATAATACAACAATCCGGCATCAAATCTGCCGCCACCGCCGGAGCATCCTTCCCACAGAATATCCTTGTACTTAGTAGTTAGATGATCCATTAATTCATAGACGCCAAGGATATATCTATGTGAAGCTTCTCCTTGGTTATGTTTATCAAGAGCAATTGAATATACATCTGACATATTGCGATTCATATCCCATTTGACATAGTCAATATCAACCGAATCTAATAGCTTAGTCATCTGCATTTCAACATTTTGACGTACTTCTTTACGTCCCATATCAAGAACAAACTGATCACGCGATGGTGATGGATCACGATTAGGCTCCTGCATCAAGTAATCAGGATGTTCACGATACAACTTGGAATCAATCGAAATCATTTCAGGTTCAAACCACAGACCAAATTTCATCCCTTTTTGATGGACGTAATCCGACATACCCTTTAATCCCATTAGCAATTTATGCTTATATTCAAACCAATCACCTAGTGATGAATTATCAGTATTACGGTGTCCAAACCAGCCATCATCTAAGACAAACATTTCGATTCCCATATTGGCTGCTTCATCAACAATTTTTTTGATTTTTTCATCAGTGAAATCAAAAAATGTAGCTTCCCAATTATTAATGACAATCGGACGTTCCTTCATCTTGTAATTACCACGGGCAACACGCTCACGTAACAGGTGATGGAATGTGTTACTCATATCATTGAGTCCAGTGTCTGAATAAACCATAATAACTTCCGGCGTCTGAAACTCTTCACCAGATTTTAGATTCCAGCTGAAATTATAAGAATTGATACCAACCAAAACTCTCAATTGATTTATTTGATCTTTTTCCAATTCAAAATCATGATTACCAGAATATACAAAGTTCAAGCCAATCGCCGGTCCAGCGAATTCACTTGTATCATGATTAAGCAAAGTTATAAAACTGTTCATCTGATGACTTGATTCACCACGACGGCTTTGAAAGCTTCTGATTCCAGAATTAATATCTTCACGATTAATCTGACGCTCATGCATGTGGGCACCCGGCAATGAAATAACTTGATCATAAACACCATTATTAGTTAAATCCAATTGCATAGAGGATATCTTCTCTAAAGCAATCGACTCACTTGTTTTGTTCGTTACTTTAGCCGAGCGTGTAATAACTGCCCGATCGTGATAGATCGTATAATACAAATCAACATATATTTCTTGAAATCTATCTTTTAATGTAATTATTAATGTCGTTGCTTCATCAGCTGACTCCACGTATGACTGTGGCAATCCTACCAAATTAGGTTTTCCTGATTCAATTTTGTAATCATAATATCGCAAATCATGAATATTAGAACCATTCTCGCGTCGGATTATCGATGCTGGAATACGATAATCCATCGAACCATGACTAGAATATTCTTGCGGCAAAGTATCTTTTGAATATCCACGTTCAGGATTTCCCGGTACATTTCCAGAGAATCCACGATAGCGTCTAGGATATGATTTATTACCGCTATAACGCTTAATTGCTTTACCGAAGTATAAGTGATTCAAAACATTATTGTCTTCAATTTTCATTAGATACGATATTTTATCGTTATGTAGATGAAATACCTTGTCTTCTTGATCAAATGATACATATGAATCTTCCAAACTGCATCTAACCTCCAATTCAAATTTATTCATCAATTCCTTTATAGTTTTCATAAAGTTAATGGTCAAGTAAAAGCAAAAAAAAACTCCCCATCTATTAAGATAAGGAGTTTAAAATTATTATTTTTCGTCGTAAATACGTATTTTACTTTTGATGATACTCTCACATAAGTCAGCATAAGAAATACCTGCAGCTTTAGCTTCACGAGGCATTAATGACAATGGTGTCATACCTGGCAATGTATTAGCTTCCATAACGTACAATTCACTATCACGTAATAGGAAGTCAACACGTCCATAATTGCTCATTCCTAAAGCTTCAAATGTGTCTTTTGTCATTTCTTGCATGCGAGAATGAGTTTCATCATCCAAATCTGGAGGAGTGATGAAATGTGTAACGTTATTTTCAACAAACTTGTGTTGGAAATCATACCAACCTGTATCAACTGCAATTTCAACAGCTGGTAAGGCGTGATTATCAACCATTGCGACTGAGAATTCTCTTCCCTTAATGTATTCTTCAATCAAGACTTCTTTGTCAAATCTTAATGCGTCAGCAATGTTTTCTTCGAGTTCAGACTCATCGTTGATAATATGTGTACCAACACTAGAACCACCATTAGATGGTTTAACTACCATTGGAAATCCAAAAGGAATATCTTCGGCTGAAATCTTGCTTGTAGTCGTTGTTGTATAATCAGCAGTTTGAATATTGTTTTGAACAAAGACTTCCTTAGAGAACTTCTTATCCATAGCAATACCAGAAGCTAATGAACCACTACCTGTATATCTAATATCGAAGACATCAAAGACAGCTTGCATCTTACCATTTTCACCATCTTCACCGTGAAGCCCCATGTAGACAATATCGGCGTGTTGGCAAATCTTCAATACGTTCTTTCCAAGTAATCCAATAGTATCGTCAGTACGTAAGGCGTTGATCTTTTCGTCTGTCAATACTTCATCACTGATGATCAAGTTAGCTTCATCTTCTGGTTCTGTAGTGAATAGATCATCGATCTTATCTTCAGCTACATCTACTCCAAGAAATGAATCGACATATGCGACTTCATAACCCTTACTTCTTAATGCGTTTGTGATCTTCACACCTGAAGATAAAGAAACGTTTCTTTCGGTACTTCTTCCACCTGAGAGGACAACGATTTTCATTGTTCGTTTCACCTATTCTTTCTTTTTTTATAAATCAAAGCGAGTTCCTAGAACCTATAGAATACCACAATCAACATTGGTTGACTATTTTTAGAGTTTACAATTTGGTATTTTTTCCAAAATTCTCGAATTATTCATAATTGTTTGGTTTAATGTAGACAAGGAGGATTTGACTCGTGAAAAAGTTAAATATTGTTTTACTTAGTTTAGTATCTTTAATCACATTGGGTATCTTTACTACTCAAAGTGTTAAGGCAGATAGTTTAAGTGACCAACCCGTAATGACGTTGGGAACTTCTTTAACAGATAGCCAAAGACAAGGTACGATTGATGCCCTATCTTCACAGATAAGTGGCAATAACAACAACTACAAGACCGTTACCGTAAATGGCGACACATTGGTTAAATATTTGAACCCTAGTGGTAGCTCATTTACAAGTGGTTCTGGAGTCTGGTCATCAGCCTTGATTCAAAAGACCTCATCTGGTTCAGGTATTAACGTCAAAATCGTTGACTATAATGGAAAGAACAACATCACTACTATTACCGCTGATCAATATAGAAACGCTGCCGTTACTGCTGGTATCAGTGATGCTAATATTTACGTAACATCAGCTACACCAATAGATGGTTCTGGAGCCTTAGCAGGTATTTATGCTGCATATGCAAGTACAGGTGATTCATTGAACCAAAATCAAGTTAATGCAGCCCAAAATGAAATGGGTGTTTTAAGTGGCATTACAGACGCCAACAAAGGAACTGATGGTTATTCCGATAAACAACTGAATAACGCTGTTGCTGGTATGAAATCAGATATTGCTCAAAAAGGTGACAATATCACAGTTAACCAAATAACAACGATTGTTAACAACAACTTACAAAAAAATAACCTACAAAACATCATTAATGATAATCAAAAACAAAAGATCATTAACTTAATGGTACAAATCAGAGACTCTGGTGCCTTGAATAATTCTAACTTCAAGGAACAGGCTACAAAATTAAGTAATGATATCATGAGTAAAGCCAAGAATATCTTTAACAACTTGAATACTCAAGAAAATCGTAATTTCCTACAAAGAATTTGGGACAGTATTGTTTCATTCTTCCAAGGATTATTTAATTAAAAACACAAAATAATATAATAAAAAGACTGGAAATTAATAAATTTTCTAGTCTTTTTATTTATATCAATTTAATTATAAATATAAGCCTCTCTAATACAAAAAACGTCATATAATGTCATTAGTAGCAATACTAATGACATATATTTTTTACCGAGGGGGGATTTTATTATGCCATTCAAATTTAAAAATTCATTTACCACTGAAAATAATCAATTTTACAAAGTGGGCAAATATTGGATATACACTAACATTGCAGCTTTAGGATTAGGGCTTTCGTTAACTACAACATTACACCCAGTTCTAGCTTCTGAAGATGGAAGTTCCCCTACAACTCAAGTTGCCTCTAATGAGGATAATTCCAATAGTCCCCAAAGTACTTCTACATCTGATAATACAAAGTCAGACACAAACTTAAATACAAGTTATGATGATACACAAAAGGCAATTAAATATAGCAACGATTCAGCTACATCAGCGAATAATGATTTTAAAACAATCAAAAGTGAATTAGCTAGTGAAGACCTTCAAAATAAATATAGAGTACAAATACCTAACCAACTCAATCAATTGAATAATGATATTTCACTTGTAAAAGATTCTCAAGCTGGACTAAATAACAGTATTAATTCATATCAAAATGATATTAATTCATCTATCGATGATAAGCCCAATGCTATACGAAGTATTACCCAAAATGGCGTACTTAAAGGTACGACATTAGATGACTACAACACACTCTTAAAGGAATATAACAACGATGAAATTCAACACAAAATAAGCGTTTATTCAGCAGCCGCAAGTGTCAATAATAGTCAATATGTATTAAAAAACTACACAGACCAATTGAACTCCAAAATAGGCTCAGGATCCACAGATTTAGCAACTGCAAAACTATACTACGCAGCTGCGTTGGATGACTATAACAGGTTCATCAGTTCATACAATCAGGAGTCTGGTGCCACCTTACCCACAATCAATAAATCAATACTTTCTGATCTGTCAATAAAGGAGTATCCAAGTGGTAATCCAATAGAAAATAACATCCAGATAGACCTTCCAATAGCTCCGTTAATAAACATTAATCAGGCAGCTACCATCTCCGTTACAGTCCCCACGCCCGAGGGAAACAAAACCATTAATGTATCTGGAATGGTCGGTAGTGATGTCACTGTAAAATCACCATCTATTACTGGATTCAGTAGTACTTCCCAGCCATTAACTATCAAGATCAGTAAGGATGATATTAACAAGCCTATATCATACAATGCTACATATACTGCAAATAAGGAAAGTGCCAACATTAATTTTGTTGATAAAACAACAAATAAAATATTGAAAACGGATAATACCATTGGTGATTTTGGAACCACGGATAAATACAATCCTCAATCAATTATTAATGAGTATATTAAACAAGGCTATTTATTGAATAACTCCAATTTTCCTACAACGGGAATTGTCTATAACAAGGATGGTGTAGTACAAGAATTCAATATTACATTTACACACGGTTCAAACAAATCTACCGATAATAAATCAGTTACTGAAACAATCCATTATCAAACTCAAAGTGGTAATAAATTACACGACGATACAATCAATACAATAACTTTTACTAGAACAGCTAATAAAGATTCAGTTACCGGTAAAACTTCATACACTGATTGGATTGGTAGTGGTGATCATTTTGATAGTGTGACTCCATTAGAAATACCAGGATATTCCACAATATCTAAGCCCATAGGCACGATATCTATAACCTCAGAAAGCCCGAATAAAGAATATACTTTTGTATATTCCAGAAATTCACATTCATCTTCATCCGGGAATACCTCTAATATCGATATTTCTAATAATCAGGCTGACAATAATAAGCCTAGCCAAATAACTAAACCTAACGGCAATAACAATGTTGATATTATCGCTGATAATGGAAAACATGAGTCAAAGCCAAACACTAATAAATCAGAAAATAATGATAGTAAAAATATTATTCCAACGACTGATAAAAATAATGATATAAGTAATATTAGGAATAACAACAAACAATCCGAGATTCAAAATAATTTTAAAAATTTAGATAAAACAAAGCAAAACTTACTTATTCAAAAAGAAGATATTAACGATGTCTTTACAAATAAAACTACTAATTCCAACGATAAATCAAATATACAAAAAGTAACGACACCTACTATCCCTCAATTGGGTGAAAACAATGATCAAAATATTCTACAATTAATAGGTTTGAGCATTACTTTTTTACTTGGATTAATTGGAATAAATATTAAAAATCGTAAACATAGCCGTTAAAAAAATTAAGAGTGAATAAACCCCAATTCTACTGGGATTTATCTACTCTTATTTTATATTGCTTATCAAAACTAGCCGGAAAAAGCAAGAAAATTGGGCCGCTATGAAGGTGGTGTTAGGTCGGTGGTTCTCCGGCCTTACACCACGGGACGAATTTTGAAATTCGCGTACTTAGCGAAGTTCAAAATCGAGACCCGAGACCGCCTTATGGCTCGGGTAGATCCCCATAGCGGCCTATTTTTTTGCTCCTGGAGGCGGCCAAAAACTTTATAGACTACATCTTATCCATAGTCTCATTAAGCAAAGCATCAACCCTATTATTACCAACATTAGTAGCATGACCCTTAGTCCATTCAAAAGTCTTATCTTCAATCGTTGGCAACAACTTATCTAATTCACGCCAAAGTTCCACATTAATTGGAATTTGACCATCAGCTTTTTTAAATCCACGACGCTTCCAGCCATTCAACCATCCCTTAGTTATGGCATTAAGAACGTATTGCGAATCCAAAACGAAAATAATCTTCCTATTATTAAGCTTCAAATCATTTAATCTTTTGAAACTCTCAATCAGAGCCATAATCTCCATTCGATTATTAGTAGCTCCAAACTCACCGTCAGTTCCCTCATAGATTTCTCCAGAAACATCGATATGATATGCCCAAGCCGCACGATCATCACTTCTAACATGTCCACCTTTGACATTACCATGATTTCTAGATCCACCATCAGTGTATACAACAACATCAAAATCTTTTAGATCACTAGTTTTATTAGTACTTTTTTTCTTAGTAGTGTAATTATCTTTATCAGTTAAAAATTTTTGAGCTTCTGCCTCAGTAGTGAAACTTTTATAACGGGCATTAGTAAATCCATCTACTTGCGCCTTACACTCAGCCCAAGTTCGATAGATTCCAGGAGTCTTTCCACGTCGTACCGCATAATATTTTTGCAATGTCTTACCTCGATTAGTTATAATTTATTACTTTTCATTATATAATAGGTTAGTGTTGGGGTGAATTTATGAAAAAAAAACAGTGGCCGATACTTTACATCCACGGCTTTCGCGGTGGGGATTACACGACCGAAAAAATGATTGATTCAGCGTTAAAATTCAATCAAAAAGACAAGTATCTTAAGGCCGTAATCAATTGGCGCGGTAAAATTACGTACGAGGGAAATTGGACGAACGATGCTCATCCAATTATTCAAGTTGTCTTTCAAAACAAATACGTTGGAAGCAATCAAATCTCCTACTGGTTATCCAAACTGCTTTTTGATCTTAGAACCAAGCACGACTTTGACACTTACGATGCCATTGGACATTCACTCGGTGCCGTAGCTTTGGTTCTAGTTAATTTAAAAGAAAAACTACATCCCTACATGCCACGATTAAAAAAATTAGTTCTTATAGCCGGTCCATTCAATGGAATTATTGGACTAGGCGATCTTCCAAATGTTAACCGCATCAAACCTGATGGCCGTCCCGCCTTCATGAGTCCAACATACTTTCGTATCTTCATGGGACGGAACAGTATCTCCAACGACCTACGAGTTTTGAATATTTACGGCAATGTAGAAGATTATTCAAATAGTGATAAATATATTTCTGTTACGTCAGTTAAATCAATATCGTATATTCTTAAACCAAGAGTAAAAGAATATATTGATTATCCGGTCAATGGCTCCAAGGCAGAACACTCACTAATGCATGATGATTCTGAAATATTAAAACGCGTTAACAATTTCATTTATTCTAATCCATTAACATAATGGTTTATTTAATAGTGAATTTATGTTAACTTATCTTGTTAGGAAACGAACCATTGAGGAGGGCACATCATCAAATCCTGGGAATTATTTAGAATAGATATACAACGAACGCTTAAATCAAAGCCAGCAACACTTTTAATGATAGCTTTGATCATTTTGCCTTGTCTATATTGCTGGTTTAACGTATGGGCATTATGGGATCCATATTCAAACACCGGTGACTTGAAAGTGGCTGTCTATTCAGACGACCAATCTGTCAAACTCAAAGGTGAAAAGATTGAAATCGGTAAAGATTTAATCGGTAATTTAAAAAAGAATAAAAAACTTGGTTGGGTCTTCACTGACTCCAAGGAACAATTAGATCAAGGTGTTAAGTCTGGTAAATACTATGCTGGTATTTACATTCCTAAGACCTTCTCAAAAGATATTATGAGCTTTGCTTCAGGAGAAATTAAGAAGCCTACCCTAGTCTACTCGGTTAACCAGAAGATCAATGCCGTCGCGCCGAAGTTAACCGAATCGGGAGCGACGACTTTACAAAACACCATTTCTGATGAGTTTATCGGTAAGATAAGTAAGACTATTGCCACAGTCTTGAACCAGTCAGGTGTTGAATTGGAGAACAACCTGCCAATGTTACGGCGCCTATCTACTTTGTTAATAACCACTGACGAAAATCGCGATGAACTTCAAAGCATTATGGACAAAGTTAAAACGGCTAACACTCTTATTCCAGATTTAAACAACAAGCTGGATGAAGTTAATAATATGTACGGCTACATTCCGGAATTAAATGCAGACGCACAAAAAATCGTTAACTTAAACAACTTCTTGCCGCTGGTAGACGAAGGTGGAACTGCTGTTAAGCAACTACAAACAAAGATACCGGAAATAAAGAGTGCGGGATCACAGATCAATACTATTGATAATGATTTCGGACAAATATCTAACTTGATGGATAGTAGTATCACTCAAGTGGATAATGGTATTAAAGTTATAACGCAGGTTGAAAATGTCATGCCAGACGTTACAAGATTAGGTAACGATGCCGAAACGGCTATTAATAACGCCAATACTAATTTAATACCTAAGATTCAAAACGCCTTACCAGTGATTAAATCAACAATTGATACTGGACTATCAATGATTTACAACTTAGCTAAACAAATTAGTACTTCCGCAAGTAACATCAATACTTTAATCGATAAAATTAAAGCTGATCCTAAAAACACAGAATTAAAGGAACAACTAAAGACCGTTATCCAAAATATGGCTGATAACGCCACTCAATTAGCTACTGTCAGTCGTCAAGTTGCTTCTACATTAACTGATTTGCAAAATCTTTATAACAAGCTAGCAGACCAGTTTGGTCATGATCAAACTACGATCTTCAATACACCAATTAAACATTTAAATGACTTAGCCGCACTGAACGATACACTTGCAGATCGCGCAAATGCCATCATTGAAGACTTCGATAATTTGAGTACTGATCAACTACAATCTAAGTTAACTGATTTATCTAATCAGTCTGATAACATTGCCGACAAGGTAACTGATATTAAGAACTTAAAGATTATTGATTCTGTATCAAACAGTATTAATGACATCAAAACTTTATTAACTGATGCAAGCAAGACACTTAGTGAAGTTAACACAAATGTTATTCCTGCTATTCCTGGATTACTAAGCAACACCAAAGGAATCCTACAGACAGCTCTAACATACTTACAAAAGTATCAAAAACAATTACCTGCTGTTGGTAACGAAATTCACGATGCCAATACACTATTAAACGGCAATATGGGGAATATCATTACTGGTATTAATCTCGCAAATGACTTCTACAATAATGATTACCCTAACTTGAAGAACAAGCTGTCAAAGGCAACATTCTTTGTTCAATATCAATTGCCAGAAATAGAGAATCAATTATCTACTGCACTGAACTTAGTCAACTCTAAGACTCCAGAGTTAGAACAATCACTATCTGCTGCTAACGACTTTGCCGAAAACGACTGGCCACAGTTGAAGAAGGACATTCACCATTCGGCTAAATTACTAAAAGATGGTGAAAAAGAAGTCGATCTCTCAGCCATTATCAAGTTGATGAAGGCTGACGCAAATACAGAATCTGACTTCTTCTCTAATCCAGTTAAGTTGAAACAAAACAACTTATACGATGTTCCTAACTACGGTTCTGCCAGTGCACCATTCTACTTAGCACTATGTGTCTGGGTTGGTGCGTTACTACTATCAAGTGTCTTCACTGTTCACTTCAAGCTGAACGATAGACAGAAGTATCGTTACAACTTCAAACAAAGATTCAACGGTCGTTATTTAACCTTTGCCTCCTTGAACATATTCCAAGCCGTAGCGGCTGCTCTAGGTAATATTTTCTTGATTCACACTTACGTTAAGGACAAAGTAGCATTGATATTATTCATGATGCTGGTAAGCTTCTGTTTTATATCAATTTTGTATTCACTAGTTCAAATGTTCGGAACGGTTGGTAAGGGTATTGGTATTATCATTCTGGTGCTATCGATTTCCGGTGCCAGTGGTAACTTCCCTGTTGTCCTATCGGGCGGATTCTTTAGATTAATTAACCCATACCTACCGTTCACATATGCCGTTAATCTGCTGCGTGAAGCCGTGGGTGGAATTTACTGGCCGAATGCATCCAAGGACATCATAATTCTTGCGGCATTTGGTATTGGTTTCTACCTACTTGGACTATTATCAACTGAGAAGTTGAAGCCATGGATCAACAAACTTCACAAGAGTGCAAAGAAGAGTATGATAATCGAATAATGACAAAATTAAAATTTTACAGACCATTTATAACTAATAACTTTTTGTGGGAATTTCCTTCTCACTTCAAACTTAAAGAAGCTAGTGAATTTCTAAATTTGAGTATTGCTCAAACAACGGACTTCATTAGTCATACTGCCAAGAGTATTATGCGAGATACTAGTATTTATTGGTTCTTACAAAATAAGCATACTAAAACTATTGCGGCTTTTATTTCTATCGAAAATATCAGTGATTCTATTGGTAATTTAACCGTTCTATTGCCTGATCTTACAAACGAAGAAAAAAATGAAATCGCCGAAAGATTAGTTATGTTTGTTAAAGATCAAATTAATCTAAATACTTTGCAATTTGTTACTTTGGATAGCGTTATTCAAGAAAAATTCACAAAGAATGGATATAATATAGGCAACAAAGAATTAAAGAGGAGTTAACAATAAATGTACGGATATTACGGATATGGATTTGACCCCACTTTCATCTTAATTATTATTGGTCTAGTTATAAGTCTGTGGGCATCGTGGTTCGTTAAGCACAACTTTAACAAATATGACCAATATGACAGTCGTCGTGGTACTACTGGTGCCGAGGCAGCTCGATACATTCTTGATCAAGCAGGATTACAAGATATTCAAATTAATCGTATCAATGGTAATTTAACTGATAACTACAATCCTGGTGACAAGACATTGAACTTGTCTGAATCAACTTATGGTTCTACTTCTGTTGCTGCAATCGGAGTTGCTGCTCACGAATGTGGACATGCAATTCAGGATCAAAAGAGCTATGCACCAATGCGACTAAGAGCTGCATTAGTTCCAGCAGTTAATCTCGGATCACAAGCATCGATTCCGTTGATTTTTCTTGGTATGATTTTTGGGATGAATCATACTCTTATAACAATCGGTATTTGGTTATTTGCCTTAGTTGTTCTATTCCAAGTTGTTACACTACCAGTAGAGTTCAACGCATCAGGACGTGCAATTAGAATTCTGAGTTCTGGCGATTTACTTGAAAGTGACGAAGTTCCAATGGTTAAAAAAGTCCTTGGAGCTGCTGCTTTAACTTATGTAGCTGCCGCCATTTCAACAGCATTACAACTATTACGTTTGATATTAATATTCGGAAACAATCGAAATTAATGGTTCTATAAAAATAGCCATCCAAAATTTGGATGGCTATTTTTTGTACGGTAAATCTCAATATCACCACTCTTGAAAATAGATTTTATTCAGAAATTGAGATAAACTCTTTAATATGAAATAGAGGGGAATTTATATATGATTGACGTCTGGATTATTTGGCTAATATTAATTATCTTATTACTTAATACAATTTCAGCACTAATAACTGTCTTTCACAGGCCTAGAAACATCGTTACTACTTGGGCTTGGATTTTAGTTCTAACACTGTTACCACTCATTGGCTTTTTAATCTATGCATTCTTTGGTCGCGGAATTGCTCAAGAAAAAATCTTCAGTATCAGTAACCAAAAGCACGTTGGATTAGATCAATTGAAACTAATGGAATTGGCGGACGATGCTAAAAGAAGAGCCATCGAACGTCAAAATAAGGAAAAAGACTTTAACAATCGCTCTGACCAAACACACTATGCTGATCACATAATCAAATTTTTCAATGAGACAGAAGAAACTCCTCTGACTCGCCACAATGAAGTCGATTTAGTATTCGATGGCAAAGAAAAATTTCAAAAAATGTTTGAAGATGTTAAAAATGCTAAAGAAACAGTTCATGTCGAGTATTATGCCTTCATAAAAAGTGATATTGGTGAACAATTCCTAGAATTACTGACTCAAAAAGCTAAAGAAGGACTAGAGGTTCGTTTACTCTATGATCCATGGGGATCAAATGGTACTCGAAAGAGCTGGTTCAAGGATTTTGTCGCCGCTGGTGGTGAGGTTCTCCAATTTATCACCTCTAAGAACGTTATTGCTAAGACTCGATTAAACTATCACTTGCATAGAAAAATCGTTGTTATCGACGGATGTATTGGTTGGACAGGTGGATTCAACGTTGGTGACCAATATGTCAATGTTACCGACAAGTTCGGATACTGGCGTGATACTCACGTTAGGATAAAAGGTGTCGCTACTTTACTTCTACAAGAACGTTTCTTCCAAGACTGGAATGCATCTATCGAAAAAAGAGAAGAAGCACTATCGTTTGAAGAAAAGTACTTCCCTTCTGACAGATTCAATATCGATGCTAACTTGCCTATTCAAATAGTGACTGATGGACCTGACCGACGTGAAGAAGTTCTTAAGGATGGATTCATCGATATGATAGTCAGTGCCAAAAAGAGTGTTTGGATTCAATCTCCTTACTTAGTACCTGATGATCCAATGTTCACCGCCCTAACTATCGCAGCTAGATCCGGAGTCGACGTCAGAATTATGATACCTTGTATGCCTGATCATCCGTTCATCTACCGTGCAACTCAATATTACTCTAACCTATTAACCAGTTACGGAATCAAAATTTACAGCTACCAAAAGGGATTCTTACATGCAAAGGCTAGTGTCTTTGATGACAAAATATGTACTGTTGGATCTATGAACCAAGACTTCAGAAGTTATTCATTAAACTTTGAGGCCAATGCCTTCATTTACGATGCAAAAATTGCTCATAAGATCTCTCGTGCATTCGAAAACGATATGAAGGACAGTCTGTTAATAACTCCAGAAGTTATCAAGAGTCAGGGTCACTGGTTACACTTCAAACAAAGATTCTCTAGATTATTGTCACCAATTCTGTGAAAAAGCAAAGAATTCTCGTATTTACGTAGTAAATGCGAGAATTTTGTAGTTAAAAGGAAAGTTTATGAAAATTATAATTGCACCAGCTAAAAAAATGATTATCGACAACGATACTTTTGAATACGAACAATTACCGAAGTATCTGGATCAAACTGAACAACTACTACAAACTATGCGTCAATTAACCTATTCCGATGCAAAAGAAATGTGGAATTGCAGAGATAAATTAGCAGAGCCTAATTACGAATGGTTACAGACAATGGACTTGAAAAGTCACTTAACTCCGGCCCTCTTAGCATTCAGCGGTATTCAATATCAATACATGGCACCAGACTTGTTCACCGAGCCAGCTTTGAATTACGTACGGAATAATTTAAGAATATTATCTGGTTTTTACGGCATTTTACGTCCCTTTGACGGCGTTGTTCCCTACCGTCTCGAAATGCAATCAAAACTAAAGCTGCCAGGGCATCGCAACCTATATGAATTCTGGAACTCAAAAATATATGACGCGCTCATTGACAATAATTCAAAACTAATAATTAACCTAGCTTCTACGGAATACGCTAAAACTATTACTACTTATTTAAAATCGAATCAAAAATTTATTACGGTAGTATTTGCAAGTATGGTAGACGGAAAGCTAAGAACCAAAGCTACTCTAGCAAAAATGGCTCGTGGTGAAATGGTTCGATTTCTAGCTGAAAACAATGCGACTAATATTTCCACAGTCAAAAAATTCAATCATCCCGATTGGAAATATTCTCAAGAAGCCTCAACAGATGATCAAATAGTTTTTATATATCAAAAATAAAAAGATAGTGGGAAGAATCTTCATTCAATCCCACTATCTTTATTTTATTTAATCATTTTCAACTATACTACCAACTGCAAAATAGTGATCTTCTGGGTCTGAAAAATTAAATACCAATTGATCCCCTTGTGCAGATATTTCACTTACTGTATTAGCGTACATTTCAATTCGATCATGAAGATCTCTAATATCATTGCTTAAAAACATCAATGATGGCATTTCTAACGAAACGGCTGGAGAATATTCCTTAATAAATTCTACATCATATAAATTGATATTAACTTGATCTAAGATACTAAGTTTTAATTCCAAACTACCATCGATCATTTTTGTTTCTTTAATCAATTTAGCACCTAATGCATCTTGGAAAAATTTGGAAATAAGATCTACATTTTTTACATACAACATAACTTCAAGCTTATTTAACATATTTCGCCTCCAAAAAATAGGGTACACTACATTGAAAGTATACCCTATCTATGAAAGGAAATGTAACTTTTCATTACTTACAAACGGTCAATAGAGGAAACGACTTTAGCAATGCGAAGTATACAAAGGAGGGAGTCTTCTTCATGATAACAACAGTCATCACGACGACTTCAGAATATAGGATTTAAGGTACAGCTCCCTAAATCCACCCACATTATGTAACCTACACGAAATAAATTCCAATAATTGAACCACAAAAAGTCCTCGCATTTACTACGTAAATACGAGAATTCTTTAAGTTATACTCAGAAGTTAAACGTACTTTATTACGCTCTCGTTCCTTCATATATTTGTTTAGCAATTTTTTTGATTGTTCTACGATGATACAAGTCATTACCTTGTCCCCAAAAGATAAAACTCAATGACACATATAATGCTGAAACCAAAATATCTAGCAGATCGAAGCTCAATTGCTTAGAAACTAATAACCATAGAATGAATACGATGGATACTACAGGAACAATCGCTCCCAACCAGCTAATCGAATTATTGGCTAAGACATATTTTTCAAGCAGCAAGACCAATAATGATCCTACAACAAATAAAATCTCTCTCATGATACGTCCTCCCCTAAGTAACATATTTTTACACCATTAAAAATGTTACCATAACTATTTTCAGAAAATAAGTAATAACACTTACGTAAACGTATCCATGCTTTTTAGTAATCCACTTGTTATTTAACTAATGATACATCGTCATCCGTGCAACAATTTGCATCAGTATGTTACACTTACAACTAATTATTTATAACGGATTATCGTTTTTTAAATAAATATTTTCTGTTATATGAAACACAATGTTATCAAACATTGAAAATACAATAAAGGGATTAATTAAATGCTGGAATTAAAACATATAAAAAAATACTTCTACGTTGGTGACTCAGTTACTAAGGCCTTAGACGATGTGTCAGTATCATTTAGGCCAAAAGAATTCGTCGCTATATTGGGACCAAGTGGTTCTGGTAAAACTACTATGCTGAATGGTATTGGTGGACTAGACATATACGACTCTGGAGATTTAGTTATAAAAGGAAAATCTACCAAAGACTTCTCCGAATCAGACTGGGATGCTTATCGTAACAATTCTGTGGGATTCATCTTCCAAAGTTATAACATTATCGGACATTTGAGTATTTTGGACAATGTCGAAATGGGAATGACTCTTAGCGGCGTTCCAAATACTGAAAAGAGAGAAAAAGCTGTTAAGGCCTTGGAACGTGTTGGCTTAGGACCACATATGGATAAAAAGCCTAATCAGCTATCCGGTGGTCAAATGCAACGTGTTGCGATTGCTCGTGCAATTGCCAATGATCCTGAAATATTGCTATGTGATGAACCAACTGGTGCTTTGGATACTGAAACCAGTGTTCAAATTATGGAATTGATCAAAGAATTATCAAAAGAACGCTTGGTAATCATGGTCACTCACAATCCTAAACTTGCCAAACAATACGCCAGTCGTATTATAAATTTTGCTGATGGTAAGATTCAAGACGATTCTAATCCCTACACAGAGGATGAGAACAAAGATAAATTTGAACTAAAGAAAACTAAAATGACTTTTTGGACCGCATTAAAGTTATCGTTCACAAATATCAAAACAAAAAAGGCCAGAACCTTCCTAACCGCCTTTGCCTCAAGTATCGGTATTATCAGTATTGCCATCGTGTTAGCTCTCTCATCTGGATTTCAAAAGCAAATCGACAAGACTCAGTCAAATACACTGGCACAATTTCCAATTACCATTTCACAAGTAGCTTCTAGTCAAACTGCTCCAACCACTAAAAATAACAAACTGACCAAGGATAAAAAGACTAAGGTCACCGCAAAAATGAGTCAGGCGGATAAATCGACTCACATCAACAATATTAATAAGAAATATATGAACTACATCGACAATATTGATCCTAAACTGAGTAAAACTGTTACTTACACATTTTCCACTGGAATGAACTTATTAAGTGACGTCGATGGAAAAATCAAAACAGTTCAATTTTCAAATGTCGACAATAGCAAGGCTAACTCCGCCAGTGCCATGACTAATGCAATGGCATCATCAACTGGTATCGGTGGCTCTGTTTATCCTGGAGGAAAAAGTGGTAAAGCATTTCTAAATAAACACTACAAAGTTGTATCTGGATCTATGCCCACGACTGCTAACGATATCGTATTAATTGTTGATACAGATAATTCAACTAACATCAATGCCTTAAAGAACTTAGGATTATCGGTTAAAGATGGTCAAAAACTCGATTTTAATAAGCTCGTCGGCAAAGAAATAAAATTAGTTAACAATAATAACTACTATAAAAAACTAGAAACTGGCACTTTCCTACCGAATTCAGCTAATGAAGAACTTTACAATAATAATTCAAATACAACTTTGAAAATTTCAGGTATTTTGAGAGTTAAATCAAAATCATCCGAAAATATTCTAGCTTCAGGTATTGCTTATAGTGACCAACTAACAAAGAATATCATTAGTGAAAATAAGAACTCTGATATTGTCACAGCTCAAAAAAATAGTAATACAAATGTTCTAACTGGTGCTAGCGTTGATGATGCAAAAACTAAAGATACCTTGGTAAATTACTTAGGTGGTTCAACGACTCCTTCAAGCATTATGATTTACCCTAATAACTTCAAGAATAAAGATAAAGTTCTTAAGTACTTAGATAAATACAATAGCGGTAAAAAGAAATCAGATAAGATTATTTACACAGATATGGCCGGATCAGTTTCTAACTTAACTGGTGGCCTAATGGATGCAATAACATACGTATTGATTGCATTCGCCGGTATTTCATTGGTAACAAGTATGATAATGATTTCGATTATTACTTACACTTCTGTTTTAGAACGTACTAAGGAAATTGGTATTCTGAAGGCTCTAGGTGCAAGAAAGAAAGACATAACTCGTGTATTCGATGCTGAAACAACTATTCTAGGTGTTGCATCTGGACTACTGGGTGTAATAATTGCCTATCTAGCAACCTTCCCTATTAATTCAGTTTTGAAGAGTATGACTGACTTATCTAATGTTGCACAGTTAAATCCTGTTCATGCCATTATCTTAATTATCGTAAGTACGATATTAACGGTAATCGGCGGACACATTCCAGCTCGAATGGCTGCTAAAAAGGATGCTGCTACTGCATTACGTTCGGAATAAATATAATAATTAAAAAATAATTCTAAGTTCGCATTTACGGACTTAGAATTATTTTTTTACAGACATTTTATCAATCGAATGTTTTAACTCTATTTTTAATTTTTCATTAACATCACTATACGAATTTAATTTAACCATCAACCACTGTGCTAGTTTCAAATATGAATCACGTTCCAAAATAAATTTCTGTTCAAAAACTAATTTAACCGCAAGATCATATTTTCCTTTAAACAGTAACTTGTTTATTTCAGTTTCTATCGTTCCTGATTGTCCTTGTTGCTGTTCAAAGACAACTTGTGATTTACTACCATCCTTATTATTCAACACGATTCCCAATCCCTCTGCGAATGATTTAATTTGATGCATGATGAAATCATTGTCATCCATGGTGAATACCTCCATCTATGTTTGAATCTATTGTACTATGTATACAGAGGAATTGATTCCTAAAGAACCTAATGTAAAAGCATTTTGACATCGTTATAACGATAATTCAAATGAAAGGATAAATAAATGAAAATCAATCAAAAATTGATTTATTATCGTCATCAAAATAATTTATCACAAGAGGCTCTAGCTAAGAAAATGTACGTTTCACGTCAAACAATTTCTAATTGGGAAACAGGAAAAACTTACCCAGATATTCAGAATTTGATTTTACTATCAAATATTTATCAAATCAAAGTTGATGATTTGGTTAAAGATGATATTGACCTAATGCAAAATAACTTATCTAAATTTAAAATACGTGAATTATCAGTTGGCTTAATAGCTACTTTGATTGCCGTATATGCATCATTCATCAGTATTCGTTGGTTACCGATATCAATTGCATCAATGCTAGTAGCCACCTTTACCACCTTAGGCGTACTAACTTCTATAACTTTAATCAAGCTTAGCAACAAACTCCATTTACAAACATTCAAACAAACCATGGCATTCTTAAATGGTAAATCGGTTGAACAAATTAAATATGATCAGAAAAGGCGACGTCACATTTTGATTATTTCAGCCTTTATAGGAATATTTCTCGGTTCCATCCTTACTTATTTGATTGCTGTAAACTTCCTAGGATGGACGTTATAACGTTTCCCGTGAAACAATTTGAGACATTTTTAATGTTTTGTTGGATAATGGATGTCCTGGAGGAGGGAACGTTTTGTACAAAGAAATTACTATTAGACAATTATTCGAATTACTAAATAACCAATTAGGTCGTCAAGATTGGTGGCCTGCTCATAGCACTGAAGAAATGCTTGTTGGGATGGTATTGATTCAAAATACTAATTGGAAAAATGTTGACCGTTCACTGGCAAACTTACAAGATGCAACTGGATTCGATCTTGATAAGTTGCTAGCATTACCACTAGAACAGTTGCGTGATTTAATTCAACCTAGCGGATTTTATAAAAACAAGTCAATTTATGTACGCTCATTATTAACTGCATATCGTGAAGACTTTGATGATTGGAAAAGATTCTCAACTCCAATCTTACGTAAGAGATTACTTAATCTAAAGGGTATTGGAAATGAAACGGCTGATGTTCTTATACTATATTATTTTCACCGTTCCACTTTTGTTGCAGACAATTACTGCATGCGACTATTTCAAAATTTGCATGCATTTAATGAGAAGCCCACATACATGCAATTAAAAAATTCCGTCCAAGCTGATTTTGATTTCACACCTGACGAGGCTAGTGAATTTCACGCATTAATAGATGAATTTGGAAAATTAAAAAGTGACTTTTTTGAAGGTTACAAGCTAAAACTTCCACACTCACTTACCCAAAATTCCAAAAAAGAAAACATGGGCTAATCCATTTGTATATTTCTTAGTGACAAGATCTTTTGTTTTTTGTGCTTTATTAGGATTCATGAAATATGTCAAAATCATATCTACATACATCATAATAACTTCATCTTGGATATCGTCACGAATCATCCCCTCAGCTCGACCCTGTTTGATAATTTTACCCCAGAAGCCCTCCTTACCCTTGTTATAAACTTTCATAACTCGATCATCACCGTTAGCACCCTGGAACTCATCAATCATAAAATCCATAAAATCATTATTTATGACATTAACTTGAGTGGCACCGAAATTTAGAATACCTTCTATTTTTTCTTTAAAACTCATATTAGACTGATCCAATCTATCATCATAACTGGCATAACCATCAACAATCATTTTAATAGTAACTTCACGTGCTAATTCTATTTTGCTAGGAAAATATTTATATAAAGTTACTTGTGACGAATCGGCCTCTTTCGCAATTTCTGCGACAGAGGTCTTTTTGTATCCATTCATAACAAAGGTTTTAGTTGCAGCATTTATGATATCTTTTCTCTTCTGTTCTTTACGTTTTTTATTAGTCGCCATAACTTCCTCCAAAAATATTTTTAGTGATATTTCACTTTTTTTAGCGTCATATCAATATAGTTATTTTTGTATCCTCAGATAGTTCATATTGCTGATATTTTAAGGTTGACACTTCATATCAGCACAACTAATATACTCTTTGATAAATGAACTATTCAAGAAAAATATTTCATTTTATTATTGTTAATTCAAGTTTATTGCTCAATAACTCGAATGTATGTAAAGGGGATAATATGATGCAACAAAATAATAATGTTATTTTACATATTGATCATCTACAAAAAAGATTTGGAAAATTTCAAGCTTTAAAAAACATAACTTTTGATGTCCACTCCGGTGAGGTCTTTGGTTTTATTGGACCTAACGGTGCTGGTAAATCCACAACAATTCGTACACTCCTAGGAATATTACGTGCTAGTGGTGGAACTGCAACGTTGTTCGGAAAAGATGTTTATAAAGATTCTGTTTCGATTCATAAACGTCTAGCTTATGTACCTGGTGATGTTTATCTATGGCCCAATCTAACTGGTGGTGAAATAATCGATCTATTTCTTAAACTGGGAAATACAAAGCATAACCGCAAAACAGATTTAATGATCAAACGATTCCAGTTAGATCCAACTAAAAAAGCACGAACATATTCCAAAGGTAATCGTCAAAAAGTAGCTTTGATTGCCGCCTTCTCCACTGACGCAGATTTTTATATCTTTGATGAACCTACCTCTGGACTTGATCCACTAAATGAAGAAATATTTCAACAATCAGTTATGGAATTGAAAAAAGAAGGAAAAGCAATTCTATTATCTAGCCATATCTTATCCGAAGTGGAAAAGATGTGTGATCGCATTGGAATCATTCGTAATGGAGAAATCGTCGAGACCGGATCATTATCAGACATGCGACACCTTACGAGAACTGTTATTGAATATCAAACAATGCAACCGACTCCTGAACTACAAACTTTGCAAGGAGTTCACAATGTAACGACTAGTACAAATGGTCTTACGACGTTCTCAGTTGATTCCGATCAAATTAGTTATGTTATGGATTATTTAGCTTCTAAACAAATAGTTTCTCTTCAATCAACTCCTCCAACCTTAGAAGATTTATTCATGAGATATTACAGTTCAAATGAAGGGAGATAACAGTTATGGAAAATCGTAATTTTCATCAAACTTGGTTTCTAACACGTTTTAGTCTAAAACGTGATTGGTTAAAGTTGGCACTTTGGTCAGTAACAATGGTTGTCCTATTCGCGGCCATCGCTGCTAAGTTCACTGCTATCTATGATTCGCAATCAGCAATTGATGAAATAGTCAAAACTCTAAAGTCTCCTTCCATGATTTCACTATTCGGTAAACTTTCGGGTACTGCCCCTTACACAGTAGCGGATGTATTTGCTGGTGAAATGACTGTCTTTATGGCAATGATGGCAGCAATTATGAACTTTTCAATTATTATTAAGAACACACGTGGTGAAGAAGATTCAGGATTATTAGAAATAATTCAATCACATTCTGTTGGTAAATTATCCAATCTAGCCTCAGCTTTAATAGAATTATTCATCATAAATCTACTAATTGGATTATTTTATAGTCTCGGACTTCAATTTGCTAATCTTAACGGAACAGATATAAATGGTAACTTTCTATTAGGACTTGGTCTCGGAGCATCAGGATTCATGTTTGCTGCCATAGCAGCATTTTTGGCTCAATTGGTCGACAATTCACGATCAGCAACCATACTGTCCTATATCGTGTTTGGAATCATGTACATCGCTAGAATGTCAACGGACGTTTCTAATCCAAAAGCCACTTGGCTCATCCCATTTGGTTGGGTAGAAAAATTTTCAACTTATCAAGAGAACAATTGGTTACCAGTATTTCTAATGATAGGATTGTCCATAATCCTCTGCATAGCGGCGCTATGGATCAATAATTATCGTGATATCGGCTCTGGTATTATTGCTACCAAACCAGGACGTGCAAAGGCGTCAACATTCCTTCGTGGTCCAATAAGTTTATTTTGGCGATTACACCGCACAACTATTATCGTATGGGTTATCGGTCTACTAATTTTAGGTTTCACCTACGGCTCTATCTTTAATACCATAGGTGATATATTAAAAACTAACCCTGCAATGGAAAAAATCTTTGGTGCAGCGGCTGTTAATAAAGCAAATATTCTAATCATTAAAAATTTCGTAGCAATATTAATGATTGTGCTTGGAGTACTAGCACTATTCCCAGGAATTCAGATCATAAACTACCTAAAAACTGGTGAGAGCAAAGGATATCTAGAATTAATTCACTCAAAACCAATCAGCCGTAATTATTTATTCACAAGTGTATTAATACTAGGAATCTTAACTAGTATCGCCGCACTTTTCGCTGGAATATGGGGCTTACAGCTTGGAGGAGCATCTGTAATGAAACATCCAGTAGAAATGTCAGTATTTCTTCGTGGATTCTATGGATATATTTCTCCAGTAATCTTAGTATTAGCTATATCCGCATGTATAGTGGGCTGGATTCCTAGACTATCCGTTTTCGGTTATTTATATTCCGGTTTAGCATTATTCATCGGATACTTCGGTAAACTAATTGATTTACCAAAATGGTGTAACAAACTGACTCCATTTGGATATATCCCTAAGGTTCCAGTGGATAAGGTCGACATGGGAACAATGTGGTGGCAACTAGCACTAGCAGTTACATTAATAATTATTGGATATATCGGCTATCATATTCGTGATCTAAAGAGCGCAAACTAAAAAAAACACCCTCATCTCTACTTATGTAAAGATGGGGGTGTTTTATATTTGTCCAACTTCAACTTGAACACCAGATGATAGTTTTTTACTTAGATAATCCTGAATTGTCTTATAAGAAGTATTAAAACTCATTTGTATTTGTTGTGGGCGGCTTGTATTAAATATTACCGCTACTTTTGGTTTTTGTTGAGGAATTTCAATAGGAATCAACGTTACATGAACAATCTGTGAATAATCTAATACTCCAGAATAAAAACCATTCATAACAACCTTCTTCTCTCCAATACCCCCAACACCATTCATAATTGTTAGAGTTACAAATGCAGCCACCATAATAATATAAGGTAAATCATTAGAGGCAGAAACGAGTAGCCAAGCACCGATAAAGGCAGCAAAAATTAATGACGATACCTTATATACCGACCGAATTTCTATTTGTGACTGCCAATAAATATTAAAAATGGCACCGGCTAAAAATATTACGTCTACTACGATTATTATAAAGTCCATATGGCCTCATTCCTTTTTAAATAATTGTAGGTTAGTATAGCAATTTTTACAAACTTTTACTTTGATTTACATCAATATTAATTAAAAAATAAATAAGTTAAGCATCCCTAAATTTATTTTTTATTGGGGTTTAAATATAACTCATAACATGATACTATGTTGAGAGATTAAAAAGGGGGATACAAGCTTGAGTGAAAATAAACAAAAACACGAAAGCCTGATCCATTATGCAAACGGTCCTTCTCTAGAAGAGATTAATGATACCGTTGAAATTCCAAAAGATGCTGGATTCTTCAAGACCTTACTAGCTTATAGTGGTCCTGGAGCTTTAGTAGCTGTTGGATATATGGATCCTGGTAATTGGGTTACTTCCATTGCGGGTGGTGCTCAATTCAAATACAAACTTTTGACCGTCATTTTGATATCTAGTTTAATCGCCATGTTATTACAATATATGGCTGCTAAACTAGGGATTGTAACTGGTCGGGATTTGGCACAATTAACAAGAGATAGAACAACTAAAAAAGTTGGATTTGTTCTCTGGATAGTTACTGAGTTAGCTATCATGGCAACTGATATTGCGGAAATCATTGGTTCCGCAATTGCTTTGAAGCTCTTATTCAATATACCAATACTCTGGGGTGTACTAATAACCGCATTCGATGTTCTATTATTGTTAATCTTAATGAAACTTGGTTTCAGAAAGATCGAAGCCATTGTTGCAGCATTAATCATGGTTATTCTCGCAGTATTTATGTACGAAGTTATCTTAGCGCAACCTAATATGGGACAAATGGTGATTGGATTCGTTCCTGACCCTGTTATCCTACAAAATCAAAGTATGCTTTATATTTCATTAGGTATTGTTGGTGCCACTGTTATGCCACATAACCTATACTTGCATTCAAGTATTTCGCAAGCCAGAAAATATGATCGTAACGATTCAAAGAGTGTTAAACAAGCTGTACGTTTCTCAACTTGGGATTCAAATATTCAGTTAACATTAGCATTCGTTGTTAATACATTACTATTACTTCTTGGTGCTGCATTATTCTATGGAACAAAGAGTGATTTAGGTCGCTTCGTAGACTTATTCAATGCCTTACAAGATCCAAAGATTGCCGGTGCCGTTGCTAGTCCCGTTCTAAGTATTCTATTCGCCGTTGCCCTATTGGCTTCTGGTCAAAACTCTACTATTACAGGTACACTATCCGGTCAAATCGTAATGGAAGGTTTCGTCCACATGAAGATGAAACTTTGGGTAAGACGTGTTATCACACGTTTACTATCCATTTTGCCGGTTATCATTTTTGCTGTTATCTATCATGGTAATGAGGCAAAAATCGAATCATTATTAACGTTCTCACAGGTATTCTTGAGTATTGCTTTACCATTCTCAATTTTCCCCTTGATTGCTTTTTCAAGTAACAAAGATCTGATGGGTGAATTTGCTAATAAGAATTACATTAAATATATTGGTTACGGAATTGCCGTGATCCTAACAATTTTAAATATTTGGTTAATTTATACTACATTTGTACCAGCTGTTTAATACAAAGGAGTTTCAGTTATGAAATTTAACTCATAACTGAAACTCTTTTTTGATACCTTTTATAAATTTGCTAACTTAATTTCCATATTTATTTTAAAAAAAATACATTTTACTAGTTTAGTTGCGTCATCTAGTAAAATATCTAGTAAAATAAAAAGTAAATAAAGATATACAAATCGTCAAAAATCCAGTATCATTTTGGGAAATAAATAATTTGAGGGAGCATATTCTGATTGAATGCACTTGTAAACATGTACGGCCCATTCTTCGACCTGCATAACTGGGCAACAGTTATTGAATCTGGCGAAGATTGGTTAATAATTCTATCTTTGGTAGTTATGGAATGTATCCTTTCTGTTGATAACGCTGTAGTATTAGCTGCGCAGACACAATCCTTACCTAACAAAGTAGAACAAGAGAAATCATTGTTTTACGGATTGTTTGGAGCATATATCTTCCGCTTTCTAGTTATCGGTATCGGTGTCTACTTAATTAACTTTTGGTGGATCAAGGTCTTGGGTGCTGGTTACTTATTCTATCTATTCTTAAAGTATTTCTTCATAGATAGACGAAAAAAAGGAAAAGTTGAAGTTCCTACTGAGAAGCCTCAACCTAAAGGCTGGAAAAAACATATTCATATCTCACAATTCTGGCAAGTTGTTATCTCAATTGAATTGATGGACATTGTCTTTTCAATCGACTCGGTTCTTGCATCTCTTGCTATTTCAAGTAATCCTGTCATTGTCCTAATTGGTGGTATGATTGGTATCCTGGCTATGCGTGGAATCGCCGAATTAATTATGGGACTGATGAATCGCATACCTGAACTACAAGGTATGGCTTACTTCTTGATTTTATTCATCTCAGTTAAGCTATTCTTATCAATTCCAGCTATCGATATCGAAGTACCAAACATGCTATTCGTAGCAGTTTTAATAGCTGCTATTATCGTGACATTGATAATTCATCAAATTAACGATAATTCATCAAATTAACAATAAGAAAAAAAGCATAAAATAAAAAAGTTCCTGATAGATTTTAATCTATCAGGAACTTTTTACTTATTACGGCGAAATTTAGACGGTGTATAGCCAGTATACTTCTTGAAAGTCTGACTAAAATAACTCATACGCGTAAATCCTAATTCATTAGATACATCTTGAATACTTAATTCTGTATCCTTCAAAAGAAACATCGCTCTTTGAATCTTTCTTGCATTCAAGTACACTGAAAAACTTAATTTAGTTTCTTTTTTGAATAACTTACTAAAATAATAATCGGATAAATAAACACGATTAGCAACTTGGTCCAAAGTTAATCGTTTATCCAAATTATCATCTATGAATTCAACTGCTGTAATAATTGCGCGATTAGACGTCGACAACTGTTGTAGTTGTTGTAAAGCCATTGCTTCACTATCATCCAACTCATCAATCATTTCATCGACACTAACTGGCTGCTTTACTAAGAAATCATCGATTCCGCGATTCTCCACAAGTAAACGAGCCATATTTTCAAACAAGTATTTCAAAAATTCTGCTTGTTTTTGTAATCTTTGTAGTAGCAACAAACTTTCTGGACTAGGCTTGCCAGAAACATCGTGAGCAACATACAATTTACCAACCATTTGGTTTATTGTAGAAATACGAATTGGCAAATCAGTTAACTCAATATTGTGCTTAAAACGATCCGTGCTTAATTGAGAAAAGTTCTTAACCTTATCCAAATTAGCTAAAATGCTTTTTTCTGATGGTTCACCTAACGCATTTGAAATCAATTTATCATTATTATCTAACACAAAAATAACCAGATCGTTTGTTCTGGCATAATTTTGCAATACTCGTATCAAAGTTTTCTCGTTGCTGGAAAGAAGAGTTGCCAAATCGAATTCTTCCATTTTCATCCGTCCCGTCTTTTAACTTTACTTATATAATTATAATACGATAGGTATATTCTTCAATTATTTATTAATTTCTTTATTTAAAAATTTAATGAGAACGTCTGCATTATTGTGTTCTTCGTCTTTAGCACCATATAAAATCAGGACATCTTGATCCTTCAACGCCGTTATAACGGTGTCGACGAATTCTTTGGTATAGTCATTATGTTCTATTTCATCCATATATTTCTTTTCAAACTCTGGAAACTTCTCAGGATCATGACTGAACCATTTTCTTAATTCAGGTGAGGGTGCTATTTCTTTTGCCCATAAATCTAAATTGGCACGTAATTTGGACATACCTCTTGGCCATAGGCGGTCAACTAAAATTCTATATCCATCAGGTAATTCCTTGCTATAGATACGTTTGAGAACTATTTTTGACATTTTATCTTCGACCTCTTTTTGAATTAATCTCACTATAATTGTATCATAGCTAACGTTAGTCATTTTATAGGAGGATTTATGCAGTCTGCAAAAGAAATAATATCGTTTCAAAATGTAGCAAAAAACTACCGTGGCGGCAATGATGCCGTTGAAGATATCAACATAACTATTAATGAGGGGGAATTCGTTTGCCTAATAGGAACTTCCGGTTCTGGTAAGACCACAACTATGAGAATGATCAACCGTATGATTGAACCTAGTCGCGGTAAAATCATTTTCAAGGGAAAGAATCTTAAGACATTCGACCCAGTAAGACTACGACGTACAATTGGCTACGTTATTCAGAATAATGGACTAATGCCTCACATGACCATTAAGGATAATATCACCCTAGTACCCAAGCTGCTCAAGTGGCAACAGGATAAAATGGACCGTAAGGCTAAAGAATTAATAAAATTGGCTGACTTGCCTGAAAGTTATTTAGATCGTTACCCTGCCGAATTATCTGGTGGGCAGCAACAAAGAATTGGTGTCGTTCGTGCTCTAGCAGCCGACCAAGACATTATACTAATGGATGAGCCCTTCGGTGCGCTTGATCCAATTACACGTGACGACTTACAAGATCTTGTCAAAAATCTTCAAGAAGAACTTGGAAAAACAATCATCTTTGTTACACATGATATGGATGAAGCTCTAAAGCTCGCTACTCATATCGTTATTATGGACAGTGGTCACGTTATCCAAGATGATACACCTGACAATATCTTGCAACATCCTGGTAATGACTTCGTAAAGGAATTACTTGGTGAGGAACGTTTGCTTCAAGCTCAACAAAATACTCTATCTGTAAGTGACATTATGTCTAAGAATCCAGCAAAGATTACACTTGGTCAATCACTAGCTGAAGCAATTAGAGAAATGAGTTATCGTCACGTTGATACATTGTTAGTTACTGATGATAATAACAAACTCAAAGGATTTATCGACTTAGAGACGATTAACGACCGATACTCGAAGTATTCGAATGTGTCGGACATCTATAAGCCTAATCGATTTAAAGTCAAGACAACGTCATATTTGCGTGATACGAGTGAACGTATCCTTAAACAAGGATACAAGTACGTACCTGTCATCGATAATGATAATAATTTAATCGGTATTGTTACTCGTGCATCACTAGTTAATATTATTTACGATGCTATCTGGGGTAAAGAAGAATTAGATAATCCTGAAAATATCAAACTACCTGATACAATCGCAAAGGAGAGTGATAATGCATGATTACCTTTCTGAACCAGCATGGCTCTGAATTGATAATCAAAACCTGGGAACAAATTTATATCTCAGCTTTTGCCATTATCCTCGGAATAATCGTGGCTGTACCACTAGGAATCCTGTTAACACGCTATGACAAGACTGCCAAGTATGTTATGTCCATATCAGGGATGCTCCAAACAATTCCTTCATTAGCACTTCTTGCTCTGATGATTCCCGTATTTGGGATCGGTAAAGTACCAGCTATCGTTGCTTTATTCATCTATTCGCTTCTACCAATTTTGCGTAATACATATATTGGTATGAAAAAAGTTAATGCGAACTTGATCGATGCCGCACGTGGTTTAGGAATGACCACCATGCAGTCCATTTTTAAAGTTGAAATACCAATGTCCATGCCTATTATAATGTCTGGTATCAGGCTCTCAACTGTTTATGTAATTTCTTGGTCTACTTTGGCGTCGTATATCGGTGCCGGTGGATTAGGTGATTTCATCTTTAACGGACTTAACCTTTACAACCCTAGTCTAATTATAGGTGGAACAATTCCTGTTACTATCTTGGCAATTCTTGCTGATTATTTATTAGGAATATTTGAGAAAAAAGTTACACCAAAAACGAAACGTAGTGAGGTGTAAACATGAAAAGAATATTCAAAAAAATAATTACATTGATATCTTTAGCAACCATGTTATTAGTCTCTGGATGCGGTTGGCCTGGATTGGGCTCCGGTTCTGAAGACACCATAAAAGTTGCAAGTTTATCTACAACCGAATCTATGATCATGTCTGAAATCATAATGGAGTTAATTTCTCACGAAACTAACTATCACACTGAAATCGTTAATAACTTGGGATCAAATCAGCTTGTCCATGCAGCATTGATGCGTCATAACGCTGATATAGCTGCTGAGAATTTCACTGGTGATGAACTTATTGCTACTCTGAACCACAAGCCTATCAAAAATCGTGCGAAAGCTAATAGAACTGTCAAAAGACTATATAAGCAACGCTTCGATCAGACTTGGTTCCCAACTTATGGATTTGCTAACACGTACAATATGCTAGTTACACAAGAAATAGCTAAAAAATACCATCTACATAACATCAGTGATCTTAAAAAAATAGCACCTAATATCAATATTGGTGCTGATAATATCTGGATCAACCGTCCCGATGATGGTTACCCAGCATTTTCTCGTACCTACGGTTTTACTTTTAAGCGAGTTTACCCAATGCAAGTTGGCTTAGTTTATTCTGCTGTTGCTGCAGGTAAAATGTCAGCCGTTCTAGGATATTCAACCGATGGACGTATCAAGAGTTATAACTTGAAGATCTTGCCTGACAACAAGCAATTCTTCCCTCCATATGATACTAGTATGGTTGTTAATAATAGCTTGCTGAGAAAGCATCCAGAACTTAAACCACTATTACATCGTCTAGATGGAAAAATTTCATTATCACAAATGCAAACAATGAATTATGAAGTCGATAATAATCTCCGCGAACCGGCAGATGTCGCTCAAGAATTCTTACAAAAACATAATTACTTTAGGGGTGAAAAATAATATGGCTGACCAGCCGTTATGGAGACAATTAATTTTTTATTTTACTCACAATGGAATATATATTTTGGAACAATTCTGTCGTCATTTTTTAATCTCATTTTATGGGGTTCTAATCGCTGCAGTAATTGGTATTCCACTGGGAATTTACATCGCAAATCACTACAAATTAGGTAATTTTATTATCAGTATCGCTAACGTTATTCAGACTGTTCCCTCACTAGCAATGCTATCAATCATCATGTTGGTGCTAGGATTAGGTCCTAATACCGTAATTGTGACGATATTCTTATACTCACTATTACCTATTCTAAAGAATACTTATACCGGCATGAAAAACGTTGATCCTAACGTAATTGATTCTGCACGTGGTATGGGAATGACCGGAATACAATTATTGTATATGGTTAAATTGCCACTCGCCATGTCAGTTATTATGTCAGGTATTCGTACCGCTATGGTCGTAGCAATTGGTAACACAGCCATTGGCTCATTCGTCGGCGCTGGCGGACTTGGTGACTTAATTATTCGTGGTACTAACGCTACTGATGGTGCTCCTCTTATCCTAGCAGGAGCATTACCAACCGCACTTATGGCTGTCATAACCGATCTATTGATTGGATTACTCCAAAAATATTTCGAACCTACAAACTATATGAAAAAATAATATTTAGCACTCAGCAATTAAGAGTGCTAAATATTTGAACTTTCCCCCAAGCAGGTACTACAATGTATTTGTAATGAAGGAAAGGAAGTAATTGATATATGAGTAACGAAATTATGGATCGTCCAAATGACATTATGAGAGACTGGTTTGATACAAATTGGATGAATAGCTTTCCAACATTCTTTAAGGATGCTAATACTGATGCAACACTAAAGACAGACATTAAGGAATCTGACAAAGACTATCAAGTTCATGTTGATATGCCAGCTTTCGATAAAAAGAATATCGATATAAATTATCAAAATAACACACTAACTATTAGTGGTCATCGTGATAGCTTCAACGATCACGAAGATAAGAACGGCGATATGATTATGAGTGAACGTTCAGGCGGACGTTTTGCAAGACAATATCACCTACCAGCAGTTGATGAGAAGAACATTACAGCTAATTATGATAATGGTGTCTTGAAGATCACATTACCAAAGATGGAAGACAAGAAAGAATTAGGTCACCACATTGATGTCAACTAATAATTAGTCAAAAATAAGACACATTCGATTAAGAATGTGCCTTATTTTTTTTGCGTAAATTATAAACAAAAATCAAAATAACCCAGAACAGAATCGTAAAAATCATGGCCATACGTGTTTGTTTAATAACTATCAACAAAACTAATATACCAATGAAAAATATCAAACTTAAATAATTAGTAAAAGGATAACCTGGCATTTGGTATTTACCCAAATCCTTAGTTTTATGTCGATAAACCACATGAGTAAATAATAATACGATCCAAACAACAATAAAGTTAATCGTAGAAACTGTCGATATCAAGCTAAAGACGCTTGCTGGCATGAAGTAATTCATCAAAACAATTACTAATAAAGCTGCTCCTGAAAACATCAACGACCAAATGGGAACTCCGTTCCGTCCAACCATGGTCATTTTTTTCGGTGCATTTCCCTTAATACTCAAACTATAAAGCGTCCTACTTGTACTGAACAAACAGCTATTAGTTGCTGATAATGCCGCTGTTAAGACAACAAAGTTCAGTATTCCCGCTGCTCCTTTAATACCAATACCTGAAAAGACTTGAACGAACGGACTTGCATCAGTAGTAATATTATTCCAAGGATAAACCGCCATAATGGCTAACATGGATCCAACATAGAATAGACCGATTCTTATAGGTACAGAATTAATTGCTTTTGGTAAATTTATCTCAGGGTTATCAGTTTCCCCGGCTGTGATACCAACCATTTCAATACCTACAAAAGCAAAGACTACCATTTGAAATGATAGTAAGAAACCTGTTATCCCAGTTGGAAAAAGTCCACCATGACTAACAAGATTGACAAAACTTGCATGTCCACCACTCACGGGAACACGAAAAATTGCCATGGCAAAACCTACTACAACTAGAACAATTATTGCTATAACTTTGATCATCGAAAAACTAGATTCCATTTCACCGAATAATTTCACATTAACAAAGTTAATTGCAAACAAAATCACTAAAACAGTTAAAGCTGTAACCCACTGTGGTACTTGTGGGAACCAATATTTAACATAAATACCAGTTGCTGTTAAATCAGCCATTGCCAAAGTTATCCAGCAAAACCAGTATGCCCATCCCGTTACAAATTCAAATCTATCTCCTAAATAAATTCGAATAAAATCCAAAAATGAATGCTTAGTAGTATCTGATAATAAAAGTTCACCAATTGCTCTCATCATGAAAAAACAAAATAAACCTGTAATCAAGTACGAGAAAATAATTGATGGACCCGATTTGTGGATAGCCTCACCAGAACCCAAGAACAATCCGGTTCCAATTGCCCCACCAATTGCAATCATTTGTATATGTCTACTTCCCAACGACCTAGAAAGAGTTTGTTTCTCACTCATAGTATCAGCTCCCTTATAATTTTATAAAAAAAGACGCCACTAATACATTTCGTATTAGGGACGTCGTAACGCGGTTCCACCCAAATTCGCAATTTCTTGCATCTCTTAAGTTCTATATGGGGAACAAACCACTCTTATACCATTAAATAAATACTTACTGAATCTCAGCTAACTTCAGCATCTCTGTTTTTGCTTTTATGATAAATCGATAACATTACGATCCAAAATACAATAGTTACAATCATTGGAATCCTAGTTGCCTTAATGTATAACAACAGTACTAATATTGCTAAAAAGAAAATTAAACTAATGTAATTACTAAATGGATATAACGGCATTCTGAATATCTTAATACCACTTGGATTTTGTTTACGAAACTTCAAATGTGTCCAAATCAAAATCATCCATACGATAATAAAATTAATTGTTGAAACAGTTGAAATCAAACTAAAAACGCTAGATGGCATAAAGAAATTTAATGCCACAATCACTAATAACGCTGCAGTTGAAAAAATCAATGCCCAAACAGGAACTCCATTTCTTCCAATCAAATTAAACTTTCTAGGCGCATTGCCCTTCAAACTCAAACTGTAAAGTGTTCGGCTAGTACTGAATAAACAACTATTAGTTGCTGACAGAGAAGCAGTCAAGACAACAAAGTTCAAAATACCAGCAGCTCCATTGATGCCTATACCTGAAAACACCTGTACAAATGGACTGGATGTTATGGAAATATTATTCCATGGATAAACACTCATAATTGCTATCATCGAACCAACGTAGAACAAGCCGATACGAATAGGTAAACTATTAATCGCCTTAGGTAAATTTATTTCAGGATCAGCGGCTTCACCAGCTGTTAATCCAACCATCTCAATACCAACAAAGGCAAATATTACCATTTGAAACGACATTAAGAATCCTTTAAATCCAGTTGGAAAAAAGCCACCTTGATTCACTAAATTAGAAAATGTTGCATTACCATTTTCAACTGGTGCACCAAATATTGCCATTCCAAAACCAACGGCTACCAATGCAATAATAGCAATTATTTTAATCATCGAAAATCCAGTTTCCATTTCTCCGAATAACTTCACGTTAACAAAGTTCATCGAGAACAAGACTAGCAAAATTACCAACGCCGATAACCATTGTGGTACTCCTGGAAACCAATATCTAATATAAATTCCCGAAGCGGTCAAATCAGCCATCGCAACTGTGATCCAACACAACCAATAGGCCCAGCCTGTAACGAATTCAAATCTGTCACCAAGATACACTCGAATAAAATCTAAAAATGAATGCTTATTAGTATCAGATAATAATAATTCGCCAATTGCTCTCATCATAAAGAAACAAAAGAAACCCGCAATCATATAAGCCAATATAATTGATGGTCCGGCTTCGTGTATGGCACTTCCTGAACCCAAGAATAGTCCCGTACCAATTGCTCCACCAATGGCAATCATCTGAATATGTCGCCCCTCAAGAGATCTTGAGAGAGTTTGTTTGTTCGAACTACTTTCCATAATTAACTTCCAATCTAATTTGCGTCTTTTCCAAAGTTATACTCTGAAAATAAAAAAGACATCTCTAATACATTTCTGTATTAGGGACGTCTTTGACGCGGTTCCACCCAAATTTGCAATTTCTTGCATCTCTTTATGCTGATAGAGGTAAGCAACCTGTAAATTAAAACACCAATTTCACTGTTGACTTTCAGCCTAGATCAACATCTCTTTGAGTGAACATGTGTACAGTATAAGTGGTATAAGATTAAAATGCAACTAACAATATAAATTTTAAATTAATATAGACCAATTAAGGAATATAAAAGTTCATACTTTTTTCATATTTTAACATCATTTAATTCATATTATTTAGCTATGATAGTAATTGTAGATGAGAGATACAGAAATCCCTTTTCTCACCCCCCTATAACATATATATTTAATCCCCTAAAGAAGCCATTCCTCCCCAGGATGGCTTCTATTTTTTTCTTTTTTGAGTATCAACCAGTAGTAGTTATGAAAAAAATAAGTTATACTAGTAAGCGTGGGATGAATGTTATCCCCAGGGAGACAACTATTGTTGTCGTATTAAAATTGGACACAGAATTTAAAATTATAAAAAAGACTTATCATTAAAAGTTGGCTATCCAAGATTCACAATATTTTCACAATTTACAAACAAATACTTCATGATAGGCCTGTATTATATAAATTGTAGATAAGAGATACAAAGAAATCCCTTTTCTCATCCCCCCTATAACAATATTTAATCCCCTATACAAAAAACCACCCTTCCCCGGGGTGGTTTTTTTGTTGTCAAAAATAAAAAACCTCCTATCAAACGATAGGAGGTCAAATGCTTGGCATCTGGGTAAATGGCAAGCATTGCATATTTACGGCAATTTAGTATGTCCTTTCGGACAACTATGTTATAAATCATTCACAGCCTAATTAAAAGTTAAATGCATTATTTAGTTGAGTAATTAAAATTACGCATTCTCCAAGTATTGATATAACAGCTTTTACGTCTAAATAGCCATTTTGTATAAAAAACAACCTTGCACAAATGTACAAGGTTGTTTCGGTGGTAAGGTGCAGAAATCTTCCAAACGCAAATGCGCCGACCTCTTACCCTTACCTCGGTTTGGCACCAGGAGTAAGTATGCCTGTTATATGCAGATAAGTCAATCCAAAATTGTATCGATCTCATCCTTATAATCATTCGGATCTTCAAGTCTTCCTCTTTTAATAAATTTTGCAGGAATAGGCATTTTAACAACATCATCATGAAACAATAATTTAAAAGCTTCTTCACCTATATCAGTCAAACGATGATCGATAGTCGAAAAGTTCATTAAGAAACTAATTGGTAAATTCTCCTGGCCAATTACTTCAACATCTCGACGATGCATCTCTTGTAATTGGCGTATCGCACCAGCCGCAATTTCATCTCCATTACCAAAAATCACTTCTAATTTTTTATCGTAATTCAAAAACTGTGCTGTAGCAGTTATTCCATCAAACATTGTCCTCGATTCTCTGTATAGTAGCTGATCATTTATTTCTTTACCAAAAACTTCTTTATAAGCCTGAGTAGTTAGCAATGCACTTTGACTTGTATTTTCACTTCTGCTTATTGTAACTCCAATGTGACTATATCCTTTATCCTTTAGTACTTCTAATGCATCCACAAATGATGCCTTACGATCAGTAAACGCACATGAAATGGGATAATCGAAAGTATCTTCACAACAAACTATATGGCCATACTTTTGATACTCCACAATCTTATCAAACGAAATAGACCTAGAAGTGAAAATAAGTCCGTCAAAAGCATGATGCTTAAGCATGTCTAAAAAGTATATTTCTTGACTCTGATTATAATTAGACTGCAAAAATGTTGCCTGATAATTTCTTGCAAAAGCGGCTGTAATAATTGAATCCGCTAATTTTTGAAAATATGGGTGATTTACATATGGTAATACAATTCCTACACGATAAGTCTTTCCCAGGCTAAGTGCACGGGCCATGTCATTTCGATGATAATTTAATTGTTCCATGGCATCTTCAATTTCTTTTCTAGTATTCTTAGAAACATATCCAAGTTCATTAATAACTCTAGAGACAGTAGAAATTGAATGTCCAGATAATTTAGCAACATCACGAATATTTGCCATAATTTACCACCTTTCTATCTAATTTTAATATAACCTATCGAACCGGTTCTATATAAGAATAATTACCTAATTATCATTTTTTACTAGTATTAGTTTGATATTTTGATATTGTTAGCTTACGACGTTGATATTTTAGAATTTATATCAAGTAAAAAAGCTAATTTTGAAAAAGTTCACACTTTCTTCACATTTAGAAAACAAATGATTCACACTTTCCCTGTATATTATTAGTTGTAGATGAGAGACGTAAGCCTTTCACCTCATCCCCCCTATAACATATATTTAATCCCCTAAAAACATTAAAAGACACCCCTCCCCAGGGTGTCTTTTTATTTTTGTAAGGTTTCAAAATGCCGGTATAGCGGTACTTTTCATGTTTAGAATTTCACTGAATTTCAATAAACTTCAAAAATGTGAGTCACCAAAATAAATATAACGTGGGAACGTGATTTATCGTGAGTTGAATAAACTTGCGATTTTTTTGTGCCTAAAAGTGATTTGTTTTCATATAACTACTAGTTCCATATTCTATCGGTATTATGTTATTAGTATATAGAAAAAATAGTAGATGTTAGAAGTAATAAAGAGGTAACAAATTCGTTACTAGCGATTGCGACATCGTCGGTAATTTTAATTTCAGAGAATGAAATGGCATATTAATTGCATCTGGTACCGTTTTCTTACTTTGATATAATTTAATTACAGGGGGAATATATTATGAATAATGAGGGATATCATTCTAGATCCGAAATGCATAGAAAGAGAAAACAACAAAAAAAGCAACTTTATAAAAAATGGTGGTTTTGGGTATTAATAATATTTACCATTTATATTCTATTTTCCTTTATTAAATCTTTTAATAACAATGATGAAAAGTTATTTCTTAAGGTTGATAATTCCACAGCAACCTTAAGCAAGAAAATCGAAGCCAAATTTTATTTCCATACGAATAAGGGAAATAAATATAGTGTAACCGACCTTGATAGTGATACCAAAATGGGAACCAGTAAAGCTAGCTCTGGCGATGAGGAATTGACGCTATACTATGCTGGTAAATACAGACTTACTGTGTATTTGAATGGTGTAAAAAAATCGAAGACATTAGTGGTAAAACCTCTAACTTTGACAGATAAAGAATTAGCTAAGGGAATGAAAAAAAATAATTCTTCTACTACAAATGCTAATGATAACAATACCAAAGACACAACACCGAAAGTACCTACTGAATATTCCAATGCATTAGTTCAAGCCAAGGAATACTCTGATATGATGTACATGTCCAGACAAGATATATATGATCAGCTTTCTTCCCCAGATGGTGGTAAATTTCCAGCAGAAGCAGCGCAATATGCAGTTGATAATTTAAACGCAGATTATAATAAAAATGCACTAGAATCTGCTAAGACATATCAAAAAGAAATGAATATGTCTATTGAAGACATTAGACAACAGCTATCATCTCCAGATGGTGGTAAATTTACTCAAGAACAAGCTGATTATGCAATAGATCATTTGAACAATTAGTATTATCCACATCGTTCCGTTATTCTAAACATATCTCTACGTCCTTAAGAGAAACGATTAAAAATTATAGTGTCAAAATAAGTAGCGGCCTACATAAAATTCTCTCACTTTGGTAGTAAAACAACGCTCATAATAACTGGATTAGACGTTCTGTATTAAGCCAATGGATAAATAGAGTTATAGAAAACTAAAATTTAAAAAAATATTCCACTTTAAAAAGTGAGTTACCTCTAAAAGTAACGTATAAAAGTACTGATAAAACTGACGTTTAAGAATCAAAATAAAAAAGAAGATTTAGACCTCTAAGAAAACATCTGAGTGGTGTTTTTTTACTTGTCAAATTTTAACCAATCAATTAAAAAGCCTCTTATCAAAAGATAAGAGGTCATTTGTTGTTGAGAGATTTTAAAATATATTAGTGTCCTTATCTGGGGACAATTAGAGTATACTACCGATCGATAAAAGACTGATCAAAATTTGCTTAAACACATTTATCAACTATTTGCTGTAAAAACCGGTAAAAGTATTTCGTCCACAATATCAGTAATAACAGCCATTGTGACGGATTCTTGACTAACAACTTCATTGATAAACAACACACTTGGTAAGTGCAAGACTCTTGGAGATAAGTTTTTAAAAACCAATTCTCCTCGCTTTTCGGCATTTTTTAAGATTTCTTCAACGGACTTTTGTAATTTATTGTCAGAATTAGACGTTTCAAATAATTTTTCCATTGGAATGGATTTCAATCTATCAGTAACTAACCCATTTAACTTTTCAGTTCCAAATATATCAAATATTTTGATTAATTGACCAAAAAAATCTATCAAATCTTCTCTTAAAGAGCCAGTATCTGGAATCTTTACATCTAATTTAGGTCCAAATTTAAGAATTGCACTGGCTGCCAAGCTAGATTTATCAGGCCATCTACGATACAACACCGGTTTGGCTGCATTAGCTTTTTTAGCAATTGCTGCCATAGTGAGATCGTGATAACCAACTTCATTTAATAATTGCCATGCAGAAGACAAAACGGCATTCTCCAAATCAGCGCCACGACGGCGTTTTGGATGATTAGTTTCAATTTTCGACAAATTTATTCACTCCTATACTTGCATTTTAAGATACCAGGGTATACTATTCAAGTCACAAGTCAAATAAGAAACTACAGTATCCTATTTAACAAAAACTTGGAGATGTTTAAAATGCAATTTCAAAATATTAAAAATAACGAATCATCTAATAGTCATGCATCAGTGGTAAAGATTGCTATTATACTTGTAGCCGGTGCAATTGCACCAATGTTAGACACAACCATGACTAACGTTGCCATAAACACAATTATGAAAGATCTTAATAGTTCTGTAAATATGGTACAATGGGTTACCACAAGTTATATTTTAGCACTAGGAATAGTCGTTCCCATTGCTGGATGGATGGTAGATCATTATAGCGGCAAAAAGATTTATTTAATAGCTTTATCACTATTCCTTTTTGGATCAATTATTTCGGGAATATCCACAAGCATTAATCTATTAATACTTGGACGAATTATTCAAGGTGCAGGCGCAGGTATAATTATTTCAATATTAACTACTCTAATAGTTCGTGCTACTGGTACACAAGGGCTTGGCAGTATCATGGCAATTGTAGGTTTACCAGCTATTTTAGCACCTATTCTAGGGCCAACATTTGGTGGCTTCATAATCAAAGCACTCAACTGGCACTGGATATTTTACATTAACATCCCTATCGCATTAGCCTCAATTGCCTTACTGTACTTCATGATGCCCCCATTTGAACCAACTCAAGCAAAAAAGGCATTCGATTGGACAAGCATCTTCCTATTAGGAGGATCATTCACGACACTAATACTAGGTGTCACCAAACTAAGTACTAGTAGCAAAGTACTTAACTCTGACGTACTAGTACCAATACTAATTGGTATCGTCTTAATAGTTGGTTATGTATTTTATGCAAAATACTTTCCTAAAAAAGCACTAGTAAGTCTTAAATTATTCAGCTTTCCTAGTTTTACCGCATCTAGCATCCTTCTATTGATGTCTGGGTTGACCATTAACGGAGCTATGTTTATCCTCCCACTATACTTACAAAATATCCGTGGACTCAGCGTTATGATGTCAGGAGTATACCTAATCTCCCAAGGAGTCGGATTGTTAATTTCTCGTAGCCAAATTGGAAAATTAACTGATCAAATAGGTGCTCGCTGGGTAGTCTTGGTATCAATTTTGATCGCACTTATTGGTACCTTACCATTCGCATTTTTTAATGCCAATACAGATACATGGATCATTTTACTAACATTATTCGTCCGTGGTATTGCTCAAGGAGGCATGACGATTCCAATCATGTCAGATTCTTATTCAGGTGTCCCTATCGAATTGATTTCTGAAGCTACTACAGCATCAAGAATGTTGCAAAATATCGGTGGTGCATTTGGAACTGCTTTGTTAGCAACTTGGATTCAGAAACAAATGACTGGTCAAACAATGACATTGTCTCATTTAAATTCCGCTTATCAGAGTGCATTCGTTGTCACTGTAATCGTTACTATTTTGGCGGTAATTCCAGCATGGTTCTTGAGCCATAACATCAGCGCAAACAAAAAGTAGGACGTCAGTCCTACTTTTTTTCTCCAAAATGAATTGCTGCCGATTTTAGCATCAGATTTTTAACCCTGACATTTTCAAAGCCAGCCTTACGATACATTTCTACCAATTGGGTGATACTAACAAACTTGTTAACAGAATCATCTAAATATTGATATTCATTTTTCTTAGAAGCAAATAATTTTCCCATCATAGGCATTAGCTTGTCAAAATAAACTTTCCAACCTAATCTAACTACTGGTGTTTCCACTTTATATGCCTCTAAACAAACAATCTGTCCGCCTGGTTTTAACACTCGGTAGATTTCTTTAAGTACGGCATTAGCGTCAGGAACGTTACGCAAACCAAATCCGATTGTAACAACATCAAAGCTATTATCTAAAAATGTGAGATTCATTGCGTCGCCAGCCAGTAATTCAACATTCTCTAATCCGGACTTTGCAACCTTGCTCTGACCAATCTTGAGCATTTCTTGACTAAAATCCATACCTGAAACCATCGCTAAAGGAAACTTCTTACCTAATAAGATTGTCCAATCAGCAGTCCCACAACATAAGTCCAAAATACGCTTAGGATGATTATTAATCATGTCAGTCGCTTTGATACGCCATTTATTGTGCGTACCTAAGCTCATAATCGAATTCATCTTGTCGTAATCAGTCGCAATAGAATTAAATACTTTTCGGACATCATGTTCAGGAACCTTATTTGTTAAAGCCAAAATTACACCTCAATTTAAAATATCGTCTAATCTATGTTGTTCTTTCTTCCGTAGTAATTCAAATACTTATTTCCAGACTTAGAAATAGTATATTTAGATACTCCCGCATTATCTGGTTGAATGATTGCTGAAACATTCTCAGCACCAGTTACAACCTTTAAGAATGAGCGACTAACAAAACCGTGACAGACAACCATAATTTTTTCGTCACCTTTTTTGCCCATATCGTTCATAAAATCTTCAACTCGTTTATAAACATCTTCGTACTCTTCGCCATCTTTACAATACTTAGTATAGTTGGGAAGCAAATAATCATTCTCATCAAATACTTCTGGATATTTAACTTTTAATTCATCTTCAGTCAAGCCGTCCCAACTACCATAGTCAGCTTCGTAAAGTCTTTTATCTTCTTTTACTTCGTGAATTCCTTGGTTTAAAATTTCAGCAGTTTGCACAGCACGTTTCATCGGGCTTGTGTAGACCTCATCAAACATATGAACATCAATGTGCTTCTCAAGCTCTTCAACTTGTTTAATTCCGTTGTCATTTAAGGGTTTATCAGTCGACATACCGTTGATACGGCCTTCATAATTAGTATCAGTTTCTCCGTGTCTTACAATGTACAATTCAACCATAGTATAAAAATTCTCTCCTCTTGTCAGCGCTTTACGTTCATGTCTTTAAGTATTTCATTATTGACAATGCATTTCAACTCTATTATGATTAAGAAAATCAAATAGTCCTTTAAACATTGGTCCCGTGAGGCTAAAAAGGTAACACGTTAAGTCTTTTATTTCGCATGAACACGGGATAGAGGACTATTTTTTTTTGCAGAGAGCGGAGGCGGGCGTTTAAACCTTGAGCATTACCTAGACTAATGGATTTGCCACGCAGTGGTGAAGCCATTAGTTGTAGTAAGCGCAGAGGTTTGCCTGCCGCAGCTCGTTTTCGAAAACGAGTTCCGAAAGACAGATTCCTGCGCCTGCTACAGATAGTGAATGCGTCGCTTCGCGCCACCTACACTATCTTAGGCAGTGCTCAGAATCTCCCGTCTTTCTCCACTCTCTAATAAAAAAATCGGGGGAAAAAGTATCATGGATGCAAACGACAAATCGTATAGAAACCCGGAAGCGGTTATCGATTTATACGAAAAGCCACCTTTGGGTAGCTGGTGGCTCTTATCTTTACAGCACCTATTCTCAATGTTTGGAGCAACAGTCCTTGTACCATTGTTAATTGGATTGGATCCTGGTATTGCGCTATTCAGTTCCGGTATTGGTACCATTTTACATATTTTAATCACCAAAGGTAGAATACCTGCCTATATGAGTTCCAGTTTTTCTTTCATCGTTCCTAGTGTTGCCCTAATGAAAACTGCTGGATATGCCGGAGTTGCACAAGGTACTATTGCCGTCGGTCTAGTTTACCTCGTTGTTGCTTTGATTGTCGCATTTGCGGGATCAGATTGGATTGACAAAGCTTTACCTCCAATCGTAGTTGGACCAATTATCATCGTTATTGGACTATCTGTAGCAGGATCTGCTGCCGACAACGCCATGATGAATAATGGACATTACGACTTAAAATTCTTTATTATTTCAATGATTACTTTATTCTTAACTGTCTTATTCAACATGTACTTCAAAGGATTCTGGAGCAACATTGCTATCTTGCTTGGAATCGTCTGTGGATACATTATTTCAATAGCCTTTGGTATTGTGGACTTTTCAAAAGTTGCATCAACACCTTGGCTACAATTACCACAATTTGAATTTCCATTCATCAGCTACACACCTAAGAAGATTTATTGGGACGCCATATTGAGTTTCGCACCAATTGCCTTCGTAACCATGGCTGAGCATCTTGGACACATTATGGTACTTGATGAATTAACACACAGAAACTTCTTTAAGAACCCTGGACTTCACAGAACACTTGCTGGTGATGGTACAGCATCAATCTTCGCTGGTTTAGTCGGTGGTCCACCTATAACATCATACGGTGAAAATATCGGTGTTATGGCTGTTAATAAGATCTTCAGTGTCTATGTCATCGTTGGTGCCGCCGTATTCGCTGCACTATTTGGGTTCGTTGGAAAGTTGAGTGCTTTGATTCAAACTATTCCTGGACCAGTTATCGGTGGTATCAGTTTCGTATTATTTGGTGTTATTGCATCAAGTGGTTTAAGAATTCTAGTTGATAACAAAGTCGATTTCAATAAAAAACACAATCTTATGATTGCGTCAGTAATTCTAGTTATTGGTATTGGTAATGCATACTTGAAGATTGGAACATTCCAATTTACAGGTATCGGTGTTGCTACTATCGTTGGTATTGTCTTGAACCTTATCTTACCTAAAAAAGCCTTATCAGAATAATCAATGTTTCAAACGAGCAGATAGAACTTCTATCTGCTTTTTTATTTTCTCGCCAATATCTGTATCAGCAACTGTCTTACGTTTAACAGATTGTTCAATCACGCGCTTAGTTGAAACAACATCAGTCATATCTTCGATTGCTCTTTTACGAGTAGTAAACGGCTCATGGGTAACTAGCTGTAATCCATATGAATTAGACAGCAACGTATATCCACCTATTCCTGTGGTTTTGTGATATGGCTTAGACATCCCCCCATCGATCACAAAAATCTTACCATTTGCCATAATAGGCGTATGTCCAATCTTAACTGGTGTATGTCCATTAATAATGTGTCCTTGCTTGGTATCTAAATCAAATTCCTTCAGCAATTTGTCCGCAAACCACTCCTCTTTACGAAGAGAATAGTAAGGATTCTTCTTCTCATGTTGTAACTCTTTGTTATCTACAAAGTAACGCTCAAAGGTTGTCATAGCTTCTTTACCAAATAATGGAGATAGCTTACCCGTCCAAAGGTACCAAAGAATATCGGAATTAAAACATTCTTCAACTTGCGGCTTTTGAAAGGCATTCTTCAGAGTTACTTCGAAGAAATCAAATAAATTCTTACCAGAATACTCCTTGTCGCCTAATTTCAAACTCAACATTTCGCCATTCTCATCCACTGGCACACAGCCATGAAGCAACAAGTTACCGTTATAACGAAGGTACATTGACCCATTATTTAACATGTATCCCATGTGATAACGAAGTTTTGGTGAAGCGATGAACTGCTGAATCAAATTATCTAGGATTCGCTGTTCTTCTTTAGTTAACTCGTATGGATCTTCTGGGTCCACTAATTGGAAACAACCATCAGTAATATCATACTGATTACCATTAATAGTAACTTTTTTTCTGTCGTCACTTAATTTATCCAATAACATACGTGATTCCATATTAAAGTCTGGATTGCGCTTAATAGCCTGTCCTTCCAGCTTAAACTGCATGATTGACATGGCTTGTTGCACACAATTATTACGTTTTTCTAACTTAGAAGAGATTTTTGTACCTGTATCTGACTTTGGTTTGAAAGAGTCCAAAGGTTGATAGTTTTTTAACGCAAATTTTTCTAGCTTCTCAAAATCAATTCCATACGAATCACTTAAAATATCCAAATTATCATATCGTGCGCTGATCCTAACAAGATTAGCCATACACAATTTTGAGCCAGCAGCACTACCGATCCAGAGAATATCATGATTTCCCCACTGAAAATCAAGACTCCCCCAACGTTTCATCAAGTGTTCAATAATATAATCTGGATGTGGACCACGATCATAGACATCGCCAATAATGTGTAAATGATCAACAACAAGACGTTGAATCGTATGACAAGTGGAAATAATGAAAGCATCTGCCATATCCAAACTGATTATATTGTCCATTACCTCACGGTAGTATTGGTGTTTCGTTGCATCTACTGTATCAGCATATAATAATTCTTCAGTAATGTAGACAAAGTCTGGTTTGATGGCCTTTCTAACTTTTGAACGTGTATATTTATTTGCTGTATAACGCAACATTTCAATCAAATTATTAAAGGTTGTCATGTACCATTGACATAGCTCTGGTTTTGTTTTGATATTCTTCTTAGTCTGCTTCAATATTTCAGAAGGGTAATAGATTAAAAAGGCTAACTTTTTTTGGCTCTCCTCGGTCAACCGTCCAGTGAATAACTCACCAATCTTTTGTTTAGTATTACCCGATCCGTTCCGCAAAATGTGTGCGAACTCGTCATATTCTCCGTGAATATCGCTGATGAACGCTTCAGTTCCTTTAGGCAAATTCAAAATTGCCGATAAATTGATTATTTCAGATTTTATCTCATTAGTACTTGTGAATGTTTTTTGCATATTATGGACTATACCTTTCATTTATGAAATAGCTATCATTCCTAATAGACGTGGACATCTCGAACTATACCAAATATAGAATCGTTTTACAAGAATCACAAAATCTTTTGCGTTAGAATATTTGTATGGAGGTTTTCATATGACTTTAAAATTAGACTCGACAGTAACTCTTAACAATGGCGTTGAAATGACACAATTAGGATTAGGTGTTTGGAAGGTAAATAATTCTGGTGCATCTCAATCAGTTCAATGGGCTATCAAGCATGGATATAAAGCTATTGATACTGCTAAACAATATGGTAACGAAAAAGGTGTTGGTGAAGGGTTACAAAAAGCTCTTGCCGACAATAACATGAAACGTGAAGATATTTTTCTAACTACAAAAATATTTAACGGTGATCAAGGTTATGAATCAACTCTTGAAAACTTTGAAGGTCAACTAAAGCGTCTGCAAACAAACTATGTTGATCTACTATTGATCCACTGGCCAGTTAATGGCAAGTACTTAGATACATGGCATGCACTTGAAAAAATCTATCGTGACGGTAAGGCACGTGCAATTGGTGTATCCAACTTCAATATTGCTAAAATGAAAGATGTCATCTTACATGCATCTATCAAACCAGCAGTTAACCAAATGGAATTTCATCCACTTTGCCAAGAAGAGGATATCAAGGACTTTTGTGACAAACACAATATCTATCTAGAAGCTTGGTCACCACTTGGTGGTGGTGCTGTACTCGGTGATACACGTTTGAAGGCTATTGCCGCAAAGTATCACAAGTCAGTTGCTCAAGTCATCTTACGTTGGGACTTACAACGAGGTATTATTACAATTCCTAAATCAGTCCATGAAGAACGTATTATTCAAAATGCTGATATTTATGACTTTGAACTAAGTGACGCAGATGTCGCTGAAATCAGTGGTTTCGACACTGATAAACGTAGCCTCTGGTATGGCGACTTTGCCTGGAGTGGAAATCCTGATGGATTCAAAGACTCTGTCGAAGTTTGGGACGATTAAAAAGAGCGTAAAAAACAAGTTTAACTTCTGAGCATAACCACGAATACCCCCGTATTTACGTAAGTAAATGCGGGGGTATTCGTGGTTATGCTCAGAAGTTGTATTTTTCTACGCGTTTACGCTGCATATTTAATAAACTTTACAGTTATATCACAGCAACCTTTCTCACTTTTCTTTGATATTATCAAGGTTAAGACCTTTTTTATTTTGATGGCGGCCCAAAATACCTTCTGTAAAAATGACAGACTCTTGATTATCAATTAGCATCCCTGACAAATAAAAGTTACGAATAATATTAGTAAATTTCATTGTTCCAGCTGTAATTCCTACATTAGCCCAAATATCAGTATCAACTAAAGAATTGCCAACAACAGCTAATTCTTGAATTGCATCCATTTGGTCTTTTTCAAGATATTTTGTCCGACTATTTATTTTGGAAGTCGAAATGGAACCATATCTCATTTTGTAAGTTTTTAATACTGTTTTAATTTCCCATTCAAAATTAGTCGATGGACGAACGGCAAATTTAGCATTACCTCTACCTTCTAGTGAAATACCAATTACATTCTCATTTTCAAATAATGGGACCATAAATCTATTGAATGATTGCTCAATTGCCCAACTTTTAATTAACTTGGTTGGATCACCGTTGAAATAAACTTCAAAGGACCCATTAGTAAGTTCACCAACAACAACTGACTTTGAATAAACTGACTTAAACGCCTCAGAATTTAACAACGGCTGTTTATCACCGCGTTGAAAACGAGAAACTAGTGAATCATCTCTAAAAGGCGAATATTCTAAATCGATTTTTTCTAAGAAGGCATTCATTTTTTCATAAGTGTTGATCATTATATCTTCACTTTTATCGTCTGTCTTATTGAATGCCAAACGGATAATAAAAGGAATATTCATTGCATTTATTGTTTTAGTTAGAAATTCAGTCATAAGCAATTACTCCCTTTTTTAATTATTTTCACAGTTTTAAATTTTATTTTTAGTTAGGACGTCTATCTTGACTCCTTAACTACATTGTAAACGGATTTTGTGAACAAAATATGACGGAACTTAGAAAATTAATAATCGTTTATAGACACTAAAAACTCCCAAAATATAATGAGAGTTTTTTATTTTAGAAATATTTTTTTATCCGTACTAAGTGACCCATCTCTGAAATTAACAATCCCCAGCTTTTTATCAACAAACATTCCTGTTAAATTGGATTTAACAATCATCTCAGGAAAAATATCCGTTCCAGAGGAAATACCCGCATTCGCCCAAACTACTGAGTCAGTCAAATCATTGCTTATAATTGTTACCTGCTCCATATTACTAATATGACTGCGAGGAACTTTTTCAAAATTTAAATTATCGATAGTAGCAATCGAACCATTTTGAAGATAATAGCTAGTTAAATTATCATCCACATGTGGTTTATTAATATTTACACTCCAACGATAGTCAGAGTTTTGCCGAGTAGCTAACTTAATACTGTCACCACTTTTGAACGAAACACCTTCGATATCTTCAGACATATTCAATAGTGGCTTTAAATAATTATTGAATACTCGTTCCATCGCCCAACTTTTGATAATCCCAGTAGGATCATACTTTCCATTGAAATATGCACTGTAATAATGTTGCGTCATTTGTTCAGCTAGAATCGTCTTATCGTAGACCAGCTGAAATGGTTCAGAATGAAGCAATGGATCTTGATCACCACTTTGAAATCTCGAAACCAGTGAATTTTTATTCTCAATTGAAAATTCATCATCAATTTCATGTAAATCCATTTCAATATAATGTTGAGCATCATCTAACAAACGCTGTATAGATTCTTCAGGATTCATTGTCGAAATCACAACATTAAAAGTTGTATTCATTTGCCTAATGGCTGATGTTAAATAATAATATTTCATTTCCATTTTCATAATTCTCCTTAATAGATTTTATTTGTAATAATTATCTGTAATTCTCTATTTAGGGAAATTATATCGGCAGAATGTGAACAATCTATAATGCAGATTTGGTGCAAATACGAAAATTTAACGAAAAAAAAAAACCTCTAGGCCTCTTTTTCATGTGGATTTAAAACAATATTCAAAATAATAGCTGAAAAACTACCAACTACCAATCCATTATTCAAGATTGTCTGCAATGTTGATGGTAAGAAATGTAACAAAGTTGGTTGAACGGTAACACCTAATCCTAAACCAATAGCGACAGCCATGATAAGCATATTTTCGTTGTTCATCTCAACTTTAGATAGCATCTTTACACCTGAAGCACCGACAGTACCAAACATAATTAACATGGCACCACCCAGAACTGAAGTGGGAATCAATGTAGCAATTGCTCCTACCTTAGGGATCAATCCCAATAATATTAGAAGAAATGCTGAGAAGTATACCGGTTTATTCTTCTTAATTCCTGATAATTGTACAATGGCAACATTTTGTGAAAAAGTTGAATATGGGAAAGTATTAAAAATACCACCCAATATAGCGGCTAATCCTTCTGAAGCATAGCCATGTTGCAGATTCTTCTCATTCAAATCACGACCAGTAATTTCTGATAAGGCATAATAAACACCGGTGGATTCTATCATACAAGTTAATGAAGCTAATAACATAATTAAAATTGAAGACCATTCAAACTTAGGTGTCGCAAAATAAAACGGAATTGGTAATTGGAACCAGTGAGCATTATGAACACTAGCAAAGCCTATTGTACCCATTGCAATTGCAGCTAGTGATCCAACAACAATACCAATCAAAACAGCAATTTGTTTAACGAATCCTCGACCCCAAATACTAATAACTAAAATAATAAGTGCTGTAGAAAAACCTAACATTAAATCCGTTGGATCACCAAAACTCTTAGCAGTGGCATCTCCACCACCAATATTTTGAAAAGCAACCGGAATCAAAGTAAATCCAATCAAAGTAATCAAAGAACCAGTGACTACCGGCGGAAAGAATCTTTTTAACTTAGCGAACATTTTTGAAATCAACAAGATAAATATTCCGGCAGCAATAATACCACCATACATATAAGCAATTCCAAAATGGTGTCCAATGTTTTGTAGCGGCGTTACATACTCAACCGCAGATCCAAGAACAACTGGCAATCCAATACCAGTTAATGGTGTTCTCTTAATTTGGAGTAAAGTAGCAACCCCACACATAAAAATATCTACTGAAATTAAATAAGTCATTTGAGTAGAATTAAAGCCTAATGCCGCACCAATCAATATAGGAATTAAAATATCCCCTGAATACATGGCCAGCAAGTGTTGAAAACCAAGTAACAAATTCTTTAAAAAAGAACCCTCGGTTTTGAGTGTTTTTAAATCCATGTTGCACCTTCCCCAATAATATAATGAAAATAGTCTAATATTAACGAACAATTATATTCATAAAGAATAATAAAGTTCGCAATTTATCGTAACTTTAGTTACTTAACAATAAAAATTATATCACTAATTCGGAATTAAATGGAATAACTATGTAAATGATAACCGTTTTCAAATATGATAAAATATAAATCAGTATTAAATAGGAGGAATTCACAATAATGAAGAAAAATCATTTGGATGACGCTTGTACAACTATCTTGGTTGGTAAAAACGCCAGTTTAGATGGATCAACTATGATTGCAAGAAATGACGATACATTCTTTGCAGTTGCACCACACAGTTTTGTACTTAACCCTGCTGTTGAAGGAGAAAAAGGCCGCAAAGTTAAGTCATGGCTTAACGGATTTGAAGCCGAAGTTCCTGAAAATGGCTACAAGTGGCCTGCAGTTCCTAACGTAGACTACAAGCAATTTGGCTATTACGACGAAAGTGGTATTAACGGCGCTAACGTTGCCATGTCTGCTACTGAAAGTACTTATGGTAACGAACGTGCTTTAGCATTTGACCCACTCGTAAAAGATGGTATGGACGAAGATGTTATTGTACGTATGGTCCTACCTTATGTTGATTCAGCTAAAGGTGCCGTTAAACGTACTGGAGAATTAATTGCTAAGTATGGTTCACCCGCAGGTAATTCTGTCCTATTTAGTGAAAGTGACGATGTTTGGTATATGGAAATTGTTACTGGTCATCATTGGGTTGCACAACGTATCCCTGATGACAGTTATGCCGTATGTGCTAACCGTGTATCAATCCAACAAGTAGACTTCAATGACCCTTCACAATTCTTGTGGTCAGACGGAATTCAAGAATTTGTTGAATCAAATCACTTAAATACTGACAAAACTGGATTTAACTTCCGTCACATTTTTGGTACGGATAACATGAAGGATCGCCACTACAACACACCACGTGTTTGGTTCGGTCAAAAATTCTTCAATCCTGAAATAGAACAAGATCCAGAAGATGGTGAATTACCATTCATTATGAAGACAGATCACAAGATCTCAGTTGATGATATTGAATATGTTCTTGGTTCACATTACAACGAAACACCATTCGATCCATTCAGCCCTGATGCTTCTGATGCTGATAAGTATCGTTATCGTCCAATTGGTTTGAACAGAACACAAAACTCACACGTTCTACAAATCAGAAATGACGTGCCTGAAGAATTCGCTGCAATTATGTGGTTATGTATTGGATTCCCAACATACACACCATATATTCCATTCTACACAAACATGAACGATACAGATGCCAGTTACAATGATGCGTCATTAGAGTTCAACTTCAAAGATGCTTACTGGATGTATAATGCATTATCAGTACTAGTTGAGTCTCACTATACTGACTTCATTCAAGACGACATTGACTTCCTTACAGAAGTTCGCCAAGATCTACGTATGAGTGTTGCTGAAACTGATAAATTAGCGAAAAATTATACTGGTGAAGAATTAGTTGAATTCCTAACTACTAGAAACCAAAAAGTTGTTAAAGAAATGGCTGATAAAACTCACAAGTTATTTGGTCAACTTTATACAAAGGGTATCAACCTTTCAAAACTCACATTTAACATGGATAAGAACCTTTAATCGTTTCATAACGCCTGAGATAGTTTTCTATCTCAGGTGTTTTTTTTAAGCAATCTCATTTACTAAACTGTATAATATCTCTATCAGTGTTTTTTATATAGAGCTTAAGCTCGTTTTAGGAGGAAAATTATGGATGAAAGTAAGAAAATGACTAAGAAAACCCTGCATAAAGGATTTCTCTTAGCTTTCCTTGCATCAGTTATTTGGGGTGTTTCTGGCGCGGTCCAACAAATCGTTGCTAAGGACAGCAATATCCCCGCTATGTGGTTCGTTGGGACTAGAACCCTAGTTGCTGGTGTTATTTTGTTAATAATTGCATTTTTTGTTTTACCCAAAAAAGAATTCTTTTCAATCTTTAAATCATGGAAGGATACATTGACATTAATTGCCTTTTCAATATTCGGACTATTTGCCAATATGTATACATTTTTCTATGCAATTCAAACCGGGAACTCTTCAACCGCTACAATTCTACAATATCTATCACCACTATTTATTATGGTTGGTGCGGTTGTCTTCACACATAAGAAGGTTCTGCGTATCGACGTTATATCATTTGCATTAGCTCTTATTGGGGTCGTCTTACTAATTACTCGTGGTGATATTTCTCATCTAGCTATCCCATTTGTCTCAGTACTTTGGGGTATCGGTGGTGGTATAACTGCCGCACTTTATATTATTATTCCACAACAATTGATTGCTAAGCACAATGGATTATTGGTTACTGGTTGGGGTATGTTAGTTGCAGGATTATTCTCAAACATCTTTACACCAGTTTGGATAAATCCACCACATCTTTCAACTAAGAGTTTGATTGGCGTTATAACGGTTATATTGTTAAGTAATGTTCTTGCCTTTTTACTAATGGTTTTCAGTACTAAATACACTACAGCAGCAACAATCAGTATTACTGATGCTGTACAACCGTTCACGACTCTTTTATTAAGTGTCATTTTCTTATCATATAGCGTCAACTTGCCTGAGATAATCGGTGCGGTAATCGTTGTTTTTGCTATCTACATATTAAATAGATATGATACTGATGGAGACTAATTAATACTAAGGAGATCATTGAATTATGAAAATTTTTGCTTACGGAATTCGTGACGATGAACTGTCATCATTGAAGAAGTGGGAATCTGCTCATCCTGGTGTGGAAGTCGGTTATACCGGTGATACATTGACAACTGAAACAGCTAAATTAGCAGAAGGTTCTAACGGGGTTGTTACATTGCAGACAACTCCATATGAACGTGAGGCTTTGAAACAGTTGTCAGAATATGGCATCAAATCCATTTCTATTCGTAATGTAGGTTTCGATAATTTTGACTTCAAGGATTTAAATGACTTCGGTATGAAATTAACAAACGTTCCTGTCTACTCACCTAATGCTATTGCGGAACATACTGTTCTTCTGATGGGTAGATTGCTACGTCGTGTACCTGAAGTAGATGCAAAATTTGATAATGGCGACTTCACTTGGGCTCCTACTATTGGTAGAGAGTACCGTGAACAAACTGTTGGTGTAATTGGAACTGGCCATATTGGTCGAGTTGTAATTAAGATATTACAAGGATTCGGCGCAAAAGTTGTTGCCTATGATGTATACCATAACGATGACATAGAAAAACAAGGATTATATGTTGATAGTCTCGAAGAACTTTACAAGCAATCAGATATAATCACATTACACGTACCATTATTTGACAGTAATAAATATATGATCAATAACGAAGCTATCTCTCAAATGAAAGATGGTGTTCTAATTGTTAACTGTGCTCGTGGTGAATTGATTGATACTGATGCCCTAATTGCCGGCTTAGATAGTGGCAAAATTGGTGGTGCTGGATTGGATGTTCTAGACGATGAAAACTCTGTCTTTGGACAAAAATGGGGTAGTATAGATAACCTACCAAATCCTAAGATCAAGAACTTGGCTGAACGTATCAACGTAATCATCACACCTCACAATGCCTTCTATACAGAAACAGCGGTTCACAATATGATAACCGTTTCCTTTGATTCCAATAAGGCTTTGATCGATGGTAAGACACCTGACAATTTAATTGATACATCTAAATAATTGCAAATCAATAGACCTACCTCTCATGAGGCGGGTCTATTTTTGTAATCTTTTATTCTCTTGTAAAAATCTAATATCAACGTCCAAACTGCAGGGATAAAATATAAGTAATTCCAAAAACCAACTAGTATTAAAATAATTGACCAAACATAGCCGTTTTGATTCAATTTCTTAATTGAAAAATAAATCAACAATTGAATTAACGAATATCCGACAAACATAACTAGACCAATTGCTGACATAATTAAACTTCTAGACGTAAGAGCCAATAGCGGTGAGTTTTGATACGTGTGAACAACGGTCAAAATCGCGGCACCATTTGTAATAATCATAATAGCGAAACCTAACAATTGTGGTAATGAATATTTTTTTGTCACCATTTAACTCCTCCATCCCTACTCCCTAAAGAATATCATAATTTTTCATTTTTTCATGATTTGACTATTTGCCCCTTTTATTTTGTGGAATTTGCGTTACACTTAATAACACAGTTTATTAGAAAATATTAATTTTCTAATGTATTTCACAGAAAGAAGGATTTATTTATGAAGATTTACGTATTTGGCGTTCGCGGTGGCGACGAAGAAGAACCTCTAAAAAATTGGATGGCAGAAAACCCGGATGTTGAAGTTGGTTTTACTAACGACATCTTAACACCTGATAACGCAGAACTCGCTAAGGGATATGACGGTGTCTGTGCCGTTCAACGTGAGCCATATGCTCGTGAGGCGCTTAAGAAGTTGCATGACTATGGTATCAGCAAATTATCAGTAAGAAATGTCGGAGTTGATGGTTTTGACTTTAAGGACCTTAACGACTTTGGATTCACACTGACTAACGTTCCTGTATACTCACCCAATGCTATCGCCGAACACGCTTCCTTCTTAGTAGGTCGCTTGCTTCGTCGCGTGCCAGAATTCGATGCTAAATTCCGCGCTGGTAATCTTAAGTGGTCACCTACTATCGGTACTGAAATTTCCGGTAAAACTGTTGGTGTCATTGGTACTGGACACATTGGTAGTGTCTTTGCTCGTATCATGCAATTTGGTTACGGGGCCAAAGTTATCGCATATGATATTGACCCTAATCCAGCACTAGAGAACTTGGGAATATATGTCGATTCATTAGATGAATTGTTAGAACAATCTGACATCATTTCTATTCATACACCTCTAGCACCTAAGGATTACCATATGATCGATGCAGATGCTATTTCTAAGATGAAACAAGGATCATACATCATTAACTGTGCTCGTGGTGGTTTAGTTGATACTGATGCCTTGATTGCTGGACTAGACTCCGGAAAGATTGCCGGTGCTGGCTTAGATGTTCTTGATCATGAAAATGGTATTTTCCAAAAAGACTTCGGTAGTTTTGATGCCATTCCTAACAAAAAATTCAAGAATCTAGCAAACCGTAAAAATGTTATTATCACACCTCATACTGCTTTCTATACTGAAAGAGCTGTTCATAACATGGTATATGAAGCTATGGATACACAAGTTAAATTGCTTAACGGTGAAGTTACAAAAAATATCGTTAACACAAAATAAATAGAAAAAACATTTGACAACGAAATAAACAAGGTGTAACTTATTCACCAATCAAATAATTAAAACTTATTTAATCCAATTAGACGTTGAAGAGAATAGTAAGTTAATGAGTAGTTTGAATAGTGACCGCTGGATAGTGAAAAGGCGGAACGAAAACTTAACTGAAGATGAGCTTGGAGTCTTACCTAGGTGAAAGCCAAAGGTACGCAAGGATGCGATATCATCCCGGACATGTTAGTGTCGTTGAGGTATTTTGAGTGATCAAAATACGAATTAGGGTGGTACCACGGTAATCGTCCCTACATCGCAGAGTAATTCTGTGTATGTAGGGACGATTTTTTTTGGATTAAATAAAGTTATACGGAGGAAAATATTATGACAAAAACACAAACAAAAATTGGATTTCAACATGTAGGAAGTTTCCTACGACCAGATGTACTAAAGCAAGCTCGTAAGGACTTCGCTGCCGGCAATATCGATCAAGCAACTTTAACCACAATTGAAAATGAATCAATCAAAGATTTAGTAAATAAAGAGATTAATGCAGGATTAGATTACGTAACTGATGGTGAATTCAGACGTTCATATTGGCATTTAGATTTCTTCTGGGGATTCGAAGGTATCACACATATTCATTACGGTGAAGGTTATAACTTTGCTCATGAAGAAACGCGTGATGATACAGCAATCCTTTCTGGTAAAATCAAATTTGATAAGGATACTCACCCATTCATCCAACATTTCAAATTCTTGAAATCATTGACTGACGGTACGAATGTTGAACCTAAACAAACTATTCCTGCACCCGCTCAGTTGTACATTGAATTGATTCGTGGAAGCAATGCTGACAAAATAAAAGAATTTTACGATACTGATGAAGAATTATACGCTGATATCGAAAAAGCTTATCATGAAGCTATTCTGGCCTTCTATGATGAAGGAGCACGTGTCATTCAACTTGACGATTGTTCATGGGGATTATTCCTAGATGATAAGTTCCTAGCAACTCCAGATGGCAAAGCATATGCCAATTCAGGTATCCAAGATATCCTATTAGAATTAAATAACGGTGCTATCAAAGACTTGCCAGAGGACTTAACTATTAATACACACATTTGTCGTGGAAATTACCATTCAGACTTTGCTTTTGCCGGTGGATACGGTCCCGTAGCAGATACAGTATTTGCAAAAGAAAATGTTGACACATACTTCCTAGAATACGATTCTAATCGTGCTGGTAACTTCGAGCCCCTTGCTAAAGTATCTGATAACAAACGAGTCGTACTTGGATTAATCACATCTAAAAAGGGTGAACTCGAAGACCGACAAGTCATCATCGATCGTATTAATGAAGCCAGCAAATACCTCCCATTAGACAGATTATGGCTCTCCACACAATGCGGATTTGCTTCAACTGAAGAAGGAAATGTCTTAACCGAACAACAAGAATGGGCTAAGTTGGCATTAGTAAAATCCATTCAAGAAGAAGTTTGGGGATAAAAGATCATTATCAAAAGTAAATTAGTGTTATCGCTTTCAGCACGCGGTATAATAGACTTGTAAAGAAGTTAAATATATGTTGGAGGTGTTGATAATGCTAAACATTATTGCTGATATTTTCAACAAGATCGTAGACTATACAATCAACTTCGATTGGTGGGGAATTAAGTAGCTTACGATTTTGTAAGAAGAATGTAAGTGAAACAAATGTAGAATTAACCAAAAAAACTTTAGTATATTTCTCAGGAGGTAAGGATAAATGAGAAGTCTACTAAAGTTTTTGTTGTTATCAGTTACTATTATAGGATTGGCATACGTTGGTGCATGCGCATATACAAAAGATCGTACAGATCAATTTTCACAGGCATTAGGACAATACAATTTCTTAGTTAAGAAAGAAGCCCGCTACGTTAAGATTGACAATGCTAAGGGTAAAGATGAAGATGGTTATGGTAATTATGATTACCAACTAACTAGTTACGATAAGGATGGTAATGAACATCCAATTCAATTCACTGGTATGGGAAAGTTGAAACAAGGCCACTTCTTAGAGGTAACGACTAAAGGTGCATACGTTTATACTTACAAAGAAGTATTCAAAAAAGATATGCCTAGCGACGTTTATACCAAATTACAAGCAGAATAAAGCAAAAGCTATGATCGGTTGATCATAGCTTTTTTAGTGCTTATAGATTAATATCACTGGCTTTAACAAATTCATTTGTAGCAATACGATAATAGTTTTCACCATTGATAACTTGGTATATATCCGTCTTGTACGATGAATCGGCAGGCAAACTGGTTGTCGTAACGTTTCCACGTTCATCATAAACAGGAGTTACTTTGTTGGTAGTAATGACTGGCGAATCATAATCGTAATCATAGACATTATCTGCCTTAACAAACTCGTTAGTTGATACACGATAATACTTGTCACCATTGATTTCAACGATTCTGTCACTATACCAATCAGTCGATGGTTTTAAGGCTCTGTTCAAAGTTTTACCGTGAGCATCAACGATGTCACCATAATTATTGTCATAAACTCTGACATGGGTGTCCTTAGTTGTATAAATATAAACATCATTAGCATTGATCCATCTATTAGTGGATACACGATAATATGTTGTGCCATCTAATTCCATCTTTTTATCGTTGTACCAAGTAGTATTTGGATTGAGATATTCATTGGCTACTGCATTGCCTTCTGAATCATATAACTGTACTTTAGAGTGATTATCAAAGGTCGCAACAGTTTGCTTGATTTTTTCTGCTTCACCACTCGGCTTATTGTCTTGTTCTGGTTCACTCGAACCTCCACCGCTGTGATGGTTGTTATTGGCTGGAGCTTCGTAAGTCTTATAATATGCGTCTACGAAGTTGGGAACATCACCACCAACTATTCCGGTTAAAGCACTTCCATTACCATCAGGTGAAATATTGAAATTAATGAAAGCATTAATAATATCTTTGAGACTGGTCATATCTTTAGAAATATTATCCCAGCCAGCCATATCAGCAATTGTTTCAGTATCCTCTCCACCATTTAGTTTTCCTAAATTCATGGTTGTTTTATCCCAATCTAAGGTTTTGTTACTATTAGGTAATTTATCCAAATCTGATTGGAATCCAGTATCTTTAGTCACATCTGTCTGGTTCATCTGCAATGCGGCTGTTGAGGAGCTATCCTTAGTAGGATCATCTTCGTAGTGTACATTAATATTCAAATTGTATGGAACTAACTGATCCACAACAACATTAACCACCTGTTCTGCCCCATTAGTGTAATCTAACTCTACTTCAGAAGGATTAGGATTTACATAGCCATCAGGTACATATTGCGAAGCATCTACTGTTGTTCCATCAACAACAGCACCGCTCTTAACAGATATTGGTTTATCCTTTGTTGGATCTTGCTTACTTGTAAAGTAATTGATTGTGTAGTTGACTTTGTCCTTATCTACTACAATCCAAGTTTGATTTCCTTCTGGTGGAGTATTTCCTGGCTCGTTCGTATACAGCCCTGCTAGATCATTATTTGAGTAAATATAATCTTTAGGATAATATTTGCTTGCCCAGTTCTTATCTTGATTTACCCATCCTTTATATAAATTAGTATCGAATCCCAAGTCTGCTGAACTCATCGGGATTGTTGGATTTAGCGTTATACTCTTTAACCCACTGTCATTATTTAAAAAGGCACCATCAATCACGTCTGATGGAAGTTGAAGATCCGACAAATCCAGGCTTACAAGATTGGGATCATCCATGAATAGCTGATATATATTATGTACGTTTGATACATTAACATTGCTTAAAGTTATTTCATTAATACTACTCTGTGAGAACATATCTTGCATCGTTGCAATATGAAAATTAAAGTTGGACAAATCAGCTTTTTCTAAGTTATTAGTACCATCAAACATATAATCATATTTAGTTATCTTAGGCCAATCAAAGCCAGATAGATCAACGTTTTTGATGCCACTACTACTGAACATGTGACTAACATCAGTCGCATTACTCATATTTAATGACGAGAAGTCATAGCTAGATAAATTTTTTGTACCGTCAAATAAATATTCAAAATTCTCTGTCTTAGATGTATCAAATTCATCGCTCATATTGCCTAAATCTGAAAGGTTTTCCATACGATCAAATAGAGATACGATATTTTTACCGGCGACTACTTTTCCATCAAAGTGAAGAGATTTGACCTTATCAAAATAATCATATCCACCAAACGGAGTTACTCCTGAAAATTCACCAGGACCTTCATTAGTCCAAGTACCAGGTTCAATGTGTAGAACTCCCTGACTATTTATATACCAAGCACTACCTTTTTCATCGGTTCCGGACTCAACATTACTATTGCCATCTTCCTTACTCGATGTAATATTAGTTGGATCATCAATTCCCTCAGCATTATCAGTAGTAGTTGAAGTTGGGTCAGAACCATCTGTATTCGCTACTCCTTGTTGCTGACCTGAAGCTTGGTCTGTTGCTGATAGATCAGATGAAGCTTTTTGAATGGGTATAGTGGTTTGTGACGAATCATTATTAGAATTATCAACACTACTTGAATTCGTATTACCTGATGCATTCACTGCTACTTTATTATCATTTTTAGCTGTATCCGAATTATTTAATTGAGATGCTCCGGAATTACCCGCGTTAGTAGTATCTGAACTATTGTTAGGAGATACCGTTTTAACATTTGCACTACTATCAGAGCTGCCTGCAACGGATTGACTCTCAGTTACAGATAAATTTACATCTGCCTTAACTGTCGCTCCAGGAGCAGACCCCAAGAATAACATTCCGCCAGCGAAAGCTAGAGTCGAAGCTACTATCCAGTTTTTACCTGATTTATATAATTTCTTTCTTAAAATTGCATTTGGTTCACGCTTTAATTGCTCGAATCTCATAATATTAACCTCCCTGTTAATACCTTCCATTCAAGTCCATAATAGTTCTAAATTTTAAAAAATTACATGGCAAAACGTCATATAATGGCAAAAAAAGAGCCAACAGACAACTGTCTGTTGGCTCAAACTGACTAATAATTACTTAGCAGCTTTTTCTTCACGACTCTTAAGGAATTCTTTAACGGCTTGGGCTTTTGCCATGCGTTCTTCACCGTTCTTAGCGTTAACGGGACGGCGGTGGCCTGTATAGCCTTTATGTGTATTTTGTGACATCTAAATCCCTCCTCCCTTTTCTAGTATTGTCTTATTATTCAACCCTATTATTGTAAAGGAATATGTCAAATTATTCAACAACTATTTTCCTATTATACTTTAATTATCCTTAGAATCCTATAAATACACTTAAACTTATTTATAGGATAAAATAGACTGATAAAGAAACTATAGGAGAAATTAAATGGGATTTTTAGAAAATATGAGTAAAAACAACCAATACCCTATCATATTCATTGGGTCTGGCATTACCAGAAGATACTTTACAAACTCATACAGCTGGGAAGAATTATTGCGTTCATTATGGAATGAAGTAAACGATGAAAATGCGTATTTCAACAAATATTATAGTTTACAAACATCCTTAAAAGATCCAACTGATTTTAATATTTACACAAGCATATCGGATCAGTTAGAAAAAGAAATAAATGATGCCTTCTTCTCTGAAAAACTGTCTATTTCAGGATTAACCCTTGAAACTGCCCACAATATGAAGAAATCTCCTTATAAAACACTAATAGCAAATAAAATACAATCATCAATTTTAAAAGATAGCGACGATGCAAAACAGGAAATTGAGTCATTTTCTAAAATGCTTGGAAAAGCTAGGCAAATAGTTACTACCAACTACGATACATTTATCGAAGAAAGAATGAACGGAGCAGTAAAAGTAAATGTAGGGAATAGCGGCTTGTTTGAACCTTCCATTGAGTGGGGGGAATTATATAAAATTCATGGTTCGGTAAAAGATCCAAACAGTATAGTCATAACAAGTAAAGACTACGACTCAACAAGAAAAACCTCTGTACTAGTAAATGCAAAAATTTTAACAAAATTAACAGAATCTCCAATTATATTCTTTGGTTACTCACTAACGGATGAAAATATTCTTAAACTTTTAACAGATTATTCTGAGAACATGCCATTTGATATAGACAAAGCAGCTAGTCGAATAGGTGTCGTTAGTTATAAACCTAACCAAAGTTCAATTAAAGAATCAATTGCAGAAATTCCAGAATTAAGAATACACTACACAAAATTAGAAACTGATAATTTCAATAAAATATACAATATGATTTCTGAAATAAATCAGGGGTTCTCTCCATATGAAATTTCAAAGTATCAATCAGCATTTAAACAAATAATTGACACTAAAGGACAGAGTGGCAAATTAGGCAGTGTGCTAACAAGTTTTGTCAACATTGATGATCTACCGTCAGAATTAAAAACTAAAGACCTTATAGTGGCATTTGGTGATAGAAGATACCTATATAAAATGCCAGATTACTATGACTATATATATTCATATTTCAACGCACTTAATGATATGCCATTAGAAATTGCTCTAAAATTTGTTTCCGGAATACCAAAAAACAACCCAATACCAATAAAAAGATATATTGACATATTGAATAAAGAAAACATATCCGTGGATCTTCCTGAAAAAGAATTAAATAAAATAAAGAAAAGAATTGATGCCTATAATAATCTTGCCGATTTCATAGAAACTATAACTGAACAAAAAATCGGTATTGCAAATTCAAAAGAACTTTCCCAATTTAATACCCCATTATCAATATTTAATTCCACATTAAAAGTAAGACCAAAAATGTTATATATTTGTAAACACATTAAAGAATTCAAGATAGAGGATTTAGATTTGTTTACTAATTATATATTTACTGAATTTAGCAGTAAAAATAAGGTTTTAATCAGCCATACAGAATTTAGGAAATACTTCAATGCATACAGTATGGTCAAATACGGAATTCCACAATTAAAAGCAAAATAAAACACCGCTAGTAGAAACTTTCAAGAGTTTCTAAAGCGGCGTTTTTTCAGCAAGCAGACAAAACAAACATTACGAGGCGTAACTGTTTTTTATCTGGTCTAATTATAACAAGGTTCTGTTTAAAAGGTCAATTTATTTATAAAAACCGTATCAATTGTTTTCAATAATAATTAAGCTTCTTTAGTCTCTAACTTAGTTGCTTTAGTTTCTTTCTCAGCGACTACTTGTTCCTCATATTCTTTTGAGTGAACGCGGAATGCCAATAGGAATCCTAAGATTGCCAAGACTAATGTAAAGGCAAATCCATAATGAGCACCATTTGTGAATGCTAAGGCAGTTGAATGTCCACCATTAGCGAAGTAATTGTTTTGACCAGTACTCAAAAGAATTGTAGCAATACCAGTAGCGACAGCTCCGATGACTTGTTGGAATGTATTGATAATTGCGGAACCATCAGCTGATTGATATTCGTTCAATGAATTCAAACCATAAGTTTGAGATGGCGACATTGCTAGTGGCACACCGATCATAAGAACGATGTGAGCAGCAATGATATAACCTAATGAACTATTTTGATTACTCATTAAGAACATAACGGCACCGATTCCTGAAATCAAGAATCCTAGACGTGTCATCCACTTTGCACCGATACTGTCGTAAGCTCGACCGGCACCAAATGATACTAGGGCATTTACAACACCACCTGGCAACATAACAGCACCTGTTAAGGCAACCGCAACGCCAAGTCCATTTTGCAAGTACATTGGTAACAAGTACATAGCAGAAAGTGTGATACCAAAGTTCAACATAACTAATAATGAACCTGTAACAAATTCTGGTCTGCGTAGAACTGCAAAATCCAAAGTTGGAGTTTTTGCATGCATCTGCTGTTTGATATAAACAACTAGTAAAATCAATCCAGCAATCAACGCTATAACGGCAATATAAATACTGTTGCTTAAGTAACTAATACCAAAGACAATTAGACCAAAACTGACAGTTGATAAGGCAATTGCTATCCAATCAACAGCTGGTTTAGTAACTTCGAAGACATTGGTTAAATTCTTTTCCATGAAAATCAAAGCAATCAATAAAAAGACAATAAATGATGCAAAGATCCATCTCCATGATGAAACACCCAGAATAATACCTGAAATAGTAGGTCCAATAGCTGGAGCGAACATAATAACAAGAGCGGCTGCACCAAGGGCTGCACCAAGTTTGTTAGGTGGGAAAATTCTCATGGCAATTGAGAACATTAGTGGCAAGATAATACCTGTGGCAATACCTTGAATCATACGGCCAATTAGTAAAATTGCGAAACTAGGCGCAATTGCGGCAATAATTGAACCGACGATAAAGTCGATCAGGCCAAATCGAACCAATCCTCTAGTAGAATAATGTTTAGTTAATAAACTTGAAAGTGGTAGAACGATTGCAATTACTAGCATATAGCCAGTAACAAGCCATTGTACAGTACCAGTTTCGATAGAAAAAGCCTTCATGATGGATGGAAGAGCAATGTTTAGTGAAGTTTCACTGAACATCCCCACGAATCCACCGATCAAAACACCCATTAAAGCTAAGTATGGATGAGTTGGTTTTGTGTTAATTTGAGATTTACTCATATTTACCTCCATTTTTGTTGCAACAGTGGATTAATATACCAGAAAAAAAATCTTTTCGTAAGTTTTTTCTGAAATTTTTTTATTTTGAGATGAAAATGAGGGGTAAAAATAGGAAATAAAAAGGCTGTGTTTATCGTTATAACGGTGGATAGTATTAAGCCATTGCCTTGTATTAATTGTATAAATCAAATATTGCTAGATTGAAAACATCTGTATATTGACTATACTTTCTTAAATCACGGCAACAAAAAAACCGATAAATAAATTATCAGTTTTTATAAATCAATTATGATTTGTCAGTTTTAGGATCAGGTGTGTTGCCCTTTCCTGTCATCATATCCCATAATTTGCATAATCCCATTAAGATCATTGGAGCAAAAATTGAAATATAAACATTATCTATTCCCAATGGATCTCCCATCAAGAACCATGCTGTAGCTAAAACAGCTGTACCAATAAGTGCGATGTTGGCACTCTTTGTACTACCAAAGTGAGGTAGATAAAATCCTGAAACAGCAACAACTGTAATAGACATACGCAAAGCTTTACTAAAGAATGATAATTGTAGAATTTGTGGAACAATGAATGAGAAGATCAACGGTAAGAAACCAACAACAATTGATAAAATACGTGTCATACGTAGTTGTTGTTTAGGTTCTGGATGACGCATAGGAACATAGAAGTCATCAACAATTAAAGCAACTAATCCCAAAGCAACAGAACTAACACTGACGAACACTGATGCTACCAGAGCCGTTGCAACAAATCCTGCAAGGAACACATTCATATGTGTTAAGAATACTGGTAAAGCATACAATCCATTCATTGAAGGGAACAAGAACTTAGCAGCGACACCAATTAAACCAATGGCAATTGCTAAAGGAACGAACAATACAGCTGCTAAATATGAAGCATGTTGTGCAGCTTTAGCATTCTTAGCAGATGAAATAGCTTGAACTAAGAATTGTGTTGAGAATACAGCACCAACTGTTGTTAAGATCCAACCAATGATTGTACCCCAACCAATATGACCATCTAGAGTAAAGTAAAAATGAGGCATCTTTGTAACCATTGGTGAAATACCATGTGTCATTACTAATGCAAAGGCCAAAGTAATTAAAATACCAATGTATTTCACAAATGTATGAATAACACTAACATATGCAACACTCTTCATACCACCAAATGAGAAATAGATTGTACTTACAATACCAACAATAACCATAGCGATAGGAAGTTTGATTCCTAAAATCTGAACTAAAACACCAGCACCACTGATGTAATTACCAACATTAACTAAGAATAAAGCATAAATCATAATAATTGAAACAATAATCTTTGTTGAATGTCCATATTGCTGTTCAACAGCACTAGAAATCGTAAATCCACCAGTATTATATAGACGTTTAACGAAGAATAAACCATAAAGAATAAATCCTATAACAGCAGCTACAATTGCCCAAGATGCAGCAACACCATTACTAAATGAAGATTGTGCAGTACCAACCGTTGATTGAGCACCAATATACTCTGACATCAACAGGATACCTAAAACAAAAGTTGGAAGCTTATTACTTGCACGCATGAAATCGTCATTTGTGGAACCACCCCAACGAAAACTAAGATAACCGGTAATTAAAATGTATACCAGGATCATCCCCATGACTATCAGCGTATCATTCGAACTTAACATGTGCATAACAATCGCACCTCCCAGAATAATTACATGACAAAAATCTAAATATTAATTGTTATGAATAACAATTCAACTTTACAAAAGGTTTTAGCTAGTCACGCTTCCTAGGACGGTAACCTTGCTCATCACCTTACAATCTATATACTACGAAAATTTCATGTCATTCGATATGTAATTACCGTTTAAAGTTGAAGCGCTTACAAGTAAACGTTTCCATTTACGCTTATTTTTTTATTTTATTGTCTTATTTTGAAACAGAACACAGAAATATAATTATAGAAGCAAAAAATCCGAACCCTTAGTATCTATAAGAGTTCAGATCTTTTATACTATCAATACTATTGCATCAACTTACCACCACTGAGATTTAAAATAGACCCCGTAATGAATTTTGCCTTATCTGATAACATAAATGCTACGGCTTCAGCGACGTCTTCAGGTTCTCCTAGCTTATGTAATGGGATCTTTTTAAGCATCTTATCACGATACTCTTGTGACCATTGCTTAGTCATCTCTGTTGCAATAGGCCCACATTGTACTGAATTAACACGAATATTATTCTCAGCAAATTCTAGAGCAAAATGCTTTGTTAAGTAGTTTAATCCGGCCTTACTTGCTCCATAACTGGCTGCAGCATTTGGATGCGGTGTTACACCATTAGCTGAAGTAATATTAACAATAGCACCTTCCTTTTGTTCAACCATAACTGGAAGAACCATTTTACTCATAATGAAACTGCCCGTTAAGTTAACTTTAATAACTAGCTCCCAATCCTTAACAGAAGTTTCCAATGTCTTTGTACGCTTCATCATACCAGCATCGTTAACTAATGCATCAATATGTCCAAATTTTTCTTTTGCATCATTAACTAGCTTTTGTGAAAATTCTGGATCAGTAATATCACCGGCCATTTGCAGACATTGTTGACCAATTTTTTCTATTTCTGATTGAACTTCAACCAATTCATCAGCTTCCAATCCAGTTAGAACTAAATCATAACCTTTCTTAGCTAATGTTAATGCTATTTGTTTACCAATACCTTGTGAACTACCTGTAACAATTGCTACTTTACTCATAAATCACGCCTCCTGTATTCGCTTTCATAAATATAATAATCTAAACATACTTTTAGAAATACTTATTTTGTGTTTCAAAGATAAACGTATAGTAAAATATAGGTCCAAATTTAATTATATGTTTAAAAGTTAAACGTATAATAAAAAAATGACACGCCCTATTAGGTGTGTCATTTTTTAAAATTCTACTTATTTTCAGCTAATTTAACAGCATAATCAATTGCATTCTTTAAACTAACTTCGTTAGCTGTACCTTTCAATACTTGATCAAATGCGGTTCCATGGTCAACTGAAGTTCTGATGATAGGAAGTCCCAATGTAATATTTACACCAGCAACACTCTTCCACTCTTTCTTCTCTTCATCATATTGAAAACCTTGCATCTTCAAAGGAATATGACCTTGATCATGATACATAGCTACAACAATATCATACCAACCGCCGACAGCTTTAGGGAAAACAGTATCTGGGGGAACTGGCCCAGATACATCAATACCTTCAGCCTTAGTTTCGTTGATAGCAGGAATAATTTCATCCGCTTCTTCATTACCAAATAAGCCATTTTCACTACTATGAGGGTTCAGTCCAGCTACACCAACTCTAGGGCGAGCAATACCTAAACGTTTGCATGCATCATCAGCAATTCGAATAACCTCAGCAACACGTGGTTTCTTAACGAGATCACATGCTTGACGAAGTGACACGTGTGTTGAAATATGAACAACACGCAAATTATCATGAGCTAACATCATTGTATAGTTCTTAGTATGTGTATAGTGAGCATATATCTCTGTGTGACCGGCAAAATGATGGCCAGCCAAATTCATAGCCTCTTTGTTTAATGCATTAGTTACGGTAGCATCTACTTTACCAGCCATAGCTAAATCAATGACTTTTTTAACATATTGGAATGCTGCATTACCAGCCATCTTGCTGACAACACCAAATTTAAGTTGATCAATATCGACCATATGCATCTCGTAAACATCAACTAATCCATATTCAAACTTAGCATCTTTAATATCTTCAACAACATTCAATTTGCTCTTTAATTCAGGCAAATATTCCATTACTTTTAGCAATACCGAACTATCACCCACAATAATTGGATTACATTGCTCATATAATTTTTTATCTTTAAACACTCGTAGTGAAATTTCTGGACCGATACTTGCTGGGTCACCCATCGTAATCGCTACAATTGGTTTATTATTTTTCATAATTATGACCTCCTAATCAGTTACTTTTTCTGCAAAATATTCACTATAATTCTTTTCAAGTGCTTTCTTTAAAGTTTCAACTGCTGAATCATCCAAATGATTAAATGGTGCTCTCGTACTACCAACAGGATATCCAATTAAATTAGTACTCTTCTTGATGATAGTATTAGGATTTCCAAGGGCAAAGCAATTGCGTAATGGACGAATAGAATCTTGAGCTTTACGAGCACTGTCCCAATCTCCAGCTTTCCAATACTTATAAATAGATACCATTATTTGTGGCAATACATTAGCAACGGCTGTAATACCACCAGTACCACCGGCTTGTAATGTCCAAAGAATCAATGCATCATTACCAGAAATTACAGAAAAGTCTTTGTCTCTAGTTAATTCAATGTATTGAAGGATATTATCAAAGTTACCACTAGAATCCTTAACACCCACAATGTTCTTGAGATCGGCTAAACGAGCAACAGTCTTAGGAGCTAGTGCATTACCTGTTCTAGCTGGAATATTATACAAAAGAATTGGCAGATCTACAGCATCATTAATGGCCTTATAGTGCAAGTACAATTCTTCTTGTGAAGCTTTGGCGAATGAAGGTGTAATAATTGATAGAGCATCCACTCCAATATCTTTAGCCTCTTTAGATAGTTCAATTGTTTCTTCTGTTGATACACAACCAGTACCAGCATAAATTGGAACTTCACCATTTGCCTCATCAACAACAGCTTTCATAACATTTAACTTTTCTTCGTGACTTAAAATGTATCCTTCACCATTTGTACCTAGAGTGAACACACCAGTTACTCCGGCATTAATTTGACGTCTTACTTGATTACGTAATTCTTTTTCGTTCACCTTTTGGTTTTCATCCATTGGTGTAACCATTGCGGCAATAATTCCTTTAGCAATATCTTTTCTCATAGTAACTACCCTTTCTTCATTTTAATTACATAACTGATTTATAAATATTTTCTACTTCTTCACGTGTTAACTTTCTACGATTATGATCTAGAAGACGTTTCTGTTGTAATGCAGAATCTACTAAGAAATCGAGATCATCAGCTTTTACTCCGAACTTCTTCAAATCAGTTGGTATTTCAACTTTCTTAACAATTTCAGCAATTTTAGCAATCATAAAATCAGCTTTTTCTGATACTGATTTACTTCCTTCAGCTGGAAATACAAAATCACATAGACTTGCTAAACGGTCGGCAATATCAGGTTTATTAACTTCCATTACTTGCTTAAATAATATGGCATTTGAAACACCATGAGCAATATGGAACTTTCCACCTAATGGATATGACAACGCATGAACTGCAGTTGTACCTGATGCTGTGATTGCAACTCCACCATAGAATGCACCTAGTAATAATGCTTTTCTGGCGTCCATGTTGTCGGCATCTTCATATGCTGGAACAATATTTTCAAAGATATTCTTTGCTCCAAGTGAAGCAATTCCGTCACTCAAAACAGTGGCATTTTTAGATGTATAACATTCGACACAATGGCTCAAAGCATCAACAGCTGATGAGGCCATAATTGATTTAGGTAACGTCTTAACATTATTTACATCAAGTAATACCAAATCAGGTAACATCTCATCACTAACAATTCCGAACTTAACGTCTTTTTCTGGAATAGTTACAATGGCGTTGATTGTTGCTTCAGATCCAGTACCGGTTGTTGTAGGGATCAAAACAGTTGAGCAACGTTTACTTACTTTAGTAGGATCATCAATTAAGTCTTTGATACTGTAATCAGTATGCAAAACTAATGAAATAAGTTTTGCGGCATCCATAACACTACCGCCACCAATTGCAACGATGGTATCAAAATCAAACTTACTTACCTTTTGTAATAATTCATCAACTTGGACATATGTTGGTTCTGGTTTAATTTCTGATTCAATCTCATAAGAAATATTATTCTTTTTAAAGTAATCCTCAATAGGTTGAACTAAACCACTCTTCATCAATCCATTATCTGTAAATAAAAGAACATTCTTATTTTCTTTTTTAGCAATAAAATCACCTAAGTGTCCTAATAGGTTTTCACCTAAATAAATGCGATTGGGCATCTTTAAAAATGCATTTTCCATACTTATTTACTCCATTCTATTCATTAACAGTCTTTTTTGACTTAATCCAACTTTCAGTTAATTCAACAAAAGCAATCTTTTGTCTAAAGTACGTGAAGGTTACGTCAATATTTCCATTCTTAGCAGCTTTGATTGAAGGATATGAAAATTCTCTATTCTTCTTATTCTTGGAATCATTAGTTAAGGCATACCCGTCACCTTCAGCAAGGTTCTTCTTATATGGCCATGTCTTACCTTCATCTTCAGAAATTGCTACAGTAATTGGTGCTCTTGGAGCTCCCCAGAATGCACGTGGAACATCACTATCTTCATCTGCATCCTTGTCCTCAAGTCCATCACTGTATAACGAAGTTCTTCTTGAAGTGGCATCTTTAGCACTTGAATCATTGAATACCATTACTAAGTCACCATTACCTAGAACAGTTGCCTGAATTGAAGCATTATTATTTGGTAATTCTGTCTTTTCAGGTTCTGTCCATGTTTTCCCATCTTCTGAATAACTGCGATAAATATTGTCTGCCCAACGGCTACGGAATAGTCCGATATAACGGCCACTCTTTAATTTCTCAATATCCATATGAACACAGCCTAAACTATTGGGAACCTCGTATTCCTTAAATGTCTTAAATTGATCATTAGATACTCTAACAGCACTATAATCGTAACTTCCATACCAAGGTTTGCCATCATTTTTAACTACACAATGGAAAATAGGCAACAGCCATTCACCACTATCAGTAACAACAATAGGTTGACGGATAAATACCCCCTGCTCACCGTTAAATAATACCTTTTGATCATCCCATGTCTTACCTTCATCATGAGAAATACGACATTCAACAATAGCAGTATCTTGATTACCACCATCTTGGGAAGTATACATCAACCAAATATCACCGTTAGGAGCATGGAACAACATAGGATTTTGGTCTGAACGTCCTTCATTTGAAGACATTCTGATAGGTTCTGACCATGTTTCTTCACCATTGTTCATACGAGAAAGAAAGATACTAATATCTGACATTCCTTCTTGTGTACCTGAGAACCAAACACATAATGTATCTCCATTATCTAAAATTAATAGATTAGAAGCATGACTTTGAATTCCGGATTTTGGTAACGTAAAGGTTCTTTCAAACTTAGTTGTAAGACTGTCTTGTAATTCCATTGTAAAGCCTCCTATTGTTTGTAAATCTATTTACTTTAAAAACTTTTGCTACGCAACTTCTTAAATGCATAAGTTATTAGTTCGTCATTTCCAAAAGCACCGGCCTTAGTAACGATATTTAACCCATTGAGGTCACCAGACCTTATCTTCAACATAGGTATCCCCGGTTCAATTTCATCAATAACTTGAACTCCACCAGCTTTACCAACATCAAGTAATCCTTTGGCAGTATCGCCACCAGTAACAAAAACACCAGATATCTTTTCATATAGAACTAATCGGCGACATATCCCGGCTAATATGGTCTGAGTAACTTTTCCAATACTTTCTTTGCTCAAATCATATTTCTCTAATTTCTTAATTGTCCTATTAAGTTCCGAACGATCATACGAAGCTGATGACATCACAACGACATCTTTACCTTTTTGCAACAATTCACGTGCTTCATTTAAATACGACGCATAGGAATCCTTCTCATAAACGTCATATATTGGAATACTGATTAAATTAACACCATTTTCTTCTGCAAAATGTAATTGTCTTCTTGTAACATCACTAACACTTCCAATTAAGCCAACAGCCGGTAAGGTCTTTTCATATTGCATTAAAATACTACTCATTAATCCTGCTGAACCAACCCATAATACTTTCTTATTTGCCCTCTTAACTTCTTTAATTATTTTTTGCAAATCCATAGAATTTTCAGAATCGAAAGACAAATACTTATAATTACCATCTATTTTGAAATTATCTTTTCTAATATCCTTAATAGAATAATGTCTATTTTTTTTACCTAGAAAGGCTCTCTTCAAAATATCGGATATATTATCATTATCAATTGGTTTAAGCGGATCTTTGCCAATCTCAGTATCCAATGCTCGAATTTTATTAACATATAAAATTTCGTTTTTTATTGTTCGACCTAAGCTTGGAAGAGCTGGAGCAAATACAACTAAATCCGGATCATAGAACTCTGCTAATGTTTTAATTTCTGCACTGATATTTCCACGTAGAGTTGAATCAACCTTCTTTAAAACAATATCAAATGAATCCAAATTTACTTTAGACATCATTGATTTCATCTTATTGGTGGCTTCTTCAGTAGATGAATTCCTAGTCTCTGTATCTAGTACACATGATGATTTATTATCATCAGAATCTATGGAAGTAACATCAAAATTTACATTAACGTCAATTCCATGATTAACAAGTTGAACACCTGTGTCATTGGCTCCTGTAAAATCATCAGCCACAATTAAGTAATTAGCCATGTCGTTATCACCTCCTACGTTTAAGAAATGAATTATCTAGTAGAAGTTTTTAAGCTTGCCTCTAATTCAATAAAACGTTTTCATTAATTACAAGTTCTATATTATTCTCAAAGTTAATCTAAGAATATTGAATTATCGTTCAAAAATTAAACGTTTTTAAAAAGATAATAAAAAAAAATACAACTATAATTATAGCTGTATCAAAATAAAACAATTTCATAGAGGTGATCATTTTGGATATGAACGTACTCTGTATTTCGCCATATCAATCCATGCATATTTCTGTTCAACAAATATACAATACTTATGCCGACAACTATCCTAATATACACGTATACTTCGAAAAATTGGATAGACATGAAGGTATCCCCGCACTAACTGACATGCTGAATGAAAGACACTATGACATGGTAATTTCTCGTGGTGGTACCTCTGCTTTAATCAAAAAAATAACTAATATTAGAGTAATAGACGTTGGAATATCACAGTACGATATTCTAAGTATCATCCAAGCGTCATCTCGAATAGACAAAATTGCACTAGTTGGGTTCCCTGAAATTACCGAACCATTTAAAAGAGTAGCGGATAGGTTTGAGAAAAAAGTACCTATATATAGTATTAAAAACGATACAGATTTAAACGAAACTTTGAAAAATGTTAAAGCTTCTGGTTTTAATACTGTAATTGGTGACACTAGTGTGGAAACAATGGCGGAGCAATATAATCTCAATACCATTTTCATAACTTCCGGTGAAGAAACCATTAAAGATGCCCTATTAAATGGTTTTTCTATTCTCGAGGAAATATCAATAAATCAAGATCAAAAACAATTATTTGTTCACTTACTAAATGAATTCAATCAATTTTTCGCGGTATTCAATGCTGATGGAACATTGTATTTGAAGTCTAATGGACTTATTGTCGATGATAGTTTGTGGGAAAGATTTGAAAGTACTATAAACAAAAATATGAATAACTTCAATTACAACAATAGTTATTTCAAAATTGATTCTAAACAATATAACGACAAAAAAATATACGATCTGCGCAGAGAAAAGATTTGGAATGATTCTAAGAATGACGATTTTTCTCAACTTTTGATGGATAATGACAAATCGATACAAATAAGCAATCTTTATCACACGATTTATGATGATCGATTCTTTAATAAACTAGAAACCTATGCTCAAGATGATACAAACATTGTCATATTAGGCGAAAAAGGGATGTCTAAAAAGTACTTATCTATATTGATAAGTAAATATAGTAATTACAAATCTAAAGTTCCAATTTTACTAAATCTAGAATCTGAAAAGTTTTTTAATGCTGCCATGAATGATGATAAGTCCATCCTTTATGAATCCGGTCAAGTTTGTGTCCTAGATAAATTCAATAACTTACCTTACAAAATTCAACGTAATTTTTTAAACTTTATAGACGAAACAGGCTTTGCGTCTAGAAATAAGATCATCTTTATTTTTGAACAGAAACTATCAGATGGAATTGACAAAAATCTTGAAGGACTGATTGCTAATTCACACTTAGTGACGCTTAAACCATTGAGGGATGTTTTAGGAAATTCTGTTTCCAAATTGATTACTATAATTATCAACGACTATGCCAAGCACAACGCCAAAATGGTTACAGGAATCTCTGATTTAGCATTGGATTACTTATTAAATCAAAAATGGAATAACAATCTTGTTGAATTCACTAAAGTAATAAACTCATCTCTAGCATCAACTGAAAGTGCACAAATTGGTGTTAAAGACATTCAAGCAGCTGAAAAAGAATACAAAGATCTTAATTACCTGTATAGTCACGATCATAAATCATATTCCACAGTAACCAATTATTCGTCTAATGAAGCTAAAACACTTCATGAAATAACACGTGAGGCAGTTACTAATGTGCTATTCAAAAATAGTGGGAACAAAACCAAAACTGCCAAAGAATTGGAAATTAGTCGTGCTACCTTATGGCGTTATTTAAAAGAAGATAATTGATTGTTTCATAAATGAACGAATAAATATTTACCTCTTAGGTAATTTTATACACTGTTTAATTTTTAAACCAGCATTTTGTGTATACGATTTCACAAAAATAATAATCTAAACATAGAAAAACCTTTAGGAGGCAATTACATGTTTATTTCTAACAAGTCAGACAGTACCGCAAAGTTCTTGAATAATATTCCAGCATTAAAACCAGTTTTTGATTTTCTCAGCAATACAGATTTAGAAAATATTGAACTGGGAAAACATGATATATCGGATGATATTTTTGCTAACGTACAAGAATATGACACCAAAGAAGAAAAAATTGGTCGCTGGGAAAGCCACAAGAAATACATCGACTTCCAATATATTATTTCTGGACAAGAAATAATCAAGACAACCAATAGCTCAAAACTGACATTAAAAGATAATGAATTGGACAAAAAAGATGCTCTCTATTATGAGAAATATCAAGGTACTACTTCGTTAATCGAATTACATCAAGACGACTTCGGTGTATTCTTACCTGAAGATGCTCACGAGGCTTGCTTGAACTTAGATACTGTTTCTCATGTTAAGAAAGCTGTTATTAAAATTCCTTATTCATTGTTGTTTTAGTTAAAATTAATACGCCAATAATCTGCTTAGTTGCAGATTATTGGCGTATTTTTTACTTCTTTAAAAAGATTTATAATATGAATACAGAAAAGAAACTGTTTTCTAAAGAAAATCTCACTAACCTGTTTCAAGGTTAACATATATATAATTTTAAAAAAAAGCACACACAGTTATAAACTATGAAATTAAAGACAACACTTTATAGGAGCAACTATGAAACATCCCAAATATTATGACAGTGATGAACAAACTAGAAAAAGAATGTCTAACGTACATTTAAAACGTGGTAAGGCTGAAAATATTATTGCCGCTTCTCTCTGGAATAGAGGTATACGTTATAGAAGAAACTATAAGGGCCTGCCCGGATCTCCGGACATTGCTATAACAAAATATAAAATTGCTGTATTTATAGACGGAGAATTTTGGCACGGATACGACTGGGAAAGAAAAAAAAAGAAATTAAAAAGAAATAGAACATATTGGATAAAAAAAATTGAAGAAAATATGCATAGAGATAAACGAGATGATAATGAACTGAAAGAAAACGGTTGGACTGTACTACATTTTTGGGAAAAAACCGCACTTAAAAATACTGATTACTGCGTGGAACTAATAATGCTTTATATACGAGATAAAAAATCAGTCTAACAAACCCTTAACAACATCTTTTACATAATCATTATTCAAAAAGAAACATTGGTTTGTCATATAATTATTCGAATAATTTTTAGGTTTATTGGTCCACCTTGCTGGCGTTGGCAATTCATTTGCACAACTATTATTTTCATAACTTGCTTTAGCTGCATGTGGTCGTACATGCATAATCTTGTTATCATCTTTTTTTATAAAGTTATTACTAACCTCTCCATTTTTGAATGTTAATTCTACACCACGATTTATCGTATCTATTGTTGCCTGCCAAGCATTTTTAATATCACCATCAATATCCTTCTGAGGTACATTAAAAAATTTTACACCTTTAAAAACATTATCACCAAAAGTGTTTTCTTGAAATACAACGAAAATAAATGTACTTTCAGAAAACATAACATTTAAATCCGCTGAAGGGGTACCATAATCATCGACCCAAACTTCATTAACTAAATCTTTAAATTTAAAAATTGGAAAAGACATACTTTCCTTATTGCGACCCTCGGGGTCAAATTGAATTGTCTTAACCTTATAAGATGCCTTATTAAATTCATCGATATTCAACAGCGCTTTTGTGTTAGATTTACTATTATTTAGTCCTAACATCCCCCTAGCCAATAAATTATTAACACTTTTACTTTTTGAATCGATAGAAAACATACTTCTCAATTCAGATTCAGTTTTTCCAACATATTGTTTAAATCTATCTTCGATAATTTCTCTTAGAGATTTATTATTAAGCTCAACATGATTTTTGATAATAGAATCATTTTTTTCATCACCAAGTATATATTTTCTTAATATTTGTGTCATATACCCGTTCTTTAAAGAAAACGCACGTTGCTTAGCTTTATTATCAGAATATGGTTGATTTCTTTCAGATTTAGAATTAGCACCCTTTGTGCAAGCTGATAAATAATTAGTCAAACTCTCACTAAGATATTCGGCCTTTCCATCAACCACATATTCTTTGATTTTATTCCAATCATTTTTTATAATTGCGTAATCAATCGGATTCTTACTCATCTCATACATTGCAACATCAGTAAAAGTCCAATCATCTTTCGGTTTGTCTTTTAAATACTCGTAAAATCCCAATTCAATAACTTTATTTTTATATAGAAAATGGCTATTTTCAAAATCTTCATTAACTATATCCATGTAATTAATAATATTAAATACCAGACGCTCTTTAGATGAATATTTACCATTTTTCAATTTTTTATATGGTGTAGCTTTTAACTCAGCTACACCTAAATCTGGTTTGCTTGCAGAATCTTTCTCTTTACCAAACCATATTTCGAACAAATCACCAATCATATTCTTATTTCCAGATACTTTATCATATCCATCAATCTTTGAAAACGGGATACCTACAATCTCTCTAGCTCTATTATGCACTTCCTCTTTAGAATGATAAATTTTTTCCATTTTTGTCACCTACAATTAGTATAATTATACTAATAATATATCACGATAAATAAAAAAGACATCCTTCATTGGATGTCTTTACTACTATTTACTGTTCATTCGAAATAATACTATCTATACCCTTTCCAATTTCAGATACCAAATCACAAACTAAAGCATTACCCATCATAAAATACCTAGCTGAATTAGGCATACCCTCAGTCCAGTTGTCTGGGAAGGTTTGTATTCTTTCCGCTTCCAACGGTGTTATAAGCCTAAGTCTACCTGTACTCTTGTCTTTTATTACGTGAGTGCTTCTATTAACGCTATGTTCTGAAGTAAGCATAGTACGAGCAGGTCTATCCAGTGGATCAGGAAAAGCCATTCCACCTTCTGAATAAGTATAATTGTATCCATTTGCATCAGTTCTAGGTATTTTTTTTGAGCCTTTTAAATATTCAAATTTGGATAAACGTCCATCCTTAGTGTCTAGATACAGTGACTCATCATCTACACTATCTTGAACGATATCATCTAAAACCATATTTTCACCATGATAATCTGCTTCATAGCTAGCCGTATAAATATCCTTATCTAATAAGACACCCGTATGTTCAAAATGAAAGCTAAAATGATCTGAAAAATCTACTATATCTTCAAAGCCATCAATGCTGCCAACTTTTTGTTTGTTTAACTCATCTTTTATTGGTAATGAATCGGAATAATTATATACACTTTTATCTGTAAAAATTTCGTGTATTTTATTTTTTTCAGCTAATTGAGAAATCTCTTTATAATATTTAGTATCTTGTCTATATGCAAAAATGAATACTCTTCTTCTACGCTGGGGAAATCCGTAATCAGCAGCATTAAATACTCTCCACTGAACACCATAACCTAACTGATTCAAAGTATATAAAATCATACCAAAATCTCTTCCACGTTGTTTCTTACCAGGAGAAGATAATAATCGATCAACATTTTCTAAAAGGACAAAGGATGGCTTTTTTGCTTCTAAAGTATCTCTGATATCCCACCATAAAACTCCCTTTTTACCAACTATTCCTTTTGCATTGGTACTAGCAACTGAATAATCTTGACATGGGAAACCACCGACTAACAAATCAGCATCTGGAATATTACTCTTATTAACCTTGTTTATATCTATATTAGTTATATTTTTGCTATCTCCAAAATGTCTAACATAGCAATCATAAGCATATTGACTTTTCTTACCGGGCTCCCATTGATTTGCATATACAAAATTCCAGCCAGTATTAAGTTTTTCTAATCCAACTCTAAACCCACCGACACCGGCAAATAATTCTATAACTCGTTTTTCCATTTCATTACCTACTTATAATTTGCTATTAAAAATAACCATTTTATTCATTCAATTATACATTTTTTCATATAATTGATCAACCCATTGATTTCTAAAATTCCGCTAAGCATCGAACTCACGTTCGCATAGAAGAACTTTAACATAAAAAACTACATAAATAAACAATAAAACCTTCCTAACTAAGAATTACTTTTAAATTGGATTGTATAAACATTAAATATGAGTCTTATAACTAATTTCTACAGTTGAATATAGCTAACTGATGATACCCAATCTTTTCCTGAAGGTAATGAAAATATATTTGGTCTATCAAGAGCATCTGTTAATGCTTTTTGTTCTTCAATAGCATCTGTTCTCCAAAATCCTGCATTCATAAACGCCACCACTTCAACATCTCTGGAAACTAAATATGGGATTACTTGATCAAAAAATAATTTCACTCTATTCTTAGCAGTAACTTGCTTAGAAAAAACAAAAAACTCATCTAAAAATGCTATTTTATTAACTTCTTTGTATAAGTCTGTTTTTGATTCAAGCTCACTAGCAACCAATTCAAAATCCCCCGATGCAGCATCAGCCGCATCCCAAGTATCCACTTCAAAATTATTAATTATTTTTACATCAGCACTTGCCATTAGTACCTCGTTATCGTCGTCAACATCCAAAATACCCTTAATTTCAATATTTTCATTGACGACATTAACACCAAAGTCTGCATCAGATTGATAACTTCCTTCAATTGACATATAAGCATCCATAAATGTCTTCTCATCAATTGGTAGCATATGCTCTTCAACCCACTCCAATAAGTCTGTAGTCTTATCTAATTTTAATTCAAATGGGAAACCTTCATTATTCTTTGACATCTGTAAAAAAATTTTTATTGCTTCGTTTGTAGTAGTACCTAGCTTCTGGAACAATTTATCTGAACTTTCTTTTAATTCATCATCTACTCGTACTTGTATGTTCTTCATACGTTTCTCCTTTAAATGCATTATTATTTATAAGCAAACTATGATGCATTTAGATTCACTTTGCAATAACTTTGCATATCTTAGCGCATTAAAATTATAATTGCAGAAAATATAATCACGTTAAAAATAGCCTGACTCTAGCGTAATGCTGGAATCAGGCTATTTAAATATACAAATCCTATTACCAAATTAATACCAAGCAGGCTTATCCCCATCAGTACCAGGTTTATCAACCCCAACTGATTCACGGCTGAACTTATCAGGTGCTTGAGTAATATCAACAACCAACTGAGCTACTGACTTACGTGAAACTTCAGTACCCTTGAATGGTTCACCCTTTTGAGTAGTTTCAAAGTCAACTTCATCCTTATCAGTTAACCAAGCTGGACGAACGATTGTATATTCCAAATCTGAGTCTTCAATGACCTTAGCTGCTGCAGCATAATTTGTAATGTAACTGCCAAGTGTACTATTGTTCCACTCACCAAACTTACCAGGAACTTCGTCATAAATACCCAAAGTTGAAATCCAAATCAAACGTTTAACTCCTGATGCATGCATTGCTTCAACAACTGACTTAGCTTGATCTTCAATATTTCCACCAGCCAAGTTAGCATAAACAACATCAACATCTTTCATTGATTCAACAAGTTTCTCTGTATCTGTAGTATCCCCACCGACAATTTCAACTAATCTATTATCGATATCACGAAGTCTTTCGGGACGTCTCAAGTACAATCTCAAACTATCATTAGTTGAGTCCAAATATATTTGTGTTGCTCTACGAGCAATCTTTCCGTTTGCGCCAAGTACTAATACTCTAGTCATAATCGTATCTCCCTCTATTTTTCTCTACATTCACATCATAGTTGAGAGGAAGTTTTTTTACAAAAATAGCTTCTCGCAAAATTAATATAGACATAAAATTGATAATTATATTTATAGTTACATTTATTGGTTATCACCGTCATTCAGAAAACTATTGCAGCCATTTTTTAATTAAGGGTTCATATTCAGAAATTAGTTGCTCTTGTTCAACGAACATTTTAAATGTGTGAATTGATGTTATCTCTTCTTTCAAGACCTGATTATCAACGGAAACTCGTTTGGTTCGGTTCAGATCATTTATGCCAAATCTCACAAGCCAGTCAACGACTCGTTCCGGCGTTTGTATCGAAAACAAATTTTGATTTACTATTTTCGATACTCTATCAGCTATTCTTATGCCAGCACTATCCAGGTCCCCTAAATAGGCCATCTTCAAATTGTTGTTGGATAAATATTTTAATAATTTATTATATGACTCATTAAAATCATTTCCTGACTGATTTATCAACGGCCATTCTGGGTGAAGGCTGTGTAGCCAAATGAATACACCATTGTTCTCTATAATAACAGCCTTTTTATTCATAAGTGGAACATCTGTCATTAAATCAATTTGCCAAGGATTTAATGTTACCGGCTGTGGCAAGTTTGTCTGAAAAATATTGGCACTACTAAATGACATACCTATTAATTGCGAAGACAACTCATTAATTCTCTTTCCATCAAAGAAACGCTTCATTATCCATTGATAGTACTGATAAATCGCAGGATTACTTTCAGAGTGACTCAAAGTATGTGCGGTGAATCCCATATCAACAGCTTGTTGTCCACGTGGAGGTAACTGAATACCAGAAGTGATTTTGTCGAACAAGGCATCTAATTTTTCAGCATTCTCAGGTAACTCACGACCCGATTCATTTTCGTACATTTCAGTATAACGACTCATTTTACTCCTCTTGCCAAATCATGGCTTCACGAACAATATTATTATGAAATTTCCCATCATTTCCATTTTTGGGAGCAATTACATCGTATGCAATATTTTCAATACCATCAGCTAAAACTTTGTTTTGTGCACCACTTGGCATCGTTGCAATAAAACTAAATCCAAAATCATCAATAGTTCTAGCAAAAGACTTAGCTGTATCTGGATCCAATTTGTCCGCAAATTCATCGAACATCACCATATGTGGAGAATCAGATTTTTTTGACCTCTGTAATAACATCTTAGGCACAAGTAATAGTGGTAAAACCATTGCCTGTGCTTTTTCAGCTCCTGAACCACCTGATTGGACAAAGTTATTATCTACTAATTCAAACTCACCATCAGCTGCTTGCTTACGATGTATCAGAACTTGGAAATCGGACCACTGACGAATATCCAATAATTTATGAGCTGATTCCATGAATTGATCGTCATCTTCAGCAATTTCAGTATCATTTGCCAATCTTTCGAGGCGCTTTTGAATTTCTTTAAGCAATGCGGGTCTTTCAGTTAATTCGCTGTTTCTAGCTTCAGAAATCACTTGTTCGTCAACGTTTACCGGATTCAAAGCTACCTTCAATTGAATACCTTGAGACTGACGAACACCGTGCGCCAAAATATCATTATATTCATCCACTAAATCATACTGTTCAGAAATCTGGTGTACTGCCGCTCCAGTATAAGTTAATTGGGCGGCCTCATTACCAGAATTCAGTTGTTCCAATGATTTTGAGACAGCTTCTTTATCATCTGATATCAGCTTTCGAGCTTCATTTATATCAAATGATACGACTCTTAAATCATTCTTATCAATCGAGCGTTGTTGTCTGATGGAACTAGCAATTGCTGTATATCCACGTTCTTCAAAGATAGAATCTAATGCATAACGATCGGGTTCTCCATCAGCACCATTATGTCGGATATAATATCCAATTTTTTCTGATAGATCACTAAACCTATGATTTCTGATTTGACTACGATTTTGGTTTACAAAATTTAAAGTTTCTACAATTTTATCTAATTGATAGCCATTAATCATATACGGCTTTAGAATTTTAAGATTATTTTCTACCTGTGTTGTTATCTCTTCTATTTTTGAATTTAATTCTTTAATTTTTTGGTTATAGTTTTGAATATTAGTCTGCGTTTTAATTTTATCAGCATTCAACTTATTAATTGACTCTTGATAATGTGACTGCCTGCTATTAGCTTCACTTATTTTATCTTCTAACTTAGGATCGATTATCAATTCAGTCATCTGTTTTTGAAGATCAGTTATTTTCTTGTTTTGATCAGCTGTTGTAAAGTTTTTAAAATCCTTATTTAATCTTTGTTCTGATTTATCAACAGATTTCTTAGCATAATCCGCTTCACGTACAACCCCATCTATTTCAGCTTGAATGCTACTCATATTATCTTGCAATCGTATGAACTCATCCAATATGGATTTTAAATTTGTTAACAAATTTTTCTGATTCAAAAATTCCTTCAGATCAGGGTTGGCAGATAGTAGATCCACTTTTTCCTGTTCTAATGTAGAATACCGAATATTCATCTTCGCAGCACCTGCTTTATGAACATCCTTATTATCTTGATGTAAACCTGTTCTGACTTTACCAGACATCAAACTGGTGACACGTAAATCAATTTTTTCATCCATATTATCTCGAATTTCAAAAACTATTTTCACATCATCGCTTAACTGATTTTGATTTTTTTCAATATTTGTAAACTTTGTAATTAAGTTTTTTATATCACGTAAGTAATTTTTAAGAATAGATATTAATTCCGAAATATCTTTACCTTTAGTAATTTTCTTTAAATTGCTTAAATTGACCATGGTTGTATCAAAGTCAGTTTGTATTGGGATAACCTGTTGCTTAACGCCTTCAAAATTCTTATTTAATTTATCAATCTGATCTTGAATATCACGCAAATTTTCCTTTTGTTTTTTATATTCCGATATTAAATTCTCATAACTGGATAATTCTCTAGTTAAAGAGTCAATCATTTCTTGCTTAATAGTTCGCTGTTCTTTAATACTTTGCTGTTTTATTTTTCTTTCTTTAAGAATTTGAACATCATTTTCTGCTTGCTCTAAAAATGGCTGCATTTTTTCTAGTTGTTCTATTTGTTCAGCCAAATTACGCTGATTTTGAGTTCTATTATTCTCTGAGTTAACCAGATCACTATCATTTTCTGAATATGGTTTAAGCATTAAATCATTTAAATGATTTAAATTTCTCCAAAATATTTCTTTCTTAATTCTGTCTAATCTTTCTAAGGCTTGGTTTAATCGCTTTAAAGTTAAATTCTTTCTATTAACTTCTCTTTGTGAAATTGCAACAGAATCAATTATCTGTTCATCTATACCTTACTGCGCGTTTTTCATTGCATCGAGGATAGGAGTTATACTTGCATTTCCAGCCGTTAATATAGGTGACGCTAAAAGTCTGCAAGTAACTGCTAATTGATGCAGATGCCTTACATCAACAAATCCATAAACTTTGTCAGATACATACTTTTGATAATCACCTACACTTGAAAATACTTCAAAATCGGCATCAATACTTCCATTAACATCAATGAATTCATCCTTTTCAAGACTCCTTCCATTCTTATCAGTTGTTTCTACGGTTAATTTATCTTCTATATTTTCACTAATCGCTGCAAACCACCAAGTTGGTTTTCTTTTATCGCCAACGGCTCGATGAGCACCGATCCCTAGAATGACTTGTCTATCTCGAGACTTCAGCAACATATAACTGTATCCGGTTCTAACCTTCATTGCTCCTATTCCCCAACCAAGCAGCATACCTTCAAATGTGCGAGAATCATTAGAACTATTGCGACTAGTGGACTTATCAAGACCTTTTGTTCCTTTGGCCGGGTTAAATGAAGGTGTAGCAATTGAACCATCAACCAACATTGGGAAAAAACAATTAGCCAAGGTGGTTTTTCCTGCCGCATTCTCCCCAATCAGAGTTAAATTGCCGTTAGTTGAAGCTGGCACATCCAAACTCTGATAATTATTAAAGTTCCTCAAATAAAAACAAACTGGCATTAATATATCTCTATTCATCCCTAATACCCCTCAACTGATTATTTTTTAGATACAAAACGTGAAATTATTGGCGCTGGAAAAACAAAACCATTCCTAATATTAACTAATCCAAAATCGTTTAAAGCGTCTTTAACGAGACTCGGACTGATGTTACTATTTGGAAAAAATTCTTTAGTAACAGTCTTTATGTTCTGATTTAATTCAGATTCAGAAATACCTGAATGAATTCTATGAGATACTTCAATTGCTACTACCGCAGGCTTGGATTTTACCTGTTGTCGTTTCGTATCCAGTAATAAAGCATAATCGTCCCCACACTCTAAATAAAAACGATCTAGCTTATCCCATTGCTCAGCAATTTTATCCTTTTTTCTCAATAAAGCATCCCATAAGTTAGGCGATTTTTTAGAACTTATATATCTATGTATCAACAAAGCACGATTAACTTTCTGCGTATCATTAAGGATAATATTATTTCTAACGGTCAATTGATTAACAATTCCTTGTGCAATCAAATTGAAGTTAGGATCAATATTCCAATATTCCGAAATTTCCTGATTATGTTCACTATCAGTCAACTCCGGATGATCAGGAGTAAATATCTTAAATCTATCTACAAATAAGGCGTTAATCAATCTGTAAATCTCTCGTTCATCTAATTCCGTAACCTCACTATGAACTTGCCTAACAATTGTTTGTGTTAAAACATCCCGATCAGTTTTCTCTTCTTGGAGCTCAGGCAAGTTTATTACAGACTTCAAGGTTGCCAATAAAACATGGACAGTTTCTGAAGATTCAAAATCAGAACTTATCAATAATATTAAATTTTCTTGGATATTTTCTGGGTATATTCCTATTAGGTCATGTAAATAGCTATTGATTTTTTGTTGAACTAAGGTCTTTTTTAAAGATTCAGTCGCGCCAGCCATTTCTTTTGAACTATTTTTAGTATTGTTAACAAATAAACCTGTATCAATTAACTGATTTATTATTAGGCTCTCATTATTAGATAACTTTATCCCCATCTTCTACCTCATTTCTTAAATGAAAATTCGAATCCACTTGGTAAACGCACACTGTATTTCTCTGTTTTGAAATGTAACCAAATTGGACCTGTAGTGGAAATTGACTCCACTTTTTGAATTTGTCTCCCAAAGGGGGCAAAGCTTTTGTAGTTGTTGTATCCAGTGGCACTGTATAGACGCATAATTTCATCACGTGCAATGATTGAGTTAAATATTAAGTCATGATCAACACGACCATTTCTTCCATCAATCATCACTAATTTCTTGAATTCATCTAATGCATCCTGTCCGTTTTCTTTAACAACATCATCTTCAGCAATAACTGGATTATCATCGGATGTAGCTACACGTCTATTAGTAACATTAGCTTGATACACTGCCGGTCCTAGTTTACTGGCCTCTAATAAATCTTCAGAATTATCTACTAATCTGTCTTGAGCTAAATGGCGTGGTATCTGCTTAGGCATTGAAATATCCTTATAATGAGTTAGAAGTTGGTCAATCTGTGTTGTTAGTTCCTTTATATCCACGGTTTGTTTATTTATATGATCATACTCAGTGCTCAATAAATTAATAGTACTCATTATCGTGTTAAAAATAAGAAAAATAGAGTCGTAGCTACTATCAATTGCTGCAGTAGTTGGATTAAAACTAGCAGCCAGCAAGTGTAAGTTTTTACGAACATATTCTTCGTCTCTTTGAAAGTCCGCAGCTATTTTCAAATGATTTTCAACTGCTTGATCAACTTCCAAACTGTCGGCACCGTACTTACTCTTTACCACAGTTCTCGCAAAATCCTTATTCTTACTTATTCTATGGATAAGCTGCATTTTAGATATTAATTCTTCATACGCTGGTATTGCTTTATTTTGGAGCATCTCGTTAAGGTGCTCAGCCAATTTACCACCATGATTGAAAGCTAAATCATTAGCAACCTCATCCAAATCTTGTCCTAACTTATGCATCCCTTTCATAACATCCGAGTATGCTGAAATCATATTATTAAAATCATTGAATAATTTTGTATTTGAGGTATCCAAATATTTACTGTTCAGCTTCCTAATCAATTCCTTAAATTCAGTGATTCGAGAAATATTGGCTGTAACAGTACTTTCAGCATCTAGTACCTTAGAAAACATTGATAAATATTCAATTCCTCTACTAGTTATTCGATATACTGACGCTTGTTGCATATGATAATTTCCACTGATCATACGGACACGTACCTTACGAGGTAAAATTTCAATAAGCTTTGCCTCTTCAACCAATATACTCAAAACACTTTTCAACACTGCATCTGTTATTCGATTTTCGTTTGTCCTACTATCCAAATAACCAGCATTGTATCTTTCAACAATAAATCCAAGTGTCTGTGGTTCATTTAAACTATCTTGATTACTGTATAAAATATTCAAAACATTCCATCCAGCAAACGGATGATCTCGACTACGTCCTAAACTATGAGCTAACAATAGACCTCTTAAATCGTCATTAATATTTAAAGACACTTCATTGCCTCCTAGTTAATAAACTACACAAAAAAAGAACTACCCTTATTCTAACTAAATAAAATGAATAGTAGTTCTAATTTCGATTATTTGTTCTAACATTTACTTACCAACAATTCCTACTTCAAAATATCCTTCTGAACTTGATCAATAATCTCACTATAAGCAATTGGTCCTTTGTATTGCCAACTAGAATCATCACTATACTGGAACATATTTCCATTTTTTACAGCTGGAATACTTTGCCACAATGGATCTTTGAACAGGCTAGCTCCCTTATCGCTATTAACTAGGAAAATATAATCTGCGTCCAGTTTAGCCAATTTTTCCAAGGAGACTGAAGACCAATCAGCGGTAGCTTTTTTAGATACTTCCTTAACTAAGGTAGGAACTTTTAATCCTAAGTCACCATACAATAATGATCCACTGGCCGATTTTTCACTAACAATAAAAGCTGAATTATTAGTTACCCACAATACTGCCGCTGACTTTCCAGCGGCTTTTTGTTTGATATCAGACTTGGCCTTAGCAACTTTCTTATCATACTTACTCAAAACTGACTTAGCTTTAGAAGTCTTATTTACTACTTTAGCCACATCCATAAATTGTGAACGCCAACTCACGTCAGTACCGTTCTTAACCACATATGTTGGTGCAATTTTTTTATATTGGGCATATTTACCATTCTCAACAGCACTATTTGTTCCCATCAAGATTAAGTCTGGTTTAGCTTTCATAACATCCTCATATGGCAATGAATAGTCAATCAAGGGAACATTCTTTAATTGCTTTTTTAAGTACTTTTGTGTTCCTGAACCATTCTTAACCGACCATTGAACTACTGGTTTAATCCCCAGAGCAACTAGGTAATCTTCCAAATAGCTACCAACAACACGTTTTGGCTGTGTTGGTACTGCAACTTTATGTCCCATAGTATCAGTCAACGTATGTGTTGACTCCGAACTTTTATTACCATTACCACAAGCTGTCAAAAAAACTACAAAAAATAAAGAAATTACTAATATCGCTCTCAAAATCTTATTTTTCTTCAAAATATTCCTTCCCTCCAAACTCCTCAAGTTACTATGATTATTAGTGAAAGTGCTAACAAATGTCAATGCTTTGCGGTAAAATAAATTCAAGAATATTCCTTTAGCACATTATCTTTATACCAAAAATATGTTAATTAGGATAAAAATAGCTTGGAGGTAGATTATGAACATCATTGAAACTAAGAATGTATGTGTCAGTTATGAGAAGAAATTAACAATACACGACTTATCGATTCAAATTCCAAAGGGGCAAGTAACAACATTAATTGGCCCCAATGGCTCAGGTAAATCAACATTAATTCGCACAATCGCACATTTACTTCATCCCTGTGATGGTTCTGTCTTCCTAGATAGTCAAAATATCAACCAAGAAAAAGCTAGTGATATAGCAAAAAAACTTGCAGTTTTACCACAGTCTAGCAACACAGCGACTGATTTAACCGTTAAAGATTTAGTAACTTTCGGCAGAATTCCTTATCGTAAGCGATTTGCTCCTCTGTCTAAGCTTGATCACGAAAAAATTGATTGGGCAATTGAGCGCGCATCTCTAAAAGACTTACAAAATCGTCGTCTGAGTACATTATCTGGCGGTCAGCGTCAACGCGCTTGGATTGCCATGGCTATTGCCCAAGATACCGATACGATTATTCTCGACGAACCAACAACTTATCTTGATTTAACACACCAGCTAGATGTTATGCTGCTGATAAAAGAACTTAATGAAAAAGAACATCGTACTATCATAATGGCGTTACACGATCTTAATCATGCCGCAAGGTTTTCTGACCAATTAATTGCCATCAAAAAAGGTGTCTTACAAGTCAGCGGTCCGGTACAAGAAGTCATAACTAAACAAAATCTTCGTAATATCTTCAATATCGATGCGACTATCGTTAATGACCATAACAAGCCCTTGATCCTAACATACAATCGTTGGCGAGAAGGTATTGCCAATTGAATTCAAGAGTCAGATTCACAATACAATTAAGTATTGAGATTATCATTCTCTGTATCTTGCTTCTTTTAAGTATCCGTTATGGCGCCAACAAAAATAGCAACGATACCGTTATGAATGCAATATTTAATTATCAATCTAGTAACCTAGATCAACAAATAATCCGACAAATTCGAATTCCAAGAGTCATTGGAGCAGCATTGATTGGTTCAGCTCTGGCTTGTAGCGGTGCCTTAATGCAATGTGTCACCAAAAATCCGATGGCCGACTCCGGACTTTTAGGTATCAACTCAGGTGCAGCACTAATGCTGACAATGAGCTTTATTTTCTTTCCCAAATTATCAACTCAGCAAACAACAATTTTTTCAGTATTCGGAGCTGCTCTGGCTTCAATCTTAGTATTCGGACTCAGCTCAATGAAAAAGGCTCAGCTTAGTCCAACTATCTTGGTTCTAGCTGGTATGGCAATAAGTGCCTTTTTTACAGCTTTAAGTGAAGGTTTAGCCTTGATTTCACAACTCAAACAGGATTTAGCATTCTGGCATTTTGGAGGTATATCAGCGGTTAATTGGAACCAGCTGATCCATTTAGGTCCTTGGGTGATTGGCGGATTATTAGTGGCTTTGCTGCTAACACCAAATCTTAATTTATTAAATTTAAGTGACGACTCAATTCAAAGCTTAGGCAAGAATATCAATATCATTAGATCAATTACACTGATTTGTGTCGTTATCTTATCAGGTATTTCAGTGGCACTGGTTGGTGCCGTGGCCTTTGTAGGATTGATCATCCCTCATATTGCTAAGTTCTTAGTTGGAGCCGACTATCGGCAAGTTATGCCGATGACATTAATACTTGGTGCCAACTTAACGTTGTGCGCTGACTTGATTGCTAGAACAATCAATCCTCCTAATGAGACTCCATTTGGAATTATTATTTCATTAGTAGGTGTACCTTTCTTCATATATCTCGCAAGAAAGGACAATCAACGCATATGATAAAAAAAGCTAAACTTACAACTTGGATCATTACACTAACTATAACGATAATTATTTTAGCAATTATAAATTTGAATACCGGACAAATGAAAGTAACACCTGCTGAAATTTGGCAATTAATAACTGGTAGCGGTACTTACGCACAATCAGTTGTTATTTTCGACTTTAGGATGCCTCGTATTATTATTGCTATTCTAGTCGGATTTGCTTTAGCAATTGCGGGTGATGTAATTCAAACTACTACTCAAAACCCTATGGCTGACACTAGCTTTCTAGGTATTAATGCTGGGGCCGGACTTGCCGTTATGATTTTTATTGCCTTCATAAAGAATCAAGACGCTAATCTATTCATGTTACCCGTGATGGCATTGCTTGGTGCACTTATTAGTACCGTTACAGTCTTTTTCTTTGCCTACAAAAAAGACACCGGCATAACAGCAAATAGGTTGCTGTTAACTGGTGTCGCACTATCAGGATGCTTTTCATCCGTTATGGTACTGTTCACTCTGAAACTATCCCCTGAAAATTATCAATTCGTCATGAATTGGCTGACAGGAAGCATCTGGGGAACTAGTTGGTCATTTATTTTAATATTTTTACCATGGTTTATTATCTTCACAACAATTATTTTCAGCAAATCCAAAGTTCTAGACACCTTTAATCTCGGCGATGAGGTTGCTCAATCACTAGGAATCTCACTACATCGTGAGAGAATTATATTGATTGGAGCAGCTGTAATACTTGCCGGAGTCAGTGTTTCTATTTCTGGAGGAATTGGATTCATTGGTCTAATAACACCAAATCTGGCTAAAAGAATCATTGGATTCAAGAGTAACAAACGAATGTTGTTATCTGGAACGCTTGGTAGTTGTCTATTAATCGCATCCGATACTCTAGGAAAATGTCTTAGTACTACGACAGAAATTCCCGTTGGAGTTATCGTCGCAATAATCGGTGCACCATACTTCTTCTATATCCTAATAAAATCTAATAGTTAATACTCTTCCGCATAGCATTCTACAAACTAGGACCATATCCTTCATCTTCACGATCACTCAAATCATTTAAAATACTAAAGCATGTCGCCAGTACTTCAATGGTTACATGCTTTTTGTCTTTTTTAAGATTCTTAAATTGTTATACTAGCTAAAATACGATTGAAAGATTTTTATTGATTCTTTTATAGTATCCATTGATTGTTATTCTTCTATGTGGTTTCTCTAACAATAAGTTCAGTTTTTAAAAACAAGTGATTTTTTTTCTGATTACTTTTTCTTAATAATTCAATTGCCGAATAACCCTCTTGAAACTTTGGCTGATTAATAGTTGTCAATGACGGACTAATTATTTTTGAAATCACCGTGTTATCGAACCCAACTACTGAAATATCTTCAGGTATTTTTAATTTGTATTTTCTAGCAGCAGAAATAACCGCCGCCCCCAATGTATCCGACACACAGAAGAAAGCATTCGGCCTATTTACAGAGTTAAGCATCTGAGAAACTATTGGATAGGCTATGTCATAACTTATCGCCGGCAATGATATATTCCAGTCTTCATTAAATTTAAAATTACTATCATCCAAAGCAATTTTAAATCCACGTTCTCTTTCGTTTGAATATTTAAAATCACGTGGTCCATTAAGAATAGCAAACTTATTTTTTCCTGATGCAATTAACTGCTCAGTTGCTAACTTTGCAGCAGCACAATCATCAATAGAAACAGCTGGTAAACTAGATTCCATATTATATTCACAACATTGAACTACTCGAGTATGTTTGGACAGTATGTTGAGAAGCTTCGTAGATAATTGATTCAGTAAAACAACACCATATACATTTAATCTGTCCAAATACTCTATAAAATTATCAATGGATTCAATATTCAGTTCTGTTTGGTCAATCAATAATTTAAAACCAGATGCATTTGCTGCAGCTTTAGTACCCTCCAGAATTTCGGTATAAAACAGGTTTGTTAGCTCTGATACATTAACAATAATCAAATCTTTATTTGACTCATCCATTCTCTTCCTGAATTTCAGACTATCAATGGCCTCATCTACCCTTTGTGCTGTATCAACACTTACTTCAGAACGATGATTTAGTACCCTTGAGACTGTGGATGGAGAAACATGAGCTTTTTCAGCAACTTCATAAGCATTAACTTTTACCACTTAATCTACCCCCACATAAAATATTTCAAGAAATTTCAGAAATTAATAATATGATAACATTGTGAAAGAATAATACAATTGTTTGTACCCCTGCCTTTAAACCACACAATAAGATAAATTCTTTAATGAAATATTTCAGCATTCGCAATATTCGTTGAAATGTAAGCGCTTATAAAATAACCTATTCCATATAAAGTAATTTGATTGGAGGAATAAATTTGAAGAATAAGATAATCAATATTGGAATTATCGGATGTGGAAGAATTGCACAAACAAGGCATATACCTGAATATGCTTCAAACAAAAATGCAAATATTCTAGGTTATTTTGATTTCAACAAACAACGTGCTGAGGAAATCGCCAAAAAATATGGTGGACAAGTATACGATAGCGTCGAAAATATGCTAGCAGATAATGATATTGATGCTGTCAGCGTTTGTGTAACAAATTCCGCACATGCCAGTATTTCAATTCAGGCATTAAATGCGGGAAAAAACGTTCTTTGCGAGAAGCCAATGGCAACTAGTCTTGAAGATAGTGAAGCAATGGTAAATGCATCTAAGAAAAACCATAAGCTACTAATGATTGATCAAAACCAACGATTCGCTAAAGCTCATATTCGTGCAAAAGAACTTATAGAAGAAAATACTATAGGAAGAATCTTAACATTCAAATCCACATTCGGTCATGGTGGTCCAGAAACTTGGAGCATTGATGGCGGTCCTAACACCTGGTTCTTCGATAAAAATAAATCTAAGTATGGTGCGATTTTTGATCTTGGGGTACACAAAATTGATCTAGTTCAATATCTATTGAACAGTTCTGTAAATAATGTTTCAGCAAGATTAACAACATTAGATAAAAAAGATTCAACCGGAAACCTTATTGACGTTGATGACAATGCTATAAGTATCTATGAACTGAATAATGGAGTTATCGGAACTGTAACATCCAGCTGGACTTACTACGGTGAAGAAGATAATTCTACTATTATTTACGGTTCAGAAGGAATAATGAAAATTTATGACAATCCAACGTACTCAATTGTAGTTATTAAGGAAAATGGTGAGAAGATTCTTTACGATATAGATCAAATTCAAACAAATGATAATCAAACTAAATCAGGCGTTATGGATGAATTCATCGATTCAGTAATCGAAAAACGAGTCCCTAAATCTGATGCTGAATCTGTAGTTTATTCAATGAAAGCAGTCTTCGCAAGTATTGAATCAAACAAAACCGGAAAAAGAGTTTCAATCAATTGAACAAAATAAAGGTTTGAGAGGATAGATAAATGGCTATATTAATTGCACTTATACCATCGCTTTGCTGGGGATCAATCGGACTATTATCAACAAAATTCGGGGGTAACTCATCTCAACAAACATTAGGTTTAACATTTGGAGGACTAATATTTGGGATATTAACATACCTCTTTTGGGTACTTCCTCATGGTTACTTAATGGATAGTAAAATCATTATTATTGGTCTTATCTCCGGTATTTTATGGACTGTGGGTCAAGGATTACAATTCGTTGCCATCAAATCAATGGGTGTTTCTCGTGCAGTTCCCCTATCAATGACCAGTCAAATCGTAGGTAATGCATTGTTAGGTGCTGCTGTACTTGGAGAATGGCAAAATATTCAAACATGGACGGCTGGAATCGTTGGAATAATTTTAATCGTTATCGGTGCTACTTGGATCCAAACAAAAGATAAAGACAATAAAACATCAAAAGAAAACAATTCGTTAAGTGGTTATATTCCATTAACCTTTTCAACCTTAGGATTCATGGGATATTTCATTGCCCCTAAACTACTACAACGTTGGTTAAACGTCTCAAGTTCAGTTATCAACGCAGATCATGGCGTACAATACATGATTTCAATTATATTTCCACAGTCAATCGGAATGGTAATTGGCGGTTTCTTGTTCGTATATCTTATTTCTCATGAAACAAAGGATATGATTAACATATCAACATGGAAAAACAGTATTACAGGCTTTGTTTGGGCTATCGGGAACGTTGCTCTATTCGTTTCAATTGCTAATCCTAATCTTGGACAAGCAGTATCTTCAACTTTGAGCTCACTTGGATTCATTGTAGGTGCATTTGGTGGTATCTATATACTTCACGAAAAAAAGACAAGTCATCAAATGAAATTAATAACTGCTGGAACACTCTTAGCCGTATTAGGAGCAGTAGTTATGAGTAACTTGAGCTATTTTGCACAAATAATTTAAAAGAGGAAAAAATTATGAAATTTGGTTTTTTAACTGGTTGTCTTCAAAACATGACCTTAGAAGAAAAAATGGCATACGCCTATAAAGTTGGTTTTACAGCACTAGACGTATCATGCTGGCCTAGAAAAAATACTCGTGATTTCTCGGGTAGTGATATTGATGTAGAAAATTTAACCGATGAAGATGTAATAAATATTAAGAATAATCAAAAAAAATATAATATTGCATTCTCCAGTTTAGCTTATTATGACAACATGCTTGATCCTGACGAAACAACAAGAAAGAAATATGCAAAACATTTAGAAGCAGTCATTAAAGCTGCGTCAAAATTAGGAACACCCTTAGTTGGATGCTTCGTTGGTAAAGATCAAACAAAATCATTAACAGAAAATTTTGATGAGTACGAAGAAATATTCACACATTTTGTGACATTAGCGGAAGAAAATAATGTAAAGTTGATGATTGAAAATTGTCCTATGCCTGGATGGCAAGAAGATGGATTACCAGGTACAATTTCTTATTCGCCAGAACTTTGGGATGAAATGTTTAAGCGAATTCCAAGTAAGAGTATTGGACTGAACTTTGATCCATCGCATCTAGATTGGTTACACATTGATTATCTACAGGCTATGCGAGACTATAAGGACCGTATTCTACATATTGATGCAAAAGATATGATTGTTGATGAAAAGAAGTTTTCATACTATGGAATTTTCGGCAAAAAGCTTAATAGAACTCAACCAGAAGACTTAGGATTCTGGACACCGGTAATTCCGGGATTAGGTGATATTAACTGGTCTCAATTCTATGAAGTAATGAAAGGAATCGGATTTGACGATTGTTTCAGTATTGAACATGAGGATAGAAGATTCGTAAAAAATAATGAAGAGGTCGAAAAAGGACTAGAATTTTCATACAATCATTTGAATCCTATTATTCATGACTTCCAGTGAAATCATTAAAAAAACGAGATAATTCTTAATTGCAGAATTATCTCGTTTTTTCTTCGATATATAATTTTAAATCTAATAGTTAATACTCTTCCGCATAGCATTTTCCAAACTAGGACCATATCCTTCACCAAATAAATTCAAATGGGCTAATAAATAATAAGTCTGATACCAAGGTATCCGTTCTTCCCAATTGGGTTCAAGTGGATATTCTTGCACATAACTAATATAAAATTCTCGACCAAAACCGCCGAACAACAATGTCATCGCAAGATCCATTTCACGGTTACCATAAAAAACATCTGGATCAAATAAAATTGGCGAACCATCGGCTTCATAACCGACGTTTCCACTCCAAAGATCCCCATGCATCAAACTGGGAACCACTTCATGTGTTTGATAGTGATCGATAATTTTTTCTTCAAGTTGCATCATCAGATCTTCACGATACTGATTCCAATAAAACTTACTTTTAACTTCTTTGACTAATACTTCCAAACGCTGATTGACATAAAATTCACCCCAGTTACTCTGCCAAGTATTTATCTTAGGATTCTTAGCGTTCAAAATATTATGATCCAATCCGAACCTATCATTATGTTGCTCATGCATCTTAGCCACTAACTTACCTAAATCTCCGTCGTGACCTTCACCGAATTCAACATAGTTAGTTAACAAGTAGCCACAGTTATCGTAAGTTCCCACTTTGATTACCTTAGGTGTATTGACTACCGCACCAATTAAATTTAATCCTTCAACTTCATGATCAAAAAAAGAGCTATCATTATCAGGTTGCACTTTTAAAAAATATTTTTTATCAGATGTTGTTACTGCATAACTCTGATTAATATCTCCTCCTGATACAGATTGACAATCTGTAACTTGACCAATATCCAGCTCCTTAAACCATCCTTGATTTAATTCCATCTTTGTCGGTCCTTTCCACACTTCTACATTTTTGCATGATATAATTTGAATGTAATACTAGCTCTCAAGGGAGGCTTACTATGACGAGTAATGTGGCCCATCTTATTAAGGTCGCTTCAAATGAGATTTCACGCAGTATCAATGATTTCGCGTCTAAATATAATCTAACTGGTACACAAGTGCAAATAATAGACTTCTTAACCAGCTTGCCAGAAAAGAAAGATATTTTTCAAAGAGATATTGAAGCTGAGTTCAATATTCGAAGATCAACAGCGACCAACATTCTTAAGAACATGGAGAAGAAAGAATTAATTAAACGTGTTCAAGTCTCCACCGATTCACGACTCAAAAAAATTATTCTTCTACCTAAATCGACAGAACTACAAGGTGCCATCGATAAGTTCATGAAAGAAAATGACCAAAAAATACTTTCCAGCTTAGGTGCATTTGAGCGACTAGGTTTCACTCGTGCTCTTCAAAAGTTACCTGAAAAGCTGAAGACAAACAAAAAGTGAGGTAGGAATTAATGACAAAAGTAATTATGGATTGTGATCCCGGAATCGATGACGCTATCGCTCTCACAGTCTTATTAGCTCATCCTGAAAAGGCTGATTTGATTGGTGTAACTACTGTTGGTGGTAATGTGAAATTGGATTACGTTACAGCTAACGCCAAGAAACTACTGACATTCTTAGGTTCACACGCCGAGCTATCTTCAGGACAATCAGATCCACTAGTAAAAGAAATCGAAACTGCCGGTGAAATTCATGGTAAAACAGGAATGGACGGATTCGACTTCCCAGAGAACAGTGCAGATTATCCACTAGCAAGTAACAACGCTGTTACCTTCATGTACGATCGTATCTCAAACTGTGATGAAAAAGTAAGTATTGTAGCAACTGCCCCACTTACTAACATTGCATTGCTATTGAAGACATTCCCAGATGTTAAACAAAATATCAATCATATCTACATTATGGGTGGATCAACACTACAAGGTAACATCACAACAGCTGCAGAGTTCAATGCCTACGTTGATCCTGAAGCAATGGATATCGTCTTCAATTCTGGAGTTCCTATCACATTGTCAGGACTTAACCTTACAGAAGACAAGGCATACTTGAAGATGGATGAAATCAATAATATCAAGAATCTTGGAAAAGCCGGAGTTATGGCTAATGCCATCTTGGACTTCTATTCATCAGCTGAATTAGAAAAGGGTATGACAAAGATTCCTATTCACGATGCTTGTGCTGTCCTCAGTCTAATTGCTCCTGAATTGTTCACAAAGAGTACTAACTATTCAATCGATGTTTCACTTACAAATGACCAATTCCGTGGTATGACTTATCCCGACCGTCGTATTTATGCCGAAGAAAAGAATAGTATTAAAGTTCTTGAAGATGTTGACCGTGAAGCATTTGTTAAGTACTTGTTTGACTCAATTGCTTCTTATGATAAGTAACTGTGATATAACTATAGAATTAAACGCGCAGCAAAACACAGCTTCTTCCGTTTAACTACAAACGCCCCCGCATTTACTTACGTAAATACGAGGGTGTTTTAGGTTATACTCAGAAACTAAACGTGTTTTACCACGCTCTTATTTTTATAGCAAAAATTTTGAAACAGCACCATAAATCTGTGCTTTGTCAGCTAACTTAGCTATTTTTAGTTTTGTTTTGAATAATCCGTCAGGTATTTTTTGGTCCATATGGCGATTAAGCAAATCCAAAAGATAGTCGCCTTGTTGTGAAACAGCACCACCAATGACTAGTATTTCAGGATCAAATAATAATACTATTTCAGATAATCCTTGAGCAACTTCATCCGCCCAATCTTCAATTATTTGAAGATATGGTTCTTCATTGTTCTTAGCCTTATCAAAAGCATCAATAACGCTAACAGAATACTTTTTCAAACTACTCTCTAATGCCAATGTAGAAGCACGCTGTTCAAAGTATGTCTTACTATCATTGTCATACAATATATAGCCAATTGAATTAGCATAGGCATGTGAACCATCCAGCATATGTCCATTTTCTAAAAAGGCCCCACCAATTCCGGTACCTAGTGCGACACAATACACCGATTCACTATGTCTAGCTACACCATCTACCCGTTCTCCTAGTAAAGCGGCATCAACATCATTCACTACAAAAACTGGCAAACCGGATTGTTCTTCCAAAGTCGATTGAATTTTTGTTCCCTTATAATCAGGTATTGTTGGACCAGCGAACAGAATACTACCATCCTTCACAATACCCGCAGTACTTACCCCAATACCACTCAAGTCGTATTTGCCTTGAAATTGTTCCGTTAATTCTTGCAATAATTTTAAAATATAATTATTTTCATTGTGACGTGTATCGACTTTCCCAGAATCTGATATTGATAATGCACTATCAACAATCCCATACTTAATCGTCGTTCCACCAATATCAAATGCTAGATATTTTTTATTTTTCATAATTTACTCCTTCAATATTTAATTGTTAATAATTACCACGATTTATTTTTATAATATACATTATTGTATAATGTTATTAAAAACGAGGAGGCCACTCAATGAATACTTTAAAACTTATTGAAGATCTCTTACCTAGCCTATCTAGACAAGAACGAAAAGTAGCTATCAAAATCATTCAAGATTCTGAAGGTGTTCAAAAGATGAGTATCAATACTCTGGCTAAGAACAGCGGTGTAAGTAATGCTACAATCACTCGATTCGTAAAAAAAATGAATTGCAAAGATTTTTACGAATTAAAATTAAAACTTGCTGGAGATAAAAATTCAGAACCCGCAACCATAAAATCCGGATCAATAACTGACGAAGTTTATAGTTTCTACAAAAATGTTTTAAACGACACTTGGGAAAGATTAGATATAGATCAATTGAGAAAGATTGTCGAAATCATTTCAAATGGGAGAAGAATTTACCTATTTGGAATTGGAAGTTCCGGATATACCGCAATGGAAATGACTCAGCGATTGCTTAGAATGGGAATTGCCGCATTTCCTATGACCGAAAGCAACTTAATGTCCATTACTAGTAGTATTGTCGATAAAAACGATGTGATACTAGCATTATCGTCATCAGGTAACACTACCGGTCTGAATAATGCTTTGCAAATGGCAAAAAGTAATGACGCTACGATAATCGGGATTACTGGTATTGAAAAGAGCCCCATGTATGATATTTGTGATTACCCCGTTCTCGTTAAAAATAGCAATTTCGTCAATAATACAAGATTCATTAATTCCCAATTTGCATTAACGTACGCATTAGACATAATAACCACTATGTTGTTAGAAAATGATACTTATAGAACAAGATTGAATCACACTGTTGAAACAGTTCTTGATAACAAATTTGATAAAAACTAAAAACCGTTACTTGTTTGACCAACAAATAACGGTTTTTTTGTATTAAATTATTAAGCATTTACTGCATTAATAAATTTCGTTGCAATTTCTAGTGGTCTAGTAATTGCTCCACCAACAACAACAGCGTGACATCCTAAATCAATGCAATGACGAGCTTTTTCAGGTGTATCAACCTTACCTTCAGCAATAACCGGATGATCTGCAGTAACTAGGACCTTCTTTAAATAACTGAAGTCATCGTCAGCAATGTTTAAACCTTCAGTATCAGGAGTATAACCATGCATTGTTGTACCGATAATATCAAAACCTAATTCATTAGCTTCCTTAACATTTTCAATAGTAGCTGTATCCGCCATTAATAAGGTATCTGGGAATTCTTTTCGCATTTGAGAAACAATGTCTGCAAGTTTCTCACCATGTGGTCTAACTTGTCCAGTAACATCACATGCTACAACGGCTGCACCAGTGCTTGCAACTGCGCGCATTTCCTTAATAGTGGGTGTGATATAAACAGGAGAATCATCATAATCAACCTTGTCTAATCCAATAACTGGCAAATGAGTCTCATCTTGAATAGCTTGAATATCTACTACCGAATTAGCTCGAATGGCAACAGATCCAGCCATCTTTGCAGCACGCGCCATACGAGCCATAATAAACGAACTGTGCAGTGGTTCATCTTTTAAAGCTTGACACGAAACGATTAATCTACCTTTAACTGTGTCCAAAAAATTATTCATCTTAAATCACTTCTTAGTTTTCTTTTAAGTATTTGTTATAGATTTCTTTTGCACCTGCACGCATTTCTGGAGTTGGTTTGGCCATTGGAGCCTTAGTAACACCAGCATGTACACCCATTTCTTCGAAAACAAGCTTCAATGAAGGATAAATATCATTCTTAATAAGAGCTGTAATTAAATCATTGCTTTCTTTTTGAAGTTTACGTGCTTTATCAATATCACCATCCTCAAAGGCAATCATTTCAGCCTTAGCGCGTTTTGCATTCAAGTTATATGTTGAACCAATTGCACCGTCAACACCAAGAGCAAGTGCTGGAAGTAACATTTCGTCAAAACCAGAAAGAATCAATTTGTCAGGGAAGGCATTACGTACTCTTTCAAGTAAGTAGAAGTCCGCATTAGTATATTTGATACCAATGATCTTTGGATTTTCAAATAATTCGCCAAATTGTTCCATTGATAATGAAACACCAGTAAGAGCAGGAATTGAATAGATAAGAAGTTTGTTGTCTACATCTTTTACAATTTCATTGTAGTAATTCTTAATTTGTTCAAAAGTATAATTATAGTAGAAAGGTGTTACGGCTGAAATCTTTGGATAGCCAAGATCAGTAACGAATTTTGCTAAGTATTTAGATTCATTTAAATCTAGTGAACCAACTTGCGCAATAAGATCAACAGCGCCATTAACTTCATCAATTGCTAACTTAAATACTTGTTCCTTTTGTTCATGACTCATATTGAAGTTTTCACCAGTACTACCGCCGACGTATAATCCGTCAACTTTATTAACGTCAATGTTGTAACGAATCATTTCTCTTGTTCCAGCCTCATTAATTGTTCCATCGTCATTAAAAGCTGTCATTAATGCTGAATATAATTTTTTCATCGTTATGCCTCGTTTTTTTTAGTTTTGTGTAATAGTTACTCGGTCGTCTACCGCTGACATAAATGTACAATACGATAATATATATTTCAATAGCAAAATATGGTAATAATTATCGTTTAAGTCCACAGTTATTGCTGTAACCGCTTTCTTAAGAAAAATAATTTTTTTAAAAAAATCAAAAATTCTAAAACAAACGCTATTTTAAATAAAACTTATTTTGCAATTAAATAAGCACATAATATAGTAGGCTTTAGATAATAATTATCATTTTGTGTGATATTAATAATTATTATTAGAAAAGCGTTTACATAACTAATTAAACATGTTATATTCTTCACGTAATAGTTATCCAGTCCATCTAACCGCTACTAATAAACACATATAGTGCTTATTAGTGACGGTTTTTTTTTGAAAGGTGGAAAAAATATGCACGTTTCAGTTAATACAGCAATTTTCTTAAATGAAGTTCAAAACGGTAAATCGCAATTTGAATGTTTAAAAGAATTATCTGCATCACCTATCGATAACATTGAAGTTAGAGGCGAACTATTTAAAGACGAGACAAAACAAGATGAATTATCCAGAATAAATGAATTATGTGAAAACAACCATTGGAAATTTTTCTACTCAATCCCTGATCAACTATTTAATACCAACGAAGTAAACCCTAACTTAGAAGAATATTTGAAAATGGCCGATGATAACAATATTGGCCAGCTAAAAATTAGCATGGGCGATTCTGATGACATTTCAGACGAGCAGTTAACTAATTTAACAAATCTACTGAATAAATATGACGTTCAAGTCACTATTGAAAATCAGCCGAATGAAGATGGTATTATCGACAAATTCGATAGACAACTTAAAAAGTTAAAAAATGCCAAAGTTCCATTAGGTTATACGTTCGATTCTGGAAACTGGTATTGGATAAATGATGATCCAACCATTGCATTCGACAAATTCAAAAATGACATTACTGTATTTCATTTGAAGGATATAAAAAATAAAGAAACCACCATGTTGGGTGAAGGACTAACCGATTGGCAGTCGATGCTTCGTAAATTGAATAGTGATACTCCTGTATTTTTAGAATACGACATCCCATCAGACAAGTTAAATGATCAAATCAATCAAGTAAATACTATTTTAGATAGTCGGGAATCAGAATAATGACATATCTCGTTCAGCTCGTTATTATTCTAATTTTGACAAAACTCGGTGCACATTTATCCAGCATATTAAACTTTCCAAGTGTCATTGGTGAGCTACTTGTTGGAGTTATTGCCGGTCCTGCCGTCCTTCATATCCTTGTCGGAACAACGTTCATCCAGTACTTCTCAGAAATTGGCGTTATCGTACTGATGTTCATTGCTGGATTAGAAGGCGATCTTTCATTATTAATGAAATATTGGAAACCAGCTTTAACTGTAGCAACATTAGGTGTTATTTTACCAACTATTTCTGCAGCAATGTTATGCGCTTTAATTTTTAATTTTGCTTGGACAACATCAATATTTATTGGACTCGTTCTTAGTGCGACATCTGTAAGTATCTCAGTCCAAGTTCTTAAAGAAATGGGACATATGAATACCAAAGAAGGGGCAATAATACTTGGAGCTGCTGTGGCTGACGATATAATATGCGTTATTCTACTAGGTATCTGTGTTGCATTCTTTGGCTCATCTGGCAGCAGTGATCAACCATTATGGTTAATGATCTCAACCAAATTATTATTCTTTATTTTGATGTTCATTCTTGGAAAATGGTTAGTTCCTCCCTTTATGTCATTTTTCAGCAAATTAAAAACTAGTGAAAATGAGGCTACTGGAGCATTGATACTTTGCTTTGGATTTGCGGCTATTGCCGTATCTTTGGGAATGAGTGATGTCTTAGGTGCTTACTTTGCCGGTATCGCTCTATCAGAAACTTCATTTAAAAAGAATTTAGCTCTCAAAATAGAGCCTATTGGTTACGCCGTATTTATCCCTGTATTCTTCGTCAGCATTGGGCTGAATATAAGTTTTAAAGGATTACAGAGTGACATTATCTTCATTGCTTCACTTATTATTATCGCAATCATCGGAAAACAAATTGGTGGTGCACTTGGTGCTAGATTATTCCATTTAACTTGGAATGAATCCAACATTGTTGGTGCCGGGATGGTTTCTCGTGGAGAAATGGCATTAGTTGTCGCTAATGTCGCTTTGAACGCCAAGTTGATTGATCCTAACCATTACACAGCAATGATTGTAGTAACAGTCGTAACAACTATCATCGCACCACTAATATTGAAACTATTTATTCAAAAATCTGAAAAACAAAATAAAATTGTCGGAAATGTAATTAATGAGGTGAAAGTATGACAAAAGTCGGTTTCGGTACCTTAAACTGGATTGTCTTAATATTGTATCTATTATCAATGCTTGGTGTTGGTGTTTATTTCACTAAAAAAGCCAGCAAGAATACTGATGCTTTCTTTAAAGCAAAAAGTAGTATTCCTGCATGGGCCGCTGGATTTAGTATTTATGCCACAACACTTAGTGCCATCACATTTATGTCCACTCCTGAACAAGCTTACCTAAAAGATTGGGCCTATGGTGTGGGTTCACTAAGTATCATTGTTATCGTTCCAATTTTGATCAAGTATTATGTTCCATTCTTCAGAAAATTGCAGGTTACCACAGCTTACGAGTATCTTGAAGAACGTTTCAGTCCCATTATTCGTGTTCTAGGTTCAGCACTATTTATGCTATATCACATTGGTCGTGTGGCCATCGTTATCTATCTACCAATCATTGCCATTACAACGGTTTCTAACATTAATCCAATTTTAATTGCCTGTGTTGTTGGTGGATTGTGTATCATTTATACATTCATGGGTGGTATCGAAGGTGTTATTTGGAGTGATGTTATCCAAGGATTCCTATTACTTGGTGGTGCCTTACTAGTTGTTCTAGTCGGTGGTTTATCAATTAAAGGTGGATTTGGAACAGTTGTAACTGATGCTGTTGCTAATCACAAAATCTTATCATCTCAAGATTTAAATATTGGTGATTTAACAAAATTCCTACCACTGATATTCGCTGGTCAATTCTTTAATACTGTCTATCAATACACTGGTAGCCAAGATGTTGTTCAACGTTATCAAACTACTGCTACACAAGAAGAAACAAACAAGTCATTATGGACAAATGCTTTTCTTGCTTTGATCACAATTCCTCTATTCTTCGGTATGGGTACTGTATTATACAGTTTCTATAGAAATACAGGCTCACTTCCAAAGGGATTCAACACAAGTGCCTTAGTTCCTTACTTCGTTATCACTAGAGTTCCCGCTGGTATTGCTGGATTGATTATCGCTGGTATCTTCGCCGCTGCTCAATCAACAATTGCTTCCAGTTTGAACGCCATTTCTTCATGTTTCGTTACTGACTTCAAGCAACGTTTCTTCGATCACAAATGGAAGAATATATCAGATGTTACACTCGCTCGTATTATTATTATTATCACCGGATTATTTGGACTTGGCATGTCGATCTATCTATTAATTGGTAACGCTTCTAAGACATGGGATCTATTCCTTACTGTTACTGGATTGTTCGGTGTTCCTATTGCTGGTGTCTTTGCCGTTGGTATCTTTACAAAACGTGCTAATACATTCGGCGTTATCTTAGGATTAATTGCAAGTATTGCTGTGACAGTCTATGTACAACAAACTAACGATTCTTCATTGATTGTTGCTACTGTCGCATTCATTACATCATTCCTATTCTCATATGTTCTTAGTTTCCTTGCACCTAAGAAATATATTCATAATATCGTAGGTTTGACTGCTTCAACTGTTAATGAAAAATACGTTAAAAGTACCAAATAAGATATGAGGTTATCTTAAATGCTACAAAAAAGAATAAATTTAAAAACTACAAATGATATAGAATTCAGTGTTGATATCTTTTTTAAAAAACAATTTCAAGAAAATCCAGATCCTAGAAAATGGCCTTTAATTATGATTTTTCCAGGTGGTGGATTTGTCGCGCTGGAAGAACGTGAATCAGAACCTATTGCTGAAGCATTTCTTGCAAAAGGTTATCAAACAGCAATCGTAAATTATCCTTTAATGAGCAACACACCCTTCTATCCAAATGCTATAATTGCTGGTTTAGATGCAATCCAATTCTTCCAGAAGAATGCTTCTGAATATAATATTGACTCTAAAGAAATTATCACATTAGGATTCTCAGCTGGATGTCACTTAGTATCATTAATGAATTCATTAGATACAAATGACAAAAAAGAATTAGGCTTCGATAATTCTGTAAAAGCTAATGCTCAAATACTCGCATATCCTGTCGTTGGGCTACAAATGGGATTTCCTAAAACTATTGCTGAAGCAAAGAAAATCAGCCCTGATAAAAAGTATTGGAATTCAAATGAATTAGTAACTGCACAAACTCCTCCCACATTCATTTGGCACACAATGGCTGACAAAGTTGTTCCAGTAAAAAATACTTTATCGTATGCTTATGCGTTATCAGAAGCCGATGTTCCTTTCGAATACCATGTCTTCAATACTTTTAGCGAAGGTATTCATGGTATAGGCCTAGCTTCATATGCGACTCAACGATATCAACACGATGAAGATGTGAATGATCGTACAGCAATATGGTTGAATTTGGCAGATTCTTGGATCCATAAGACATTAAGTTTATAATTTTGATGAAAGAAGTGAACTGAATTGCAAGATACTATGCCGCTAAAAGATATGGAAACATACACCGGTCGTGATAATCCTCCCAAAGATTTTGATGAATTCTGGGATAGTAACATCAAACAACTACCTACCATACGTAAATACAAACTAATACCCCAGGATTTTAACCTACCATTAGTAAACTGCTTCGAACTAATATTTGAAGGTACCGGTGGTGCATCTGTATACGCCAAATGTATCTTCCCCAAATCAGACTCGACCGTACCTGTTGTCTTCAACTTTCATGGATATATGGGACAATCTTCTGATTGGTCAACTCTACTTCAATTTCCAGCTGCAGGTTTAGGTATCGTAGCAATGGATACCAGAGGACAATCTGGTAAATCAACCGATAGTAAATCATTCCGTGGCAATACTGTTAAAGGACAAGTTATTCGTGGTGCTATCGATGGCAAAGATAATCTATTCTTTAAAGATGTCTACCTAGATGTTTTCCAATTAGTTGAAATCATCTCAGAACAATCATTCGTAGATGAAAATAAACTATATAGTTATGGTGGATCTCAAGGTGGTGCTTTATCGTTAGTTGCCGCAGCACTTAATCCAAAAATAAAGTCGACTATCGCAATTTATCCATTCCTATCTGACTTTAAACGTATCCTTGAGTTGGGTGACCAAAGTGAGCCTTATGATGAACTATTCAGATATTTCAAATTTTCTGATCCGTTTCACAGAACTGAACAGGAGATACTTAATACTCTATCCTACATAGATATCAAGAATATGGCGCACAGAATAAAAGGAAACGTCAAGTTGATTACCGGATTAGAAGACAACGTCTGCTTCCCTTCTACACAATTTGCAATTTATAACAGATTGAATTGCCAAAAAGAACACCTAATTATGCCCGAATACGGCCACGAAGATATGCACGTTCACGTCAATGATTACGTCATGAACTGGCTTAGTGGTTCCACAATAAATATTAGGACTCAAATAAGATAGTATAAAAAAGAAGTTGGTTAAGTTCATTTAGAACTTGGCCAACTTCTTTTGGTACCAAATATTATTTATCAATCTCAAAACTATCATATCCACTTTCGGGAGTCACCCTAACCCTAGGTAATCTTAAGAAAACAAACAGTAAACTCATAATAATCATCAAATAACAGTACCAAACCCAAGGAATAATAGATACTGGTGAAATTCTCGCCATACCACCGGCCACTAATAATTGACCAGCGTACGGAATCAATCCTTGTACATGTGTCGCAAACATCGACAACAACGCCGAAACTCGTGCACGAGATAATTTAAATTTGTGTCCAATTTCGGCAGCTAATGGAGCAACAGTGATAATAGCAATAGTATTATTCGTTGTAGCAACACATAGCAACGTTACCAACATGCCTATCGACAACTCGGCGCCATGCTTTGATTTTGTTCTTTTTCCTAAAGTATCCATCAACCATTGAATACCCCCTAAATACTTCATAATCTCAACCAATCCACCAACAAAAATTGAAATTATAGCTATATCTTCCATACCTGCCATACCAGTTTGAATATACAACATTGAACCAATTAAATCGAAGTCCTGATGAATAACACCAATTATTACTCCTGATATTACTCCAATCAACATAACCGGCATGACGCTTAATCCCGCCAGTGATAGCACAATAACCAATATATACGGAATTAAATCGACAAAGTTCCAATTGTACGCTCCCGTCAACACCACTGTCTTAATTGGATACAGTGCCAGTAAAATTACATTTATAACAATTGCTGGAATATAAGTAATTATATTCAATTTGAACTTTTCTCTCTGTTTCACACCTTGTGTCTGAACTGAAGCGATAGCTGTTGCGGAAATAAACGAAAGATTATCGCCAAACATAGCACTACCAACGACAATACCAGCCATTAATGCTGGACTGACACCAGTTTTTGAGGCAACATCCACTGCAACTGGCATCAAAGCTGTAATAGTTCCCATTGATGTTCCCATCGCAAAACTTAAAATACAGCCGATTATAAAAATTCCCGGTAAAATCATATTCGATGGCAATATGCTTAAGCCTAAATTAGTGACAGAAGATACAGCATGCATTTTAGACGCAATACCTTGGAATGCTCCTGCCATGATAAAAATTACGACCATCATGATCAGTGTTGGTTCACCGCCACCCTTGCAGAACTCCATGAACTTTTCGTTAAATGATAATTTTTTAGTTCCATTCGGCGGTGACAATACAAATGAAACGATTGAAGCAATAATCATCCCAACTAATAATGGCATACTATCAAATTTTCCAGATACAATACCAGTCCACGCATACAAAATCAAAAATACACCTAGTGGTAGTAAACCCTTGATACTGCCCTTTTTTGTTTCTTTCATTTAAACACCCATTATTTTCTTCGTAGATTAAAAACACAACGTAAAAATATTAAACCACGGGCCCTAATTACACAAGGGACTAAAAATGGGTCTAAACTTTCTGGTATTGGTGAAAGCCAATACCAGTTTTTTTATTGTCTAAATTTCTGGATAGAAAAAGGACC
>NZ_RHNU01000020.1 GCF_003946015.1 Companilactobacillus insicii
AAGATTGGATCATATTTTGTCATAAAAAATGCCCTACAATCGTTAGATTTCTTGTCTAACAATTGTAGGGCACTTCAAAGTCGCTAATAATATTCAATTTTAGTTAAGTACTCCATTTCGATCGTCACGTAAATCAGATAATTCATCAATTATTTTTTGAAATCTGTCTTCAGGGATTCGTCTGTCCCCAGCTTCATACTTTAAGAACCTATCCAAAGGTAGATTCAATGCAGCGGCAGCTTCTTTTTGTGACAAGTGCATTTCACGTTCCAACTTGATTATCTCCAGAGATAAATCAAATTGCTTAGATCCCATTGCCCTCTTCAAATACTCATTGTCTGCAAATATTGAGGAAGTTGAAAAATCATTTGTTCTCAATTGAAACATCCTTTCAAGTCGCATATTCAAATCAATGGCTCCGTATTTAATGGTAACATTTTGAAGTGTAAAGTTCATTTACAATGGGTATTATTTTGTTAAGAAACCTTTTGCTTTATTGATTATTTCTACTTTAAATACAAATAACATCAGAGTATAGATCATCAAACCTACAAAGACCTCTATCATTATTGATAACCATGAAACACTCAATACTTCATTCAATAAACATATAACTACAAACATAATGAATCCTGACAGCATGTACTTGAGATTATCTCTAAATAACTTCTTGAAGACAATTTGTGATTTAATTGACCACAACTGATAGATTGTAACGGTTGTCTCTGATAATACTGTTGCAATTGCTGCACCAATGGCACCCCATAGAATAATCATTGGAATATCAAGAACTACATTAATCAATACACCTAAACAAACGGATTCGTTGTAAGATCTAGTCTGTTTAGTCGGTAATAAATATTGCATTCCTATAACATTGTTCCAACCAACAAGCAAAATCACCACAGACTCAATCATCATAATCGGAACCACCGCAATAAACTTACTAGTAAAAAACAACGGCACAAATTTGTTTGAAATGGCTATTAATCCCAACACCATTGGCATAGATATCGCCGAAATAAATGAAAAACTATTATAAAGACATTCTTTAGTTTTATTGTGATCACCTTTAGCAAAGGCATTAGCAACATGTGGCATCATTACCGCACCGGTTACCGTTACAATCGCAAGAATCATCTTAATAATCTTATCCGACTGATCAAAGTATCCTGAAACTGTCACACCAACAATAGCACCTAAAAGCGCCTTATTAATTAGGACGTATATTTGGGATGAACCTTGAGGAATAAACAATACTAACGAAGGTAAAAAATGCTTCCAAATGGCTAATTTTTTCCATTTGGGTTTGACCAAGTATCTTCTTAAACTAGGAATCAGTGTCAAATTACCAAACACCAGCGATAAAGAAATAACTAAGATATAACTCATCAAATCATTGGCTGATTTAACAAAAATAAATATGCATATCAAAGTGGCCACTTTAACGACTATATTTCTCAAAACTGTAACTGCAAAGTTCTCCATACCCACGAAGAACCAAGCAACATCCAACATTGCTGCAATTATAGAAATGGCTTGTGCTAAATAAAATGCTCGATATTCACGCGTAAAAATCATAAAGATTCCAAAGAAAATACCCGTTACAACAAAAATAGTTATTCTTAAAATGACTATCTCACAAAATAGATTGCTTAGCTTCTGCCTATCATCCCTAACAAATGCGACCTGTCTGCTTGCATACAAGTTAGTTCCAATTCCACCAAACAAAATAAATAATTGGATAACTGAATTAGTAAACGAATTTATCCCTACCTTCTCAGGTCCAAGTACCATAGACAGATATGGAATCGTTATAACTGGAACTAATAATATGAAGATTTGATAAAACGCATTGTACAAATAATTTTTAACAATTTTCATCCAGTATTTTCTCCAACCAACTAATTAAAGACATTCATATGCACTTAATATTCTTTTTGTCATTTTTTCCCAACTGAATTCATCGTTATATAACTTTTGATTACCTGATTTAAAATTCTTTAGTACTGAACTATCGAGCGAAGAAATAAGTTTTTGGAATGACTCCACTGAATAATCGATGGCATATCCGACACCGTTATCTCGTACTAAAGTATCGATTCCAGTGTTATTTGCTACAACAATTGGCTTACCCAAGAATAATGATTCGTAGAACTTATTTGGGGCTGAATACTTATGATTACTTACTTCAGGATTATAAATAGCTATCATCAAATCAGAAATATTAGAAATGGCCAAACCATCACAATAAGGAACTTTCCCATAAAAATTAACATTTACGGAATCACTATTCTTTATAGAATTGACAATCGACTCCGATCCAAAACCTGCAATATGTAAAACAATATCATCACGGGTTTGAGCGACATTTACTATCTGCTCAAGAAAACGATCAGGTACTAATGCTCCTACAAATGAAATGTTTATTTTACCTGGAACATATTTACTAAAATACTTATCCAATCCTCCATTATTTTGATAGTTAGGAGTATTGTAAATGATTTCTAATTTTTTTGGCTTTGATCCACTTATTTGTTCCCTTCGACAATCAATCGGTAAAATAGTCAAATCACTCTGACTAATAATCACATTTTCGATTTTTTTAACTATTCCCTTAGCCTTGTTAGGAACAGGAAAAGCATCAGCGTAATAGTCGTAAATATCATAAACTAACTTTTTCCTAAACAACTTAGAAAAAATCAAGCTCGTAAAGCCTGTATCGAGATTCACAGATTGAATGATATCTATTTTCTTTCTATTCTTAAGCAATTTCATGAACAATTTTATGTTGAATTTAATTAATGGAAGAATGTTTTTTAACCCACTGCCAAAGCTACTTTTAACACCAATTTCTTGTATACGAATAGAATTAGACATCTCATATATATAATCTTTACTAGACTCCCTATCCCAACCAATTCCACTGACATTATAATTTGCTTCTCGCAAAGTAATCATTTGTTTCTCTGCTCTAGGGTCAGGATTAAAAGGGTTACTGGCTACAAAATATACATTTTTATTCGGCATTAAAGTCTTCTTTCTTTTTATTATTTATTAACAACAAAAGCATCGGTGCTAAAACTATTTGATGTCTCAACATTGACCCTGCATCGGGTTCAAAGAATGACTGGATGGTAAAAACAGATAAAATGAATAAAAACTTATAATCTACTCTGTCTTCATTACTTCTTAAGTACTTAATACAAAGGAATAAAATCGTACAAATCCAAACGTAATAAAGAATTTCATTAGATGAATTAATGCCATCTATCGGTACAAAAACATTAACTAGACCATACAAAAAATTAAAAAAATCAGTGAAGATCGATGTGTTGAACAATGGATTATTGATCATCGTGTTAGCCAAGCTCACATCTCTCACGCTGTTAATGCTGTATCTTGCATCTGATAGAAAATTACCAGTCATTAAGTTATAACTTATTTCCATAGAAAGTACTGTTGCCAAATACAAAAGTAACTTCATAAACTTATTCAAATGTGAGGAATTAACTACATAAGTAAATAGAACTGAAATCAAAAATATTAATATCCAATATGATCTGAAAAAAATCCCGTATCCCAAAACAAATAAGGCTAAGTTCTTATTAAGCAGCTTTGCTGGTGAAAACATGAAGATAATGCTTAAGAAGAAGAAAACAACTAATTCCTTAGAAAATTGAGCAGCATATGCTCCGAATAACAAAGCAAACATAGCTAGTAAAATAAAATTCTTAAGTTCTAAAAAATTAATCTTGTACTTCAAAGCTAATATCAAAAGTAAAGCCGCAAAAATACACCACGAAAAAAATGTCTCTATCAAAACTGATGTATTCGGATCAAAATGGAAAAACAAAAAGAACTTAGCGGTATTAATAAAGTTCTTATCGTCACTTAAATAAACATTGTTCATGTAGTTCTTAATAGTTAAATTATCAATGAAAAAATAACTTGGAAAAATATTTCTACTAACAAAAAAATAAATCATCGTAAGAGCTAAGAAGAACATATTAAATGACATAGAAAATAGATTTCTTTTAGTCATCACTACCTCTTTCACGTACTGTCATGAAGTTTTAAATTGTAGTTCTATACCTCATGGACAATATTTTTTCTGTCAGCATATTATCATCCTCTAACCACTGATACAATGGCTATTTTGATATATTTCAATCACATTAATATTTGTATTTTTATTTGATGGTTACTTTTATAAATGAATTTTTGGGTAGAAAAATAGCGTCCTGCTTTTGCAGAGACGCCGTTTATAATTCAAATATTAATATACTGAGTTAGTTGTTGTAGTAGTACTTGGTACATATTCAATGGTACCAGTCTTAGCACTGCTTAAGTCTAAGCTCTTACGCAAAGCATCAGTTTCAAGTTGTAGTTCGCTCTTAGTTACAACTTGTAAACTCTTGCCATTAACTGTCTTAGCTGTACCTTGTAAGTGATCCTCAGTAACATTCTTAGTTGCATCACGATAATCAGTACCAATTGTCTTCAAGTTATCGAATGTTAGATCAGTTAGAACTTGATCAGTTAATGAGTTAATGAAGTCTTGATTCAACAATGTTGAAATTGAACCTGATTGTTTAGCAATAGCAGTCATTACATCACGTTGACGACTTTGGCGACCGTAATCACCATCAAGATTATTACTGTTCATACCTGCATATGCTAATGCCTTAGCACCATTCATATGTGTCTTAACACCCTTAGTGAAGCTATAACCATTGAAGCTAAATGATAATGAAGGTGTAACATCAATTCCACCTACTTCATTGATAACCTTGTTCAAGCCACCAACATTGAGTAATACGTAAAAATCGATAGGAACATTTAACATGCTTTGAACAGTTTTAACACTTGCTCCAGCTTGTCCTAATTCATAAGCTTTGTTCAATGGTGCTGGTGAAGCACTCTTATATCCAGGAATATTAACTGCTGTTTCACCTGAGATACTATTAACGGTTGTCTTGTTAGTCTTAGGATTAATAGTAACAACCATCATACTATTTGTATGACCCTTATAGTCTCTGTTTAACTTAGCTGAACCAGAATTTGTACCCATAATCAAAATGGAAATAGGTCTCTTTGAACTAAGCTTAGTGCCAACATCATGAGCACTAACTCCAGATGATTGGAATGAGCTATTAACAGATTCTTTTACACTACGGTATTTTGACATACCCATAGCTGCACCGCCGAACACAAACAAAAGAAGAAATGCAATTAGCAATGTTCTTAAGTTGCGACTCTTTTTGTTCTTGTGTCTATTTTGCATATGTTTTCCCCCTATATGATTCAAAAATCATATTCTTCATTTACAAAATACAATTTTTGATAATGAACTTCAAATTCATATCTCCATTATACGTTTTTATTACGGATTTTATACCGTTTATGAAGAAATTAATATATTTTTTTTATCCGCCTCCTTTGACTAATGTTATATTATGATCAAATTTTAATATTAAATTTATTCATGAGCTCCCTTGCAATTTCGCTAAGAGAAGTAACTATACGATTTTGAAATTTTCCAAATATAAATTGCCGCATGTAATCAATTAAACTACAAGAAATATATATTATTAAAGAAACGCCCAATCCATAAAAAATTGCAAAATAACTATTACTATATTTACTACCATTAACGACAGTAATCCATAACCAATCTACTATTAATAAATTTGCATGTATTAGATAAACAGCAAATGATGTAGATGCAATTTTATTAACAATATTGTTAGTATATGGCTTAGCATACAACACTAGAATGAAAAGACTTATTGCAGACAGAAGCTGTAAAGGACTAGTTCCATTTACAAAATCCGCATACGATTGAGTACCACTAAATAACGATAAATTTGATCTCACTATATTTATCATATAAATGGAGATTACAGATAGTAGTAATGATCCAACTAGTAACAGTCCATAAATTGATTTTTTGAACCTTTTCAAGTCTTCTTCATACAAGCCTATATATGATCCAAAGCTATAAACAACCATAACCCACATTGCATCATTTCCATTAGTACCGACAGACGGATTTTTGAATACAGTAGTAAAAAAGGAAAATATGGTCATCATTATAATCAATAAATATCTAAATTGATACTTATCAATATTTCTAAAAGCTATATTCAAAAACGGACTAAGAATATACATTATTAGGTATGCCGTAACAAACCAATTAAGGTATCCCGTACTAGATAAAAACAATGTTTTAACAAGGTTTTTAACATTGAATTTCTCAATTTTAAAAACTAAAGTTATTATATATATAATAACTGCATAAAAATATGAAACAAACCAAACATTAAAAAAAGACCTCCATTTGAACCTAGAATTGACTAAAAAATAGCCTGAAATCAACACAAAAATATTAACACCAAGTTTGCCACCAATCCACAGAATTTCAATAGTAGATTTTAAAAACAAATTTGTAGCATTAAAAGACCAATTTGTTTGCCATGCAAAATGTCCTAATACTATAAAAAACATACTTAAAATTCTTAACCATTCAATTGCAGAATTTCTAATCTTCATTGTATAAAAATATTTAAAATAAAAATTTTAAATTTCTCCTATCATTGAATATTAAACTTTCAACTATTGTGAAGATATAACTATATTTTCATAATCCTTTTCTTTACTCAAAACAGCGGAAATACATAAATAGCACTGTAGAAAAATATAAATATACGTATTATCAATGACTGTAAATGTAAATAATACAAACAACATAAAAGCCATTCCAAAATATTTTTTAGACAATTTAAGCACAAATATAATTGAAAATGAATAAAACGTTAATAAGTAAAGACCACCATAGGATAATACTCTCATTAGTCCACTGGAAACACCCAGCCAAGAAGTATCATTTAATAAAAGTGCATTATTTATTCTACGCGGATCCATATAACCGCTTACTAATGAATCATTTCCAATCCCATTACCCAAAAGCAACGAATGTTTCCACGCCAAATACCCTGCCTTAAAATCGTCTATTCTAATACTGAATGATGAGTACCAAAAATTATCCAACTTATCAGAAAGTACAAAGATTAACAATATCACTAAAACTGGCACAATTATTCCAGTAAAAAACAACTTAATTATCGGTATTCTTACACTCTTTATAAAAAACAAGTAATAAATCAATAACAGTATTATCATTACTAATCCAGTCGTAGACGTAGTAGAGATAATAGTTAAAATCAAAATAATTCTTTCAAAATTTAAAAAATGTTTTTTTGAATTTAAAAATACGGATATTAATAATGCAACACTTAAAATAAAAGAAAACATTGGAGCCTCAACAAAAATACCAGTATTTCTTATAACATTCATACCAAAAAAATCAATACTACCCTGTGCAATATAATGCAATCCAAAATAACCGAGTATCGTTCTACCACCAGACCACTCATTAATTACGGACGAATTAGTGGGAACATTTATAATTGATAATAACCAAAAGAAAAGTGAAATCAATGATAATAAAAAAATGATTTTTTTTATTATCATTAACAAATTATCGCCATATTCCATTTTCAAAAGTCCATATAAATATACACCACTTAAAACTGGAATAATCAAATATATTTTAAGTATCCCATAACTAAAAGGATATATCTGATAACTAAAAATCAGAAAAATAAACATCATCAATAAAAAAACAATCATACTCTTAAATAATGGAACTACGTTTATTCTTTTTTTATAAAGATAAACCAGACTATCAAAATCTAATACCAAGAGCAATAAAATAATGGTATCTGTAAATAAATTACTATGTGAAGAAGAATATAAAGTATTACATTCCATTATTAAAAAAAATCCCAATAAATAATCCAAACAAACCATCAAACTACTTCGTTTATATTTATTTTCCATAGAACTTAACCTCATTAATAAATTATCGATTCAAGATTTTAAAAAGTATTTCATTCATGAGTAAGGGTCTTTTTGGGGAAATGGCCCACCTTTAGTCACTCAAACCTTATTAATAATTTTAATCAAATCATCAATCAAATGAACACCCAAAATAATAAGAAAAATAATATAAACAATCAATCCCATAATAATTTCTATGATAATAGAAGCCCAAGACATCGGCAAAATAGGATCTACTAATTTTAGTAACAAGAACATCATTAACCCAGAAAAAAGATATCTATAGAAATCTAAAAACAACGATTGATAATCAACCAAATTTCTAACAATAAATAACTGATAGAACATTACCGAAAGCTCAGAAATAACAGTTGCAATAGAAGCTCCAATAGCTCCCCATACCGTTATAAGTGGAATATTGGATATCAAGTTAACAATTGCACCTAACATAACTGATTTTGTAAATTCCTTAGTTTTTTGTGTGGGTAACAAAAACTGCGTTCCAATAACATTACTCCATGCAATCAGTAAAATTACGACTGATTCTATCATCATTACGGGTACAACTTGAATAAACTTGATTGTAAAAAATAGCGGCACAAATTTAGGTGTTACAGCAATCAACCCAAACATCATTGGAATTGACAAGGCTGTAACAAAATTAAAGCTTTTATACAAATATTGTTTGGTTTTTTCATGTTCCCCATTGGCAAACGCATTAGCAACATGCGGCAACATGACAGTTCCAGTAGCCGTGACCACGGCTAGAATCATTTTAACCATCTTATCTGACTGATCAAAATATCCTGCTGCTTGAACCGATATCATCGATCCAAGCATGGTCTTGTTCAACACTAAATACACTTGTGTAGCAATTTGCGGAACAAATAACGCTAAAGATGGTAAAAGATGTTTCCATACACTTAGTTTCTTTATATCTGGGAAACCAATATACCTTCGCAAACTAGGAAACAAAGTCAAATTACCAAATAATAAAGACAAAGATAATATCAAAATATATGTTGTTAAATCCGAATATGATTTAACAAATGTAAAAATACTTATAAGAGTAATAATTTTAACAATCAAATTTCTGAATACGGTAACTGCAAAATTCTCAACTCCCATAAAAAACCACGAAATATCAAACGCAGCAGCAATAATAGAAACAGCCTGTGCTAAATAGTAAATATGGTATTCAGTAACACTTAACAAAAATATTCCAAACACAGAACATGCCAATAAAATAGTAACCATTCTCATAATAAATATTTCATAAAATGTTTGTGTTAGTTCTTTTTTGTCGCCTCTAACATATGCAACTTGACGATTTCCATACATACTGACTCCTATACTACCGAATAATATAAAATATTGAATTATCGAGTTAGTATAAGAATTAATTCCGACCCCTTTTGGTCCTAGAACCCTTGCTAGATATGGTGTTGTTACTAACGGTACTAGTAGTATAAATACTTGATAAAATGCATTATAAAGGTAATTTCTTACAACCTTCATAAAATACTATTCTCCAAATTCCTTACGTATTACTTGTAACGCGGACATAATTGTTTGATCCATATTGTAATACCTATATTGTCCCAATCTGCCGCCAAATATGACATTTGGTGCCTCTGTCTTAGACAACTCTACATATTTCATATAAAGATCCTTATTCCGCCTATTGTTAATTGGATAATACGGTTCGTCACCGCGATGCCAAGTCTGTGGATACTCATAAGTAATAACTGTTTTATTTTTATTACCATTACCAAACTCAAAGTGCTTATGCTCAATTATTCTAGTGTAAGGTGTTTCTGCATCAGTATAATTAACAACTGCATTACCTTGATAGTTATCGGTATCCTTTATTTTAGTATCAAAACGTAAACTACGATACTCTAACTCACCTAATTTATAATCAAAGAATTGATCAATCATACCAGTGTAAATAATCTTACAATCTGAATTGAGATATTCATCCTTATTGTCAAAAAAATCGACTCCCGTTTCAACATCAATTAATTTATTATCAAGCATTTTTTCAACAATTTGTGTATACCCGCCAATTGGAATCCCTTGATAAGGATCATTAAAATAATTATTATCATATGTAAATCTGACAGGTAATCGTCTAATAATAAATGCCGGTAAAACAGTAGCTGACTGTCCCCATTGTTTCTCAGTATATCCTTTGACTAACTTCTTGTAGACATCGGGTCCAACAAGTGATAATGCCTGTTCTTCTAAATTTTTAGGTGAACCATTTAAATTTAGACTTTTTTTCTGTTCTTCAATTTTTTTCTTAGCTTGATCAGGAGTTATAACACCCCACAATTTGTTAAAAGTATTCATATTGAATGGCATATTGTAAATTTCACCATTGTAATTTGCTATTGGACTATTGATGTAGTTATTAAAATCAGCAAATTGATTAACATAATCCCAAACATTTTTCATTCTTGTGTGGAAAATATGTGCACCATATTTATGAACTTGAATACCTTTAATTTCTTCGGTGTATATATTACCACCTATATGATTACGTTTTTCAATAATCTTTACTTTGAGTCCATTTTTGGCTATCTCATATGCACAGGTTGAACCAAACAATCCCGATCCTACGATTAAGTAATTATCTTCCATAAATCTATCCTCACACCGAACTTATATATTATTTGCCCCATTAATAAATATGATACTACTTAATTAATACGAGATATTTTAGGATTAAAAATCAATCCAGAAATAGTGCCCTTAATTATGGCACAAAATCTACTAACATTATTATCTCTAGATTTAACAATCACTTTTAGAGCATACATCATATTACTAATAATCATCTTCAATGTATTCCTTTTATTTTTATACTTTTTACTGATATAAACTAAATTTCGATATAAATAATAATACCTACTAATTCTGTCAGACGTATCATCAATTAACGTAACGTCTGATACATTATTTTCAGTTTTGTGTGTGACAATACTGTTAATCACAAAATATGAAGATATATGTTGAGATATTCTAATCGTAAACTCTGTATCATCTCCCCATATAAATAATTCCTTAGTGGGAATACCGTATTTCCTTACTGATTGCCTTCTAAAAAACACAGAAACAAAAGTTGCATGACTTACCTTTACTAATCCATCAGAAATCATCTCTGACCATTTTTTTTCAACCCTAGGCACATTACATGCAGATCCATCTGTCCATCTAACATTACTACATAAAAAACCAAATCTATTATTTAAAAAGTTTGCCTTTTCTAATAAAATATCAGATGCATCCAAATTTGGAATTGTATCATCATCCATGATCCAAAAATAATCATCAGTCGTACACTCATAAGCTTTTTTTACACCTAGTGCAAACCCGCCGGCTCCTCCTAAGTTAACGCTCGAATTAATAATTATATATTTACTTAATGACAATTTTTCTAAATAGCTAGACGTACCGTCGGAACTATTGTTATTGACAATAATAATATGATTAACATGTTTGCTATTTTCCAATGCAAACAGACATTCTTTTAGTAAGGTAATTCTGTTAAAAGTAACCACAACCGCACAAATTTTATCAGTATACATTCCCATAAAGATATTCCTCAAACTTTTCTTACAATTCATTTTTATAAAGATAGTAAATTCTAGTTTTAACAATGCTACTTTTAGCTTTAAATAAAATAACAGCACTAATAAAGCTTTTGTTTGCAAGTTTTATCACAATCTTTTCAAATGCGCCAATTATTTGACAATTATCATAAATATTCGCTTGCTCTGCATATTTTTTTTTCATTCTATAAAAATATTCTTTATTGTGTAAAAATGATTTACTTCCAAAACTTATCAGAGCTATCTTCCTTAATAAATAAACATTCTTCTTAAATTCATAAGGGACAATTTTTTCTAACATATCAAGTGCGTCGAAATAAGTTAACCCTTTTTCTGTTAATCCTGAATTGACCATAGAGTCCTTTCTTTGTCTATATATATATATAGAATCCGGAATACAATAAATTTTATCCGCCCTATTTAAAACTTCAGCGTTGAACACCTCATCCTCCAAAAAATATATATTTCTATCAAAACTAATTCCGCTAATTAATGACTTTAAATAAACTTTATTACATGAATATCCGCCAAAACCCATTTTATCAAAAATGCTTCTAAACGAATGCTCCTTATTTAATTTTCTAGGAACTGAAAAATAATGTGATAATTTATGTTCATAACTATTACCATCTTTTGAAATATAAAAATTGAAAAAAAGAACATCTGCACAAGATACAACAATATTATTATATAAAATGTTAAGAAAATCTCTTGTAACAAAATCATCAGAATCCAAAAAAACAATATATTTTCCTTTGGCGGCATCAATACCTACATTTCTAGTTTCAGAAACACCACTATTCATCTTATCTATAGCAATTATTTGATCATAATTATCAGAATAGTAATTGCATATATCCATAGAATTATCTGTCGAACCATCATTTATAAGTATTAGTTCATAATCACAAAATTTTTGATTGACTACAGAATTAATGCAGTATTCTAAATACCTACCGGTATTATAAACCGGTACAATTATTGAAAAAAATGGATTATTTAAGATAGTATTATCCCCCATAAATTAAAGCTATAAAGTCGACTCAATATAACTCTTTATATAAAAATTTTGCATTGCTGTAGACACTTCTACAATATCATAACCAGAATCTATGACTAGCTTCTGCATATCATGATGAGCATAACTATCTTTTGAAATTTGTATTGCACATTTGGCCCAATAATTTGGGCTCAAATCCAAACTCAATTCATTATACAATGGTGTTATATTTACATCTGCTGGAATTCTTTCCGAGCATAGAGTCGGTATACCCGAACATTGGGCTTCAATTGTAACTATTCCTAACCCTTCAAATAAGGATGGAAACACGAAAACATCCATAGCTTGATAAATATAGTCCATATCGCTTCTATTACTCAAAAAAATCACTGAATCAGATAAATTTAGCTTCTCAACTTTTTCCTTAATTCTTTGCTCTTCCGGTCCAGAGCCTACTAATAAAAGAACAGAATTGTTATTATATTTTTTTATTTCTTTAAATACATCTATTAAAAACATATGGTTTTTAGATTTATGAAATCTTCCAACATGACCAACAACAAATTTATTATCTAAATTTAATTCTTTACGAATATTATTTCTCTTACATGCATTAAATTTGAATTTTCTTGAATCAATCGCATTCCTAACAACTTCGAATTTTCGATGCTTGAATAGATATTTCCCTGCATCATTAGAACACGCAAACAAGTTTGTTGCATACTTTGTATAAACTCGTTGCATTAACAATTTAGGTAAATACTTATAATCATGTACTGTTTCATTACTATGTGAATGTGCTACTCTAACTGTGACCCCAGCCTTTTTAGCAGCCTTAAGACAAAAATATCCAATACTATACGTGTGCACGTGTATTATTTTATATTCAGGATGCGATTGAAAAAAGGAATTTAGATACTCATTAAACTTAAAAATATTAAAATCTTCCCTAAAAGAAGTATAAAATATTTTACCACCTAGCAATTTTATTTCGTCATCATAAAATTGCTTTTCATTATATTCAACCAAGAAATCAAATTGTACTTTGCTTCTATCTATATTTCTATAAATATTCATCAAAAAAGCTTGGGTTCCGCCGGCTTCCATTCTTTGAAGAATATGTAATATTCTAATAGGTTTATTCATAATTCGTCCATCCTCAACCCTTTGCATTAAACTAGTCCACTTTATCCCAAAATGTTTTTAAATGATTTCCGACATTACAATGAATAACCTCTCCTGAAATACATTTAGAAGCATCACTCAACAAAAAACAAGCTACTTCAGCTATTTCTTCAGGTAAAAAAAGTCTTCCTGATGCACAATTTCTAGAAAGATTACCATTTAAAGGTTCAGCATAATCTTTTGTCATGTCAGATAATGTCACTCCTGGTGCAATAGCATTTACTCTTATACCTGATCTGTAGACTCTTCTGCTTAATGCACCTGTAAGACTGTTTAATGCAGCTTTAGTAAGTCCATATGGTATGTCATACATTTGATCACCAGTTTCCGAAGATATAAAAAGCAATTGACCTGATGAATTTTCTTCTGATAATTTCATTTTTAAATAGCTTTGAGCCAAAAAATAACTACCTCGAAAGTTAGTATTAAATTGTTTATCAAAGCCTTCAACAGTAACGTTTTCAAAATTATTTTCATGTAACGAGATTCCAGCATTACTAACTAGACAATCAATAGATCCTTCAAACAGATCTTCACATTTTTTCAAAAATGGCCCTACATACTCTACTTTGGAAACATCAGATACAATATACTGAACTCCATTTCCTAATTCAGAAACAGCCTTTTTTAAAGTAGCTTCATTTCTACCAGATATAACTATTCGAGCACCTTCATGTAGAAACTTTTTAGCCATTTCGAATCCTAAGCCTTTACTACCACCAGTTATCACAATATTCTTATTATTAAGTATTCCACCGTAATTAATTTGAGATATATTAACATAAGTTGCAGTTTCAGGTTGAGAAGTTAAAATAAATTTGGCAATTTTTCTTATAAGTCTCTTTACTCCCATTAAGTAAACCCTCTTAAAATTTGAATTTAAATTTACTTGCTAATTTCTTAGCCCTATCTTCCCCAATCGTAGATTTTATAATTTTTTTACTTCTACGAATGGACTCTGATTTTAAATCACGTGGACGACTTAAATCAAAAAAATCATAAATAACATCTGCATCATGTTTCATTTCAGTAAATACTTCAAAAAATATAGGTTTACTTGTGTCTTCGCTCATAAAATCTGTTAATCCACGATCAAAAGAATCCTTATCGTGAGCACACAAATATTCAAAATTATTCGATTTAACCCATCCTTCGGCAGTAGAGTGGTGTCTAGCAGTTGTGTGCAAATCACTAGCTTCATCTTTCCACATTTTATTGAAATAAAATTCAGATCCACCTTCATTATTAATCAATAATATGTGCGAGTTCTTACCAATATTACGTAGCCTCATCGCATTCATTCCATAAAAAAATGATAAATCACCAATAATCAAATAATTTTGTTTTTTGGGTGAAGCAATACCTTGCCCAAGAAAAGATGATAAGCATCCATCAATTCCGTGCGTACCAATATTTGCATAAATTTTAATATTAGGCGCCAACTTAAAGAAGTTAGTTATTCTAATGCTATCATTGATACTTAAATGTAATAATGAATTGCTAGGTATTCTCTCAACAACATTTTTAATTGCATATACATGTGAGTACGGAAATTCTGGAATCACAATATTATTTTCATAAGTGGACCACAAACTATAATATGATAAATCATTTTTTTTACTGGCGGATGTTTTGTTACAGTATTCAAAAAAATACTCTGGGGTACACTCGAATATGGTTGTAATGCTTTTGAACACATCTACAACTCTTCCATCTTGTTGTATTGACCAATGTTCAAAATCACCAGCAAACTTTTGCAGCTGTTCCTTTATTCCAGACATTATATTTCCACCAAATGAAATCACAATATCGGGAAGTAATTCCTTAACTTTTTTGCGAGTAACATATCTTGAATCCATAATTACAGAAGAATTAATAGCCTTGCCAAACTGAATATTTGATGTGTACTCTACTGTTACCGCTGAATTAAAAATATTAAAGAAATTAGAAATATTATCTTCTAGTTTTTTAGATACATGCACATTTTGCCCACAAACAACTAATATTTTTTTAGCTTGTTCTAGTTTTTTTACTTTTTTATCCCATAACGATTTATCACCAATAATGTTAATTCGATCAATCTTTGTAACATCAGGTAACCTTTTTACATTAAACGAATTATTATAAGATTTCATTGGTACATTAATATGAACTGGTCCAGTACCATTATGATCTAATTCTAAAAGTGCTTCATTAACTAATCTCTGACAAAATATTTCATCATCTTTATTATTCACAATTGGTAAATTGACTGATTTTTTTACATGCCTGTCAAACATCCCAACTTGATCAATCATTTGATCTTCCCATTGGCCCAGCATTGCAGGATCTCTATCGCTCGTCAAAGCTATAATAGGTGCACCTTGATAAAAGGCTTCTGCCATTGGTGGCCAATAATTAGCTGTTGCGGTAGAAGATGTACATGAAATAACCACCGGTTCATTTAGTTCTTGAGAGAGTCCCAATGCAAAGTATCCAGCACTTCGTTCATCTACAACCGAATAGCAATGAAAAAATGGATCTTTTTCAATTGAATGTACAAACGGAACATTTCGGCTTCCGGCAGATAAAACACAATGACTAATTCCCCACTTTTTTAGTAATGCTATTATAATTTGATATGCCTTAAGCTCGGTATACATCTTATTAGATTTCCCTTCTCAAATAATTTCTCGTTCTTCTTCTCTCAACATTCAAGATTTTATCCACAGTATCATAATTAATTTTTTTCCTATTAATTATACCCACATCTTCAATCGAAGTAGTCATTCGCTCTTCAAGGTTAAACACATGTAATAAGTCTGTAAGTTTCTCTTCATTACCATAAGAACTACCCACACTTTTACGTATAAGTGTTGTAAATCTTTTATGAGTAATGATTGAAAATATGCTTCCATGAAAAGTATCAGTAATAACTTCATCTGCATTTTCGAAATATGACAATACTTCAAATGGAGAACATGAGATAAATCTATCCGCACATTTTTGGATTCCACCAATTGCATAGACCTTTAGATTCTTCTCTCTCGCATAAACTGATATCCAATTTGCTTCAATATTAGTTATTCTTCCTGAATATGCATATAGAAGTAGGTATTTTTCTTTTTGTTTAATCTTAGGGACTAAATCGTTACAACCTAAATAATCATAAGCAAGTACTGGATCAACATTATAAACTGGTGAATTAGTTGATATTGTTTTGACAATATTGGCAGAATTACTATCACGAACAGATATAGTATCGAATCCATCTAGTAATTCACCAACTTCCTTACATTTCCCATAGTTTTTTAATTTATCAATAGTTGTATTTCCAAAAGAGGCAGCATAACTTATTAGCTTACTAGAATTATTATTTTTTCCAAATAATTCAAGAGAGTAACCAACATCAGGATTTCTCTGTATACAGTTAAATACTTCATCACTCCCGATAACTAAACAATCCAATTTAGGATTATAGTTTTTACTATTAGAAATACCTAAAATTGGAAGATTCTTCTTTGAGAAGTTCTTCTTATACAAGATAAATTTTATTTTATGCAGTAATGGTGCATCATATTTGAAGACACCTAATCCCTTTTTTATCTTACGTATATAATTGTTACCTTTTTGATTTTTATTACCGATTACAGGAGGATCAACGTGATAATCAACAAATTCAACATCTGCTCCTTCTTCTTCAAGAATCTTTTTTAGTGCATAAGCTTGAAGAAATGATCCGTAATTTACAATACGTTGCATTGATAATATGCCGACTTTCAATATTTCATCCTCATTACTAATATAAAGTTCTAAAGATTTTGTATCTGATATTCTAATTTATTTACAAAGCGAGCATTGTTTGAGTTGATCCTATTTATTGAACTTGATTTGCTGTTTAAAGCACCCAATAGTTGATCAATATCATCCACAACATGTATTTTATAACCAATATTTGAAACTTTATTTGCAAATTCAAATTGATGGTTATTTACATGTTCATGAAACTTTTCTTGTCTTGGAACAACAATTGTTTTTTTCCCCATCGATAATGAATGCATAAATGTTGCAGGACCCCCATGTGTAATGACAATATCCGACATCCTCATATACTTAGTCATATCACTATAACTAATGAAATCAGACCATTTGCAATTTTGAGGTTTATATGTTGAATATCCAATTTGCATAAATACATCATCATTTATACTGCCATCTCCAATAAGTTGATCAACTTTTTTGATCAATCTATTAAATGGCTGTTCATGTGTACCCACAGTAACAAATATCATTAAAATATACCCCCAAGATTAACTGCTTTAGGATAAACCTTCTTCATTTCTTCCCACTGAACTACAAACAAATCCGTAATTGGATAAACAAGCTTACCTGTTAAGGTAGGTCTGTCCATTCGATCAAACACTTCGATATATACTGTCTTAGCTCCCATAAGTTTACCTATATAAAAAAAAGGAACTGCTACTGCAGCTCCAGACGAGATAATAACATCTGGTTTTTCTCTTCTCAAAATCTTTATGGCTAAGAAGGTATTCTTAATTAGATTTTTGATATTCCTATTAGTAGGAAAATAGCAGTTATACATCTTTTCATTTTTTAAAATACTTCTTGCATCTTCTTTATCAAAAGTCACCCAAAACCGATCTTCCTTTGACCAGAATTTTTTCAAGAGATACAGATGAGTTAAATGACCCCCGCTAGAACCAACTAAACATACCTTCATTAACTAAACTTCCTCATAAATAAATTTCTATTAATAAGCTCCATTCGGAAACAAAAATACACCAACAGTTTTAAATAAAATTAAAACATCATAACTGGCATTACGATGATTGATGTAATCAAGATCCAAACGAACCATGTCTTCAAATCCAACATCATTACGACCACTTATCTGCCATAGTCCGGTACATCCCGGTTTAACAGTTAATCGTTGTTTGTCATAACTTGAATATTTTTTTACTTCATCAGGCAAGGGTGGGCGTGGTCCAACCAAGCTCATTTCACCTGTTAATACGTTCATTAATTGTGGCAACTCATCGATGCTATATTTACGAATGAAACTACCTACCTTAGTTACACGTGGGTCATGCTTCATTTTGAACATGGCACCTTCAACTTCGTTCTTATTCAATAATTTTTTCTTTAGTTTTTCAGCATTAACCACCATTGAACGGAACTTATACATTTCAAATGGTTCCTGCCGCTTACCCAATCGAGTCTGCGTATAAAATATCGGTCCATGAGGATCTTCAATTTTTATAGCAATGGCGACAATCAAGAACAATGGTGACAACAATATCAAACCAATTAAGCTTGCCACAAAATCAAATATTCGTTTAATACTTCGATAAATATAGCGACTCTGTTGATACTTGGTATCAACCCGATCATCCCAATACTCCATTATTTGCTTCCCCCTCAGAAAACACACGAATTTATGAAATCACAATCAAAATAACTGGCATTATTTTTACTACTTAATATGTGATTTCGCTTACACAGAGAATTTTAAAAAAGCCCAAAAAATCTTTTCTTTTTAACATCAGAAATCAGTTTTATATCACCAATTTCGACGCTATCCCCATTCAAAATATTCTTAGCATTTTGATTAAATCTCTCGGCAACTTCAGATCCTTCTTGCTTTGCAAGCTTATCAAAAGCTTCACGCATCATGAACCGACGGCCCTTAAAGTTATGAGCATCTGATGCAAAGACAAATCCCAAATTTGCCTTTATTATTTTTTCAGTGAGTGATTGGACGTTCTTACCAAACACTCCTAAGTAACTACTACTGGTTAGTTGCGTTAAGCATCCCATTTCAACGAAAGAATGCAATCTATCTGGATTTTTTTGGAATCCTTGATTACGCTCTGGATGGGCTATCACTGGTGTTATTCCACGTGATGTTAACTCGAATATCATGTTTTCGGTATATTCGGGTATTTCGTTATGTGGAAACTCTAACAATAAGTACCTATTACCTGAATCCATGAACAAAATATCTTCATCGAAGATAGCCTTCAGCAATTCACCTGTTAGATGTACTTCTTGCCCTGGAAATACCTTCAATGGAATATTGTTGTCAATTAGATCCTGTTGAAAAGCTCCAGTTTCTTTAATTACATCAATCTTATGATTGGTATAATGGCTATCCATATGATGTGGCGTCAATAAGATATGACTAATACCCTGATTTACAGCCGCTTCGGCCATCTTAAGAGCCATCGTCCGGTCTTTGGCACCGTCATCTACTCCTGGCAAAATATGGCAATGTAAGTCAATTAGTTTCATTTCTTATTATCAGCTCCATAATATCCACCGTAGTAACCTCCATAATAACTACCGCCGTAATATCCACCGGATTTTTGTTCGGTTACTCGATTCATTATTGCTCCCAAGATATTAGCATTGACTGTTTCTAGTGCTTCTTTGGCATGAAGTACTCCAGCTTTATCCGCAATTCCTTGTGGAACTACTAGAATCGTACCGTCTACTTGTGCAGCTAGAACTTGTGCATCAGTCACAGTATTTACAGGTGGTGCATCGAGTACCAGTAAGTCAAACTTGTCTACTAATCTAACTATCAAATCTTGTGTACGCATACTTCCCAGCAATTCAGCGGGATTAGGTGGTACTGGTCCACTCGTTATTACGTACAATCCATCGACCACAGTAGATTGGATAATCTCATCTAACGTCGCATTACCCAGAAGATAATTAGATAATCCCTTGCGATTACTTACGCCAAAGGTCTTATGTACTGTAGGACGACGCAAATCAGAATCAACCAAAATAACTTTTGATCCTTGATCGGCCCAAGTCACAGCAACGTTATTACTAATCGTCGACTTTCCTTCAGAAGGATCAGAAGAAGTGAACAACAATGACTTTAACTTCTTATCAACTGATGAGAATTGAATATTAGTACGAATTGTTTTGAATTGTTCTGAAATCATACCCTTAGGATCTGTATATGTGACCAATCCGATACCGTACTTCAAACTGGTATTATCAATTTTATGTTTTTTACGATTAAACAAATTAAATGTCATGGCCTACACTCTCCTTTGGCTAGATTCTGTGGCCAAACCAGAATTGTTTGATCCATGAAGATCTTGCTTACGGTAAATACGCTTCTTAACTTCCTCTTGGTCAATCTCATTAACAATACCTAAATTAGTAAGACCCAATTCATCTGTTAAGAACTTCTCTGAAGTTACTGTTGTATCAGTAATTTCACGAATAAATGCAAACCCAATTCCTAATAACAACCCAACTATAATTCCAGCTAGAAGATTGAGCGTCTTACGCGGGCTGACTGGCTTCTTATTAATAGAGGCTGGTGAAACAATCGAAACATTATCGATACGCATAATCTTGCCGACTTTTTTCTTAAAAGTCTTCGCCGTCAAATTAGCAACTTCAGCAGCAGTATATGGATCAGTGGATTTAACAGTCACTGAAAACACTTGTGAATTCTGTTGACTACTTACTGAAATCTCATTCTTTAAAGCACTCATTGAACCAGGATAACCTGGATAGTTATTCACTTCTTTGTCCACAGTCTTAAGAACAGTCGGACTTGTAATAATATCCTTATAAGTATTAATCATTTGCACATCAGCTTGAGTTTGTTGCAACTGTGCACCTTGCATTTCAGAAGATAACTTCCTATTAACTAATAGCTGTGTTGTAGCCTGATATTTTGGTGCCATCACAAAGAAAGTAACGAATACTACCGCTAATGTAACAACAAACGTTGTCCCTAAAATCATTCTTATATGTTTACGAAGTATGGCAATGATCTGCACCATGCTTATTGTTTGTTCTGATCCCACTGAAATCCCCCGATATACATTATGAATATTAATGTGTTAGTTTAAGAATATCACCAACCTAATATGGCCTCAACGGTAAATTTGTCAGTTTGCCAAGTTAGTCAGTCTTAAAAACATTAAAATAAGCAATATTGCATGTATTCAGTCACCATACACGTAATATTATACACATTAGTTTGAATAATATGTATCTTATATTCATTTTTTTATAATTTATAAATTATACAAATTACCTAAATCTTATCACAACACGACCACATAATTATCTTTGTTATAAAAATGTAACTATATTTTTGAAGCCTTATAAGCATAGTGTTTATACAATCCAGAATAACGTCCTCGATACTCTGGCTTCCAAGGCTTATCACGACCACAAAAGTGTAGTATTACCGTATGTTTAATAACCCAGTCTAAGTCCCAATCACCAGCGCCAAGTGCCTGATAGATAGTGCTCATTCTAGCGTCATAATTATAGATTTCATCAGGAACCTGCTTGAATTGATGTCCGTACAATCCATTTAATACATCTTGGTCCGGCAAGAATAATGCCAATTTATTATCTTCAATATATTTGAATATATCCTTTGCATGTACTTGCTCACGTATAAGTGGAAGATTCATCAATAGAACACCTGAATTGTAATAACTCTCAGCTTCATAATTTCCCAAGCGCAACTTATTGATAGGGTCTGTCACATCACTAGTCAATGCGGAATGACTAGCGGCCGCATACAAATTACCATCAAAGCTCAGATTATATAATGGAAGTAAACTGTTAATAACCAAAATATCGACATCCAAATACAATATTCTATCTATGTCCTTGGGCAAGAATTCTTGTGCCAGTAATCGATAGTAGATTGTTGCAGGATAACGATCCGTTGTTGGGGCATCCTTGAATAATTCATCCCCTATTATGATCGGATGATATTCAATCTTATTCTTCTCACAAAATGCATTAATTTTATCAGTCTGTTTGAGTTTAGGATTTTGAATCACATACACGGATAGTGATTCCTTAGGCGTGTTTTCTTGGATAGAATACAAAGTCGTCAACAGTTGATCGACCACGTTATCATCAATTGCGAATAGTAGGTTCATGGTAGTACCCCCTCGTTATGTTATTAATGTTATTGTATCATTGCTATATATCAATTTATGAGGTGAACTTATGATTAAACCGATCAATCGTGACACAACGTTACTATCGCAAAAATCCACTCCTGCTACTAAACAAGACATAAATACCGTTACAGATTTATTAGATACATTGGAATTCCACAAGGAACATTGCGTGGGTATGGCCGCCAATATGATTGGTGTCAATAAGCGTATATTAGTCTTCGAACTCGGTACTATTCCAGTTCCTATGATCAATCCGGTTATCACCAAAAAATCAGGTAAATATACTACTGAAGAAGGATGCTTATCATTAGACGGTGAGCGTTCAACTGTTCGCTACCAAAATATCGAAGTTAAGTATCTTGATAAGAATTTTAATTCACATACACAGAGATTCAATGGCTTCGTGGCCGAAATAATTCAACATGAGATGGATCATTTCGAAGGTATACTGGTATAAAAAAAACGTTACAAGAATTTATTTTGATTCTTGTAACGCTTTTTACTACTTATACTGATTTTCTTTTAAAACTCGACTATAGAATTCAACCTCATGGAACTTCTCATCCAATCTCTTAGCAAAGTGTTCGCTATTATCATCTGAAGGAATCAACTTACCATTATCATCAAAGTTGTTATCCGCAAACCACAATAGAGCTGGATCAGGTAATACTATCATCTTCAACATTTGCAATATTGCAACGATGGAGTTAGCGGCAACGATTCCACCATCACTGAAATGTGAATAAGCAATAACTTGAACCGGTTTACGAGCGGTTTCTGGGCCTACCAAATCTAGGGCATTCTTCAATCCACCCGGAATTGCTCGATCATATTCAGGTGCAAGAATAATATAGCCATCTTGTTTGGCAAGAGCATCAAGCCACTTACCTTCAATTGTGTTCAAGTCATGTATGTGTTCTTCTAAAGGTGTCTCCTCGTGATCATATAATGGTAATTCATAATCACGAAGATCTAACCAAGTATATTCTACGTCATTATCACTCTTAAACGTTATTTGTAAGTATTTTAGGATCTTTCCACCAAGAGATTTTGTTCTAGTACTTCCAAGAATTACACCAATTTTAACAGTCAATTTATTTCCTCTATTCTTAATTTATATATGATTTAATAACTATTTTATATATTAAGGCTAGAGGATATTTTTTTGTTCGTCAAATATCTGAATTACAAGTCCATGATATTTTTTCTTTTCCCACTGATTTCTCATTCCTAATGTCAGATTCCAGAAATTTTATATCTTTTCTAAAATCATGATTCTTTAATACCCCATTTTTCCAAGGATTACTTTTTTCTCTTAATGATTTATTGATTTCAAATGTATTATCCATTAAATTCACCTCTCAGTAAATTTCAATTGATCTAGCATTTCGTAAATTACTATAAATATATTTTAACATCTGTCTCAAAGGACCACTACAAATTCATTCATCCCTAGAATCAGTTATTCCATCAACAACAGTTTCAATTGCACTAACCAAAGGACTGTCAGCACTAATGCCGGTGTCAGCGAATCTCTCAGCCCACCAATCTATTCGAATCTGCTGAATCTTATCAACAACTTTATGGCCAGTTTCTGTTAGCAACAAATTCTTAACCTTTCCTGCTCCATCGATTTTACTCAAGTAATCTAACTTTTGCATTTTGTTAATCTCACGTGTTGCTAATCCCTTATCGACGACCAATAATCTGGCAACTTGATTCTGACTTATTTCTGGATAATCACCGATCGATAATAGGATACAGGCAGCAGTTGGATTGAGTTTTAGTTCATCAAATTGTTCTCTTGTATCTTTGTAATATTGTCTATGCAGGATAGAAATATCCTGTGCAAGGTATCCGATATTCTTCATAATTATCTCCAAGTCTTACGTGTTGACAAATCAACACAAACGATTTATGTTAATAACAATAACATCACACTAAATGAATCTCAAGGAGGACATCTTAATGTCAACGAAGAAAAACGGTTCTGAAGCTTTATTCAATTCAATGATCAACCAAGGAGTCAAGTATGTATTCGGACTTCCTGGTGCTAAGGTAGACAAATTATTCGATCTTATGGAGCACAGCAATAATCCTAAGGCTCCTAAGTTGATCATCACTCATCACGAACAAAACGCTGCCTTCATTGCATCTGGTATCGGCCGTTTAACTGGTAAACCTGGTGTAGTCGCAACTACTTCTGGCCCTGGTGTATCTAACCTAGCCACTGGCCTAATCACAGCCACATCTGAAGGTGACCCCGTCGTTGCATTAGGTGGACAAGTTCCCCGTAATGACGTTTCAAGATTAACTCACCAAAGTATTCCAAGTAAGGAATTAATGATATCCGCAACAAAAGATAGTGTTGAAGTTCAAGATTCTAACAACCTATCCGAAACATTTGCGAATGCTTACCAAACAGCAATGGCTCCTAAGTCTGGTGCTACATTCATTTCACTTCCAAAGGATGTCCTAGACGACGAAGTAACTGTTCCCGAAATCAAGAAGTTAGCTCCTATTAAGCAAGGTAGTGCTAGCAGCGAAATCGTTAGCGCAATCATCGAAAAAATCAAGAATGCTAAATTACCAGTGATCTTAGCCGGTATGCGTTCTTCAAGTGAAGAAGTGACTGAATCAATTCATCACTTACTACACAAGTTCTCAATTCCCGTTGTTGAAACATTCCAAGGTGCTGGAGTAATCTCACGTGATCTCGAAAAGAATTACTACGGACGTGTAGGATTGTTTAGAAACCAAATTGGTGATGCCATTCTTAAAGAAAGTGACCTTGTTATCGCTGTAGGTTACGATCCCGTTGAATATGAAGCCAGAATTTGGAACGTTGATCGTCAAGGCGAAGTTGTCAACTTAGACAGTATTGCTCCAGAAATTTCAAACGAATATCAACCTGACTTAGTTGTTCAAACTGATATTGCTAAGACTATGAGAGATATTGCTCACAACTTGCCTGCTGATATTTCACTTAGTGACGACATGAAGAAGCATCTCCACGAAATGCAAGTAAACTTCCTATCTCAAGATGAAGTACCTGCCGAGAACCCTGAAAAAGGTGTTCATCCCCTAGCAATCATCAAAGAACTTCAAGACCAAGTTGACGACGATACTACCGTTACAGTTGATGTTGGTAGTTTGTACATCTGGATGGCCCGTCATTTCAGAAGTTACAAACCACGTCACTTACTATTTAGCAATGGTATGCAAACACTCGGAGTGGCACTTCCTTGGGCAATTGCTGCCGCATTAGAACGTCCTGAAAAGCCAATCGTATCAGTTGCTGGTGATGGTGGCTTCTTGTTCTCAGGTCAAGAACTCGAAACTGCTGTTCGTCTTAACTTAAATATCGTACAGTTAATCTGGAATGATGGTTACTACGATATGGTTAAATTCCAAGAAGAAGCTAAGTACGGTCGTCATGCTGGTGTTAATATTGGTAATGTTGACTTCGCCAAATATGCTGAAAGTTTTGGAGCAACAGGTATGCATGCAACAACCAACGCTGAACTAAAAGATGCCTTGAAGAAGGCCTTCGCCACACCTGGTCCTGTAGTAATCGATATCCCAGTTGATTACAGTGACAACTCAAAATTCGTATCAGCACTTCTTGAAGAATACTAATCTAGAAAGGATGTTTTCAAATTTATGTCAGACTCAAATGTACTATACCAACACGGAACATTAGCATTACTCGTTCCCGGATTACTGGATGGAACACTAACAATGAAAGAATTGTTAAACCATGGTGACACTGGAATTGGTACCGGAGAAGGACTTGACGGCGAACTCATCATCTTAGATGGAACACCATATCAAGTTGATAGCAACGGCAATGTCAATCTAGTCGATAGTGATTTTACACTACCATTTGCTAACAGCCACTTTGCCGACTACGCTGAAATGCTAGAAGTTGAAGATATCAGTCGTGATGATCTCAAAAAACAAATTTCAGAGGCGGCCGCTAGTGATAATACCTTCTATTCGGTCAAAGTCACTGGTACCTTTAAGAATATGAAAACACGTGCTGTTCAAAAATCTGCACAGCCATACAAGTCATTAGCTGAAACAGCTGAGAAACAAAGTATCTTCACTAAAGACTCTGTTGAAGGAACACTATTAAGCTACTATTCACCACAAATCTTCGATGGAGCTGCCGTTGGTGGATTCCACAGCCACTTCATGTCAGATGAACATGACTTCGGTGGTCACATCTTAGACTTTGAATCAGTCACAGGTATGGTTAGTTTCCAACAGTTCGATAGTTTGGAACAACACTTACCTACAGACAACAAAGATTACATGAAGCATGATTTCTCAAAGGATAATATTCTAGACGCCATTCACGGTGCCGAAGGATAAAACTTATTAAGATCAGTAATCCATTTTGGATTGCTGACTTTTTTGATTTAAACGTAAAAAAATATATTTTTTGCGTAATTTACAAATATAAACTATAACAACTACAGGAGGCAATGTAATTTGCTTGATATTAATAACGAATCCGTATATCCTTTGTATACACAAAGCTGTAAGGAGGTTGACAATATGAGCGTAAAGATTCGTAAAGTTGGAAATTCTAACACTTTGACTGTTCCTAATAATATTAAACCAATGGCAAAGGAATACGATGTATTTCAAGGGCGAGACGGCGTAATAGTATTTTCACCAAAAAAAAAGAATCCATTTCACGATGAAGAATTCATTAAAAATCATGACTGGACTCAAGATGAAGAATTCGGTGGACCACTAATTGGTAAGGAAAAATTGGACAATGAATAAATACATTCCTCAACAACAAGATATAGTGTTCATTGATTTTGATCCCTCTCTAGGTCAAGAAATAACCAAACGACGTCCAGCGGTAGTGATGAGTAATTTAGGATACAGCAAATTAACTGGGTTAGTTGTGATTGTTCCAATTACACACGCAAATAATAATAATTTGCAAAAAGAAGGTTATTTCATTCCATACAATAGCGATAAAATCAATGGGTTTATTAATCCACTTCAGTTCTTTACTTACGATTATAAAAAAAGACATTGCGAATATATTGATATTTTGGACACCAAAACGTTCTTTGAACTAAAGAAATCAATAATGAATATTATTAACTAAACAAAAAAGTTGTACCTACAAGAATCAAAAAATTCTTACAGGCACAACTTTTTTTAAAATATTTAAAATTATAAATTACCAAGTGCTGAAACAATATCAGGTTCAACCTTATCAGGCTTAGTAGTTGGAGCATAGCGACTGATTATCTGACCGTCACGACCAATCAGGAACTTAGTAAAGTTCCACTTGATACGACCGTGACCAGCTGTTTCCTTCAAATAAGTGAACAATGGATCTTCATCATCACCATTGACCTTAACTTGCTTAGTCATTGGAAATGTTACACCGTAATGCATCTGACAATATTCACTTGTTTCTTCGTCAGATCCTAATTCTTGATGGAACTGATTAGAAGGAAGACCCAATACTTCAAGTCCTTGATCATGATACTTCTTGTACAACGCTTCGATACCCTCAAGTTGTGGAGCTAGTCCACATTTACTAGCGGTGTTAACGATCAAAACGACTTTGTCTTTGTAGTCGTTGAAATCAATCTTCTCACCGTTCATTTCTACTTCTGAAAAATCATAAATAGTTGCCATTTAAACCATTCCTTCCATATTAATGTCATTATACGTTTAATATAGAAAAGTTATAACTATTTTGATTTTTACTCAGAAACAGTCTCAACCCAATTACTCATCAAATAAATATTGATTGCTGCTTCAATTGCTGCAACAACTAAGAATACCAAGATAGTAACGGCAAAGTTGGCAGTGTAATTAGAGTTAAATATCATATTAACTGAATTGTTCAACTGATCCGTAACGAATCCTACAACTTTCAACACAAGCAAGATAACTACCACATAAATAACAATGTTCATAACCTTACGTCCAGTTGAAGGTAAGAAGTTACTTGCAGAACGTGATGCCAAATGAATCAAACTAATGGTCGTCCAACTCAAAATCAAAATCACTAATGATAAGCAAAGTAGAGCAATCACACCCATTATTGCATTTGGAGCATCGAACGTAGCACGTCCATTAACCATTGCCATCATATTCAACGCGTCACTGTATTCTGACCAGTTAGGTATTGCCGCAACTAGATAGAACACAATCTGAGCAATAACTACATATATATAATTAACCAATGATGTTACTAAGTTAGCAAGATAGAGCTTCGTATCACTAATTGGAATCAGACGATAACTATCACGCACAAATTTACGTTCTTGAAGAATACTCAAACGCACAAAAGCTATCAGATAGGCAAGCATTGACCAACCAATAGTAATAGCCAATGATGCGCTCCGATTCATGCCACCTTGAAATGCAGTTACAATAATACTTACTACAATGGCTATCAAGTTAATCATCAAGAAAAAGTTCATATCACGAAACTTCTCTTTGAACATAGTTTTAAACAAACTTCCAAAACTAGTCATCTTGTTTGCCTCCTTCATATAAACTTTCGTAGAACTCTTCAATTCCCATATCATTATCTTCACGGATTTCGTCCGCTTGTTTGTGGCAATTGATAGTCTTATCCTTAACCACAACGATTTCATCCAAAATCGAAGCAATCTCTGTCACATAATGATCACTAATAATCATCGTTGATTCTTCTGGTTTCCATTTCAAAATACTATTAATTATCTTCTTGCGGCTCATACTATCTATTCCACCAAATGGCTCATCCAACAAATACAAATCAGCTTGGCGAGACAATGTCAAAGCAATGATAAGCTTCTCTTTCATACCCTTTGATAAAGCTGATAGCTTCAAATTCTTATCAATATCTAAGAATTCAATCAATGAATTTGAACGAGCAATATTGAAATCTGGATAGACAGATTGATAAAAATCAAAAACCTTACCAACCTTCATACCACTGCTGAGACCACCTAAGTGTTCTGTAAAACTGACGTGACTCTTACGCTCAGCCGGTTTGCTAGTTCCGGCAACTGTGATAGTTCCCTTGCCATGAGCACTACCAGTAATAAGACGCATCAAAGTTGTCTTACCCGCACCGTTCTCACCAAGCAAACCGACAATCTTACCATCACTGACCGTCAAATTTACATCGTGCAAAATGTTTTTTAAACTATGACTGTAAATCAAATTTTCAATTTTTAATAAATCACTCATGCTGTTCATCCCTACTTTCCATGTAACTCTTCATTTCGGATAATATCTCATCATTACTCAAATTTAGAGCATGGAGTTCTTGATATACCAGAGTTAGTTGTTCATTAACTAATTTATTTCTCAATTGCTTAATATTATCAACGTCAGTTGTGACAAAGTTACCCTTGCCACGCTGAGACTCAATAATATCTTCAGATAACATCTCGGTCAGTGCTCGCTGAACGGTATTGACATTAGCAGTTACATCCAGAGCCAACTGTCTTACCGATGGCAGCTTATCTCCAGGTTGTAAGGTGCCAGTTAAGATTTGATGATAAAGATAATTCTTAATTTGAATATAGATTGGAACTTTGTCGTCAAACTTCAATTCACTGCCTCCTACATAGTGTATTAGTTTACTAGGACACTATAACTTATATTTAGCTTAATTGCAAAACAATTGACACAAACAAGTTTTAAATATATATTCAATATATATTTAAAGGAGGAATTAAAATGCTATCAGTTAAACCTAGAAAAGTTGGTACTTCCACGGTCCTTACCGTTCCAAAAGGTATTCAAGCAAAGTACGAAAAATACGATGTTTTTTCAGGTAAAAATGGTGCCATTGTGTTCTTACCACAAGAAAAAAATCCCTTTACCGATTCTAAATTTATCAAAGATCATAAAAATGATTTATCAGATACAGACTTTGTAGATACAGAAATCAGGAATAATGAATTCTAGTGTAAGAAAGAAATTTTACCCAGAACAGCAAGAAATAGTTTGGGTAGATTTCCAACCTTCCAAAGATAATGAATTACGTGGTAGGCACCCAGCTGTAGTTATAAGTACTAGCGGATATTCAAAGATAACGGGTCAGGTTGCTGTTTCTCCAATAACCCATGGCAAAAATAACAAGTTAAAATCAATGTTTATACCAATTAATAATAATGATAAAGTTGATGGTTACGTGAATCCACTACAATTTCACACATTTAGTATTTTAGGAAGAAACATTCAAAGTTCTAGCACAATTCTAGATGATGCTTCATTTGCAGAAGTAATAAGAATCCATGAACAAATACTTAATATTTACTAAAAAATGGCGATTCCAGTTCAAAATTACTGAAATCACCATTTTTTAATTCTTAAATCCACCAAACAATTCATCAATCTTCTCAAACTCTGAATCACTCAAGTCGATCTTCATCGCACCGGCATTAGATACAACTTGCTTCTCAATACGAGCACCTGGAATTACGGTACTAATATCAGGATCAGCAATATACCAAGCTAATATTATCTGAGCAATTGTAGCATTATGCTTATCAGAAATAGTCTTAACTTCAGCTAAGGCATCAATAATAGTCTTGAATTCATCATCATTGAATTGCTTGAACTTATCATGATCAGACAATGAATATTTACCAGTTAACAATCCGGAAGCCAATGGGAAATATGGTACAAAAGCAATATTTTGTTCCTCTAAGTAAGGTAACAACGTCCTCTCGGCATCACGATGAACCAAACTATAATTATCCTCAACTATATTCACAAGACCATCACGATTTGCTTCTTTGATTTGATCCAATGAAAAATTAGATACACCGATAGCTCTTATCTTACCGGCTTTCTTCATCTCATTTAATGCAGCAACTGATTCATACTTGGGAGTTGTTTCATCTGGGAAATGAATGTAAAAAATATCAATATAATCAGTCTTCAAACGCTTTAAAGCATCATCAACTGTCTTCTTCAAGAACTCAGGCTCATTATTGGGCTTAAAGTCATTGGCTGGATCTTGAGCTGATTTAGTCGCAATCATGATTTTTGAGCGATCATAATCTTGAATAACATCCCCAATGATTTCCTCAGAACGACCCTTGCCATACATATATGCCGTATCAAGTAACTTAATACCTGAATCCAACGCCTTCCTAACTACTGCATAGCCATCTTCATCCTTTAAGTTGTCGAACAAATTATGTCCACCAACTTTATTAGTACCAAGACCTAATGCTGGAACTTCAATTTTCTCACTTGCCATTTTATATTCCTCCTGAAACTCATTTGTTGTGAAACTACAAAGTCAGTGTAAACTATTATGATTTTTATGACAAACAAGAGAGCGGAACAAAACATGGGCAGCTTTCGAGCATTAAGGCAAATTACTCCAGTAATCCGATTTTGGATTGCTGGAGTAATTTGTTTTAAGTGGAAAAAGCTATGTTTGGTTCCACATTTATGCTGCATGTTTAAAGCGTAAACGCGCGGCAAAGCACAACTTCTTCCGTTTAACTACGAATACCCCCGCATTTACTTACGTAAATACGGGGGCATTCTAGGTTATACTCAGAAGTTAGACGTGCTTTGTCGCGCTCTATTTAATCAACAGTAATCCGCATTCGTCCATTACGCTTAGAACGATATAAGTTCTGATCGACACGATTGTAAAAGTCTAACGGAGACTTGTCATCGTCATTTATTTCTGACACACCAACTGAAATTGAAATATTAATTTTATTATTATCAGATTTTACTTCCATATGATTTATAGCTGAAAAGATCTGATACACGACACGTTCTGTTTCTTCCAACTTATAGTTAGGGAATAGTATATTAAATTCTTCCCCACCAGTTCGATACAGACTAATATTAGTATCATTTTCATCCAGTACTGCTTGTACAACCTTAGTGACATGTTGCAAAACACGATCACCCGCCAGATGACCATATGTATCATTTACCCACTTAAAATGATCAATATCAAACATCATCATTGTCAGTGGGACATTATTCTTACGATTATTATCAAATAACTTCTCTATGTCTCCAGTATAGGCTGAAAAATTCTCAGTATTAGTCAAAGTATCATGACTAGCAAGCCTTGCTAAACGAATCTTGACAGCACTATCCTGCGAAAGCATCGAGATGTACATATACAGCAAAATCTCAAAGATAATTAGATAGATCCATTCTTGCCAAAAAGTACTCCATGTAATATGAAATTTTAATACCATCCAAAACCAAAGTATTCCGCCGAATACGATACCGACTAACATGTACTGAAAGAAAGCATTATGTCCATCTCGATATTTCATACGAATCTTATTGAGAGCCCAGAAAAACATTATCAAGGTAATGGCATGTCCCCACGACTGCCAGTAGCCAATCGAATGATTGAACACCATATAAACAAGGACTATTGGCAATAATGAATAATACGGAACATGAATATTTAAAAAGTACGCACAAAAGGTTACTGCTATTAATTGGAAATTCATAAACTCCCAGGAAACGCTAGTACCTACGACTGATGTCTGAATACTGAATACGAACACTAGCATATACAAAACACCGTACCAAGAATTCAGAGTATCATCATCAATACTGATATTCCACGTGTGTGTTCCTGAAGTTAACCAATTGAAAGTAACGCTATAAAGAGTGAATACTCCTAGGACAAAGAACACACTAGTTACAAATGGTGCTATTTGCCAAGTCGACCAAGTCATTAGCATACCTCTCTTTATTATTTAATTTATACAATTGTTCACACAATAAAATCTATATTAGTCTAAATAATGACAGATTAAAAGGGGCAATTAATTAGCAAGTTATATAATAATGTCATTTTACGTAAAAAAACAAGACTATGTATCGAGTACATAATCTTGCTTTTTATTTTATATCATTAATTCATCTACTCTAACAAACATATTTGTAGCTACTCGATAGTATTGTATTCCATTAATATCGACAATTCTATCGACCATATAATTATGATTTGCTGGTAAAGCAATATTTAATCTCTCATCACGTTCATTATAAATTGGAGTTTCAGAATAAGTTGCAACATTAGTATTAGCGTATGTGTATTCATACACTTCATCAACTGGTACAAACTCATTTGTTGCAACACGATAGTATTGCTGGCCATTGATGAGTGCAATTCTATCAGTTCTCCACTCTGTACTTGGCAATAAATCACGATTTAACTTGGCGCCAGTATAATCGATCAAGTCACCTCGATTATTATTATAAACTCTGATGAACGCTGGCTTCTTATCAATATACAGATAGACATCGCTAGCCTTCGCAAACTTATTAGTAGCAACACGATAATACATTACACCATCTAAGGTATATTCCTCATCGCTATACCAACAAGTATTGATACCTAAGGCCTGACTATTAACCTTCTTGCCGTTCTTATCATAGAGATTGACTATCTTTGTTGTTGTCGCAATATTTTGATCCTTCTTAACCGCGGTTCCATTATTTACTCCTTCGTGATTGCCACCACGTGAATTATAAACTAATGGATCCGTACCATTCTTCAATTCATCGGCACTTGTTATACCATCGTGATCTGGATCTACTCCGTAATGTGTGAACTTTGGTTGACCAGAATCATCGATCGTTACAACAGTTGCTGAACCATCAGAATTTGGCAAAACCGTCTTAGCAGAATCTGGCTCAATGGTTTGATGTGACGAAGATTTACCATCCTTGTCCAACTCATCTGTACCCTTAGTGTTAGTGGTTGGATCGTCAGTGTAAACAGTATCGGTTCCATCATTCCATTTTTTGGTAACTTTCACAACATTACCATCTTTATCTTTTTCAGTTATCGTGACATTTCCATCAGGATCAACATCCTTGCCTAGAACTTTCAGTTCTCCAGGTTCTATTTTAATATCGTAGTTTGGATTATTAATCGTTGCACCGATTTGATAAGTTCCGACATCCGTAGAATTTGGATTTTGATAAGAAACATTCAACTTATCGCCATCTTGTAATTTAGTACCATCTTCCAATTTGACGGTATTTTGTGGTGCTTTGCCTCCTGCATACATAGTCTGATCATTAACACGAACTGTGATGCTACGTTTTAGAACATTCAATCTTCCAAACGATAATTTAGAGAAATCATAGTTTGGATTAGCAGCTTGCAATCTTTTAACGGCATCACTTGTTAATTCGATTGTGTATGGAGCACCAGCTTGTAACTCAGCTGGTGTTACAGTATCTCTATTTCGATTAACAATCTTAAAATCTTCTGGATTGAGTTTGATTGACTTAGCACCTGCATTTGTAGTTCTAGTTATCTCAGGTGTATCTCCATATGTTATTTCAGTTGTTGAAGTTGTTGGTGTTGCTGCAGCAGGTTTAATGGTCAACGATCCATTAGTAATCGTAACATTATAATTCTTGCTATCTGATGTACCAGATATATCATAAGTACCAACATTTTGATCATTGTTTAATCTAGTTAGTTTTACACCAAGTTTATCTAAAGTATCTCCATTAACAAGAACTTTAGAAGCATAATCAGTAAGTTCAAATTTTGGATCTGGGTCATTGTATGTTTTTTTATAGCTCTTTGCTTTGACCGTTACTGGACGTTTGATAATGCTAAAGTTTCCATCTTTAAAGTCCACTGTGTAGTTCTTATTGGTTGATATGCCGGAAATTGTATAATCCCCTACATCAGTTCCTGATACTCGACTTAGTGTTATTCCTAAATCATCAGTTCCTACTACTGAACCTGTCGGTATTGTATATGTTAATTCAGGATCTTTTTCTCCGTATACTTTCTTCTGTGGGTCTACTGTTACCGTTATTTCTTTTGGAGTTATTTTTAAATTATTCGGTGTTACTGTTACTGAATAATTCTTATTACTTGATGTGCCGCTTATTCCATAAGTGCCTACATCTTCCCCTTTTTCTCGACTTAGTATTATTCCTAAATCATCAGTTCCCACTACTGAACCTGTCGGTATTGTGTATGTTAATTCAGGATCTTTTTCTCCATATACTTTTGTCTGCGGGTCTGCTGTTACCGTTATTTCTTTTGGAGTTATTTTTAAATTATTCGGTGTTACTGTTACTGAATAATTCTTATTACTTGATGTACCGCTTATCTCATAATTGCCTACATCTTCTCCTTTTTCTCGACTTAGTGTTATTCCTAAATCATCGGCTCCTACTACTGATCCTTCTGGAACTGTATATGTTAATTCAGGATCCTTTTCCCCATACACCTTCTCCTGTGGATATACCGTTACTGTTGCTGCTTTTAGAGCTATTGTTAAATTCTCAGGTTTTATTGTTACTGAATAATTCTTATTACTTGATGTACCACCTATTTTATAAGTTCCGACATCCTCTCCATCTTCGCGATTCAATGTTATTCCTAAATCATCGTTTCCCACTATTGATCCTGTTGGTACTGTATATGTTAATTCAGGATCCTTTTCTCCATATACTTTTGTCTGTGGGTCTACCATTACTGTTACTGCTTTTGGATTAACCGTTAATTTTCCATCAATAATCTCAACCTTGTAATTACCGGTATCTGTAGTAGTACCTGTTATCTTGTAATCAGTAGCATCTTTTACATTTGTAGGATTTATTAATGTAACACCTAATTTACCCTCAATGTCTCCATTAACTAATGAACCGTCAGTAATCTTAAATGTTGGTTTTGGAATATTCTTATCACCATAAGTCATCGAAGAATCGTCTATAGTAACAGTCACATTTTTCTTAGAAATACTAAATTTACCTGGATTAACTGTTACGTCATAATTACTACTCTTAGTAGGATCCGCAATTATTCCTTTTATAGGATACTCGCCCTGGTCTTCTCCAATTGTACGTTTCAACTTGATATTGAGATCATCAACTGTATCACCAGAAGCTAACACATCAGTTGGATCCTTCAATGTTAGTTCTGGATCTTCATTGCCGTATGTCTTACCTGCATTATTTGCTGTAACTGTTACTTTCTTTTGATCAATCTTTAAAGTTCCGTCAATAATTTTAACTGCATAATTGCCTGTATCTGAGGTACTACCGGTTATCTTATAAGATCCGACATTTTTAATATTGGAAATATCAGATAACTTTACTCCTAAATCGGTATTTTTATCATTACCAACCAAGTTTCCATTGGTAATCTTAAACGTCGGTGTTGGAATATCGTCACCGTAAGTAATTTCTGGATTATTTATAGTAACGGTCACTGGTCTCTTTTTTATTGTAAATGTACCTGGTTCAACTGTTACTTCATAATTACCCGTTTCAATTTGTTTTCCGGTTATTTGATAACCGCCGTCTTTAACGGTGTCTCCACCTTCGCGGGTTAATTTGACATGCAAAGCATCAACCTTATCATCGCCTACTAATACACTTGATGGATCCTCCAATGTTAATGCAGGATCATCATTGCCATATGTCTTATCAATATCGGATGCTTTTACTGTTACTTCCTTTGGATTAATTATTAATATTCCAGGATTAATTGTAACTGCATAATTTCCAGAATCATTGGCAGTTCCAGTTATAGCATTCTGATAAGTTCCAACATCCTTAATACCGGTAGGATTGGTCAAATTTACTCCAAGCGCGTCAACCGTATCTTTACCTACCAAGCTTGAATTATCATAAGTAAAAGTTGGATCTGGAATGCTATCACCGTAGGTAATTGTTTGACTTTTTACATTAACAGACACTGGTTTCTTAGCAATTGTGAACGTACCTGAATTAACCGTTACATCATAATTATCACTACTACCTGTTCCAGTAATTTTATACTCGCCGGCATTTTCCCCTTCAGCTCTTGTCAAATGAACATTCAAATCACTAATATCATCACCATTAACAAGTCCATCTGCTGATTTACTTGTTAAATCAAGGGTAGGATCATCAGTTGTACCATATGTTTTATTGTGATCATTTGCAGTAACTGATATTTTTCTCTTTTCAACTGTTAATGTACCTGTACCAAATGTACTTTTACCTTGTTCATCTGTGAAATCATAGTTCTTATTGGCTTTTAATTTAGTCTGGGCATCTTGTGTATAACTTATAGTATAGTTGCCTCCGACCTGTAATTTATCAACAGAAACAGTTTTGCCACTAGCATCAGTGACTTCGAAATCACTGCTATCAGCAGCTGTACCATCTATACTTCCGCTAAAGGCAGGCATTTGCTTATTTTCATCCCCACCGTAAGTTACAGTTGCATCATTAACACTTGCCGTAACTTTCTTAGGATCAATAGTCAAAATGGCAGAAACATAAAGACCTGCTTGTAAATTATCCGGTGTTAAACTCTTCAAATACGTTCTACCAGCATCAGTTAATTTAAAAATATAAGAACCAACGTCTTTAGGTGTTTGAATTGGATTTTTATCACCAGTATCATTAGTATCGTAATATTTGTAATAATCTGGATTATCGAATCCTTTAACTTGATCATCCGTAACTGTTCCAAATCCTTCACCAAAACTTACGGGTGGAAAATCAATTTTATCCCCATATGTATAATGCTTATCAGGTGACTTGAAAGTTGCCAGACTGCTTTTAACATCATCATTCTTAGTTGTTAACGCACCTAAATCGTCATTAAATTTAACTAATAAATTTTGAACCTCTTCCAAAGATGCATAACCATCTTGACCATCATTGTATATAGTTGTGGCGTCAGTTGCTGTACCTGCATTTTCAAATGCCGTCTTAGCCTTACCATTTTTATCAGAAACATTTGCATAAATATCAACAACTGATTTTAATAATGCATCGGCATCATCTTTTTGTGCTTGCGTTAAGCCAGTTATACCAACAAACTTGTCATACATGGCTTGTGAATCCTTTTTATATTTATCAGCTTTAGTTTGATTGTCCGCGGCGACACCCTTCCAATAGTCCAGAGTGGAAGCCGTTGGAACTAGAACACTACCACTGTCCTTAGGTGTTGTTTCATCAGTAGAATCAGTTGCCGTGGCATTTCCTACACTTGACCAATAGTAATCAGTATTAGTAATAGGCTTGGAATCTTTATCTTGCCCACTCACAGCTAGATTTCCATTAGGATCATCTAATGGTTGTTTATTCAAATCATCAGCAACAGATTTGCCAGTACCAACTGTGGCTTTTGTCACCACATCATGACCATCAACAGTCTTACCATTACCCGTATAATAATGTCCTATTGGATTAGATTCGTCTGCAGTTGTAGTTGTGGGATCTTTAACCGTATTTCCTTGATCTATTGCCAGAGTATCCTGAGCAACTGCTTGTCCCTCAGCAGGAGTAGTCAAAGTAACTTTGGTTGTTGTATATCCAGGAATCTGAACTAATGATGGTTTACCTGCGACAGCAACGACAGTTACTGGATCTAGACCGTCAATTTTTTGACCAGTTTTTGAATCAACTGGAGTTACCACTGCTTTATAAGCCAATCTAACTGGAACAATCATATTCTGGCCATCGCCATCCTTAACGGTATAGCTATAATATGTTCCGTCTCCAACAGTGGTATCGCCACCAATGTGTTTTACCGTACCGGTTTCATCTGTGATACTTTTGTCACCATCGATAACATAAATATTGCCCGCTGAATCCGTTGGTATAACTGCGACAAGACTAGGATCCAAATGGTCTTCCTTAACAGCACGATCTGCTGCTTCTTGAGTTGAGAAAATCGAAATAGTATCACCAATGTTGGCAACAGCACTTACATTTACCTTATTCAACAATGCATCTTGATCTGCATCATCAACCAAGTTCACATTTAATGGAATAGTTTTAGGCGTGTACTTGAAGTCATCAATTCTTGCTGAATAATCATTCCATGAACCACCAGTAGAAGCCGCAACAGAGATGGAATATCCTGAACTTACATCTGAGATAGTTTTTGTAAATGTTTGTCCACCTAATTTAACAGTTAATGTTTTAGTACTCTCAGTATAATCCAAGGTAAACTCATTTAATGTATTTCCTTGGCTGCGATTTAATGTAAGATTACTTGTCTTTTTCCAGTCACTATCACTTGTCTTTTGTAATTTTCCATCTGCACCAGTCGTACGCCAACCAACATATGGTGAGAAACTATATCTAGGAAACAACCCACCTGATGATACTTCAGGATCATTATAATCATTTCTATTATCAAATTCGTCAAATACAAATCCAAAAGCATCATCTAATCCTTGAAGCCCCAACTTGCCGCCAGATCCACCTTGTGTAGCTTTTGATGGATCACCTGGCGCAAAGATAAAGCCAACACTATCTGCACCACCAGAAGTTTTACTACCAATACCTAAAGCTCCTGACATAGAAAAATTATGATTGAAGTCAATTTCGTGCTCAAATGATACATGTGCCGCCTGATGGCCGGTGATACTAGTTGGATTACCTGGTGAGGTGTAATACGTATGTGGATCATTACTTGTTAACTTAACCGTACCGTCAGCTCCAATGGGTATTTTGACAATATTATCGGCTGGATCATCATCATTATCTCCACCGTCACGATTCTCAACATTAGCTGTAAAATGATTGGCTATTTCCTTTGCAGACAACTCTACCTGTGTAGTATCCACCCCAACATTAACATCCTTATCTGGAGATAGTACTGGATACTTATCAGCAGTTGCAGCCGCAGTATCTACAGTCTGAGTTGTATCTGGTTGAGCTGTTAATTCAGCATTTGGAACAGCCGCAGCTCTCATTAATTCAGGCTTGGCTAATGTTGGTTGACCTTGTTCCGGTGCTGATTCTTTTTCTTGAACTGTTTTTGTTGGTTCTGCTGTATAATTTGTCGGTTGCTCTTGTTCGGCATCACCCTTATTTGTATCAACCATTGAATCTTCAGTTGAATCTGTAGATTGGTCTTTCCCTGCTGCATCACCATTACTGGTCTCAACAGTTGGCTTTGATGGTGTTGTTGATCCGGCAGGTACCGTCGTCGGTGTACCTCCTGTAGCTTGAGTTTCAACCGACGTAGCATCTGCCGCATGAACGTTGATAGTTCCAATATTTTCAGCAAATGTAAAAGCCGAAAGACCTATAATCAAGCTACCAAAAATACGAGTTTTAATTTTCCATCCCGTATGTCCCTTATATAATATGAATCTCTTTTTGATTTCGTAATTAGATACTTTTTGCCTCAAAACAAAAATCCCCTTTGCTTGAATACTAGATAATTAGTGATCTAATATTTTCCATATTATGGACTCATTACTTAATAACGATGAGCTCAAAAATTCTTGATTCATAACATTAACCTCTAAGTTAACGCGCAAAATAAAAAAGACTATTTATGTAATCCCCAAATCACTTTAAACTAGGTGTTTTTAGCCTTTCCATAAATATAATTATAGGAGTCTTATTTTTATATTCAATATATCATGGCAAATAAGCAAGTTGCGATAATCCCAACTATAACTCGCATAGTAAAAATCATTTTTTATCTACAAATAAAAGCTACAAAATTCACTTTTTGCAAAAAAAATCTCAAAAATAATAGTTTAAACAGCAAAAAAGACACATATGTCATGATATGTGTCTTTTTTACATTCTAAAGTTGCCCTTTGGACAATCTGTCAATTTACGATTGCTTAATGCCAGCTTGCTTTAATATCTTACTTTCAATACCATGTTCCAGCTCTTTATCATTATGAATTGGAACAGGTAACGTAACATTAGTCGTCGGATTGTACATCTTTAAATGTGAACCATTTTGGGATTTTTCTATGAATCCATTTTGCTTTAATAACTTAACTATCTTATGAGATTTTAGTGCCATATTTAACTCCTTCTTATTATTAGTATCCCATAATTAGATAGTTTTGTACTCGATTGTGTCTTTTGACAAAAAAAGACCACACATTAAAGTGTGATCTTAAATTGAACTTATTCCCAATCATAGTTAGTTGGATCTTGTAATCCACGTCCAGTAGCCCTGTCCAACATGATTCTTTGTTCAAAGTGAGCAACGTTACGTTTTGTTTCTTTGACCATATCTGGGTTAACAGATACGTAATCAATGCCACTTTGAATCAAGAAGTTAGTATATTCTGGGAACTCAGAAGGTGCTTGTCCACAGATTGAAACTGTTCTTCCATCCTTATGTGCTGCCTTGATCAAATGACGAATTGCACGTTTAACGGCAAGATTACGTTCATCAAACAATGGAGCAACAGTATCATTATTACGATCACAACCAAGAATCAACATTGACAAGTCGTTGGATCCAATTGAGTATCCATCAACGAATTGATTGAATTGATCTGCCAAAATAATGTTTGAAGGAATTTCAGCCATCATGTAAACTTTGAAGTCTGCACCTCTAACTAATCCTTGACCCTTCATAATTTCAGTAACTTTCTTGGCTTCGTCAACTGTACGAACAAATGGGATCATAACATTTAAGTTCTTCAATCCGAATTCGTTACGAACTTTCTTTACAGCTGCCAACTCAAGTTTGAAGGCTTCAATGTACTTAGGATCGTAGTAACGTGAAGCACCACGCCAACCTAACAAGTCAGATGGCTCATGTGGTTCATACTTATCTCCACCCTTAAGGTTACGATATTCACTAGACTTGAAGTCAGATAGACGTAGAACAACTGGTCTTGGTGCCATTGCACGTGCTACCTTTGATACTCCGTCTGCAAGCATATCAACGACTTTGTCCGAACGACCTTGTTCGATCAAGTATAGTGGATGCTCATGAATGTATGATGTCCAGATGAACTCTTCACGCATCAAACCAATTCCGTCAGCTGGAAGTGATGAATATTTGTCAGCTAAGTCTGGATCACCTAAGTTCATCATTACTCCAGTTGCTGTTGGAGCAAATGTTTCTGCGGCAACAACTTGACCAGCTGCTTGACCACTTGCTTCTGGTTTCTTAAGAAGACTTGCTACCTTACCTTGATATACAACACCATTCTTAGCATCAACAGTTACTACATCGCCATCGTGAAGAGCATCTGTTGCGGCAACCTTCTTACTCTTTGTACCAACAATACATGGAATCTGCATCTCACGAGATACAATTGCGGCGTGGCAAGTCATACCACCATTATTAGTGATAATAGCTGCGGCCTTCTTCATAGCTGGAACCCAATCAGGTGATGTCATCAACGTAACAAGAACTTCACCCTTCTTGAATTGATCAATATCCTTTGGATCGTCAATTACATGAACAACTCCACTAGCTAAACCTGGACTTGCTGGTAATCCACGAACAACAACTTTAGCATCTGATTCTGCAACCACATTATCATCTCCAGTATCAGTATCTTGGTTCTTATTCTTCTGTGACCAATATGTTTCAGGACGAGCTTGTACGATCCAGAGACGGTTGGTATTAACGTCCAAAGCATATTCCATATCCATGTAGCAGCCGTAATGCTCTTCAATTTTCTTAGCATATCCGGCTAATTCAATTACTTGTTCATCAGTAATAACTTGTTTGTCTTGTAACTCTTCTGGGACTGGCTCTTCTTTAGTACCACCACCAGGAATTCTAGATAATTGAATTGTTTGTTTAACAACATTCTTTTCAACAATCTTTAGAGACTTCTTATCTATTACAAAGTGATTTGGTGTTACTTTACCTAATACGATATACTCACCCAATCCACGAATTGCATCGATAACAATCTTAGTATCATCCCCGTTAGAAACATTAACAGAGAACATAATTCCTGAAGCCTTAGAGAATACCATCATTTGAACAGCTGCTGACAAAGCAACTTTGTCATATGGGAATTGTTGCTTGTTACGATAGTATGTTGCACGAGCTGTAAATAGTGAAGCGTAGCATTTTTGCACACTAGTTACTACGTCATCCGCACCCTTAACGTTCAAATATGACTCTTGTTGACCAGCAAATGATGCATCTGGTAAATCTTCGGCCGTGGCAGATGAACGAATAGCAACGAATGGATCTGTTTGGTCCATCTTACTAGCAAGTTCTGCGTATGCCTTCTTAATATCCTCAGCTAAATCATCTGGCATCTTAGCGCCAACAATTATGTCACGGATCTTCTTACAAGTTGATCCAAGTTCGTCTGAATCTTCATAATCTTTGATACCATTAAGAAGATCAGTAACTTTATCATTTAATCCTGTTTCTTTCATAAAATATCGGTATGCTTTAGCAGTAGTTGCGAAACCATATGGTACTGGCAAGTCCATTGAAGAAGTCATCTCTCCAAGTGAAGAGGATTTTCCTCCAACCAAGTTAACATCTTTGCGGTGTAATTCGTTGAACCATAGAACATTTGCTTCATCACGATCGCTCATGAAATTACCTCCCTTTATGTCTGAAAAAAATAAATTAAATATATTATGAAAACGTTTCCAATCACAACTTTATTGTAAAACAGTCATGTATAAAGTGCAATGAGGTTTTGAAGAGTACACAAAAAAAGACTGCATATCATGTACAGTCTTTGGTTTTCTATTTTTGATAACAACTACTATCTTTTTCATTAACTATTTTTTGCAATTATATTGTATTTCTGTCTCAAATTATTTAATTGATTATATTCAATATAATTGTCACGCTGTAATCTACCTACAACCACACCTGAATGGATATCAATTTTATCGGAAAATTCTTTAACAGAGGTACTTGAAAAATTATTTTTCGCTACAAACTCCTCATACTGTTTTTGATTAATCAAATAGTCTTGTGCAAAAGTATTTGCATCATATTCAAGAGTATCTATGTCTAAAACACTCCTAAGTCCAATATTCTTATCAGATGATATAATTATATGTCCTTTCTTCTGTTGAAAGACATGTCTAATTTCGTGAAAAAGTGCAAACCAAAACACATCTGCATATTTTCTACGATCATTCATGGCAAGTAGGACCTTATCCTTTCCAAGCCATTTAACCGCACCATTTACACCACAATTTTTTAAATTAGGAATAATTACAAAAGCAACTCCTGATTTACTAAAAATGTTATTCAATTTTGGCATAAACTTCTCAGGATCATCCCTAGTCATTTTTCTAATTTCTGGAAGCTTTGATCTCAAATATTCTAAATCAATTGATGAGACTTCCTTTAAGTGTCCAATGTTAAGTGCCGTTTGTACCCATGCATTAGAATTTATTACATTTTTATTTTTTACTTCTGGCACAGCTGTTTTGTATTGAACCAAAAAGTCCCTATTCTCCAATACTTTTAAACTTGATATATGAAAGATTCTTCTTAATTCAGAAATCTTATCTATGGTATTACTTGTTTGCTTAACTAATCCCAAATTTTCCCAAAACTTATAGTCCATTTGCTTCTGAATATTCTTTTCTTCTTCCAGTTGATTTTGTCTATTAATCTGTTCTTTTATTTTTAAATATTTGTCATTAAGATTTTTCCACATTGATTCAGAAGTACCAAAAACTAATGCCAATCCTTCAATTAAATTATCATCTAATTCAATTTTACCATTCACCAGTTCACTAGCTCTTTTTTCGTTAGTATTGAGCCTATCTGCCAATTCACTTTGTTTCATATCTTGATCGTCAAGATATCGTTTAACATAATATCCAGGATGAAAAGCAATTAAATTATCATTACTTATTTTAAGCATAATGTTTTGACACCTCCTCAACTCTGACAATATTAATACTACTATAAAAAAGTTGAATATTAAGATTTTCTCTATTTATAACCACTTCATTATCTAAATCAATTGGCTGTATAATCAATCGATAACTACTGGCTCTGCCATCAATATCTAAGGCATAATGGTTATTTCTATTTCCAGTCAACTTATGAACTTTGTATATTCTTAAAGCATTAATATCTTCCAATGAAGCGGAACTCTCAAGAAGATTTATTAATCCAAATAACGCCTCAGCCGTTCTTGCACCTAACTCTTTTCTGGACTTTTTCAAGTTTGTACACATTTTCTCGACTTTTTTGGTTGCATATTTCAACTTAATAGTAAGTCACCGCCACATTTTAGTTACAATTTATCTTACCAAAATGGTAAGGATTTTTCAATTAAGCAAGCCTTTAAAGTAAATATCCACCAGCTTAGCTGGTGGCTTTTTATTAGCCCTAGAAGGGCTTGCCACACGCAAAAAGCCCCTTAAAGGGGCCCAACAAAAAACTACCAACCGCTA
>NZ_RHNU01000021.1 GCF_003946015.1 Companilactobacillus insicii
GTGCATAAAAATAGGCATCCTCATTGAGGATGCCCATAGGCCAAAAATCATTCATCAATACTATTTGACAAAGAGCCAAAAAATCACTCCTAAAACTTCTTGTCGCTCAAAACTCATTAGTGATGAAGTCGGTCATAAAGTCGGGAAGATCGGCTTCAACCGTCAGAATGTCATCTGAAAATGGCGTAATAAAATTTAATTCATGAGCGAACAACAATAGATTACCATTTTTTGGCTCAGGATTGTAGAGTAAATCGTTAACTATTGGCCAATTTTTACTACTTAGATGCACTCTTAGCTGATGTGTACGTCCCGTTAATAGGTTTAGTCTTAATAAAGCATATTTTTTATTTTGTTTTATGACATTATATTTTGTGATAGCATTTTGCCCATCTGGGCGAGTCATACGTTTACGTTTATCTTCAGGATCGTTTCCAATAGGGATATCGATAGTTCCAGAAGATTCGGTCAATGGTTGGTTCAATTTGACTATTGCAAGGTATTCTCGATGCAATAGTTTAGTACTTAACTGTCTATCTAAAATCGGAACTAGATATGGAGTTTTAGCTATGAGCATTAACCCGCTGGTATCTTTATCGATACGATGAACCATATAAGGATGTTCGTTAGGTGCAAGATATGATTCGACGTCATTCATTAAAGAATCATTTTCAGTTGGTAAATTGGGGTGTGATTTTATACCCGCTTGTTTATTAACCACGATAATGTCTTTGTCTTCATAACAAACGTTAATATTGCGATTACCTGGCAAATATGTTTGATTTTTTGATCTAGGTGGAAAATCAAAATTTAAGGTTATTACATCATCATTCTTGACTATTGTATTGAAGGGATGATATTTACCATTAATTAGAACATCCTTTTGAATCCTAAAAAAATGTTGCCATTTTTTAGGAATTAGCCACTTTTTTAACAATTCTCGAATTGTAATATCTTGTTTATTTTGATTCAGATACTTGATTTGACGGCGATACATTATTTAATGTCTCCTTAAGTTTGTTATTGTATTTCAAAAACATAGCAATAATGTGATAAAATTTACCTTTATAGCAGAGGTATTAACAATGAATAATAATAATGGTTTTTGGGATTGGTTAAAACCAAAATTACAAATTGCTTGGGCTTTTATTAGGAAATACTGGCGAAGGTTCCAACTTACACGTTGGCTACTCTTGTTATTCCTAATGTTAGTTTTAGTTTTAAGTACGTATTGGACTTATCAAGCTAAAACAGCAAATGTTGAGGATCTTAAGTCATCGTTGCAAACAAAAACTACGGTGTTAGATAAGGATAATGATGATGCTGGTGAATTGTATGCCAGTAAGGGAACATATGTAAGTTTAGATAAGATTTCGGAAAACATTCAAAATGCGGTCATATCTACGGAAGATAGGACTTTTTGGACGAATCCAGGATTTAGTATAAAGGGATATGCTAGATCAGCATTAGGATATTTGGTTTACCACAGAATTACTGGTGGAGGTAGTACTTTAACACAACAATTGGCTAAGAATGCCTTATTGACGCAAAAGCAGACTCTATGGCGTAAAGGTGAAGAATTGTTCTTATCAATTGAAATAAATCGTGTTTACTCTAAAAAGACGATTCTAGCCATGTATTTAAACAATGCTTATTTTGGAAATGGTGTCTGGGGTGTCCAAGATGCTTCAGAAAGATACTTCGGTAAAAGTGCCAGTGAATTGAACGCTGGGGAAGCAGCCGTTTTGGCAGGTACTTTGAAGGGTTCAACGATGTATAATCCGATTGATAATATGGATAATGCTAAAGCACGTCGTAACTTGGTCTTAGGGTTGATGGTTGATAACAATAAATTAACATCTTCTCAGGCTAGTTACTACAAGAATCAGCCGATTACATTAAGTAATAATTATGATGGTGGTAATTCATATAAGTATCCATATTTCTTTGATTCTGTAATTGCTGAAGCAGTTGACAAGTATGGTATCAGTGAAGATGATATTTTGAATAAAGGATATAAGATTTATACTACTCTGGATCAAAGTATTCAGAGATCAATGGAAAACTCATTTGATAATAATTACTTATTCCCTAATAATGCAGCTGATGGCACTGAAGTTCAAGGTGCTTCAATTGCTGTTAATCCATCCAATGGTGGAGTTCTAGCCGTTGTTGGTGGTCGTGGAGAGCATACCTTTAGAGGATTTAATCGTGCTACGCAAATGAATCGCCAACCCGGATCAACTATCAAGCCATTAGCTGTTTATACTCCGGCAATAGAAAATGGATATAGTTATGACTCACCATTGCCTGATCAAATTACCAGTTTTGGTAAAAACAAATATACGCCAACGAATGCTGATGGTTTGTATCAAGACGAAATTCCTATGTATAAAGCTTTGGCACAGAGTGAGAATGTTCCAGCTGTTGCTTTGTTAGATAAAATTGGAGTTAAAAAAGGTGTTTCATCAGTTGAGAATTTTGGTATAAAAGTTCATAAGAACGATCAAAACCTAGCCTTAGCATTAGGTGGCTTGGAAACAGGTGTCTCGCCAATGCAGATGGCTCGTGCATATACGGCTTTTGCAAATGAAGGTAAGCTATCCGATACTCATTTCATTCGTAAAATTGTCGACTCTACGGGTACAGTTGTTGTAGATAATACAAGTAATTCAACTAAACAAATTATCAGTAAAGATACAGCTAAAGAAATGACTAGCATGATGCTTGGGGTCTATAACGAAGGAACTGGTAAAACTGCTAAACCTAGTGGTTATAAAATTGCCGGTAAGACCGGTAGTACTGAAGTTCCAGATTCATATGGTTATGCAGGAACTAAGGATCAGTGGATGATAGGTTACACTCCTGATGTTGTTGTTGCTAGTTGGATCGGTTTTGATAGGACTGACAAGAATCACTTCTTATATGGAGTTAGTGAGAATGGAGTTGCATCATTATTTAAGAGTGAAATGACCGGTATATTACCATATACAGATCAAACGGATTTTGGTGTTAAGGATGCAGCCACAATTGCTAATGAAGATAATGACGATGATGGTAGCAGTGGAAACAACGATATTGTTAAATCTTTCCAAGATGGTGTAAATAGCATTAAAGACAAGGCCTCGGAATGGTATAATGATGTTAAGAATTTTTTTGGTCAGTAGGAGGACTGTATGAATATTTATGATAGCGCCAACCAACTAGAACAAGATTTGAGAAAGACAACAGAAGTAGCTGATCTCAAGCTTGCTTTTGAAGCTGTTAAGGCTAATGACTTAGCATTTAAACTTTTTGATAAAGTTCAAAATAAACAATTTGAACTTCAACAAAAACAAATGCAAGGTCAAGAAATTACTGATGACGATATCGAAGGAATGCGTCAATTGACAGATCAACTTCAAAACTATGATGAAATCAAGAACTTGATGGATAAGGAACAAAAGATGAATTCTATGATGGAAGAATTGAATAAAATCATTTCTAAACCAATTGCAGAAATCTATCAAGATAATAAATAATTGTTAATTATTAAAAAGTAGCTGAGACAGTTAATGTCCCGGCTCCTTTTTGTAAAGAGGAGACTTAATGAAATTTATACATGCAGCTGACCTGCACCTAGATACACCATTTGTTAGTATTAGTGATTTTTCAGAAGAGTTGCAAAATAAGCTAAAAAAATCAACTTATACAGCAGCAGATAGAGTTTTTGATACCGCAATTAAAGAAAAAGTTGATTTTGTTATTCTTGCTGGTGATACATTTGATAATACTGAACGTACCTTATCAGCACAGATGTACTTAAAAAATTGGTTCGAAAAGCTCAATCAAAATAATATTCAAGTTTATATGGTGTATGGAAATCACGACTATTATCGCAATAATTTTTCTGTAATGGATTTTCCAAACAATGTCACTGTATTTTCAAAAGAAGTATCTACCGTAAGAATACAAACCAGAGATGGATTAAATGTTGGTATATCAGGTTTTAGCTATTATCAAAATCATATTAATACTGATATGGTAGCTACTTACCCAACTCGAGGTGATTTTGATTACCAAATTGGTATTCTTCATGCTGGAATTGGTGATGGGAATTATGCTCCATTCACCGTTAATGAATTATTGACTAAGGGATATGATTACTGGGCATTAGGACATATTCATAAACGTGAAATACTACATGGAAATCCGATGATTATTTATCCTGGAGATACTCAAGGTCGTAATCAAAATGAGTTGGAAACAAAAGGATTTTATCTTGTAAGCTATGAAAACAAAATAACTAATTGTAAGTTTATTCATAGTTCAGTCTTTGTCTGGAAATCAGAAATGATAGACGCAAGCAAGGATGATAGATTGGAAGATTTGTTCAATAAAATAACTAATTTGATGGATTCATTTGCTAAGTATCATGATAGATACTTGATTACTTTGACAATTAATAATGCTCAAAGTCTGAATAAGGACATGATAAAATCGATTGAACGTAATGAAATTTTAAATCATTTTTCTAAAGGAAATACCAATGTTGTCTTGTATAAAGTTTATTTGAAATTCAATCGTGAGTCTAAGTTGGTTGAAATAGATCAAAAATACTGGGATGAAAGTGCAAATTCAGTCTTTAAATTAGATGATATTAAAGATATGGATACTAGATTATTTGGTGAACAAGTAATTCGAGATCACATAAATGATCCAGATTTTTTAAATCATATTAAGGAAATAACTCAAAATACAATTAATAAAAAATACATCGGAGACTGATCGTGAAATTAACTAAAGTTAAAATATATGGCTTCGGTAAGTGGTCCGATGTCGAGTGGGAATTTAATAAAGATTATCAGATTATATATGGATACAATGAAGCCGGTAAAACAACGTTATTAACATTTATAAAAAGTATATTGTTTGGTTTTGCATCTGCTCGTGGGGATGAAAAATTTCAACAATATAAACCAAAAAATGGTGGTAATTATGGCGGAGAATTACATTTTATTGACAAACATGACATTATTTGGACCCTAAGACGAGTTGATGGTAAAAATGGAGGAGAAGTAACAATCTTTAGAGGTAATCAGGAAATGCCCAGTTCGTTGATTACCGAGATAACTAAGGGATTTTCCAAAGAGGATTTTGAAAATAGCCATGTTTTAGATGACAGTAGTATTATGTCAGTTTATAAACTTAATGAAGAACAATTAGAAACCGAGATTATGGCCGTAGGAGCTGTTGGAAGTAAAGAGTGGTTAACTAGTGCAGATACTCTAGAACAGGCCAGTGAGGAGATTTATAAGCCACGTGGGCGCAAACAACCATTGATAGAATGCATAGATTCTAGAAATAAGCTATTAAAACGTAAATCAGAGTTTGAAAATCAACAAATTGCCTACAAAAGTATCGACTCAGATTTAGAAAATACACAAAATGAATATAAAGAAAATATTAAAAGAGAAAGAGTACTATCAAAACAACGTGATAGATTGAATAGTTTAAGTGAAAAATGGCCTCGTTATGCTTCTTACCGAGATTTATCGCAAGTAGATGTCAGTTTAAACAAGGTTATTTCTCGTGATGATTGGGATAAGAGTTTGAAACTTGATCAGGAATTGAAAACATTGCAGCAAAATACGGTAAGATCCACTTCTGTCACTTTGTCTGACGATGATCAAGAATTTTTGGATTTCTATCATAATAACAAAGATGATTTGGATTATTTGAATGCACAAAAAGAGACAATACGTAATTTACAGTTTCAAAAAGGAAATATTAATCAGCAATTAAGTGATAATGATGCAAAAATAGATAGTCTATATGCATCAAACCGTGATTTAAATGATCACATGCAATTGTTGACGGATTCTGAATTAAGCCAATTAGCAAATAATGATTCTGAAAATAAAGATGATCAAAATCTAAATTGGCCCGTTATTGGAGTGTCCATAGTGGCACTTGTATTAGCAACATTTATGTCTGGGCCGATGAGGATCGGTGCAGGATTAGTTTTTGTAGTGGGAATTTTATATGCATGGCATCAACAAAAAGAAAGACCAGTTGTTGATAATAATTCTCCATCATTTATTGATTTAAAAGGGTACAGTGGTTTATCCATAAGCAGAATACAGGCACTTCAAAATACAATTAGACAACTTAAGGATTTGCAAAATGATCAGAGTCGCCTAGAAGATTTATTAAATAATACAGAAATTAATTTAGACCAGTGGAAGGAACAAATTAATGCATTTCACTTATTGGAAATTCCTGATGACTTAGCAACAAATATTGAACAGTATTTTTCTAAATTAGATTCTATTAATACTAAATCTGCATTAATACGTAAAAGTAATTTAGAACATAAAAAGTTGCAACAAGATAATTTTTCTAAGATAGATCATTTGCAGGAAAGTTTAAATATTATTTTGTCTAAATATGAAGTTGATGCATTAGATGATTTTATGCAAATACATAGTGAACAACTACAAAAGCAAGGTGTCATCAATAAACTGGAACAGGATAAATCTATACTTGGCGACGATATTGAAGACTTAAAAAATTATGATAATAACGATGATTTACAAAATCAATTAGATCAGGTTATCTATCAATTGAATTTGTTGTATAAGAAAAATGATGAATTAAATCGTCAAGTCGGTTCCTTAAAAACTAGACAGAATCAAATTTTTGATAATACTGCGTATCAAAAAGTCACAGATGATTTAGCTCAAAATGAAAATGATATGATTGAGTTATATGATGAATGGTTAGCAGATAAATTGGCCAGTAGATGGATTCATTCGATGTTGGATTTAGCAACTGAAAATCGTTATCCAAAGATGCTAAAACGAGCGACCCATTACTTCAATGTGCTGACCGATGGAAACTATGTAGATATTTTATTTAATGAGAATAAATTAGTATTAACTAGACGGGATAGAATGAAATTTGATGTTCACGAACTTTCTAAGGCAACTACAGTTCAATTATATATTTCGTTAAGATTAGCATTTGTAATTGAAATATCAGATTTAATAGATTTGCCAATATTAATTGACGATGCCTTTGTGGACTTTGATAGAATAAGAACAAATAGTATTTTTGAATTAATAAAGGAAGTTGCTGCTGATAATCAAGTGATTTATGTTACAGCTAACTTAAATTCAGATTTACCTGATGATCATATTATTAATTTGGAGGAGGTAAGTTATGGCTCAAAAAATCATAGACTATAAAAATGGTGAACCGATGAGTCTTGAAGCGATTATTAAAAAATCAGATTTTCGATTAGCAAAGAATGGTAAAAACTTTTTATCATTGGTTTTCGAAGATAAGTCAGGACAGATTCCTGGTAAGTATTGGGATGCCAAGGAAGAGGATGCTGAAACTTATAAGGTCGGGACGGTGGTCCAATTAGATGGTAAAAGAGATGTTTACCAAGGTAAGCCTCAGGTGATTATTAACCGTCTTGGTGTTTTGGATGCATCAACGGTAGATATGTCGCAATTTGTACAGACGGCACCAATCAAACGTGTAGATATGGAAAATGAGTTTGAGGATATCTTTTTGGAGATAACTAATGGTGCTTGGAATCGAATTGTTAGATATTTATTTAAAAAGTATCATGATAGATTTTTTGTTAGTGCAGCAGCAAAGAGCAATCACCACGATTTCCAAGGTGGGCTGGCATATCATACTTTAAGCATGGTACGTTTAGCACAAAAGATTTCAGATCAATATCCACAAATAAACCGTGCCTTACTTATTGCAGGGGCTTGTTTGCATGATCTAGGTAAAACAATTGAATTATCTGGTGGACTTGATATTGAATATACTTTTGAGGGAAATATGTTAGGTCATATTACAATTATTGACGAAGAAATCGTAAAAGCGGCTCAAGATATGAATATTAACTTGGAATCTGAGGATATGATTTTGCTCAGACACATGGTTCTATCACATCATGGGTTGCTTGAATATGGTTCACCAGAAAGGCCTAAGTTACTTGAAGCTGAAGTACTTCATAATATTGATGAGATGGATGCAAGTATCAATATGATCACTAAAGCTTTAGATAAAACCGAGAATGGTAAGTTTTCTGAGCGTATTTTTGGGTTAGATAATCGTTCGTTTTATAAACATAGTTAAATTTGTATACAAAAAAAGGATCCGATTTTAAAAATCGAATCCTTTTTAATTATTATTTACTTTTTTGATGAAGAATTTGATGAAACGTAACCTGAAAGAACATCTTTCAAATCGCTATCTTTGATAGATACATCTGACTTCTTCAATACTTTAGAAATAACCTTTTGCATTACTGTTGAATCTTGCATCCAACTAGCATAAATCTTAGATTTAAGTTCTGCAGTGTGGTCACTCATCTTACCCTTAGAAGGCTTCTTATCAAGCTTGATGATGCTGTAACCATAACTAGTTTTAACTGGTTCTGAAGAGTAGTCTCCGACTTTTTCTAGCTTGTATGCGGCTGTCTTGAAGTCTGAATCAACACTTGTACTGTCATTGTCAAAGGCTTCCATCTTACCACCATTGTTCTTTGTAGCATTGTCTGTTGAATACTTCTTAGCAAGTTTTGCGAAGTCTTCACCATTTTGAAGTTTTGAAATAATATCTGTAGCTGTATCTTTCTTAGCAACTAAGATTTGAGAAACAGTGATCTTAGGTTGATATGATTTCCATTCTTTTTTAAGTTGAGCATTTGAAACTGACTTGTTCTTCTTCAAAGCAACCTTTGTTAGAAGGTTAGTACGAATGTTCTTCTTAAATTGAGCTGTAGTCATACCATTTTGTTGAAGAATAGAACTGAATGAAGAACCATATTGGCTCTTGTACTTGTTGTATTCCTTGTCAACTTGTTTACTAGAAACATCTTTACCATATTGGTTTTCTAGAGCTTTGGTAATGATCATAGTTTGAAGTGTTTGTTTACCTGTTGAAGAACTCTTCATTTCCTTGTAATATTCTTCTTCAGTAATTCTTCCACCCTTTAATGTAGCAACAGTTTTATTACCAGAACAACCAGCAACAACTGTTACCATCAATAGGCCGGCTAAAGCCAAGACCCATTTTGTCAAACGTTTGTTCATCCTTTACACATCCTTATTTAATATGTCTTCAATTGAAAAGATTACCATAAAATAACTGAAATAGTTAAATTATTGATGAAAAAATCATAAAAAATTCATATTTTAGTCACTTATTTCTTGGAATTTTTCTAAATTATCTTTCATTTCTGAAACTGAAGATTTCAAATTTTCAACATCTGGAGCTATATCTTGAGCATAATTTGTTATATCAGATTGAAGTCCAGACACTACTTCGGGAACGATAGACGCATTGTCTTTTAGTTCAACTAATGTATCTTTTAAATCTTTTATATTGTGGAATAAGTTGGTACTATTATCTGTAGATGTATTTTTTTGTGATTGAAATATTTCCAATGCAACACCTGACATTGCACCAATGATAAAACCGCTAAAAAATTTCATTATTAGTCCTCCAAGTGTTGTTTAATCTTGTCAGCACGGGCTTGTAGTTCGTCGCTAGAAGCTTTTCCAGTGTTGTCTCCCCAAATCATTGAGAAATCATCGTCTTTTGAGTAACGAGGTACGAGATGGAAATGTGAGTGCATAACGCTTTGATATGCAATCTCGCCATTGTTTTGGCAAATATTCATGCCGATAATATCAGGATTAGAGTCTTTGATGGCACGAGCAATCATAGGAATTTTTTTGAATACCTTTTGAGCTAATTCCTCGTCGTATTCGAAAATATTTTTAACATGTTTCTTAGGTACCACCAATGTGTGGCCAGGAGTCACCTGAGAAATATCGAAGAATGCCTTAATGTCATCATCTTCGTAAATTGTGGTACTAGGAATTTCATTATTAATTATTTTGCAAAAAATGCAATCGTCCATATAAAAATCTCCTTTCAAAAAACACTAATATTAATTAACATGCTATCATATCTAAGATAGTAAAAACAGAATAATAGGTGGTTTATCCATGACTTTAGAAATAAAAGAATTGACCGGAGGATACGGTCAGGTTTCGGTATTAAAAAAAGAAACATTTACGGTTGAAGATGGTCAAGTAGTTGGTCTAATTGGTCTTAATGGTGCTGGTAAATCAACGACTATTAAACATATTATTGGCCTATTGACACCTCGTGGTGGGCAAATTTTGATTGATGGTATGAGTCTTCACGATAACGTTGAGGCATACCGCAAAAAAATTGCATATGTTCCCGAAATGCCAATTTTATATCCTGAATTGACTTTAAAAGAACACATTGAAATGACGATTATGGCCTATGGGCTTGATCGAGAGGAAACTTGGAAAAACGCAAATAAATTATTAAAAACGTTTAGACTTGATAATAAATTAGACTGGTTTCCACAAAACTTTTCAAAAGGGATGAAACAGAAAGTTATGATTGTTTGTGCCTTCATGACCGATGCAAGATTATTTATTATTGATGAACCATTTACAGGTTTGGACCCTCTTGCCGTCAATGATTTATTGAATATAGTGGAGGCTAAGAAACAAGCTGGATGTTCAGTTTTGATGTCGACTCACATCCTATCCACAGTGCAAGATCATGCTGATAAGTTTGTTTTAATTAATCACGGTCAAGTTCGTGCAGATGGTACGTTAGATCAATTAAAGGATAAGTTTGATATGAAAGATGCCAATCTTGATGATATCTACATTAAGATGTCAAATGAGGATCTCTAATGAAAAAACTTTGGAAAGATAGATTAAGAAGACATCAGATAAATCAATTTAAGTATTTAAGATTAATCTTTAACGACAATTTTGTGTTGGCATTTATTGTTTTGATAGGTGCACTAGGTTTTTGGTATTCCAATTTCTTAGGTACTATAAGGCACGAATTGTTATTGGGTAAACCGGCAGTTATTTTAATTTTACTGTTGGTAACTCAAATCGGTAAAATAGCTACTTTGTTAGAGGAACCAGATAGTACATTTTTATTGGTAAAAGAAAAAGAATTTTATCAGTATTTCAAATCGGCGTTTAATTACAGCATTATGTTGCCAGTAGTAGCAATAGTTGTTGTTAGCTTCTTGTTATCGCCATTTGCTTTTACCGGCGCGGGTTTGAGCATTCTTGATATTTGTTTGATTGCCATAGGGTTAGTATTTTTTAAGTTAGCATTTCTCAACGGTGAAATGTTTAAGATGTATGGCAGGGAGCAAGTATCAGGGCTAAATTTGAAATTAATATTAAATATATTATTAATAGTTACATTGATCGTATCTGTATATTGGTTTAGTTGGGCCAGTTTATTGATTGGTCTAATAGTATTTGTCAGTATGCAAATAAAGAATAAACAAATTTGTGAATCCGGACAACTGCAATGGCAACAGGCTATTGCTGATGAAAACCAAAGAATGTTTAGGGTAAAAAGATTTTATAATTTGTTTACGGATGTACCTGGTGTTAATAGCAAAATTAAACGTCGCAAGTGGTTAGATTTTTTGTTCAACCCAATTAAACCTGTTCAGAATAATACTTATTTATACTTATTTGCTCGTGGTTTTGTTAGAAATAATGAATATATTGGATTATTTATGCGTTTAACTATTATTCAAGCTATTATGTTAGCCTTGATTGATAATTTCTATATTTCTTTGATTGTAGAAATGTTGTTTATATACTTAGTCGGTTTCCAATTGAAGCCATACTTTAAAGATGTAATGTTGAACATGATGCAAAGACTTTATCCTGTCAGTGGCAGTGATAAGATTAATGATTTTACAAAGTTGAGTGTACTTGTACTTTGCGTCCAATGGATTATTAGTGCTATCGCAATTGCTTATAAATTTGGAATAAGTGTTAATAGTTTAATTATTATTGTTGCTGGACTTGCGGTATTATTATTTGTCGGTTACTTTTATATGCCTAGACAACTTAAAAAATATTTAGATAACGGAGTGTATTAGAATTTATGAGACTTAGAAACAAACCTTGGGCAAAAGACATGATCAATGACAATTTGGATTTGATTGCTGTTCAACCTGAGAATATGGCTGGTAAATGGCAAGATAGATTTGAAAAGCCACAACCATTATTTCTTGAATTGGGTTCTGGCAAAGGTGGATTCATAACTGAATTGGCCAAACAAAATCCACAAAATAATTATATTGCAATGGAAGTCCAAGAGGGGGCTATTGCCTTATTACTAAAAAAACAAGTTGAGAATAAACTTCCCAACTTGCAATTATTATTAGCTAACGGTGCTAATTTAACTGATTTGTTCGCTGAAGGCGAAATAACCGGTATGTACTTGAACTTCTCTGATCCATGGCCAAAGACTCGTCATGAAAAACGTCGTCTTACTTATAAGTCATTTTTGGAACAGTACAAGTATGTATTAAAAGATGATGGTGAAATTCAATTTAAGACTGACAATCAAGGTTTGTTTGAGTACTCACTTATAAGTATGAATAACTTTGGAATGAAGTTTGATGAGATTTCTCTGGATCTTCACAATGATGAAGAATTGAATTCAAGTAACATCGAAACTGAATATGAACAAAAATTCTCAAAAAAAGGCTTCAGGATTAATTACCTGAAAGCCCATTTCAATTAATATTGATTGATTGTTATTGTACCTTTTTGATGTTAAGCAATTCGCCAGTAACTGCATCGGCGATAAAGTGATATTGAGCTACGTCGAAGTCGTCCATTGTTGTAACGCCACCGACGATACCCCATGAAGCTTGACCATTAACATTTACGCGTTGATAGAAAGGCTCAACCCATGAGCCGATAACCTTACTGTCTTCGCCAAGAACGGATTTAACTTTAGCAATGATCTTTTCACTATCTAGGTGATGCTTTACTAAAACTGTAGCAGCTGCTCCTGCAACAAGTGCTGTACCAGCAACTAGTACTGAACCGATACCTTTTTTACTCATAATAAAATCACTCCTTGATGTTTGTTTTAATCATATATTAACACTATTATATATTAATTCCCTAGCTAAGAACATTTAAATTGACCCGTTGAGTAAGAAAAAGTATCTTAATAATGAGAGGTGATATAAATTATGAAAAATTTTGAAGATTATGAAACAAAAGATTGGCACGAAGTGACTAAGGAAGGTAAGTTTATTTTATTCTTCCATGCAGATTGGTGCCCAGATTGTAAGTTTATTGAACCTAAATTACCAGGGCTAGAATCTGAATATTCAGACTTTGAGTGGATTAGCTTTAATCGTGATAATAATATGGAAATTGCTCAAGAATTGGACATTATGGGAATTCCAAGCTTTGTTATCATTGAAAATGGAAAAGAAATTGGTAGACTAGTAAATAAAGATCGTAAAACTAAAGAAGAAGTTGAGACCTTTATTAATTCTGTAGTAAATAAATAATTTGAGTGAGGAAATAATGCTATTAAGTTTTTATAATCCAGATGTCTTAGGTGACGTCTTAATCGTAGAGCTGGCTGATGATGCTGGTGTTACACAAGCAACAGACAAAAAAGATAGTGTTGTAAGAATTTATAATGATGAAACTAATGAAGCCATTGGTTTCAATTTTTTTGGTTTAGCTAAAGAGCTTGAATTAAACGCTAAGGGACAAGTATTCCTTAATGCGGATCAAGTTGCAATTCTTAACCAAAAGATTTCTGCAGCAGGTTTTTCGGATACACTAGAAGTTGACGATAAGCCAAAATTTGTAATTGGACATGTTGATGAAATGACAGAACATCCTGATTCAGACCATTTGCATATCACACAAACTAATGTTGGCTTAGATAAGCCAGTCCAAATCGTTTGTGGTGCACCAAACATTGAACAAGGACAGTTAGTTGTAGTAGCATTACCAGGTGCAGTTATGCCCACAGGTAGTGAAATCTGGCCAGGTGAACTACGTGGAGTTGATAGCTATGGAATGATTTGTTCAGCTAAAGAGCTGGGAATTCCAAATGCACCAAAGAAACGTGGTATTTTAGTTCTTGACGAAGGTGCTGCTGGACAGGCATTCAATTTTGAAAAAGCAGAAAAGATGTTCAATTAGGAGTAATTATGGAAAAAACAGTCTATCATTTTGTTGGTATTAAAGGTACAGGAATGAGTGCATTGGCACTCATCTTAAAAGATTTAGGATATGAAGTTCAAGGTTCAGATATTGATAAATATACATTTACTCAAAGAGGCCTTGAGCAAGCAGGTATTAAAATTTTACCTTTTGATGAAAATAATATTCACGAAGGTTTAACAATTATCAAAGGTAATGCCTTTGATGATGATCAAGTAGAAATTAAAAAAGCTAATGATTTGCATTTACCAGTTGTAACTTATCCACAAATGGTTGGTAAGTTGGTTTCACAATATACATCTATTGGTATTGCTGGATCACATGGTAAAACTAGTACAACCGGTTTATTGGCACATACATTAAGTGGTATCGCTAAGACATCATACTTAATCGGTGATGGTACTGGTAAAGGTGAAAAAGATGCAAAATTCTTTGTTTTTGAAGCCGATGAATATCGTCGTCACTTCTTAGATTATTCACCAGATTACTTGATTATTACAAACATTGACTTTGATCACCCTGATTATTTCTTCGGAGGTATTAATGATGTTGTTGATGCCTTTGAATCAGAATCACGTAAAACTAAGAAGGGTATCTTCATCTGGGGTGAAGATAAGCATGCCAAGTCTATCAAGGCTGATGTGCCAATCTATTATTATGGTTTGGATGAATCTGATGATATTCGTGCTACAAACATTAAGAGAACTGTTAAAGGATCATCATTTGATGTTTCTATAAAGGGCGAAAACATTGGTAATTTTGAAATTCCATTGTATGGTGAACACAACGTTCTTAATTCATTAGCAGTAATTGGTGTTGGTCATATGGAGAACCTTGATCACGCATTGATCAACAAAGAATTACAAACATTCGGTGGTGTTAAGAGACGTTTCAGTGAGAAGAAAGTTTCTGATATGGTCATTATTGATGACTATGCTCATCATCCACAAGAGATTAAAGCAACTATTGATGCTGCCAGACAAAAATATCCTGACCGTGAAGTTATAGCTGTTTTCCAACCACATACATACACTAGAACATTGGCTCTAATGGATGATTTTGCTAAATCATTAGATCTTGCTGACAAAGTTTATTTAACTAATATCTTTGGCTCAATTCGTGAGAAGCATGGAGATATTACAAGTAAAGACTTAGGTGACAAGATTCATAAGGGTGGACAGGTTCTAGCACTTGAAGATATGTCACCATTATTGGATTACCATAATGCTGTTATTATCTTTATGGGTGCCGGAGATGTTCAAAAGTATGAAAATGCCTATGAACAAGTATTGAGTACCTTGAACCCTAATCAACAATAATTAATAAATAGTAGCGACTGTCACTAATTTGATGGTCGCTATTTTTTATCTAAATTTGCTAAAAATAAAGTATTCAAGTATCATACAACTCAGAATACAAAGAAATTAGGTGAATACTGTGGACATTTGTAACATCATGGTTTGTGTCCCAGCAAACGGAAAAGGACGTTTTTCTGCAGATTAATATTTTAGGAGAGAAAAATGAAGAACGTCCGTAAAAAAGTACCATCAATATTATTAATTATCGTATTAGTAGGATTCCCACAAATAAGTGAGTCTATTTTTACGCCAGTATTACCAAGTATTAGTAGCAATTTGAGAGTTAATGCATCAACCGCACAATTAACAATGAGTATCTATTTTGTAGCATTTGCAATAGGAGTTTTGTTTTGGGGTCAACTTTCGGATAAAATTGGACGCCGACCCGCAATGTTGTGGGGTATTGTCGTTTATTTGATAGGAAATGTCAGCTTACTAATAAGTCCTGAGATTAATTTTTTATTGTTGTCGCGATTTATTCAAGCGTTTGGGGCAAGTGTTGGTTCAGTTGTAACTCAAACAATTATGAGAGAAAGTTTCAGTGGTATAACAGGCTCTAAGGTGTTTTCAAAGGTTGGAGCAGCGATGGCACTGTCTCCAGCATTCGGTCCATTGATCGGTGGATTGGTCGAAACTTATTTTGGCTATAGAAGTGTGTTCAGTGTTTTGATTGTTGTCGCCATTTTGGTATTTTTGTACTCATTTTACAGATTGCCTGAAACACGAGTTGTTGATTCAACTGAAAATATTTCATTAATTAAAGTTACCTTAATTCTTGTAAAAGATCCGGTAGTTTGGTCATATGGGTTTTTGATTGGTGGAATAAATGGAATTTTATTCGGATACTATTCAGAAGCACCGTTTATATTTATCGATCATTTTGGATATACTTCTGTTCAATATGGCAGTTTAGGGATGAGTCTTGCTTTGGCTAGTATAATTGGAGCAATCTTAGTTAACTACTTAGTTAATTTCCTTAAACCTGAATTAATTGCAATTGGTGGCTTGCTATTCAGTGTTTTAGCTAGTGTATTGTTGATTTTTAGTCTACAGTTTGATACATCTGTGCTTGTTGTAATTGGTTTCTTTATGGTATTTGTTGGGTTGAATACAACCTTACCAATTGCATTGAATTTAGCATTAAAGGGCTATGAGAGTATCATTGGAAGTGCCAGTGGAATATTCAGTTTTGGATATTATTTGATTGTTAGTATATTAACTTATGTTACTAGTGTTATGCATAATGGAACTATCAAGAGTTTGCCATTGTTTGTTTTAATTACTTGTTTAATAATGTTGATAGGTTATATGTATGTGTACGTGAGAAATTCTAATGAAAAAATATTAGATGATTAGAAATAGGGAATACCGTTAGTGAAATGCCTCATAAGTGTTAGATTTTTGTCTAAACCTTTTAAGGTACTTCATAAATACGGTATTCCCTATTTTTTTAATTAGTTTAAATTAATTTCAAAAAGACAGATGCAATAATGACAGATGCCATTGATACGGTGGCAAACCCTCCGACCAACATCTTAGGCAACATATTTTGAGTTAGGTATTCCTCTTCTTTGTCATTTTTAGCAACAGTGTGACAAATCTCAGTTGTTAAAATGAAGTCTGCGGGGAATCCAAATAATGCAGTTAATGAACAGGCAAAGGCCATAGCTCTGCTCATACCGAATGGTTTTGCCAAAGCAAATGAAGCTAAAAACATTCCTAGAATTCCAAGTACAATTAATGTAAGAATTTGAACGATAATTCCTGCGATGATGTTTGGTGTAGTTAGACTTAATTGTGCAAAGATATATGCGAGTAAGCCATACATTAGCCAGTTGAACACACCGGCACGCGTTAATGCATTGTCTTCCAAAAATCCAATTTGATGGGCAATAACTCCTAAGATTAGACAAATAACATTAGCGTTAATTGCGCCATTCATTAATCCTGCGATCCAATTTCCAAGCAAAGCTATTAGTGAGACTCTTACAATAATGAAAATTGGTGATTGATATTGTTCTGGTAGGTTAAGAATGCGCTTATTGGTATCAAGAGATGCTCCCACACTAGTCATTTTAGGAGCATTTATATCAATTTTACCTTTACCGCTACGAAATTCCTCAGCCAGTCTATGACCTTCTTTTCGTAATAGTAAAGACGTAAGTGGATAACCTATGAAAGAATGTAAGATAAACATTGATACGGGTAATGCGACTAATGAAGTGATTCCAGCCGCTTTTAGGCCATTAGTCATAAGTAGTGCAGCAACTAGTCCACCAGTTAATGGCGGTATTGCTGCAACGACAGTATGCCAATCAAATATCAAAGTTCCAACCGTGAGTGTGAGAATTAATGTGCCGATGACTCCAAGAATTGCAATACATACTGCTTTCCATTGATTCAATAGTTCTTTAAGACTCATAAGAGTACCAAGGTGGACAAGTAACAATGAAATACCAATTCCAATAAACGATGTGTTAAACGATGCTTTTGCAACAATATCCCTTGGAAGAATTGTCCAAAATCCAATAGTGAATAAAACCGCTGTGATGAAGATAGATGGTATAAATGCCTTAGTGGCAGCTGATACCCAGTCACCAATGAGCATGAATACCATGACAATAGTAAAAGCAATAATGTATTCCATAAATAAATCCCCCCTGTAAATTAATGATAAATCTTAGATAAAGATTAGAAACAAATTTAATCTTTTCTAATCTTAGTGTCAACAGTTAATGTTAATTTTACCTTTATATATGGCAGAAACGCCGTTAAACGACAAGAATTCCATTTTATATGTATATCATAAAAATTAATTTATCGTTGACATTAATTAGAAATAATCCTAATATTTTAACCAACAATTTGGGAGGCATGATTAGGACAGAGACAATGTATAAGAATTTTAAACTTTTTGATGGTGAGACACCCGAAATTCAAAACGACGCTTGGTTCGTTGTAGATAGTGAAAAAGGAGAAATTACAGATCTTGGATTTGGTGCTGACACACCAAAGTCTGACAAAGTTGTCGATTTGGAAGATAAGTATGTGATGCCTGGGTTGATCAACGCGCACACACACATTATGATGAATCCCATTTCTAATAAGCTTAACTATCTTTCTGAAGCGGAAGTTACATTTACGGCATTACAAAATTTGAAGGAGTTGCTAAAGACTGGTGTCACGTATATTAGAGATTGTGGATGTGCATTCGATGTAGATATAAAGCTTGCTAAATTACAAGCTGAAGGTCAATTGGATGGTACAGAGATTATTCCATCTGGGCGTCCAATGAGTATGACTGGTGGTCATGGGGATTTCACTGAAGGATTAAATGGCGAAACAACTTGGGGAAATTTAGTTGACTCTGAAGATGAGATGAGAAAAGCCGTCCGTCAAGAATTCAAATTAGGTGCAAAAAATATAAAAGTTATGGCAACCGGCGGAGTTATGTCAGCCACTGATCAAATTGATGACACAGAGCTGACTGAGTCAGAAATTGCGGTGGCCGTTGAAGAAGCACATTCAAAGCACATGACGGTTGCAGCACATGCGGAAGGTGCTAATGGTATTCATAATGCAATTGTTGCTGGAGTTGATTCAGTAGAACATGGCTCATATATTACTGATGAAGATATTCAATTGATGTTAAAGCAGGGCACATATCTCACGCCAACGTTAATTGCAGCATATACAATTCCAGAATATGGTGAAGGAAAGCTCCCACAATACATGATTGATAAGGCAAATTCATTTATAGATACATTCTTCAAACGTATTGGGGTTGCTATCAAAGCAGGAGTAAAGATTACTTTAGGAACTGATGCTGGTACACCATTTAATGGATTCAAGGATGTTCCATATGAACTTGAACTGCTAACAAAAGTTGGAGCTACAAATACTCAGGCCTTATTTGCATCATCCCAAAATAGTGCCAAGTTATTAGGTATTGATGATAAATATGGAACTTTGAAAAAGGGGAAAGTTGCTGATTTCTTGGTACTTAATGATGATCCAGTAGCAGATGTTAGAGCGGTTCAACAAACAGATAAGTCAGTATACAAGAAAGGCGTAAAAGTATTCTAAAAAAAGAAAGGTTTGTTTAAAATGACAACATTTGTAAATTTAAAGTTATTTAATGGTACTGATAACAAAATTATTGATAACAGTTATATGTCTGTTGATGAAAAGGGAAAACTTACGGATGTTGGTGTTGGAACACCTGGTAAAGTAGATAATTGTGTGGTTAATCTTGAAGGAAAATATGTTATGCCTGGACTGATTAATGCCCACACCCATTTGATGATGAATCCTACATCTAATAAATTAGAATATTTATCAGAAGCTGAAATTACTTTTACTGCTTTGAAAAATTTGAATACCTTATTGCACGCAGGTGTTACATATATTAGAGATTGCGGATGTGCATTCAACGTTGATATAAAGCTTGCAAGATTACAATTAGAGGGTCAGCTAAAGGGAACGGAAATTTTACCTTCTGGACGTCCAATGACTATGACAGGTGGGCATGGTGATTTTACTGAGGGCCTTAGTGGAGAGACCTCTATGGGGCATTTGATTGATTCTAAAGATGAAATGCGAAAGGCTGTTCGTGAAAATTTTAAGCTCGGCGCAAAAAATATAAAGGTTATGGCAACTGGTGGTGTTATGTCTTCGACTGACCAGGTAGACGATACTGAGTTAACTGAAGGCGAAATGGCGGTGGCTGTTGAAGAGGCGCATACAAAACATATGACGGTTGCATCACATGCTCAGGGTAATCGTGGTATTCAAATTTCCCTTGAAGCCGGGGTGGATTCAATCGAGCACGGTATTTATGTTGATGAGCAACAGGCAGAATTTATGAAACAAAATAATGTTTTTCTAGTTCCAACTTTGAATGCTTGTGCAAGTATAGATAGATATGGTGTCGGTAAAATTCCTGATTATATGATAAAAAAGAACAATATAGTAAAAGATGACTTCTTCAAAAATATTAAAATGGCATTTGATAAGGGAGTTAAAATTGTTGTTGGAACCGACGCAGGTACACCATTCAATGGATTTGTTCATGGTACTACTGATGAACTATCGTTATTTACAGGTTTAGGAATCAGCCCATATCAGGCGCTATTAGGTACAACAAAATATGCTGCCGAATTATTAAGAATTGATGATGAATATGGAAGCCTAGAAAATGGTAAATTTGCAGACTTTCTAGTATTAGATGAAAATCCATTAGAAAGTGTTGAAGCTGTGGCACAAACTGATAAACAGATTTACAAGAAGGGCGTTTTGGTTGAATAATTATTAATGCGGATTTTGACAAATTTCGAGAATAAGATTAAAGTAGGATTTGCTTTAGATTTATAAATCTGAATTTAAATTTTGATAACTGTAACGGAGATATCGTTGATTTAGCGATATCTCTTTTTATTTGTTTGATAGTAGTAGAAGTGAGGAATTGATGTGCAAAAAGAAGTAAGTACACGTATTAAGTTATCCATACTGGCCGTCGGATTGTTGTCATTTATTAGTATTTTGACTGAAACGTCGATGAATGTTACGTTTCCGACTTTGACAAAAGATTTGAATGTAAGCCTTGGCGTGGTTCAGTGGCTAACAACTGGATATTTGTTACTGACAACTATTATTATGAGTACCACAGCATATGTATTAAAAAGATTTAGACCTTTAAAAATATTTATTTTTGCAGTTACATTTTGTTTTGTTGGATCCATAATTTGTTTACTTGCTCCAAACTTTCCGGTTTTGTTGATTGGTCGTCTGCTACAAGCAGTATCAGCAGGATTATCGACACCGTTGATGTTTGATTTAATTTTTGAAGAAGTTCCAGGAACACAAATTGGAATTTATACTGGGTTTGCAAGCATTATAATTTCGTTGGCACCAGCATTAGGACCAACCTATGGAGGAGTTGTTAGTGGGATTTGGTCCTGGCGTTCAATTTTTATGGGAATAATTCCGCTAATTATTATTGTCGCAATTTTGGGATGGACCACAATCCGTGGGAATGTGCGTGGAGTTAAAGATGTTAAGTTTGATTATTTAAGTGTTACTGGATTAGCCATTATTTTTTCGATGATTTTGTTTACTTTTGATCAAGCTGGTAACCACGGTTGGATATCTAGTCAATTTTTTACTTGGATATTTATTACCTTGGTTTTGTTTTTTATTTTCATTTGGTACAATTCGAAAACAACACGTCAATTGATTGACTTTTCTATTTTGAAAAATTCGATTTTAAGATTGAGATTATTTGGATATTTTGGATTACAATTTATTAATATTGGGCTGTCATTTTTACTGCCTATTTTTGCTCAGAATGTACTAAATTTAGATACTAGTCATGCCGGTATAATGCTTCTACCAGGATCATTGTTAGGTGCGTTAGTTGGACCAATTGCTGGTTCAATATATGATAACAAAGGTCCAAAAATCCCGACAATCTTAAGTGGTTTGCTAGTTACTGCTGGAACCGCATTATTCTTTATTTTTAGTGATAAGCTATCTTTTATTTTAATAATCATTTTGTATTCAGTTGTACGAATTGGTTTTAACTTCGGATTTGGTACATTACTATCTGATGGCAGTATGCAAGTTCATGGACGTAAAAAGTCTGATCAAAATTCTTTATTCAGTATGATGCAGCAGTATGCGGGTTCATTAGGAACTAATGTCTTGTCGGTTGTAATTTCGGCAGTTGCTATTACAAGCGGGACTAATAGTAATTTTATTAATACACTTACTGGTGCAAAAATTGATTTTATCGTATTGACAATTTTGTCATTATTGATTTTGATTTCTGTAATTTATGTAGCAGTTAAGTATCCTAAAAAAGTCTAGATTTAATCTGGGCTTTTTTTGATACAGTAAACGCAACAACTGTTACACGGTCCGTTTATTTGTTAAAATAATATTGATTAATTTCGTTTCAATGGGAGAAAAAATGACGAAAAACAAAAAGTTACTTTTAATTGATGGAAATAGTGTCTCATTTAGAGCATTTTTTGCCATGCATAATGTATTAGACAAATTTGTTTCAGGCGATGGTATCCACACAAATGCCTTATATGCCTTTAATAATATGCTAGATTTAATTTTAAAAGACGAGAATCCTACACACGCGTTAGTAGCATTTGATGCCGGAAAAACAACTTTTAGAACAGAAATGTTTTCAGATTATAAGGGTACTCGTGCTAAGACACCACCTGAATTAATGGAACAACTACCATTGATTCAAGAGATGCTTAATTTACGTGGAATTAAAACTTATGAGTTAAAAAATTATGAAGCAGATGACATTATTGGAACTATGTCGCGTAAGGGCCAATTAGATGGAATGGACGTTACGATAATTACTGGTGATCGGGATCTTACACAATTAACGACTGATAAAGTTACAGTTAGAGTTAATGTCAAAGGCGTGACTGAAACTGAAACGTATACTCCAGAACATGTTAAAGAAAAACTTGGTATTACTCCTGAACAAATCATTGATATGAAGGGATTAATGGGCGATACTTCTGATCATTATCCTGGTGTTGAAAAAGTTGGTGAAAAGACAGCTATTAAGTTGCTAAACGAATACGGTTCTATGGAAGGACTGTATGAACATGTAGATGAAATGAAAAAGAGCAAACTTAAGGAGCATCTTATTAATGATAAGGACCAAGCTTTCTTAAGCAAGAAGTTAGCGACAATCAATTGTGAAGCTCCAGTTGAATTGAAGCTCGGTGAATTAGAATATCGAGGAGATAATCAAGAACAATTAATTAAGTTTTATCAACGAATGGATTTTAAATCTTTCTTAGAAAAAATGAACATTGATACTGAAGAAGTCAAAGAAGAAATGGCTGATATTAAGTTCACTGAATTGAATTCTGACGCAGTGGATAAAATTGTATCTTGCAATAAACCGCAGACAGTTATCGTAGAAAGCTTTGGAGAAAACTATCACATTTCTTCCATTATTGGTTTAGCAGTTGAAAGTAATGGAGAATTTTACAGTACAACTGATGTTTCAATTTTAGAAAATGATAAGTTTAAAAATTGGTTAGCAGATGAAAATAAAGAAAAATATGTTTTTGATAATAAAAAGACTGTAGCCTTGTTGCATCGCTACGGTTGTGAATTTGCTGGTGTTAGCTTCGATATGTTGTTAGTATCCTACTTGCTGGATACGAATGATAATAAGAGTGATATTGGTATTGTTGCACAGAATTATGGACACAATTTGCCAAATGAAGAAGAATTTTATGGTAAAGGTGTAAAAAAATCCGTACCGGATGACGAACAAGTATTAATGAATTTCATGTGTCAAAAGGCACATATTATAAATGAATTACATGATAAAATGTTTGCCGAGTTAAAAGAAAATGATCAGGATAGTTTATATGATGAAATTGAACTTCCACTATCCAATGTTTTAGCTAGCATGGAAATAAAGGGTGTTAAAGTTGATGCAAGTCGTTTAAAAGAAATGCAAAACGATTTTGCTAAGAGACTAAGTAGTATTGAGCAACAAATATATTCAGAAGCTGGAGAGGAGTTTAATATTAATTCTCCAAAACAACTGGGCGTTATTTTGTTTGAAAAATTAAAATTACCGGTTATTAAAAAGACTAAAACTGGTTATTCAACAGCGGTAGTTGTACTTGAAAAACTAAAAGGTAAATCTCCAGTAGTTCAAAAAATCTTGGACTACCGTCAAATTTCTAAGATAAATTCTACTTATGCTATTGGATTGCAAAAGTTTATTCAACCTGATAATCGTATTCATACAATTTACCAACAAACTTTGACTCAAACTGGTCGTTTGTCTTCAATTGAGCCTAATTTACAAAATATTCCGATTAGAATTGATGAGGGTCGTCAAATAAGAAAGGCTTTCGTGCCACAAGATGATGATTGGGAAATGTTTTCAGCCGACTACTCACAAGTTGAGTTACGTGTCTTAGCACATATTTCGGGTGATGAAAATATGCAAGAGGCGTTTAAAGAAGATTATGATATTCATGCGCACACAGCTATGAGAATATTTGGCTTGGACAGTACTGATGAAGTTACACCAGATATGAGACGTAAAGCTAAAGCTACTAATTTTGGTATTGTTTATGGGATAAGTGACTACGGTCTATCACAAAATATCGGTATAACTCGTAAAGAGGCTGCCCAATTTATTGATTCATACTTTGAACAATATCCCGGTGTTAAAAAATATATGGACGATATTGTCAAATTTGCCCGTGAAAATGGTTATGTTGAAACAATTATGCATCGTCGTAGATATTTACCAGATATCCATTCTAAGAATTTTAATATTAGAAACTTCGCACAAAGAACAGCAATGAACACACCAATTCAGGGTAGTGCTGCTGATATTATTAAAGTTGCTATGATAAACATGCAAAAAATGATCAAAAAAGAAAACTTGCAAGCAAACTTATTATTGCAAGTTCATGATGAAATGATATTTGAAGCTCCAAAATCAGAAATTCCAATTTTAGAAAAGCTGGTGCCAAGTGTAATGGATTCAGCTGTTAAATTGGATGTTCCATTAAAAGTGGGATCCGCACATGGTGAGAGTTGGTATGAAGCTAAATAATAAATGAGTAATGAAATGAGGGGATAATATGCCTGAAATGCCAGAAGTAGAAACCGTTAAGCGAGGATTGATTTCTCAAATCAAAGGTAGAAAAATCAAAAATGTTGAGATTAGATATCAAAATTTGATAACTGGGGATGTACAACAATTCATTGACATGGTCACTGGAACTACGATCGAAGATATAGGTCGTCGCGCAAAATTCTTATTAATACATTTGGATAATGGATATACGATTATTAGTCATCTGCGAATGGAAGGAAAGTATCGTGTTTCCGCTGATCCAGCAATGATAGATAAGCATTCACACGCAATTTTTACTTTGGATAATGGGCAAAAACTCATTTATAATGATGTTCGCAAGTTTGGACGTATGCAGTTGTGGAGGACGGATGATCTTTCGAATAACAAATCTATTTCTAAGTTGGGTCCGGAACCACTTTCTGATGAGTTCACATTTGAAAACGTGAAACCGAGAATTATGCGTCATCGAAAAGATATTAAGACAGTATTGTTGGATCAGTCGGTTATGAGTGGTTTGGGGAATATTTATGTTGATGAAGTATTGTGGAGTGCCAAGCTACATCCTGAAACTCCAGCAAATCATTTGAATGATGAAGATATTAAGAATATTATCAAATACTCAAATGAAGAAATGACGATGGGAATTGATGCTGGAGGCTCAACTGTCAGATCTTACCTCGATTCAACTGGTCATGCTGGTCATATGCAGGATTTCTTGCATGCATATAATCGTGAGGGAACTCCGTGTGATCGTTGTGGTACTGAGATTGAAAAGATTAAAGTTGGTGGACGAGGCACACATTTCTGTCCACATTGCCAGGTTATAAAATGAGTAAGATATATGGATTGACCGGAGGAATAGCATCTGGAAAATCAACCGTTTTGGATTTATTTAGGCAAAATGGTTGCGTAGTATATGATGCTGATAAAGTTGCAAGAGATATTGTTAAACCAGGAACGGATGGCCTAAGCCAGGTTATACAAACTTTTGGCAGTGAAATCTTATTTAGTGATGGATCTTTGAATCGTAAGAAGCTAGGATCAATTGTTTTTAATGATAAAAGTCAATTAAAAAGGTTAACAGATATTACAGGCCCATTGATAAGAAAGCAGATTCTACATATAATTAAACAAGTTAGTGAATCAAGTGATAAAAAAATAGTGATATTTGAGATTCAATTATTATTCGAATCTAATTATCAGGACTATTTTGATGGTATTATAAGTATTTACGTTCCTGAGGAAATACAGTTAGATCGCTTGATGGAACGTGATAGAATTAGTAAAGAAGATGCTTTGAACAAAATTAATTCACAAATGTCGATGGAAGAAAAGAAAAGTCGTGCAGATCTTGTAATTGATAATTCAGGCAACTTGAATATTTTAAAAACTGAAATTTATAATTTAATAAAAAAATTATGATACAGAAAAGAGGCTGATGATATGATTTGTCCACATTGTCATCATGATTCATCAAAAGTTGTCGACAGTCGTCCAAGCGATGAGGGTCGTGCTATTAGACGTAGAAGAGAATGCGAATATTGTGGCACACGTTTTACAACCTTTGAAAGGATTGAAAAATCTCCATTACTAGTAATCAAAAAAAATGGTAACCGTGAAGAATTCAGTCGTGAAAAGTTATTACGTGGTTTAGTTCGTGCTGCTGAAAAACGTCCAGTTACAATTGATCAAATGAATGAAATTGTCGATAAGGTTGAGAATCAAATTCGTGCAACTGGTGAAAATGAAGTTGGTTCACAAACCATTGGTGAGTACGTTATGAAGATTCTTGCTGATGTTGATGATGTTACTTATATCCGCTTTGCCAGTGTTTATCGTGAATTCAAAGATATGAATGGATTTATGAAAGAGGTTCAAGAAATGATGGCAAATGATGGATCTAAGGATAAATCTGATAAAGATTAAGGAGCAATTAATTGGCAAAAGAATTTAATTATGATCCGACAAAGTTTACACCATTGACGGGTTATTGGTGTTTGCCACATGGACAAATAAATGATTATGATCATCATATATTGACTGATCTTTATTTACCATTGCTTGGAACTCGGGCATATAGTATTTATTTATTACTTTGGGAAAAAATTCCTAACAAAGAGTTGATCAGCAATCGTCAAAGTCATGCTGACTTGATGAGCTTGTTAGATATTGATTTGAAGACTTTTTATAATGAGCGAATAAAGGCTGAGGCATTAGGTTTGATCCGTTCTTATGAAAAGCATGATGATTTAGGTAATTATATGGTTTACCAATTGTTTGAACCTTTAGTGCCACATGAATTTTTTAGTGATGATTTAATGAGTATCTTTTTATATGAACAAATTGGTGATAAGAATTATCATAAGTTAGTTAAAAAATACGCACAGTCGACTGAGATTCTTAATGATTCTAAGGAAGTAAGTAAAGATTTTCTTGAAGTATTTCAATTAAGTAATGATGATTTGATAAATACTCCTTCAGCTGTGAAAAGCACTCAAAATGACTTCGTAGATATTGATGAACAAAAGAAACCAAAGATTAAAGAAAGTGAAAATTTGTCATTAGACTGGGAGCTGATTTCTGAGCGTATTGGTCAGTTGTTTAAAATTACTAATGATGATTTATTGTCTAATCAAGAGTTGATTATTAGTCTTCATGTTTTTTATGGAATTGATGAAATGGCAATTATAAATTTGATTGGTCAAACTTGTGATATTGTAAATAATAAAATTGATCCAGTGCGTTTGAAGAGAACTGTTCAAGATCGATTTGAGAAGAATGCTAATATTTCAATTAAAAATTCAACAAATCAAAGTAATAATTCAAATGAAGATAACAAAAATGGTGTTGCTACGCATTTTAATCGTGCTGATGATATACTGTTGAAACAGGCAAAGACTCTTGCTCCAGCTGACTTTTTGGCTGCGGAAAAGAAAAAAAGTGGTGGATTCACTGGTACAGTGGAATCGCGTGCATTACGTGATATGGCAATGAAAACCTACCTGTCCCCAGCTGTTTTAAATATTATGGTTGATTATATTTTGCAAAATTCACCAACGTTAACATTGCCATTGATGGAAACCATGGCAAATGATTGGCAGCAAAATAATGTTGAGACACCAGAGCAAGCACTGCAAAGGTTACATGATTTCAAAACTAAGCCACGCAATCCGAAACGCCGTTATAACAATAATAAAGGCCCACGTCGTGTGGAACAAGGAACAGATTGGAGCAAAGTGACTGCCCAACCAATCAGTGGAGATACGCGTAAAAAACAACAAGAACTACAAGAAAGACTCAGAAAAATGAGAAATAAGGATAATTAATCATGGAAAATTTAGGATCAAAACTAGCTGAATATTTAAATTCGAAAAATCTAACTGATGATTATCGTCGTTTAATGAGTCAAGCATTGAATGATCCAGACGTGCAGAAGTTTTTGAAGGAAAATTCAGAATCTATTAATTCAGATGCTATTGATGTGAGTGCTGCAAGCATTTACGAATTTTATAATCATAAAACGCATCCGAGTGAACTATCAAAAGGTTATGTACCACAGCTGACAGTAAGTAATCACAATATAGAAGTTGTATATGCCCCCAACAGTCGCACAATTAAAAAGGAAAAAGAAAATAATTACGAATCCAAGTTTGTGTTGTTGAATATGCCAAAAGATATTCGAAAAGCTACTTTATCTGATTACGGTGGAGATGGGAGACAACATGCACTTGAGTCGGCACTTGATTTTATTGATAATTATGAGCACAAAAGTAATGACTTTATCCCTGGTCTATATTTAGCTGGTGACTTTGGAGTCGGTAAGACGTACCTTTTAGGTGCAATAGCTAATGAACTAATTAAGGACGATATAAAAACAACCATTATGCATTTTCCGACATTTGCTATAGAAATGAAAAACTCCATTGGTCAAAATAATGTTCTTGATCGTGTTAATAAAGTCAAAGATGCAGAAATATTAATGCTTGATGATATTGGAGCTGATTCAATGTCAAGCTGGATTCGAGATGAAGTGTTAGGTGTTATTTTGCAATATCGTATGCAAGAAAATATGCCAACATTTTTCTCATCAAACTTTTCAATGTCTGAGCTGGAACAACACTTGTCTATTAATCAGCGTGGAGAGGAAGAGCCAGTAAAGGCACAACGTATTATGGAACGTGTTAAATATCTTTCAAAAGAAGTAATTGTTAGTGGGCCAAATAAGAGATTTTCAAGATAGATTTTCAATTTAGACTTGCAAAATTAATTTATAAATGTTTCAATAAGTGCATGAAAGACAACACTTCGGTTCTATTCAGGGAGGGTACGGTCACTGAAAGCTTACCTATTACTGGAGTTACCACTTTCACTAAAAATTGTATAATTGTCGGTTACTTTATAACCAAAAGAGTGAAAACTGTTATTGTGCAGTTTTAAAGTGGGTGGAACCGCGTAGAGATGCGTCCCTGAAGTATGTATGTATTTAATATGTATATATACTTCAGGGACGCATTTTTGTTGCCCAAATTTTAGGAGGAAACTGTATGTCAAAAATCAAATTAACATTTCCAGATGATTCTGTTAGAGAGTTTGATGAAGGCACAACTGTCCAAGATGTTGCTAAGTCAATTAGTACATCACTAGGCAAAAAAGCTGTTGCTGGTAAACTTAACGACACTTTGATCGATGTAGAACGTCCAATCAGCCAAGATGGTAAGATTGAGATTATTGCCGGTGAAGATGATGAAGATTCACTTAAGGTTTTGAGAAATACTGCTAGCTTAGTATTTGGTGCTGCTGCTAGTCAATTTAAGAAGAACCTTCACTTTGGTGAAAAAGAATCAAACGATGATGGTTTCTTCGTTGATACAGATGATAAAGAAGGTCAAATCAGTGTTGATGAGTTGGAAGAAATTTCAGCTATAATGCACAAGATTATCAAGAACAATGACAAAGTTGAACGTGTCATGATGGACAAGTCAGAACTTGTTGAAATGTTCAAAGATGATCCTTACAAGTCATCATTGATTGGTGCTATTGAATCAGTTCAAATTCCTGTTTACAAATTGGATGGATTCGTTGATTTTGGTTATGATGCAATTCTTCCAAGTATGAAGAACTTAAAGCACTTTAGCTTGCTATCAGTTGCTGGTGCATATTGGCAAGGTAAGTCAAGTAACCCAATGTTACAAAGAATTTATGGTACAGCTTTCTATAAAGAAGCTGACCTTGAAGCCGATGCAAAACGTCGTGCTGAGATTAAAGAACGTGATCACAGAACAATTGGTCGTGATCTTGACTTATTCTTCGTTGATCCAGAAGTTGGTGCAGGACTTCCATATTGGATGCCAAACGGTGCAACAATTCGTCGTGTAATTGAGAGATATATTATTGATAAGGAAGTTGCATGGGGTTATCAACACGTTTATACACCAATCCTTATGAACTTAAATGCTTATAAGACTTCAGGTCACTGGGAACACTACCGTGAAGACATGTTCCCACCAATGGACATGGGTGATGGCGAAATGCTTGAATTACGTCCTATGAACTGTCCTTCACATATTCAAATTTATAACCACCACAAACGTTCATACCGTGAATTGCCAGTCCGTATTGCTGAACTAGGAATGATGCACAGATATGAAAAATCAGGTGCTTTGACTGGTCTACAACGTGTTCGTGAAATGACACTTAATGATGGTCACACATTTGTTGCTCTTGACCAAATTCAAGCTGAATTCAAACGTACACTTCAATTGATGGTTGAAGTATACAAAGACTTTGATATTACTGACTATTCATTCCGTCTAAGTTATAGAGATCCTGCTAATACAGAAAAATACTTTGATGACGATGAAATGTGGAACAAGTCACAATCAATGCTTAAAGGTGCTATGGATGAATTAGGTCTTGATTACTATGAAGCAGAAGGAGAAGCTGCATTCTATGGTCCAAAGCTAGACGTTCAAACAAAGACAGCTTTGGGTAATGATGAAACATTATCAACAATTCAATTAGACTTCATGCAACCAGAGAAATTCCAACTAACATATACAGGTTCAGATGGTGAAGAACATAGACCAGTTATGATTCACCGTGGTATTGTTTCAACAATGGAAAGATTTATTGCTTACTTAATTGAAATGTACAAGGGTGCCTTCCCAACATGGTTAGCTCCAACACAAGTACGTATTATTGCTGTTAACCAAAAACTTCATGGTGCATATGCAGAAAACTTACTTAAGGAATTGCGTGCTAAGAATATCCGTGCTGAAATCGATACACGTGATGAAAAGATGGGTTACAAGATCCGTGATGCTCAAACAATGAAGATTCCATACACAGCCGTTGTTGGTGACCAAGAGATGGCTGATGCAACAGTTTCAGTTAGAAAGTATGGAGAAGAAGATTCAGAATCAGAAAACTTACCAATGTTTGTCGGCTCAGTTGTTTCAGATATTAACAACTTCAGTCGTAGTAATGGTTAATGACAAAAGCCATTATAAGTAGTTGACATTCAATTACGGATGGTTTATAGTATTTAACTGTTGAGATTAAGCAGAAGCGCCCGCTTCTCACCTAAGCTTTATGGCCTCTAGGTTAATACGATTATGTAGATAATAGTGGGCGTGCGTATGCGCCCACTTTTTTTGTGGGATCAGATTTTTCGGAGGTGACTACTCATAGCAAGAGATCTATTAATAAACGATCAAATCCGTGCTAAAGAAGTACGATTAATTTCAGAAACAGGAGATCAAGTTGGTGTTAAGCCAACAGCAGAAGCCCAACGTTTGGCTGATGCAGCTAATATGGACCTTGTCCTTATGTCCCCAGGTGCAAAACCACCTGTAGCCAGAATTATGGATTATGGAAAATATAAGTTTGAACTTCAAAAGAAAAATCGTGAAGCACGTAAGAAACAAAAAACCGTTAGTTTAAAGGAAGTTCGACTAAGTCCTACTATTGAAGCCAATGACTTCAACACTAAGGTCAATAATGCTCGTAAGTTCTTAGCTAAAGGTGATAAGGTCAAAGTATCTCTTCGTTTTAAGGGTAGAGCAATTACTCATAAAGAGATAGGTAAAGAAGTTTTAGACCGTGTAGCTGAAGAGACTAAGGATGTTGCAACTGTAACAACTAAGCCTAAGATGGACGGCCGTAACATGTTCTTGATGCTTGATCCAATTAGTTCCAAAGACAATAAGAAAAAATAGTGGAGGGGTTTCTAATGCCTAAACAAAAAACACACCGTGCATCAGCAAAGAGATTCAAGAAAACTGCTAATGGTGGTTGGAAGAGAAGCCATGCTTATACAAGTCACCGTTTCCACGGTAAGACAAAGAAGCAACGTCGTCAATTGGCTAAACCAGGAATGGTTAATGCAAGTGATATGAAACGTATCAAACAAATGCTAGCTACATACTAATTATTTATTTGTAATTTAAAGGAGGAGTCATTATGCCACGTGTAAAAGGTGGAACAGTAACTCGTAAACGTCGTAAGAAAGTATTAAAATTAGCTAAAGGATATCGTGGTTCAAAACATATCACTTTTAAAGCTGCACATACACAAGTAATGGTTTCATACCGTTATGCATTCCGTGATCGTCGCCAAAGAAAACGCGATTTCCGTAAGTTATGGATTGCAAGAATCAATGCTGCTGCAAGAATGAACGAAATCAGCTACAGCAAATTAATGCATGGTTTGAAGTTAGCTAATGTTGATATCAACCGTAAGATGTTAGCACAATTAGCTATTGAAGATCCAAAAGCATTCACAAGTTTAGTAGATACAGCTAAAAAAGCTTTAGCTTAATGATGAAAACGTAATTTGGATATTCCAAATTGCGTTTTTTTACTAAGGTAAATAAAGAGGACTAAAAATGTTTAAACCAAATGTTATGCTCAATAAAATTACTGATTTAGATGCTAGTGATTTAAAGAGAATGAATATTACCACCATAATGACAGATTTGGACAATACACTTTTGCCATGGAATAGTAACAGATATGAACTGACATTACGCAAGTGGCTTAATCAAATGAATAGAGCTAATATTGAAGTTATGATAGTATCCAATAATAGCTATGAACGTGTTGAAAAGGCAGTGACTGATTTGCCAGTAACAATCGTTGCTCGTGCTGCCAAGCCACTGCCATTTGCAATTAAACATCATTTAAAAGAACAAGGGATTAATCCGTCAAATGTTTTATTTGTTGGTGACCAAGTTATGACTGATGTTTTAGCAGGTAACATGGCTAAGCTTCAAACCGTGTTAGTGAAACCCATAGTAAAAACAGATGCAAAGAAAACCCGAGTTAATAGATTTTTTGAGCGTCCTATTTTAAAATTTATACAGAAACACGATTCGAATATGTATTGGAAGGATTCATTAAATGACAGAGACTAGTGAAGAATTGTATTGTATTGGTTGTGGAGCTGAGCTCCAAACAGAAGATTCCACAAAGCCAGGTTTTATTCAAAATTCTACATTAAAGAAGTATATGGAATCGGATGACGATTCTAGAGAGCTATTGTGTAAAAGATGTTTCCGACTTCGTAATTACAATGAAATTACTGATGTAAGTGTTGATGATGACGATTTTTTGAGATTATTAGATTCAATCGCACAAAAAGACGGGCTTATAGTCAATGTTATCGATATTTTCGACTATGAAGGTAGTGTTATTCCAGGCTTGCAAAGATTCGTTGGTGATAAGGATATATTGGTAGTAGGAAACAAAGTTGACCTATTGCCTAGATCAGTTAATCAGAATCGCTTATTGAATTGGTTGCAACAGAAGAGTAAGGAAAATGGAATTAAGTCAGTTGATCAATTAATGGTATCGGCTGAAAAGGGGATCAATATTGATAAGTTGATGACAATGATAGATAAATATCGTAAAGGCAAGGATGTTTATGTGGTTGGAACAACTAATACTGGTAAGTCAACTTTGATTAATCGCATTATTGCTCAAAGTTCAGATGTTAAGAACTTAATCACTACCTCCCGTTTTCCTGGTACTACTCTAGATAGAATTGATATTCCACTGGATGATGGTCATAATTTGGTTGATACACCGGGAATTATTCATAAATATCAATTGGCTCATTTCTTAAATGATCAAGATTTGAAAACTATCACACCAAAGAAACCGTTACGTCCGGCAACATTCCAGTTACGTGACGGACAATCAATATTTGTTTCTGGATTAGCAAGATTTGATTTTCTAGACGAAAAAACTAACGTTGTTTTTTATGTAAATCAAAATTTGTTATTACATCGTACTAAGACTATCAACGCTGAAGAATTTTACGAAAGGCACGTTGGTAAAGATTTAACTCCTCCAACCGATATCAGTGAATTTCCAGAACTAAAGAAGCATGAATTCACGGCTCATGCCAAGTCTGATATTGTGGTTTATGGTTTGGGATGGGTTACTATTCCTGCAAATAGTAAAGTGCGCGTTTATGTACCAGACGGTGTCAGCGTATCCATACGTGATGCCATTATTTAAGGAGAACATATGATAATTAAAGGAAAAAAGAATAGTTTTTTGAGAGGAAAAGCTCAAACTATTAAACCACTAATTCAAATTGGACGTGAGGGATTAAGTGATAATCTCTTAGATCAAATTGAGTTACAAATAAATAAAAATGAACTTATTAAAATTTCATTGTTGCAAAATACAATGGTTGAAGCTCATGATTTAATTGAAGCATTGGCTGAATTTGATGATCAAATTGTCCCAATCCAAGTGATAGGTTCAAAAGTCGTAATTTATAAAAAAGCACCAAAAATTAAAAATCGTAAGATATCTATTGAGTTAGAAAAAATTTAGTTTTAGTGAACGCAGTGAAAAATAATGAATACAAAAAGTAAATTATTAACTAAAGTAAAACCACAATTTAATACTAATCGCCCTAGACGTCATGTTGGAATATTAGGTGGAACATTTAACCCTATTCATATGGGACATTTGGTTATCGCTGAACAAGTATATGAACAATTGTGCTTGAATAAGGTATTGTTTTTACCTGACAAGATTCCACCTCATAAGAATGTCAAAAAAGAGCATCCCTCAATTAGTAGTAATGATCGTATTGAGATGATTAAGATGGCCATACGAGATAATATACATTTTGATCTCGACTTGACTGATATTAATCGCGGTGGGGTAAGTTATACTTATGAAACCATTAAGCTTTTGAAGGAATATAATCCTGATACAGAGTATTACTTTATTATTGGTGGAGATATGGTTGAAAATTTACCTGATTGGTCTCATATTGATGATTTAATTAATATGGTTCATTTTGTTGGGGTTTGCCGAAAAGGTTTTGAGAAAAAATCGAAGTATCCTATACTTTGGGTAAATACTCCTGAACTAGAAATTAGTTCAAGTATGATTCGTAGTCGTGTCAGGAAGGGCCAATCAATTAAGTATTTGGTTCCCGATGAAGTAGAAGAGTATATAAAAGATAGGGGGCTATTTCTTGACTAATTTTAACTATAACGAAGTAAAATATGGATTCGATCGTGAAGCGGTTGTTAAAAGAATGAAAGATCAAATGAGTGATTTTCGTTTTACTCATTGTATTCGAGTGGAACAAGTTTCACGTGATTTGGCAAATAAATATGGTGCAGATGTTGAAAAAGCCGGTCTAGCAGGACTTTTACATGATTACGCTAAAGAAAGATCTGATCAAGAGTTTATTGATGAGATTAAATCTAAACATCTCGATTCAGACTTGTTGAATTATAATAATGCAATTTGGCATGGTATTGTCGGTGCTGAAATCATCAAGGATGAATTAAAGATTGCGGATGAAGATGTATTAAATGCTATTCGACGTCATACTGTTGGTGCGCCAAATATGACGCAAGTTGATAAGTGCGTTTTTGTAGCAGATTTCATTGAACCAAAGCGTGATTTTCCTGGAATAGATGCTGCACGTGAGTATGCAAATAAATCGATAGATTCTGCAGTTGCATACGAATTGAAGCACTCAATAGAACATTTAGTTGATAAAAATCGAGAAATTTATCCAGCTACATTTGCTAGCTATAATTATTGGATTTCAAAAGGAGAACTTTAATTGAACTCAAAGGAAATAATGGAAACAGCTGTAAAAGCTGCAGACAGTAAACATGCTAATGATATTAATGTTTTAAATATTAGTGAAGTAAGTATTATGGCGGATTACTTCGTCATTATGGATGCTAGTTCTCAACGACAAGTTGATGCTATTGTCCAAGAAATCTTGGATGAAATGGGTAAGAACAATGTTGATGTCGGTCACGTTGAAGGTAAACGTGATTCTAAATGGATTTTAATTGACCTACACGATGTTGTTGTTCATGTATTTGTTTCTGAAGAACGTGATTTTTATAATCTAGAAAAATTATGGTCAGATGCACCAGAAGTTGATATTTCAAATTTGGTTACTGAAGAATGATTTATAATTCATTTGCTCGCGTGTATAGTGAATTAATGGATGATGATTTGTACAATGATTGGGCTGATTATGTTGAACAACGTTCATCGGAAAAAGAAACGTTGCTTGATGTTGCCTGTGGTACAGGTGATCTAACGATTCTGTTAGCAAATAAATATAATGTTAATGGTACTGATTTGTCTGAAGAAATGTTAAAAATTGCTGAAGAAAAATCAAAATCTGCTAATGTAACAATCCCATTTATTCAAAGTAATATGTTGGATCTTTTTGAACTTGATAACTATGATTTAATTACTTGTTTCGATGATTCCATCTGTTACTTGAAAGATGAAGATGAGCTGGCAATAGCATTTAATCAAGCATATCAACATCTTAACTCTAACGGAAAGTACCTGTTCGATGCTCACTCTTTATATCAAATGGATGAAGTATTTCCAGGATATATGTTTAATTATAAGGAAGAAGATTCAGCCTTCATGTGGAATAGTTACGAAGGTGATAATCCACATAGTATAGAACATGAATTAACCTTCTTTAATTGGGATGATGATATTGGTGGATATAAATCTAATACCGAAATTCATCGCGAGAGGACATATCCAATTAAAACATTTGTTTCAATTCTTGAAGATATTGGATTCAAGAATATTAAGGTAAGCGCGGATTTTGGTAAATCAGAGCCAAAACAAAATTCTAACCGTTGGTTTTTTGAAGCCGAAAAATAGAGGTTCTCATGACAAAAATTTATGGATTTATAGCTGAATTTAATCCATTTCACAATGGTCATAAACTTTTTATTGATGAAATTAAAAAAAAATATCACCCTGACGTCTTAATTGCTGTAGTATCTGGCAACTTTGTACAGCGGGGTGATTTTGCCATTGTCGACAAATGGAGTCGTACTAGTGCGGCAATTTCAAGTGGAGTGGATCTTGTAGTAGAACTTCCATTTGCATATGCGGTTGAACCAGCAAATTTATTTGCTAAGGGTGGCATTCGCTTATTGAATGAGCTAGGAATTAATAGTCTTGTGTTTGGTACTGAAACAGATTTGAATTTTAAATCCGTTGCAAATCAATTACTTCAAACTAGTTCGGAGTTTGATCAAGATTACAGTCACTCTTATGCTAGTAATCTTAATAACTTGTATAAGAATACGAGTTTGGATGTTTTCGATAATCCTAACCAGTTACTGGGGTTGAACTATGTACAAGATATTTTATTAAATGACTACAATATTGATGTTAAAACAATCTTACGAGATAGTAATGGTACTAGCGCAACTGAAATTCGTAATAAAATTAATAATGGTGAAGATATTAGTAATTCTATTCCTGATATAATGAGCAGTCAGTTTAATACATCTAAAAGTGTGTTTTGGAATGATTATTTTGACTATTTAAAGTATAAAATTCAAAGTAGTACTGCTTTGGAATTACACCAAATATATCAGATGGTTGAAGGATTGGAATATAAATTTATAAAAGAAATTAATCATAGTGATAACTTTGATGATTTTTTGAATAATATAAAGTCAAAGCGTTATACAAGAGCTAGATTGAGAAGGTTGACCTTGTATACCTTAATGAATGTTAAGAAATCTGAAATAGATTTTGTTTATCAAAATCCATATTTACGGATTTTAGGATTCGATGAAATAGGAAAACAATATTTAAAAACACTGAAAAAAAACGTTGAAATACCATTGATAACTCGCGTAGGAAAAAAAGAATCTGAACTTTTGTCACTGGAGCTAAAAGCTGATAGAATTAGAGAACTAGTTAATAATGAAGAACAAGATTTCGGTAGAATACCGATTATGAAAGGGGAAAGTTAATGTTAAATTGGGATGTTCAAGATGTACGCAAGTACAAAGACAAACCCTTTGCTTTTAACGAAAGTTTAAACATAGAAAAAGAATTGAAGGAACGCTCAGAGGATATTATTAATGTTGGAGCTGCTAAGGTAGATGGGCAATTGTTTAATGATAATGGCTTAGTTATTTCCGATATTAAAGTAGAAACAGTAATCACGCTGCCATCAACTAGAAGTTTGGAACCTGTTCAAGTTCCTATGAAGATTAGAATTAATGAAGCATACAATATTGATAACATTGATACTGAAGAGTTGGATGAGAATACTGTTATTATTCCAATTGATGATGAAAATCCAACAATTAATATTTATGAGTCTGTTTTGGATAATATATTGTTAAATATTCCTAGTCAAATTTTGACTGAAGATGAAGCTAATGGTAAGAATATGCCGTCAGGTAAAAACTGGGAAGTTATTTCAGAAGATGATTATCAGAAGCAAAAAGAAGAGGATAAACAAGTTAATCCAGAATTTGCTAAATTAAAAAATTTATTTAAAGATAATGAGGAAAAGGAGTAGCTTTTATATACTCCTTTTTTATTTTTTTGTTATGATTAAATTGTTATGTAATAAAAGTTGGAGGTAAAAGTATGGCAAAACCACAAATTGGTGTTATTGGAATGGCTGTTATGGGTAAAAATTTGGCCCTAAATATTGAGAGTCGTGGTTATGATGTTGCGATTTTTAACAGAACTGGCTCAAAGACTGAAGCGGTTGTTAAGGAACATCCTGATAAGAAATTATATCCAAGTTATACAATTGACGATTTCGTCGATTCATTAGAGAAACCACGTCGTATTCTTATGATGGTGAAGGCCGGTGCTGGTACTGATGCAGTTATCAACCAACTTATTCCTTTGCTCGATAAGGGTGATGTTTTGATCGATGGTGGAAACACATTCTTTGAGGATACTATTGCAAGAAATAAGCGACTAGATGAATCAGGTATTAATTTCATCGGAATGGGTGTATCTGGTGGTGAACTAGGTGCTTTGAAGGGGCCTTCTTTGATGCCCGGTGGTCAAAAGGAAGCTTATGATTTAGTTGCTCCAATTTTGGAACAAATTTCAGCTAAGGCCGATGAAGATGGTGCCCCATGTGTATCATATATTGGACCTAATGGTGCCGGTCACTATGTAAAAATGGTTCATAATGGTATTGAATATGGTGATATGGAATTAATTTCTGAAAGTTTTAATCTACTTAAACATTTGTACAATAATGATTTGAATAAAGTTGCCGATGTCTTTGAGGATTGGAACAAGGGTGAACTTTCAAGTTATTTAATTGAAATTACTGCTGATATTCTTACAAGAAAAGATGATGAGGGCAGTGACGACTTTATTGTAAATAAGATTATGGATAAGGCTGGTAACAAAGGTACTGGTAAGTGGAGTTCACAAAGTGCACTAGAACTTGGTGTTCCACAATCACTTATTACTGAGGCTGTATATTCACGTTATATTTCTGCATATAAAGATGAACGTGTTAAGGCAAGTAAAGTATTGGCTGGACCAACAAGTAAGCCGGATGCAAATGTAGAAGAATTAGTTGAGAAGATTCGTAAAGCATTATACTTTAGTAAGATTATGAGTTACGCTCAAGGATTTGCACAAATGAAGGCAGCATCAGATCACTATGATTGGAATTTGCAATATGGTGAAATAGCACAAATTTGGCGTGCTGGTTGTATCATTCGTGCACAATTTCTACAAAAGATTACAGATGCATATGATAAAGATGCTAAGCTTGATAATTTGTTATTGAATGACTACTTCAAGGATATTGTTGATAAATATCAATCTGCAGTTCGTGATGTTGTAAGCTATGCTGTTAAAGCGGGCATACCTGTTGCAGGATTCATGTCAGCTGTAACTTATTATGATCAATATCGTTCAGAAGTATTACCAGCTAACTTAGTACAAGCACAAAGAGATTACTTCGGTGCTCACACATATGAGAGAACCGATAAACCAGGTATTTTCCACTATACATGGTATGAAGAACAATAATATTTTTAGGATGGGACTATTGAATTAATTCATTAGTCCTATTTTTTTATTTATATTTTTCATAATTAGAGAATGATTTATTTCGTAAATTGTTCTTTAATTTACAGTGATTTTTAGTGTAATTTGTATAATTTATAAATTTGAAATAAAAAACTTGTCTTCTTTTAATTTTTGCTATATGTTAAAATCATTAGTGCATTGCCTTGAGAGGGCACAGTCCACTTAATGAATTAAGTGATAATTAAAAAAATTTAATATATGGGAGAATAGTATGGCTAAGATACTTGTTATTGAAGACGAAGAAAACATGGCCAAGTTTGTTCAACTCGAACTTCAACATGAAAATTATGACGTAACTGTTGAACGGGATGGCCGAACAGGTCTTGATGCTGCTTTGGGTGAAGAATGGGATTTGATTTTGCTTGATCTTATGCTTCCAGAACTTAATGGAATCGAAGTTTGCCGTCGAATCCGTCAAGAGAAGAATACACCGATTATTATGATGACGGCACGTGATTCAATTATTGATCGCGTATCTGGATTGGATCATGGTGCTGATGATTATATTGTCAAACCTTTTGCAATTGAAGAATTACTTGCTCGCATTCGTGCGTTGTTAAGACGTATTGATTTGGATATTGATGTGACACGTAATAATGATCAGGTTTTAAAGTATAAGAATTTAGTTATTGATAAAACTACTCAAACTTTGAAGCGTAATGGTGAGGTTATTGACTTAACCAGACGTGAATATGATTTGTTAAGTGCATTGATGGAGAATGTTGGTACTGTTCTCAGCCGTGATGATTTACTTGAACGTGTCTGGGGAACAGGCAGCAGCACGGAAACAAATGTTGTTGATGTTTATATTAAGTATTTGAGAAATAAGATTGATCGTGGTGGAGCTCCTAGCTATATTTCAACTGTCCGTGGTAAAGGATACGTGATGCGTCGATGAGGATATCTATACGTTTTAAATGGACTGCCATGATTTCAATCGTTATTTTGGCTGCATATATTGTTGTTGCTACACTTGCAATGCATACAGTCGACAAAGTAGCAACTCCTGAGATCATTCGTGCTTTCAATACCAGATTGGTTCTGGCAGGTGTCGTGGTATTTTTGGTTGGAGTTGCTGTTAGTTATTTCGCTGTAACTCAAGTATTAAACAATATAAAAGTTGTTAATAAAACAATTGATGCGTTGAATAAAAAGCCAGATTCAGATTCTCGAATAAAGATTCGTAAGAGAAATGATGAAATTTATGATTTGACCGTTAATATCAATAAGATGCTTGATAGAATGCAGGCTTATACTAATCAACAAAAAGAATTTGTGGAAGACGTATCACATGAGTTGAGAACCCCAGTTGCGGTACTTGAAGGTCATTTGAGTATGTTACAACGCTGGGGTAAAGATGATCCAGAGGTTTTGAATGATTCGATCAATTCTTCACTGCAAGAATTGAAACGTATGCAATCCTTGATTCAAGAAATGCTTGATCTTACAAGAGTTGAGCAAATTGATAGTGATTATCTTGACCAGACAACTGAAGTAAAACCATTGTTTACGCAGGTTTATAATGATTTTAAAATGCTGCATTCTGATTTTGTTATCAATTTTGATGACGATATCAGAGAAGGTAGTATTGTAAAAATATACCGTAATCACTTAGAGCAAGTATTGGTGATTCTTCTTGATAATGCCTTTAAGTATTCTGCAGATAGGAAGGAAATAAGTTTATCTGCATCTACTAATTCTGAAGTACTAGAAATAGCTGTTCAGGATTATGGCCTTGGAATTGCTAAAAATGACGTTAAACGAATTTTTAATCGTTTTTACAGAGTTGATAAGGCACGTTCTAGAAAGCGTGGAGGAAACGGTCTAGGGCTTTCTATCGCAAAAAGATTGATAGAGATATATCATGGTACGCTAGAAGTTGAAAGTGTAGTGGGTTCAGGTACTGTATTTAGGATTGAATTACCACTATTGCAAGATTCATCAGAAGAAAATGATTCTGAAGAAAAAGCAAAATTACGTTCAAAAAAGAAAAAAACAAATACAAAGCAAAAAGATGACTCTAAAGTTCAATAGAATTTTAGAATCATCTTTTTTATTTTAATTTCAAATTTAGTATTGGATATGGACGGCCATCGTCGTCTGTCTCGGATTTGGAGACTATTTCGAATCCTTGATGTTGATAAAATGAAAGAGCATTTATGTTTTGTTCATTGACCGTGACTGTCTTTATGTTATCACTTTTAATTAATTCACTAATTATTTCTTTCCCATAGCCATGTCTAAAGTATTCTGGATCTAAGAATAGCATACTTAGATCTGAATCTGATGTTCCTGAAAATCCGATGATATTATTCCCGATTTTCCATTTTGATAATTTAACTTGCTTAAAGTATTCTGGCAAATTTTCTTGGATATCTTTTTGATCCTTGGAGGATAAAAAGTTGTGAGTAGCTTTTACTGATTTGAGCCAAATATTTGATAGCTCATGATAATCATCTTTTGTTGCAGGTAATCTCTTTAACATTTGTTGCACCTTCCTTTAGTTATGTATGACGAATTTACAATTGAAGTGCAACATCAGTTTTAGAATATAAAAGAAGACTCATAGCCTGAGACCTTGTAAAATGG
>NZ_RHNU01000022.1 GCF_003946015.1 Companilactobacillus insicii
GAACAGTGATGTTCTTTTTGTGTTAAAAGGGAATAAAAAAACTGGTATTGATTATTCATCAATACCAGAAAGTATAGAACCTAAAAATGTTGCAAACGCTTTCGGGTAATGATATATTAAAGACGTGGTAAAGATGAAATGCCAGGAACTGTAGCCCTAAAAAATTTGATGCTAATTAAAAAGTTTTAACTGTTTCCGTTAGGAGGCTGGTAGGATTAATAAAGAGCAACGAAGAATTAGAGTAGTACGGTTCAACGGCATTTTGGAACTAGCAACAAAAGTTAACATAAAATCGACTTAATTATAGTAGTCGCGCAATCTCAATACATGGTTTGCTAGGATCCTTAGTTGAACAAACAAGTGTTAGTAGTAAGATTTGTTTTTACGGTAGCAAGATTCAGATTCAGATTTACAGTAAAGTGATAAATAAGAAGTTGATGAAACTACAGTGGATTTCATCTTACCACTTCAAAAAGAATTGGCCTCGTCAGTTGGACGGGGTCTTTTTTGTTGTACAAAAACAGCAGCGTGAAGTACGCTGCTATTTATAATTTTATAGATAAATTCTTAACGCTAGATGGATCAGGAACAATCTGTATGTGGACATCGAATATATTAAATGAAACACGTAGTTGCTCTTCAATACGTTCGTCTAATAGATAAATATCCACTGCATTCATCTTTGGATCAACCATAATGGTAATATTTACGGTTGTAATATTACCGTTTTGTTTTCCCTTTATTTTCAGTACCTTTTTGACACCATTGATTTTAGAAACAAAATCGCTCATTTTATCTTCTAGTTTAGGATCAAAATAATCGGTCAAACTCAAAGTACTTTCCTGAAATATTTGAAGGCCAGACCATAAAATAAATAAACCAATTGCAATACTGACAGTATCATCAAGCCATTGAATCTTTAAAAAGACTGTTCCTAATAGTGTTAGTAATGTACCAACGCTGGTAACTAAATCTCCTAAGCTGTCTTTTGCGGCAGCTAATAATGATGAATTACTTAGTTTCTTACCGTAACTTTTGTTGATCATCCAAACAAAAATCATCATAACACTGGCAATCGCAGCACCAATAATAGAATAAGTATTAGGGTGGATGGCTGATTTAGAAGTGAACAAGGAAATAGTTCCTTGGATAATGATTTGGCCGGAAATAACAATGATTACAAAGCTAGTAACTAGTGTGAATACTGCTTCAAGTCGAAATCTTGATAACTGTATATCGGTTTTTCCTCTTAGATACTTAGGCAGTGGTGTTCCGACAAAGTCATCATCGTCAACATTAGTTGCTTCATAAATACCGAATATCAACAAAGCAGTTGAAATAACGCCAGATAAATTATTGAAGGCATCGGCTCTCAATGATTGTGAGTGTCCAACGATTGAAAGAAAATATTCGATACCGGTTATTGCTAGATAAATAAAAATATTTATCCACAAGTACTTTACAGATGTTTTTAGTCTTTTAATTTCTTTATCGGTGGCTTCAGACTGCAGTCGATTCTCTTTCATTATGTGTGTATAAAAATTATCCATTATTAATACCTCTAGGTGGATATATTAGCACTAAAAAAGTGTTGGGAAAATATCCCAGCACTTTTATTTACTTATCGAAATTTCAGGTTTATTTTTATTTAAGGTTGCTTCAGTACCGCATAGTTCAACTTGTGCAGGGATTCCATTCATCAATTTAATCTTGGAAACATCATGGTTAATAGTTATTTTTAACAAACTATTCTTGTACATAATATGATAAGTGAATCCTTGGATTTGTTCCGGAACGTGGTTTTCAATGGAAATTTTATCGTCATAAAGTTTTAATCCAGAGAATCCTGAAGCAATTGATAGCCAACTTCCACCGAGGTTAGCAATGTGAAGTCCATCTTCAGTATTACCATGCTTGTTTAATAAGTCTGAGAACGCTGATTCCTGAAATGCCTCAAAAGCTACACTTGGTTTACCAAGTCGTGATGCAATAATTCCAAAGATTGATTTAGATAATGATGAATCATGAGTAGTAACAGAGTTGTAGTAATCATATTCACGATTCAGTTGTTCTTTAGAAATTTCATCTGGGAATAGGTATTCGGCTAGTATAGTGTCCGCCTGTTTGGCGACTTGATAACGATAGATTGTCAAAGGATGGTAGTGTAGAAGCAGTGGATAATTATCTTTTGGTACTTCATCGAATGGCCATAACGGTTTGTTCAAGAAACTATCGTCTTGAGCATTAATTTCTTTTTCTTTACTAAATGGTAGATAAATTGCTTGTGAGATTTGATCTAGTTTGATGATTTCATCAATATTTGTACCATAGTTGGATAGTTGAATGTCATGTTGTTTAACTAACATATCAGCGTATTTTTTAGCTAAAGCTAGGTTATGTTTTGCCATTCTGTTAGTGTAATAATTATTATTAACTATTGCTGTATATTCATCTGGTCCAGTTACTGACCAGAATTCGAACTTGTCATTTTTCCAGTTACCGAATGATGCCCAGAATCTGGCGGTCTCAAGTATTATTGGAAATCCATATTTTTCGATGAAATCAAAGTCACCGCTAGATTTCCAATATAAGTCCACAGCATAGGCGATATCGGCATCAATATGATATTGAGCAGTTCCTGCAGGGAAGAATGCTGAAGCTTCTTCGCCATTTATAGTTCTCCAAGCAAATAATGCTCCGTTTTTGACGCCGAGTTCAGCTGCACGCTTCTTTGCCTGAGGTAGGGTACTGTAACGATATTTAAGCATACGTCTGGCAATCTTTGGTGATGTATATGAAAAATATGGTAGTGCATAAGTTTCGGTATCCCAGAAATAATGTCCTTCATATCCAGTCCCACTTAATCCCTTTGCAGCTAAGCTAGTTTTACCGTCCTTACCAGCTGATTGATTTAACTGGAACATGTTATAAAGTATGGCGGTATTTAATTGTGGGGCACCTTCTATAGTTACCTCGGAGTTTTGCCATACATTATGCCAGAATTCTTGAGCGTCATTATTGATTTCTTCTAGTGTATGATCTGGCAATGATTCTACATCCCCAGTTTTTGAGATATTTCCAATGCCAATAATATAAGGAATTGTTGGCTTGTCATTAATATCCACTGTCATATTTATCAATTGATCTTGTTTGTTCGCAGTCCGCAGTACAAACGGAACGGTCAAGTTAGATTGCTTAGTTGCCAAGATGCAACTATATGAATTATAGGATTTGCGTTCCCCATAAACAGAAAGAGGATACGAAACATTTGATTTACGTGGATCGTTGGAGTTTATAACTTTAGCAGTTGTATCAAATAAAACGGTTTTGCTGATGGATAGCTTGCCATTATAAGTTATAGGACTGAATTTGTAAGAAATACCGTACCAGTTTCTATTGTGTTGACTGATACAAGAGGTGATTTCCATTCTTATCTCATCATTTACTGTATTAAATAGATGATAGTCCTCTGTTAAAGTACCATTTTTCATATTTAGCTTCATAGAAATTAATTCTGATCTATTGAAGTCAATGCCGTCAGTATTAGTTACTTTGATGTGACGTAGATTAGTAATATTAACAATTGTCTGATTGAATTTGGCGTAACCGTATGCTGATTCTCCGTAATGAATTGGAGATTTTTCGTAAAAACCATTTACTAATGTATCAAAATTCTCCGCATCAGTAATAGGATTACTTGCACGTACTCCAAAATGTCCATTTGCAATTGAAAAAATAGTCTCTAAAAATGGCGTATCTTTTTCTTGTAAGTCTTTGAGATTTAAGATGAATTTATTTGAATCCATAATATTCTCCTTCCAAATATAGAGATGCTTTCAAAGATAATTATAATGAGAATTATATTAAATACAATAGATATGTTTAAACAAATATAAAAGATGTTAAAAAAATAGTCATAACACTCATAATTTACTAAGTGTTATGACTTTTAATTTTATTATCTAAAATGAGTTACGAAAAGCAACTCCCTGCGCTTAGTACGAATAAGAAATGCACCAACTTCGTTGGCACCTTCCTTATCCTAGCTAATGCTCAGGAGTTACCGCTTTTCTCCACTCTCTAATCTTTAACCTAAAACTTCAACAGTAACATTTTGACGACCAAATGATAATGCTTCTGAGTTAGGCATAGCAATATCTAATTGGTTAGGATTGCTGTATGCGAACATACCAGTATCATTAACAACACGATCGTAAGTCTTACCATTACCATCAGTGATTCTTAGATGTGTTCCCTTAGGGAATTTTGATAAGTTAGCAGCAACACCGCTGTATCCCATGTTTGAGCCAAGAACGGCTGGATCATATGCAGTAGCATTCATTGTTAATGTTTGTGTAACGTTGTCATCTGACATGTATTGACCAGGCACCCATTGGTTTTGACCAACTTGGTACCATGTTTGACCATTAGCATCAGTAGTTGATGATGATACGTTATAACCGTAGCCACCAATAACTGTACCAGTGTAGTAGCCATTGCCAGCTGAACTGTAAGTATTTACTTGACCATTTGCTTTAACGTACATAACTTTATTAACTTTTGTAGCTTGTGTAATTGGTTGTGAGCTTGTATCTGAAGCTTTGATCCATTGGTTTTTACCAACAGCATAGAATAGTTCACCATTTACGCTAGTAGCTTTGTTGTATTTCCATGAAGAATTGTTAACGAGGCTGGCACCAGTAGTAGCAATTCCGTTTTCTTTAGTAGGTGTTCCGTAGATTTGTGCGCCAGATGCATTGTTGATATAAAGAACGCCTGACACAGCTTGTGTAGCAACTGAAGCAGCTTGAACATTTGAAGTTGAACCTAGAGTAACAAGTGTAAGTGAAGCAACAGTTAATAGTGAAGCAGCGAAACTTTTGATTTTCATAAAAGATATATCCCCTTAGATAATTAAAAATGTATTTGTATAATTTTATTTAAATTTTCTAACCGAGAAACATCATATAACGTATAAGACAAAAAAAGTTGGATATAACCTAAACGTAAATTAGGTATAATCCAACTGTAAAGTTCATGTAACACTATTGAAATATTAGAGGTACTTCTTAACCTCTACCAAAAGCTGGTCAACAGTGTTGATAACAACGCCGTTCATCTTAATTAAGCCGATTGTATAGTTGTTTATATATCCAAATGGATTTTCTCCAATTGTCTTAACCGCTTCTAGTTTTGCAGGATTGTTGAAACCATGTTGACGTAGGTCAGTCCAAAGACCTACAACAGGAATCTCCTTACCAAAGGCTAATCCGATCTCTGTAGCCACGCCGTCGTCCATAGTATCACCATCTAAGACAGCTACGACTAAGTCAGATGAAAGAAGTTCTTTATTGTCTTCTTGAGCAATTTTAATTGAGTCAGCATAGTTCATCTTATCGTTAATATCGCCATTTTCTTGTGGTAGGTAGACTTCTATATCATTGGACATTTCACGAATCTTTTTAACAACCATGTCGTTGTACATGCGATCCGCCTCTGAAAATAATCCATTTGCGAAATAAATCTTCATTAAAAATCCTTCTTTCATGTATTAGTAGTTTAATATTATCATTTTTGACTTTGTATATGGCGATTAATCGAAGTTAGAAAAACTCCGTAGAACACTTTTTTGAAATAGTTTCATTTCATCGGTGAATTCTCTATCTTTTAGCGATGCCATAACGACGTTCATTTTTAGAACATTAGGACTTATTTTGTATATATTACATAAACTCGAATCAAAATCCCTATTGAGAAATGATTCTGGGATGAAGGTTGAAGCTAGACCTTTGTATGCTAGAGTTGCGGACGTAAGGATAGATTTTACCTTTAACATTGAATTCAAATTTAGCTCGTGCCTGCTAATGAATGATTCTAGTAATCGTGAAAAGCCTGAACCTGAATATAATGAAATAAAATTAGTAGAATTTAGCTTTTCAAAATCATATTCCAAAATTTCAATTTTTGTTTTTCCAGAAACAATTAGTGGGGAAGCCTTATCTATTATTAAGTATATTGGTTCATATTTCAGATGAGTGAATTGAATCTTATTAGTATATATTGGCAACATGCGAATCTGAAAGTCTAAATCTTGATGAAGTAATTCAGATTCTAATTCTGCTGATGGGTCTTCAGATAGTGTTATATGAACATTTGGATATTTGCTATGAAATACAGGTAAAATTTCTGGAAGAAATGTTGAAGCAATAGATTGATTTATACCAACACTAATTCTTCCATCTTTATTATTTGCAATATCGAAGATTTCTTGCACAAGGTTACGTTTTTCGAAGGCAATCTTTTCTAACCCCGCCATAAATTTTTCACCCGCAAAAGTTAGGGTTATAGGGTGGTGTGATCTGTCCAATAATGTTGCGCCAAGTTCTTTTTCAGCTTTTAGGATAACTTTACTTAAATAAGATTGTGAGATAAATAACCGATCTGCCGCAGCTGAGAAGCTACCATAATTCAATATTGCGTTGAAGTAGTTCAATAATTCATCGTAATTTTGCATATTTTGTCCTCTATTCCAATTTGGTTATAGCTTATCACATTAAATGGAATTTCATTAGGCATATCAATGGATGTATACTTCAACTAGAGATTGTTAACAATATCACATTTTTGATTGAAGGGGAGATATTATGATTGCACAGAAAATGAAAAGCTATGGATTAAATCCTAAGCAACCAATGATAGGGATAGGCTTATTCGTACTTACAATTATTTGGGCATTTTATTTATATAGTCAAGTTAATAAATTACCAATGTTTTTATTTGCAGGGTTAATGATTGGTTATGTATTGACCAGATCAAGATTTGGTTTTGCCGGTGGAATAAAGCGTGTATTCTATCGTGGTGAATCTAGTCTGACAGTAGCACTGTTAATTATGTTTTCACTTACAGCAATTGTTAATGTTGGTATTCAATGGGCGGCTGCCAGTGGTGGAGCAATTCCAGCTTGGTTAGTTACCAATGATAGTCAAGCAATTATTCCGGGTACACAGAATGTTAGACTTGGAAATATTTCGACAGCATTAGGTGGATTTTTGTTCGGTATGGGTATGTTGATGGCTGGTGGATGTGCCAGTGGTACGCTATCAGATTTTGGTGAAGGAGAAGGACATTCGTGGGTTGCATTGCCATTCTTCGTTCTTGCAGCAGCACCTGGCCAATGGGTAGGATATCAACTTGATCAATCATCAATTGGAAAAATTGGTATTCAAGGATGGATGCCTCAATACATAGGTTACGGCGGTGCCATTTTCGTTACACTATTGATTTTCTTTGGGTTATATATTGTTGCTAAAAAATACGAGAATCATAAGAAACAAATTGGGATGTATACGGATCCTAAATCGGATTATTTAGAATATGAAAAACCCGTTAATACAAATGATAAAGAATTTAGTTTGTCTTCATGGGAAACTTATCATAAGTTTTTCGTTGAAAGATGGAGTTTCATTACTGGAGCTATAGGAATTTCTATTGGTGCTATTTTTGTTTTGGTTACTACGGGTAAAGCATGGGGAGTTACTACTCCATTTGTTTCATTAGATCAGAAGTTCTTAGGACTATTTGGGATGAAATTTACTTCACCAGCATTTGATGAAACTGCTAAAGCAATGCAAGGTAGCTTATTAGTTGATGGAGGTACGATTAGAAATATCGGTCTAGTATTTGGTGCTTTCATCGCATTTTTGATGGCAGGTAGATTCTCATTTAAGTTCAGGTTTAATGTTAGAGACTTTATGATATATGCTACTGGTGGATTGTTGATGGGATTTGGTAGTAGATGTGCCCGTGGATGTAATATCGGTGCATTATATTCATCCATTTGTAATTTCTCAGTCCATGGCTATGTATTTATGGCATTCCTAGTATTAGGTGGAATGGTCGGTATCAAGATGTTTGAAGGTAAAGTAAACATCTTACCTAGATATGAATTATCAAATATGAATATGGCAACAAATTAAGGAGGAATTGTAATGAGTAAAAAAGTATTAGTAGTAGGTGGAGTTGCTGGTGGAGCATCTGTTGCTGCCAGAGTTAGAAGATTGGACGAGAGTGCTGAAGTCACAATGTTTGAGAAGGGACCAAATGTTTCATTTTCTAATTGTTCTTTACCATATCATCTGAGTGGAACGATTGAAAATGCCGATGACATTGTTTTGATGAACCCCCAACAGTTTAAGATGCAATACAATATTAATGCTGAAGTTAATACCGAAGTTATTGATGCTGATTATAAAGATAAAACTGTTACGATCAAAGATACTATTACAGGTGAGACAAGTACTAGAGATTATGATGAGTTAGTTCTTTCACCAGGTGCTGTTCCTATTTTGCCAGAATCAATTAAGGGAATTCATAATGAGAATGTCTTTACAGTTCGTAATGTTGAAGACATTAAGGCTTTAGCTGGTTATATCGATAATATTAATGCTAACAACATCACTGTCGTTGGTGGTGGTTTCGTTGGACTTGAGGTTATGGAAAACCTAGTTGAAGGTGGCAAAAATGTTACATTAGTTGAGGCTGCTCATCATATTATGGCAACAATTGATGATGATATGGCACAAATCCTTCATAAAGAAGTAATCGACAATGGCGTAAATCTCATTGTTGATGATGGTGTATCAGAAGTTTCAGATACAAAAGTAACCTTAGCCTCTGGTAAGACTATTCCTACTGATGTTGTTGTTATGGCAATTGGTGTTAGACCAGACGTTGCTCTAGCTGAAAAAATAGGTGTTAAATTAGGTGATACTGGTGCAATCGCGGTTGGCCAAGGTTACCAAACAAACCTTCCACATGTTTATGCTGTTGGTGATGCAATCGAGGTTACAAATATGATCACTAGAAAGAAACAACGTCTTGATCTTGCTTTCCCAGCTCAAATGGAAGCACGTGCAGCATCAGATCATATGTATGGAAGACAAGCAACACAACGTGGAGTTATTGGTTCGCAAGTAATTAAATTGTTCAAGATGAACGCAGCTTCAACTGGATTAACAGAGAAGCAATGCCTAGAGAATGGAATTAATTATGATATTGTAATGGTAATTCCAAAGGATAAGGTGGCATTGATGCCAAACGCTAAACCATTATACTTCAAATTGATATTTGGAGTTCCATCTGGTGAGATTCTTGGTGCTCAAGCAGTTGGTGAAAGTGGGGTCGACAAGCAAGTTGATGTTATTGCTACAATGATCTCAATGCATGGTCATGTTGAAGACTTGCAAAACCTTGAATTGTGTTATCAACCAATGTTTAGTACAGCAAAGAATGCCGTTAATATGGCTGGCTTGGTTGCAACTAATATTCTTAATGGCGAATTCAAACAAGTTCGTATGTCTGAAGTACGTGGCTTAGTAGAAAGTGGGGCAATGATTGTTGATGCCCGTGAGCCAAAAGAATATAAAGAGGGACATATTAAGGGAGCAATCAATATTCCTTTGAGTGAGTTCAGAGATAGATTAGATGAAATTCCTCATAATGTACCGGTATATGTACACTGTCTATCAAGTCAGCGTAGTTATAATATGGTTCGTGCATTAGGTAATTTAGGATATAACAATATTTATAATATTGTTGGTTCATTCTTAGGATTATCAGAGTATGAATATTATCATGATACTGTTGATGATAGAGATCCTATTATTGACGATTACAGATTTGATTTATTGTAGTAGATATATGTAATACAACTAGGCGTGGTATTTATATCACGTCTAGTTTTTTTCGGAGGGAAATATGAGGCTAAGGAAGAAAAATTATTGGGCGATTACAGTTATTACATGGGTTGTGTTATTAATTGTTTGGCAATTAGTTACCATGTATAAAATTACACCTGAGATCTTGTTACCAAGTCCTGAAAAAGTTATTTCAACTTTTATAAGTCTAAGTAAGAATGGTTATAATGGTATTCCATTGTGGTATCACTTTTTAATAACAATGATTAGATTGCTTAGTGCGGTTGCATTAGCAATTATCACTGCAATACCTTTAGGATTGATCAGTGGACGAATTAAGGTTGTTTATTCAATATTTGATTCTATAATTCAATTTATTAGACCGATTCCACCACTGGCTTATTACACATTATTGATTCTTTGGGTAGGTATTGGTGAGACATCAAAGGTTGTTTTGTTGTATTTAGCAGCTTTTGCACCGATTTATTTGGCTTGTATTTCTGGAGTTCAGAAGGTTAATAGTGATTATGTAAAGAGTGCTGAATCGTTAGGTGCTACCTCCAAACAAGTTTTCTTCCACGTTATTTTTCCTTCAGCTTTGCCAGATATTTTTACAGGTATTAGAACAGCAGTTGGTATGGCCTATACAACGGTTGTTGCCGCTGAGATGGTTGCCGCTACATATGGAATTGGTTGGATGATTATCAATGCTTCTAAGTATTTGAAGAGTGACGTTATGTTTGTCGGCATTATTATTTTAGGTATCACGGGTGTTTTTCTAGATCAATTATTAAAATTAATTGAAAGAAAGATTGTATTTTGGAGTGGAAAATCATGAAAAAAACAATCAGAATTTTAACTTTACTGTTTGCTTTTCTTTTAGTATTGTCGGGGTGTTCTAACCATAAAAATGATCCAAAGAAGGTTACTGAAGTAAGAATCGGTATCTTACAAGTTCCTAATGACGTTGCCGCTGCTAGGCAACTAAATTACTTGAGTAGTTATTTTGAAAAGAAGCATATCAAGACAAAATATATTATTTTTGATTCAGGTGTAGACGCTAATAAAGCTTTGATTTCAGGCGATGTGGATTTTGCAACTATGGGAGATACCAACGGTGTTGTCGCCATGTCGTCTAAAATTGATGCCAAGTTGATATGGGTAAATGATGTATTAGGCAATAATGAAGGCTTGGTAGTTAGGAATGGTAGCGGGATTGAAGGTTTCAAAGATTTAAAAGGTAAAAAGATTGCAACACCATTTGCATCTACCTCTCATTACAGCTTGATGATGACATTGGAAAAATATAATTTATTGGATAAGGTTTCACTTTTAGATATGGATACCCAAGATATTGTTGCTGCTTGGAATCGTGGTGATATTTCGGCAGCTTATACTTGGCAGCCAACTTTGACGCCAATGCTTAAGAATGGTCATTTCTTGATTACCAGTGAAGATTTACGTAATCAAAATCGTGTGACGGCAAATATAACTTTGGTACGCGGCGGATTCGAACGTAGTCACCCTGAATTAGTAACGGGTTTGCTAAAGCAATTAAATCGGACTCATCAAGAAATGCAAACTGAACCTAAGGAAATTATTACCGCTGCATCAAGGCAGAATGATTTGAGGTTTGAAGAAGCAAAATCACAAATTGGAACATCAAAATGGTTAACCGCAAGGCAAATGGTAAAACAAGAATTCATGTCTCGTAAGTTTCAAGAACAGTTATATATAACTGGCAAATTTATGGCACAACAACAGACAATTGATCATGCGCCTACAAAAAATGAGATAAGAAAATTTGTTGTTACTAAATATATAGATGAATTGGGGGATAAATAAGTGGAAAAATTAATCGAAGTAAAAAACTTAACGCTCACTTATCCAGGAGCAAGTGAGCCAACACTTAAATCTCTTAATCTTGATATTAATCGTGGCGAGATCATTACTGTGATAGGGAAATCTGGTTGTGGAAAAAGCACGTTACTCAATACTATGGCAGGATATATTCCACCGACTGCAGGTGAAGTATTACTAAATGGTGAAGTTATAACCGGTCCCGATTGGAAACTAGGAGTTGTCTTTCAAAACAACGCCTTATATCCTTGGTTGAATGTAGCAGATAATATTGGATTTGGTTTAAAAATGAGACATTTTGATAAAGCTGAAATTCAGTCTCGAGTTGATACGTTATTAGATCAGGTTCAATTAACTGATAAGAAAGATGATTACGTTTTTGAGTTATCAGGTGGTATGCGGCAAAGAGTAGCAATCGCTCGTGCATTAGCCAATCAGCCGCAGGTAGTCATGTTTGATGAGTCCTTTGGGGCTTTGGATGAATTTACTCGTAATGATATTCATAAAGTTATTTTGGATTTGTGGAAATCACTTCATCTAACCTTTTTTATTATTACGCACGATATTGATGAGGCCATTAAATTGGGAAATCGTATTGCTATAATGACCCCAGATAAGGGATTACCGATGAAGGTTGTTGATAATCCGTATTTTAATATTAGTTCAGAAGATATCGATGCTAATTATATGAACTATAAGAATGATATTTTAAAACAGATAATCTAAAAAGACGCTTATGAAATTATGATTTCAGGTACTTTCTCGAGTTTGGTTAGGTGCCGTCTCTGCTCTGGGTACAAGAAATATTGGCGCTGTGGGAACCGCTTGGAGCCAAGGTCTCCAAGCTCGATTTTGAACTTCGCAAAAAAAACGCGAATTTCAAAACTCGTTCCGTGGTGTAATGGCTAAAGCCACAACACCACCTTCACTACAGCCAACATTTATTGCACTCAGAGACTAATACATTTGTCGTTTTTTATACTATATAACTAAGTCGATAAACAAGTGCTATATTATTTGAAGTTTAATATAATCAAAAAGCTAGATATTTTTTCCTGGTATAAATCCAGAAAAATATCTAGCTTTTTTTATGTTTTATTCTGTAACCAAATTGGAGAAAGAACCAATTTCATAAGCGTCTTTACTTTTACATCGTTTCAAATTTTTCTTTAATAGTTTCAGCCGAATTTTTGAATTTAGCTTTTTCTTTGTCAGTGAGTTTTATCTCATTGACGAATTCGACACCATTTTTACCGATGACTGCTGGTTGACCAATGTATGTATCGAATTCCTTATTGTAACAAGAAACTGGACATTCGAATTGTGCGTCGGAAAACACCGCTTGTGCTAATTTGACAGCACAAGTAGCGATGCCAAAGCTAGTATAACCTTTACCTTGATATACTGCTAAACCAGCTTTTCTGATTTTTTCTTCAAGTTCATCATAATTGAGTGCTTTACCTTGTTGTTTAGCGAATTCGTCTAAGGGATGATTATTTACTCGCACTCCTGACCATGCGACGAATTGAGAATCTCCGTGTTCACCAAGTGTATAGCCAGTAACATTCTTTGAGTTGGTACCAAATTGTTCTGAAACAACACGTTGCATTCTGGCAGTGTCTAGAAAAGTACCTGTACCCATAACTTGAGTAATTGTTAGATCCGCTGACTTTTGGAGATATTGAGTAATGGCATCACAAGGGTTAGTTGTGTCGATTAAAACACCGTTGAAGCCTGATGCTTTTATTTTAGGAGCAACTTCCTTAATCATAGCCTTTGTATATTCGAATTCTGCCCAACGATTACCAGTTTCTTTAGCAGCATCAATTTTTCCAGCTGTTAGGAACAGTATATCGACATCCTTCAACTCGGAGTAATCCTGAATTTTAATAATAGTACTGGTATCAAGACGAGCTTGTGCATCTTGTAAATCCAATTGTTCAGAAATTACTTTCTTTTCATTTTTATCAATTAATATCAATTCATCAGCTATTCCTTTAGTTACCAGTGTATATGCGATGGTAACACCTACATGCCCGATTCCAATAATTCCAATTTTTCTCATATTTTTAATTCCCTTTTTAATGTTGTGTTGTTGATACAAATTTCATCATTACGCTTTGTTCCACTTTCTGATTAAACGAGTTACACAAAGCAACTTCCGAGCATTGTTCCACTCTCTGATTAATCTACAACCTGAATCCAACCTTCGGGTGCTTCAACAGTACCAAATTGAATGCCTGTCAATTCGTCGTAAAGTTTCTTTGTGACAGGGCCTACTTCAGTTTCACCGTAGAAAACATGTAGTTTTCCATTGTGTTCTAGTCCGCCTATTGGGGAAATAACAGCAGCGGTACCACATGCTCCAGCTTCTTTGAAGCGGTCTAGCTGATCGATATAGACATCTCCTTCTTCTGTTCCGAGGCCTAGACGATGTTCTGCTAACCATAATAGTGAATATTTTGTAATGGATGGCAAAATTGATGGTGATTTAGGAGTGACAAATACATTATCTTTTGTAATACCAAAGAAATTGGCTGAGCCAACTTCTTCGATTTTTTGGTGATTGACCGGATCTAGGTAGACACAGTCGGCGAAGCCATCCTTATGTGCATTATCACCGGGTAATAGTGATGCGGCATAATTACCACCAACTTTTGATTGTCCAGTTCCTTTATGTGCTGCACGATCATATTGTGATGTGGTGAAGTTAACAGGGGTCATGCCACCTTTGAAGTAACTTCCCACGGGCATAGCAAAGACAGTGAAGATATATTCAGGTGCAGCATGTACACCGATTGTTGCTCCTGATCCGATTAGTAGTGGACGAATGTATAAGGTTCCGCCGGTTCCATATGGTGGGACAAAATCAGCGTTAGCCTTGACCACTTGCTTAACAGCATCAACGAACTTATCTTCAGGAAAAACAGGCATTAATAGTCTTTCAGCTGAATTTTTTAGGCGTGCTGCGTTACGATCGGGTCTAAATAATTGAATTTTATTGTCGGGAGTACGGTAAGCTTTCATTCCTTCAAAGGCACCTTGACCATAATGTAGGACAACTGCTGCTTCACTTAGCGGAAGGGTACTGTTCTCAGTAAGACCACCGTCTTGCCAAGCACCATCTTTCCAATGTGCAGTATATCGGTAAGGTAAATCCATATATTCAAATCCTAAATTATTCCAGTCTAGTTTGGATGCATCTGCTTTTGCCATAAAAATTGCTCCTTTATTAAAAATAGTAAATTTCAAGTTAATTTGTATATTAGTGCTTATTGTAGGGTTAAGTCAACCTTAAATGAGGAACAGATTAGAAAATGTGTAATTTTTATTATAGATTGTCTAATTCATTATTCACTTAAATAAATATTAAATTATTATTGACAGCGTTAACAATAATGGACTACATTATAGGTGTGATAGACGTATTAAGACGTATTAAAAAGTAGGAGGACTGTTTTATGAACATTGATGATTTTGGAAAAGATATTATTAATAAAACCGAAGGAAAAGTAGATAGTATTTACTTCGTTGCTTGTGGGGGTTCATTGGTCGATATGTACGTTTCTAAGTACTTTTTAGATGCTGAATCTGCCAAGATTACAACGGGTTTATATCCTGCTAATGAATTTGTTCATGTTGTTCCTAAAAAATTAAGTAAAAAATCAATTGTTTTTGTTTGCTCGCATAGCGGTAGTACTCCAGAAAGTGTTAATGCTGCAAAGGTAGCACAGGGACATGGTGCATTTACAGTGGGTCTGACATACAATTCTAAGGCAGATTTATTGAAGTATTCAAATGAAAAAATTGTTTATGAGTGGGGAAATGAAGAAGAAGTCGTAAACAATCCTATGGCAATTATGCTACGTTTAACAGCAATGATCCTTAATAAGGTTGAGGGATATAGCGGTTTAAGTGAAATGGAAAAAGGATTTGATTTGATAGATACTGTTGTCTCAAGAGCCATTGATCAAGTTCATGAACGTACTATTAATTTTGCTAATAAATATAAAGATGAAAAAATGTTCTATATTCTTGGAAGTGGACCATCATTTGGACATGCCTATGGATTTGCAATTTGTTCGTTAATGGAAATGCAATGGTTAAATGCATCTGCAATTCATTCTGGTGAGTACTTCCATGGACCATTTGAAGTTACAGACAAGGATGTTCCATACATTGTATTAGAGAGTCAAGGTAGAACTCGTCCACTGGATGAGCGTGCATTAAAGTTTTTAAATAAGTATGCTGAAAAGGTTGAAGTTGTAGATGCCAAAGAACTTGGACTTGATGTAATAGATGATTCAGTATCAGAATACTTTAGTCCAGTATTGTTCTATACTATTTTGAGTGAGTATAGAAAACAATTATCAATAGTTCGCCAACATCCTCTAGATGTCAGAAGATACATGGGAAAGGTGGATTATTAGTTTAAATTAGGAGATAAAAAGATGGTTCAACCTTTATATATTCAAATCATGCAAGATATTCAGCGAAAGATAATTGGTGGAGATTTTAAAGTAGATGAGCAGATTCCAAGTGAACAAGAATTACTATCTGAATATGGGGTCAGTCGTGTAACTTTACGAAAATCAATAGATGGATTAGTTATGGACGGATATCTTGAAAGAATTCAGGGAAAAGGTACTTTCGTGAAGAAACGACGAAAATTGAATAGATTGGTTGAATCGAAACGCGTCGAAGGGTTCTCAGATGTTGCTAAAAAGGGTGGCTTTGTACCTAGTACTAAGGTTATCGAGGCAACAACGATATCGTCCAATGAAAAGTTATCAGAAAAATTAGGATTGTCAGATGAGGAAACGAAAGTTGTTTATATAAAAAGAATACGTCTTGCTGATAATGTACCCATAATGATAGAAAATAATTATTTTAGTTTTGATAAATATTCAGGTCTTTTGGAAGATAATTTAGAACTTCCCTTGTATGAAATTTTAAAAAATAAATATCATGAAGAGAATTTTGATTCTCCCGATTCAACACTTGGGGTAACTTTGGCAAATACAGAACAATCTAAATATTTAGATTGTTCCGTTGGCTTTCCACTATTTGAATTAAAAACATTAATTACTAATAAAAAAGGTGTTCCTATTCATTATGGTGAACATTATATTGTGTCAGACCGTTATCAATTTAAGATTTAAAGAAAGGATGCTTGAAAAATGATTCTAAATTTAAGAGTTGATCATAGATTATTACATGGTCAAGTTGCATTTTCATGGGTAGGCTTTTTGGGTGCAAATTGTATATTGATTGCAAATGATGATGTGGTTACGAATAGTTTACGTAAATCTACAATGAAAATGGCAAAACCCAATGGTGTTAAATTAGTTATGAAAAATATTACTGATAGCATTGATGCATTAAACAACGGTGTTACGGATAAATATAAACTATTCATTGTTGTTGAAAATATTAATGATGCATACAAACTGATTACAGGAACTAATGATTTGATACATATGCTAAATTTAGGCGGAACAGATAAAAATGATAACAGTGAAGAGCTTTCTGCTGCTGTATTTGTAGATGACAACGATAAAGCTCAGCTAAAAGAACTTCAAAAGAATGGCGTGGATGTTTCTATTCAACAAGTTCCATCTGAAGCTAAAAAGGAAGTTAGCTTGTAAAGGGGATGAGAATGTATGATATTCAAAACTTTGCTTATAGGTGTGGTCGCATTTATTGGCTACGGTGAGTATTTTTTGACTGGTCGTGGCCAGGTTTCTCGTCCTATTGTTATGGGTCCCTTAACGGGACTTGTATTAGGAGATTTAAAAACAGGTATTATAATTGGTGCAAGTTTGGAATTAGCATATATTGGTGTTCAAGAAGTGGGTGCATCCGTACCTCAAGATATGGTTTCCTCTGGAGTTTTAGGAACTGTTTTTGCAATTAGTACTGGAAAAGGTATTTCAGCTGCTTTGACATTTGGATTACCAATTTCAATGTTGATACTTATTGTACAAAATTTGGCTTATGTATTTATCTGTCCATTGTATGTAGCAAAATGTGATAAATATGCAAAAAATGGAGAGCCCGATAAATTAAGTCGGATGTCCTTCTGGGGAGGTACGATTGTCAATTTTGTTCCCTCAATTATTCTAATTATGCTGGCATATTATTTTGGTAATGGATTTTCAAAAACAATCGTCGCAATGATTCCGCAATTTGTACAAGATGGATTAGTTGTAGCTAGTGGATTATTACCTGCTTTTGGTTTTGCAATGTTGTTGCAAGCAATATTGAGAAAAGAAATTGTACCATACTTCATTATTGGATTTTTGATTACAAGTTATCTCAAAGTTCCAATTATTGGAGTTTCTCTATTCGGTCTTGCAGTAATTTTAATAATGTATTATCAAGAAAAAAAGAATGCATTAAATATAGCTGAACAGGAGGATGACGATGACTTCTAATACTACAGATACAAATATGAAAAAAGTGTTAAATCAAACCTTCTGGCGTACTTTTACTATGGGATCTTCGTGGGAATACACTAAACAAATGGCTACAGGATATTGTTATGCTATGGTTCCTGCTTTAAAGAAAATTTATCATAATAATAGCAAAGGCATGTCACAAGCTATGCAACGCCATATGGAATTCTTTAATATCACTAATGTTTTTGCACCATTAGTTCTAGGTACATCCATTGCTATGGAACAAAAGAATGCTCAATCAAAAGATTTTGATACAAGTCTTATTAACAATATCAAGGTTAGTTTGATGGGTCCTTTATCAGCCATTGGTGATTCCTTGATAATGTCTACATTCAGAATCATAGCTACCGGTATTGCTATTTCATTTGCTATGCAAGGCAATGTATTAGGGCCAATTTTATTTTTGGCTATTTATAATATTCCATGTACGATCTTAAGGTATTATGGATTAAAGCTAGGTTATGAAAAAGGGACAGATTTATTAGAGAATATTAGTGACAGTAATTTGATACAAAATATTTCTGAGAAAGCATCAATACTGGGAATGTTCGTTATTGGATCAATGACTGCTAGTCTTGTTGTGTTAAATTCTCCAGTTAAGTTTGGTGTAGGAAAGTCGGCTGTAAAGTTGACTTCTATATTTAATCAAATTTTACCTAATTCACTTCCATTATTATTTACTATATTTATCTATTGGTTATTAAAGAAGCATGTTAAGATTGGTTATATTTTATTAATAATAATAGGATTTAGTATTTTAGGAACTGGTTTTAAGTTTTTAAGTGCATAAAAAAAGATTGAGAAAATTATTTTTTCTCAATCTTTTTTGTACTATTTCTAAATACTAACTTTGTGGATAATTCTAGCTTGTAAGGAACGTGATGATTATTTGTTAACAGATCGTATAACAATTGAACGGCAGCTGCTCCCATTTGTACCGTTGCAACTGAGACTGAGCTTAGTTCAGGATTAACATATCTAGCAACTGAAGTGTTGTTATAGCTAAATATTTGAACGTCGCTTGGAACTGAAATATTAGCCTCTTGCAATGCTTGCAGTGCACCGGCTGACATTGGATCATTAGTTATAAAGAAAGCATTAGGAAGCCTGTCCAGTTTCTTTAGAGCAAGTTTCATTTGCTTGTAACCAGATTTCTTTGTGAAATCTCCTTTAAAGACGTATTTTTCCTGAAACAATCCCTTTTGTGTTAAGTAATTTTTATAACAGTCAAAACGTTTATCGGAAACTTTTCTTATACCATCAGTGGATTTTTCATCACCATAAATGATCCCAATATCTTTTATCTTTTGATCCAAGAAGAAGTCCAACAAATGTTGTACACCGTATTGGAAGTCGGTTAAGACGGTATCGAATCCATTTTCAAATTGATCATCGTCAATGAATACGATATTTTTTGAGTACTTTTTCATATTATCAACTTGTTGAAAACTAAACTTTCCAATTGCGATTATTCCGTCAATATCATTTTCAATTGAACTAAAGTCATTATTAAAAACACGAGTAATATCAAAATTGAATTTTTGAATATGTTTTTCAATACCTTCACGTATCATCATGTAGTAGATATCGTCATGTTCTTGCGATTCTGAGTACCACTGAACTAATGCGACACGGATTTGATTTTTACGGCTAGTTTTTGAATAATTCAAATCTTCAGCTATTTTGATTATTTTTGAACGAGTTTCATCGGTGACAGAAAGTGTCAAATCGTTGTTGAGAACTCTGGAAACCGTTGCGGGTGAAACAGAGGCCTTTTTTGCTATGTCTCTAATTGTAGCCATTAGTTTACCTCATTTAGACTATTTATAAATTTGTCGAATGCTTGCTTACCTTGTTCGTTCCACTTGTATACTCCGGCGTTTTCTAGAACATGTGAAAAGACAATACCAGCTTCTTGATCAACTATTTTTTCAACATTATCATTTGTAAATTGATACTTGGAACGTAGTTCGTTTGCCCAGTCTTTATGGTATTCCGCAATGTTGTTAGGTTGATTTAATAGGTACTTTTCCACTTCACCAAGTTCAGATTTTAATCTTGCAGGTAAAATGGCTCTACCCATGACTTCAATCAAACCAATATTTTCTTTTTTTATATGTTGGAATTGTTTATGTGGATGGAAGATACCATCTGGAAATTCTTTGGAAGTCTGATTATCTCGAAGAACGATGTCCATTACATAATTATTGTTTTGACGATAGGCAATAGGTGTGACGGTATGATGTCTGACACCGTTAGTATAAGCACGTATGTCAACATTTTCGTCAGAATAAGACATCCAATGATTGTGTATTAAGGATGTGGCTTCAACTAATTTTTCAGGATCATCACTAGAAAGCCTAATGTCTGATAGTGGCCATTTAACTATTCCTGCAGACACATCATCAATTGGCAGATTAATTTTTTTAACTATTTTAGCTTTCATCATTGGGAATGTATGACGTCCGCCTTGATAATGATCATGAGATAACATTGATCCGCCAACGATTGGCAAATCTGCGTTACTTCCCACGAAATATTGTGGAAACTCTCTGACGATTTCTAACAAGTTATTGAAGGTATGCTTATTGATAACCATTGGTCGGTGAATATGTGATAGAAAGATCGCATGTTCAGTGAAATAGGCATAAGGAGAGTACTGGAATCCCCAAGTTTCTCCGCCTAACATGAAGCGTATAATTCGATGATTACTTCTAGCAGGATATCCAAGTCTTCCTAAATATCCTTCATTTTCCATGCATAACTGACATTTAGGATAACCAGTTTGTGTTTGTTTACCCGCTGCTGCAATAGCTTTTGGATCCTTTTCAGGTTTAGAAAGATTGATTGTTATTTCTAAGTCGCCATATTCAGTAGGTGTTTTGTAAGAAATATTTTTGGCAATGGCCTTTGTTTTTATATAATCATTTTTTTGACTCAATTGATAAAAATAATCAGTTGCTGCTTCAGGACTTTCTTGATATAGGTTCCAGAATTTTTGATTAATGAACGATGGAGTAGGGGTATACAAATCCATTAATTGATCGCTTAATATTTCTTTATCAGTCTGATTGTTCTCAATCTTTTTATTTTGAATTGCAGTTTGAATTAAGGCATCTCTGGTTGCTAACAAGTTCTTACCATTCAGGTCACACTTATCACCAACTAGCGCTCTGACACGATTTATTAAGTATATTCGATCTAACTCTTGATAGTTATTGTCTGAATTAATAATTGCATCGACAAACTTATCGATTGCATTCATGTTATTTTGCCACCTTTAATAATTCTTTTGGTCCATCTGATATTTCAGCTATGTAGAAGTCAGCATCATAACCAACGATGTTTCTATAAGTTTCACCGACATTTTGTTTGAAATCTTCAACTTGGTTTTTTTCTACTATTGCAATTGCACATCCGCCAAATCCGGCACCAGTCATGCGAGCACCAAGAACTCCTGGTTGTCTCCAAGCTGATTCTACTAACGTATCAAGTTCCATACCAGTAACTTCATAATCGTAATGTAGTGATATGTGAGAGGCGTTGATCAATTTACCAAATCCGACTAAATCGTTTTGCTTTAATTTTTTGATGGCCTTTAATGTACGCTGATTTTCAAAAACAGCGTGACGAGCACGACGAATCAATGTGTCATCGTTGATCAAATATGAATTTTGATCGAATTCATCAATTGTTAAATCTCCAAGTGACTTTATATCCAATTTTGTTTGTAATCTTTCTAATGCTTTTTCACATTCACTACGGCGTTCATTGTATTTTGAGTCAGCTAATTCACGACGTTTATTAGTATTCATAATTACGATTACGTGGTTTTCCAATTGAACAGGGGCGTATTGATAATCCATCGTATTCGTATCTAGTAATATAGCTTGATCTTTTTTGCCCATTCCAACAGCAAATTGATCCATGATACCAGAATTAACGCCGATATAGTTATTCTCGTCTTCTTGCCCCATCTTAACTAAGTCTATTTGATCGATGCCAAAATCAAATACAGTATTAAGGATAGTACCCATTAATAATTCGATAGATGCGGATGAAGATAGTCCAGCTCCATCTGGTAAGTTACCGTTGATGAAGAGGTTAAATCCGTGATCAAATTTGTATCCGTGTTTAACTAGGTAATACATGATGCCACGTGGATAGTTCGCCCAATTGTCTTTTTTGTTGAATTCTAATTCATTAGTCTGAAAACTAATTATGCCTTGATCAGGAAAGTTAGCTGAATACATTTGAACTGTATTGTCATCACGGCTACCAAAAGCTGCATATGTTCCCAAACTGATTGCACAAGGGAAGACGTTTCCGCCATTATAATCAGTGTGTTCACCGATTAAGTTGATTCTACCGGGTGAGAAAAATAATCGCTCGGCATTGTTATTAAATATGTTCTTATAATCTGATAAAAGTTTATCTGTATTCATAATTTTTTCTCCATATTTAGTAAAAGTTTACTACTTCATAATAAGCTATATCGTCAGTTTAAACAAGTTATATCAAGTAAACATCTAGTAAACAAATATTGCTAGTGAGGTAACAATTCATTTCATAATAGAAATATATGACAATTATGTTATGATTTAAGCAATACTTTCATATATTTTGAATGAAAAAAGAGGACGAATTATGCCAACGGCAATTGTGACGGATACGGCTTCATATTTAACACCTGAACAAATCAAAGAGTTTAATATTGTGGTACTACCTATCACCGTTATTTTGGGGAATAAACAATACAAAGAGACAGAAGAACTGGGGCTTGATAAGTTCTATGATTATTTAAAAAATGGTGATGAATTACCCACAACAGCACAAGTATCTATGGGACAAATTGAGGAAGCTTATGATAACTTGGTTGATAAGGGATATGACAAGATAATATCTATTCATTTATCTAGTGGTATTACTTCATTTATGGATAATTTAAGAATGTTCTGTAAATCTTATGATAAGGCTGAAACTTTTCCATTTGATTCTTTAGTTGCGAGTGCAGGTGAAGCAAATCTAGTTTTATTAGCTGGTAAATTAGTTAAAGAGGGGCAAGATCCTGAAGAAATCATGCCTAAATTACTTAAGCTACGTGAAACAATGGAGGTTCGTTTTGCTGTTGATGACCTGAAACATCTAATGCGTACGGGTCGTTTAAGCAACCGTTCAGCAGTGATTGGTAATCTACTTAACATCAAGCCAATGCTTACTTTTGATGAAGAGGGTAAGATTATTGCAATCGGTAAAGAACGCACTATGAAGAGAGTTTTCAAGCTGATGTGTGAAAAGATTCAAGAAACATTAGATACCGTTGATTACAAAGTACACGCAACTGTTATTGACGCTAATAATCAAGAATTATCTGATGCGTGGACAAAAGAGTTACATGAGAAGTTTCCACAGCTACGTATAACACAGAGTTCATTGGGGCCAGCTATTAGTGTTCATAATGGTGAAAAAACCATGGGAATCATTTGGCAAGAGGATTGGCAAACAATTGAATAAAGACAAAAAAAGACGACTAATAAGCCGTCTTTTTTAGTTGGCATTTTTGGAAACTAGCCAGTGTGTCATTATTAAACAAACAATAATCATTCCCAGTGAAACCACAAAACCTACTTTGATTCCAACTAGTTCGCTGATTAAGTAATTATTAGGATTTGCACGGGTAAACATGCTGATGATTCCAACCAGTAGAGCTGTACCAAATGATGCCGCAACTTGCCTTAGTGTGTTATAAGTTGCTACACCATCAGGTAATACTTCGTGTGGAATAGATGATAATGCCTGAGTTTGAATTGGTATCAATACTTGGCACAACCCCATTTGCCTAATTGTTTGACCCAGCGTTACGACGAGGATTGAAGTTGATAGTGTAGTGAAGGATTGTAATCCTGTACCGAGACAGTCGACAATTAAACCTGATATGACTAGTCTTTTAACTCCAAACTTGTCATATAATCGTCCACTTATGGGCGACATGATTGCCGTGAAGGTAGCTCCGGGTAGGACAACTAGACCAGATTGCAGAGCACTGTAATGCATAACGTTTTGTACCAGTATAGGGATAATAATTGAATTACTGTACATCGTAACCATTAAAATCATATTTATGACAACAGCAACATTATATTGTCTGTAATTAAAAATCTTTAGATTAATGAATGGGGATTCAGAATGCTTCTGAGTTAAGACAAATAAAATTAATATAATAAGTCCAATTACAGTAGATCCACCTATACTAAAGGTGAATAAATCAGTCGTTCCAATGTTTGATAGACCGTAAAGTAAAAATAATAGTCCTAAACTAGAAAGTATTAAACCTGTGGTATTGAATTTTAATTTAGTTTCTTTGTGGCTATTTTCAAGAAATATAAATGACAAAACTATATTAATGGCCGTGAAGGCGATGACTAGTATGAATAAATATCGCCAAGATAATACTGATAAGACGAATCCTGATAAGGTCGGTCCTACAACTGGCGCAAAGTTAAATGCAAGTCCAATTATTCCCATTATTTTTCCTTGATTTTGCCGATCAGCGGAATTCATTGCCATTACATTAACAAGTGGCATCATTACTCCAGCACCAATGGCTTGAATCATTCGACCAGTTATTAAAAAGATGTATTGTTGCGACAAGGCGCCGAAGATAGTTCCTAATAAGAATATTGTTGAAAAAAAGATGTATAAATTCTTAAATGAAAATTTCTTGAGTAGGAAGGCGCTAGTTGGAATCATAATGGCATTTACTAGGATATAGCCGTTAGTTAACCATTGACCCATAGAAGTAGTTATAGAAAATGTCTTCATGATTGATGGCAGAGCAGTACTCATAAGTGTGGAACTTAGGATTCCGAAGAAACTTCCGATTGTAACTATCGCTAATGATAATTTAGGTTTTTTGTTCATTAAATTTGCACTTCCTATATAATTGCTAAAAACACGACTTTTTCTATCATCGAATTAATGAAGTTTTTTGTCAAATCAATTGTGAATTGACATTGCTAGAAGATAGATTACTATTAGAAATATCGAGTTTTATGACATGGGGGAGAAGCAGAGTATGTTTAATGTGTTTGTAAGGAAAGCTCATAGTAAAGACTTGGAGCAAATTATTAAAGTGATTAATGATGCTAAAAATCTAATCAAGGGTACTGGTAGTCCTCAGTGGCAAGATGGTGAACCTAGCCGTGCAGTTCTTGAAGAGGATTTGAAGCAGGGACGTGGTTATGTCCTAATGGTTAATGGTGATTTAGTGGGATATACTTGTTTAATGCAATCTGATGATCCTCATTACGCTGTGATTCAAGATGGAAGTTGGAATAACACGACCGATAAGTATGCGACATTACACCGAGTTGCTATCGGTGATGGTTATCGTGATAAGCATCTTAGTGATTTCTTGATTTCCAATATGTTCACTATTGGTTATGGTTTGGGGTTTAGGAACTTCCGTATAGATACCCATGAAATGAATAAGGGGATGCAATATATCTCTGAAAAATTTGGTTTCAAATATCGTGGCATTATTTATGTGGGACCAAAGGAAGATGATCGTCGTTTAGCTTATGAATTGAATATGTAAAAAAAGATACCTCTCCGTTGCGAGAGGTATCTTTTTAAATGGAATCAGTAAGATCCCATGTTACATCATATTTGTAAGTTCCAGCTTTAGCTTCAGAATTAGTTTGTAATAGTATACCGTCATTATCATTCCAAGTGTTCGCTACTTGGTAAGTTGTTCCATCGCTAATGAAGTTGGAGGGAAAGTCGGATTTGTCGGCAATTTGTATTACTGAACCATTGAGGATTGATTTACTGATCCCATTATCGTCCACATATAGTAAGTCACCATCAAGCTTTGAACTGCTAGGATCTTGAATGGCGGTGGCTGTTAGTTTCCAGTTAGTGGTATTTTGATTATCCACAACGTTTACTTTCCAATTACCATTTCGCTTAACAATTCGTTTTTCACCACTTTGGTTAATTGTTTTAAATGACATATCTGTTCCAGCATCGATTAAGATGGGTGCTTTTGTAGGTTTGTTAATATTATAAGTAACTGAACTAGATCTATTACCATCGGTATCAGTTACATAGACGGTTAATGTATTGTCGCCGTCATTTAAATCATTTCTATTAACTTTGATAGAAAGTTTGCCATCATTACCACTTGATAGAGTTTGGGTCTTTTCTGAATTGTCATTTAATTTGTAATGTGCAGTTATTTTTGAATTATCTAGAGGGATACTTGTATCTATATAAGAAATAGTTGAGTTGGCGTCAATGCTAGTCTTTGAACCGATGTCCAATGTTGTTGTATCTGGTGTTAGATTCATAGTCGTAGCTTTAATAGTAAATCCCTGTAAGTCTATATTCTTAATCAAGTTTGAGCCTTCGAAGTCTGCTGTTGTTGAATTAATTTTGTCATCTTTACTTGGTGTACTTGAATTTGCTACACCGTTGATAGTAATTGTCGCACTTCCAGGTTCATTTGTTTTTAACAAATCCTGCATAGGTTTAGTGAAAGTGCCACTTGATAGTTCGCTGTCATCGATGTTAACCGTATCTCCATTGTTATAAACAATTTTTCCGCCAGTGTAGTTAACGTCTTTAGGCAAGTTGATTGTGGCATTTATATCTTTCCAATCTAATTCACCACTATCACGTTTGACGTTATAAACAAGTTTTAAATTGTCGCCGTTATATACAGTGTCATCAGATGAGGATAATTCTTTATCAGCTTGTGATTCATCGTAGATACTTGCATCAGCTGAACCTTCAACTAGAGAAGGGATGGATTCAAATTTGACCATGTTTCTAGCAACGTTATCACCTGTGCTACCAGTAAACCCCCAAAGAACCTTTCCATCGCTTTTAGAGAATTGTTGATGGGAGTTTTTGTAAAATTCATCGGTATCAATAGGAATATTTGAGCCAGAAACCGGTTCTTTAACATCCGTAATACTTTTATCAGCTGACAAAACCTTATCATCGAATACATATGATAAAAGCCCGTCACTATTTCCAGTTTCTGGAGGTCGGTATGAAAATGTTAAGTGATGCCACATACCATTACTTAATTTTAGCCCTTTGCTACTATTTTCAGGAGTCGTTTTTAGTCCCGAATGTTTCATCGTGTACCAGTATGTTTGGACTCTTTTTGTGTAAGAACCTATAGGGAGTTGGACGGTGGTGGTAGCAGTACTATCTGAATGTTGTTCGTATGTAGTCGGCTCAGCAGGATAGTTGTAAGCGATGTGGCTGTCGCTACTACTGACATTGTTGAGTAGACTGTCAAAACTAGAGTTACCAGAAAAATTATATATGCCGTCTATTGAACCATTTTTAAACATACTAGCTCCGCTGTTGAGAGGATTTTTGTAAGTATCAAATTCTAGCGCCCAACTGTTTTGTATTGCTTTAGAGGCGACACCAATAGTAGAGGAACTATTAGTATAATCGTCATCAGTACCCCAAACCCCCATTGTTTGGCCACTTCCTACTTTTCCGTCTTTTGTTAGTGATGAAGCATTTAATCCATAGTTCTGTAAAACGAAAGCTAAACCATCACCAGGATTGTCTTGATCTCCCAGATATATCCACATAGACAATGTTTGTTTTTCATTTAAATTAAAGTAATTTAGTTTCTCTGGATTAGACCACACGAATCCCTTCTTATTGTTTACAGGACCTGTTATTTGAATTGCATTGCCATTACTAGTGGCATAATTTGGATTTGCGTCATTTCCAGAAACTGTTCCATTCGCAAAGTAGTCGGAAAATTTTAGTCCTGTTGGAAAAATTGTAGGTTGGTCATATGGAATAGATGCTCCTACATTTTGATTTTTAATAAAAATAGAACAAATTGAAACCATAATTGAGATAAACAAGATATATCTCAACTTATTATTTTTTCTCCTCATTTGTAATCCCTCATGATATATTATTGTGATATTTAATATCATGAATATTACAATAAAATTATCACTATATTATATCAACTATGACAATAGTTAATTACGAGAAATGATAAAAATCATATTAAAGAAAAAATATTTTTATTAAAAGATAATTATTTGATTCAAAAATAAAGAAGAGAGCGGAACACAGCACGTTTAACTTCTGAGCATAACCTAAAATCACCCTCGTATTTACGTAGGTAAATGCGAGGGTGATTTGTAGTTAGACGGAAGAAGTTGTGCTTTGTCGCGCGTTTAAGCTGCAAGTTTAATAAACTTTATAGTTATGTCACAATCTCATATGATTTATTCTTCAAAAGATAGTTTTTTAGATTTATTTGATTTTAAATTACGAACAAATTTGTCTAATTCTGATACTGCCAGGACAATTATTCCACCGAGTACTGCTAAATTCCATTCCATCATACCAATTGAACCAGTGTAAAAGATGTTTTGCATGAATGGAACGTAGGTTAATAATAATTGTAATATCATCATTAAACCAATGAAATAAAAAGCCTTAGGGTTGGAGAAGAAATCTCTTGATAGAGCAGGTTTGTTAGAACGAATGTTAAATAGATAAAATATTTTTCCTACTATCAAGACATTCACCATTGTAGTACTAGATATAACTGAACTTACACCGTTACTACGTAGATATGAATCGATAGTCAAACTGATTATTGCCATTAAGATTGAAACATAGGTGATTTGGAAAATATTATGTTTACTCATTAATTTACTACCAGTTTGTCTTGGTTTACGATTCATAATACCATCTTCGGCTGGTTCAAAGGTAAGAGCAAATTGAATTGTAATGGCGGATACCATATTGACCCAGAGCAATTGTGTGGGATGAAGAGGGATGTCACTCTTAGTAAGAATCGCATATGCAATTATTAAACCTTCGGAGAACGATATGGGAAGCAAATACAAGATACTCTTCTTGATATTATCAAATATTCTACGTCCTTCTTTAACTGCGTTTGAAATTGTTGCAAAGTTATCATCAGTCAGTATCATATCGGCTGAATCCTTGGCAACGTCAGTACCTTTGATACCCATTGCGACACCGATATCTGCTTGTTTGAGGGCTGGAGCATCATTGACACCATCACCAGTCATGGCTGTAACTTTGTCGTTAGCTTGTAATGCTTCAATGATTTCAATCTTGTTACCTGGAGTTGTTCTAGCAAATACTTGGTTCTCATTTGCCGCAATTATACGTTCATCTTCTGTTAATTCATCCCATTGCGGTCCAGTAATAGATTTTATGTTGTCCGCAAGTCCTAACTTCTCACCAATAGCAGTCGCCGTTACAGGACTGTCACCAGTAATCATTTTAACTTCAACACCAGCTGAACGAATTTCTTGTAATGCCTTAATAACTTCCTCACGAGGAGGATCGATGATTGCTGCAAGTCCTAAGAAGTTCAATCCGTTATTGATAAGGTCATGTGTTATTTTGGTTATTTCAGACGATACTTCTTTGTAACCAACAGCGATGACACGTTTGCCGTGCTCGGAGAAATCTTGTACACGCTTTGACCACGCTTCGTCGTTAAAGTTAGAATCAAACTTCTTTGCCATGTTGAATAACTTATCGGGAGAACCTTTAACAAATAGATAATTTTTATTATTTTTTCTGACTAGTTTAGCGATGTATCTGAAGTCAGAATCAAATGGCAGAATGTCGATCTTTTCGTACTCTGATTCTTCACCGTGATCATATATTTTGTGATATAACGATAAGAATGCGCCATCGGTTGGTTCACCAGTGATACTCCATTGGCCATCTTCGTTGATCAAATGAGTATCATTAGCTTGATAACCAGATTCTAGGAATAACTTCATTTTTGGAGAAATAGTTATTTCCTTACCATTTTGCGTAATTTGTCCTATAGGATCATAACCTGTACCTGTTACTTGATAGTCTTCATTATCAATCACAATATCAGTAACGGTCATTTCATTTTTGGTTAGTGTTCCGGTTTTGTCAGTAGCAATCACGTCCACTGAACCGAGTGTTTCTACAGCTGGCAGAGTCTTGATAATGGTATTTTGATTTTTAGCCATATCATTAACACCTTTAGCTAAGATAACTGAAGTAGTCGCTGGCAATCCCTCAGGAATAGTACCAACTACCATTGAGACAACCGCTAGTGATAATACTGAAATTGAATAAGCACCAAAGTACCAACCAATAACAAATGTTACTAGAGCCGCAGCTACTATGAAGTAAGAAACTCCGGCTCCAAGTTTGTCGATTACTTGCATTAGTGGAGTCTTACGAGCTTTAACAGCACCAACTTCAGTCGATATCTTTCCGATTTCAGTACGTTCTGCAGTGGCAACGACTAAACCTATTCCACTACCCTTGGTAACTGATGTGGATGCGAAAGCCATATTATTTTGATCAGCAAGTGCAGCTTCTTTATTGATAACATGAGAATTCTTAGGAACTGAGTTGGTTTCACCTGTTAATGATGATTCTTGGATTCTTAAATTATCTGAATTGATAATTCTCAAGTCAGCTGGCACGTTGTCTCCTGCTTCTAAGAAGACAGTATCGCCAACGACTAATTCTTCTGCGGATATTTCTTTTCGGATACCATCACGGTTTACCTTTGCATTGATTGATAGCATGTCCTTAATACGTTCAAGGGCATTTGAGGCACTGGTCTCTTGGAAGTAACCAATCAATGAATTACTGATAACTACTAGTCCAATAATGATTGAATCTGAATAATGTCCCAGAAGTAATGTAATGACCGCCGCAAAGATCAATACGTAAATTACCATGTTATTAAATTGATGTAGGAATATTTTCCATTTAGAGACTTTTTCGGTTTCTAATTTATTTGGTCCAGACTCTTTTAATCGTTTACTGGCTTCAGAAGAATCTAGTCCATAATCAAAATTTTTAATTTTATTTTGTTTCTTTAATTCTTCTAATTCTATTTTATAAGCTTTTTGGTCCATCGAATTCCTCGCTTTCTTCAAGTGGGGTTGGGTGGATCTAAAAACGCATTTATTCCGTGCGTACTTTTTAAGTTTATCAAGATAATTATATTAAGTAAAGGGTTATGCTTCTTATAAGATAAAAATGATAATAAAAAAGCACCCACGAATGTGGATGCTTAAGTTTTTATCTGCGACTTAGTTTAACTACAGTTTCAACATGTGGTGTTTGAGGGAACATGTCAACTGGTTGTAAGTAATCTACTCGGTATTTATTAGTTAAACGAGTTAAGTCTTTAGCTAGTGTGGACGGATTGCAGGAAATGTAAACTAGTTTTTCTGGACGATGACGTAATAAGGTGTCAATTAGTTTACCATCTAAACCAGTACGTGGTGGATCAACAATTACGGCGTTTGGTTTAATGTGGTCTGTTAATAATTCTGGGTAGACTTGATCAACTGAACCAACGTAGTAATCGGCATTTTCAATTTCATTGAGTTCAGCATTCTTTTTAGCATCAGCAATAGCTTCTGGAATGATCTCAATACCGTAAACGTGATTTACCTTTTTATCTAGGGTGATGCCAATTGTACCGACACCGCAGTAAGCATCAAGTAAAATATCTCTCTCCTCGGGGTTCAATGCTGTAGTAGCAATATCGTATAACTTATCAGTTTGAAGTGAATTCAATTGGAGGAACGCACGTGGTGAGAGGTTAAAGACATAGCCATTGATATCTTCTTGGAGATATTCGTCACCCCAGACTAGTCGAGTTTCATCACCCCAAACACTGCCCTTGTCATCAGTATTGATGTTTTGTGAGATTGAGCTAACTTCAGGGATTTGTTCTTGAATCTTTTCGATAATTTGACGTTCCTTGAGAAACTTAGCAGATCTTGTAATGAAGGTAACTTGTAACTTGTTGAATTCGACAGATTGACGGATTACAATCATGCGTAAGATACCAGATTTTGCTTCAGGATTGTAAACTGGGATACCAAGTTCTTTAACAATACCGACAATTTTACGCATGGCATCCATTGTTAAGTCCATTTGTGTTGGCATTTCTTCTAGATCAACTAGTTGTTGAGTTCCATTTTTATATAATCCACATAGAATCTTGCCATCAATTTCTTGGATAGGAAATTGAGCTTTATTACGATATTTTTCTTGTTGTGGTGAAGCGACAGTTGGTCTGATATTGTAATGTTCATATGCGTAAGGTTTGTACTTCTCAAGTGATTCACGAAGGATATCAGCTTTGAACTTTAATTGATCTTCATACTTGATATGAGCAAATTCTAATCCACCAACTTCACTAGCAAGTTCTGGTACATCAGGGTTACGATAAGGACTAGCTTTTCTGACTTTGTGAATTTTACCATTCAAAAACTTAGGGTGGATATCAGTTATTTCACACACGATAACATCTTCTGGTACGGCTTTTGGTACGAAAACAATAACGTGCTTAAAGAAACCAATTCCTTCACCATTGATTCCTATTCGTTTGATTGTAAGTGGAAAGCGGTCGCCCACTTGTAATTCTTCAGTTATATTATTATCCATTTGATTTTTCCTTTTTTAAAATATGCGATAAACTACACTAGAGTATAACATGTGAGGTTAGAGTATTGGCAAAAGTTACGAAAATACAAGCACAAAAGAGAAAGGGACGTTACAATGTTTACCTTGATGGTGAATATGCGTTTCCTGTTGGAGAGACGACCTTAGTCGATTTGAGATTGATGAATGGCGTTGAACTTGATGATAAACAAATTAAAGAGATTCAATCAAGAGAAAATATTAATAAGGCATACGGTGATGCAGTAAATTATTTGAGCTATCAATTGCGAACTGAAAAAGAAATGCGAGATTATCTATATAAGAAAGAGTACAGTTCTCCAATTGTATATTCAGTTATGGAAAGATTAGAAAAACTAAATTACTTAGACGATGAATCTTATGCAAATAGTTTTATTAACACGCAGTTAAATACTACTGCTAATGGCCCCAAGATAATTCAACAAAAAATGATTCAAAAGGGTGTTCCAGCAACAATAATTGAAGATAAGTTAGCTGAGATCGATGAAGATAGGTTGTTAGAGAATGCTACTGAATTCGCTAGTAAGCAAGTTAGAAAACAACGCCGCAAGTCATTCCAACAAATGATGACTAAACTTAAACAGAGTTTGTATCAGAAGGGATACAGTGGCGATATAGTTAGTCAAGCAATCGATAATTTGGAATTAGAACGTGATGATGATGCTGAACAAGAAAATTTAATAGCGATGATAAATAAGGTTCAGCACAGATACGATAATCCTTCTAAGCTAATAAATTATTTGATGACCAAGGGATATCGATTCGATGCTATCAAGAAAGCTCTGAGTAGTGATGATTAATCTCGATTTATAAAGTGATAATATCTTTTAATTGTTTCACAGCTCTGTTATAATTTTTCGTGAACAAGAAGTGGAAAGCCGGGTAATTTATGCAGATACCTAAAGAAGGAGATTACGTGGCAATCCAGAGTTATAAGCATGATGGTCATTTACATCGTACTTGGCGTGAAACAATGGTGCTGAAGACAAGTGAGAATGAGATAATCGGCTGTAATGAGAATACTCTTGTTACTGAATCAGACGGTCGTCGTTGGGTAACTAGGGAACCAGCATTGGTTTATTTCCATAAACATTACTGGTTTAATATTATAACCATGATACGAGAGAGCGGAGTTTCATACTACTGCAATCTAGCTACACCGTTTGCTTTAGACAAAGAGGCCATCAAGTATATTGATTATGATTTAGATATAAAGGTCTTTCCTGATGGGGAGAAGCGCTTATTAGACGTAGATGAATATGCTGCACATAGTAAGTATTGGAATTATCCACCAGAAATAGATACGATATTACATCATAATGTCGACATTCTAATCGATTGGATTGATAAAGGCAAAGGGCCGTTTTCTCAGGCTTATGTTGATCTTTGGATGCAGAGATATAAGGAATTGTCACACCATTAATTATTGGATTGTCCGATAAATAAAAAATAAGCTAAGACTAATATTAGTCTTAGCTTATTTTTTTAGGGTTTTTCGAGTTCAGTGATTATTATTTTATACTGTCAGTTTCTTCATCCAAAGAAATTCCGGATAGGAAATCCTTGATACGTTGTGTAGGGTGGTTGAAGAAATCTTTTGTATCGCCATCGTATAACTTATTACCATCTTCAATGAAGACGATCTTGTCAGAAACCAATCTGGCGAATTCCATATTATGTGTAACGATAATCATTGATTGACCTTGCTCACATAGTTTTTCAAGAATTCTTAGAACTTGAGTTTCAAGCTCTGGATCAAGGGCACTAGTTGGCTCGTCTAACAAAATATATTCAGGATGCATCGCTAATGCACGGCAAATTGAAATACGTTGTTGTTGTCCACCTGATAGTTGACTTGGATAACGATCTTCTAATCCTTCCAGGCCGACTTCTTTTAGTAGTTGTTTTGCTAGAAGTTCAGAATCGTTCTTGGAACGCTTCAAAACGGTAATAGGTGCAGTTGTAATGTTTTCTAGGACGGTTAAATTAGGGAATAAATTCCAATTTTGAAAAACCATACTAGTTTTACGTCTAAGGTTAAAACTATCTTTTTTAGAGATTGGTTTACTGTAATCAACCTCTATATCGGGAAAACTTACTGTTCCGCTTTCAGGGCGAACTAGCATGTCTAATGAACGAAGTAGAGTCGATTTACCAGAACCAGATGGTCCTAAGATAACGGTAGTTTTACCGTCAGGAAAGTCAACTGAGATATCATTTAAAACAGTTTTTCCATCGTATTGCTTATTAATATGTTTTGCTGAAATCATTAGTTTTGACCTCCCTTAACGTATTTAGATGTTCTGCGCTCTAGGTAATGTTGAAGCCAACTTAGAAGTGAGCAGACGATTGCATATAGTAATGCTGCTAATGAATACATCAATAGTGGTTGATAGTTCTTAGCTGTGATTTGTTGACTGACCTGGAACATTTCAAGAATAGTGATAGAACTAGCCAATGAAGTATCTTTAACTAATCCAATGAATGAATTAGATAGTGGTGGCAATGCAATTCTAACAGCTTGCGGGAGAACTACTTTCATCAGAGTTTGACGGGTAGTAAAGTTCAACGTATAAGCTGCATCCCATTGGTCCTGTGGAACAGATAACAGAGCAGAACGAATGGTTTCAGATGCATATGCACCAGTATTAAGTGAGAATCCAATTACAGCGGCTAAGAAGGCGGGTAACTGAATTCCAATACTTGGTAGTCCAAAGAATATGATGAATAATTGAACTAGTAATGGAGTGGAACGGAATAGCCACACATAAAAATTAGCAATAGCTCTTAAGGCTAACCAAGGATAGCGTAGAGCCTTATTCTCACTTGGTTCGATGAACTTAATCAGTGCTGTAAGAACAGCCAAGATAAGCCCAAAAATGAATGATATGATGGCTAATGGAATTGTGAATTGAAGCATTGCTCCAATCATTTCCGGCAGTGATGAAACTATAATATGCCACATGAAACGAAAACCCCTCTCGAAAATCTATTAGTTAAAAATAATTATTTTTTGGTGATATCTTCACCGAAGTACTTAACTGATAACTTCTTCATAGTTCCATCCTTATATAACTTCTTCATGGCCTTATTTACGTCGTCACGAAGTGCAGTAGATTTCTTGTTGTAAATTGGTGCAATTTTAGAAGCTGCGATGTATTTAGATGAAATAACTTGATATTTTAGATCTGTATTTTTGTGATCTTTTTTCCATGTTAAGAATGCTTCTTTAGAGTTAACAGCTGCTTCAACACGTCCTTGATCGATCATTGACATTGATGTTTGGAAATCAGCTGATGGAACAATGTCAGCACCATATTTTTCAGCCTTATTGTAATTGTCAGTACCAGTACCGGCAGCTACTTTCTTGCCTTTAATATCAGTGATATTCTTGATATCTTTGTTATCTTGTTTCATGATCAATGCTGATCTTGAGTAGATATATGGTGTTGAGAAAATATATTGTTTCTCACGTGATTTGTTCATAGCAACGTTGTTAATAACAACATCAAATGTATTTGAATTTAAACCAGCAATAAGTGAGTCCCACTTAGTAGGAACAAATTTAGCTTTCAAACCTAATTCTTTAGCTATGTCTTTGCCAAGGTCAACCTCAAATCCCTTTAGCTTGCCATCTTCACGATATGAGTAAGGTGCGTATGTACCCTCAAGACCGATAGTTAGTGTACCCTTTGTTTTTGTTTTAGCTTGATTGCTGTTACTTGAGCATCCGGTAAGGATTAAGACCAATGCAGCAATTGTAGATAAAAGCAAAATAATTTTTTTCTTCATATTTAAAACTCTCCCCATGTAAAATTATCATTTTCTATTCTCTCATATCTTTGCTATTGAATGAAAAAATATGTCTTTTAAAGATTAGATAAGTATTTTAATGAATACTATTTCAATCTTTTTGGCCATTTAAATGGCACTATTATTTTTACTATGTTTAAGTGCTGGAATTACTCCTTTCTGGTAGTGTGCATAAAAAAAGGAGGGCTGACTAATGTCAGCTCTCCTGAAGTTTATAGTTTGCACTACTTGTTTATCAATTGAGTGGTATTAGACATGCTGAAAAAGTATAGTAATTTTCAATTACTACACAACAACATGCTTGCATTTCGTTAACGCTGCTCATTTTCATCATGTCAAGTACCTCCATCAATTAAGTTGTCTCAAGATTATTATTTTTTTTTAGATAAGTCAAGGACTATTTCTTCTTTTTGCCAGTATAAATCGAAAGGGTTTCGAATTCTAAGTAGGAGGCAAGTGTCAAGGAAACTATGAGTATCAAGACAAGCCAGCCCAAAGTTCTACCGATTATTTGAGAGATAGTAAAAATATTAGCGACCAAATAAATACTTCCAATTGATAAGAAAAAGTCGATAAGCAGGTTAAATCCAATAACCCATCTACTACGTTCTAGGATAAAAAAGTTAATCAAACTTTTAAGGAATTTCTGTTTTGTACTTCGATACATTATTAGAACCGGACGCTGTGCAATGACTTTGACCGCAAACATTCCAAATGCACCGATAATACCGCCAATAACAACACGCCAAGTTAGGGCGTGAAGAACTAATGCGTTATAAGCTATTCCCACTACTAATAAACAAACGATATAGGGAATAATAAAAAATAGTATGTAAATAATAGAGATCTTTTTGTTAGACATTGTAAAAACTCCCTGTGTTCAATTAACTTATATTCTATCATGAAAAACCTTTATTGTTGAAACCAATAACACCTGCTATAATGTTTTTGTCTATTTAATTTTAAAACATGAAAGAGAGTGAAAGATTCAATGAGTGATGATCCTACCGGAGCGACGCTGACTGGACAGTTGATTTTAATAGTTGTGCTTACGTTCCTTAATGCTTTTTTTGCCGCTGGTGAAATGGCAATTGTTTCTGTGAATAAAACTTCCGTTGAGGAAAAAGCAAAGGATGGTAATCGTCGTGCTATTAAGATATTGCACGCAATTAATAATCCCAACAATTTCTTATCAACGATTCAGGTTGCAATAACTCTGGCTGGGTTCCTTTCATCAGCTAGTGCAGCTACAAGTTTAACTTCACTTTTAGAAGGTATCATTGGTAAGTTTCCTGGTAGTCGTGAGCTTTCTATCGTTATAATAACAGTTATCTTATCATACTTCACATTGGTGCTAGGAGAGCTTTATCCAAAGCGCATAGCGTTACACAGTCCGTATAAAGTTGCTAGTGCGACTGAGCCTGTTGTATCTATCTTTGGTAAGCTCCTTAAACCGTTTGTCTGGCTGTTGACAGTTTCAATCGAATTATTAATGAAGATAACACCGATTGACTTTAGTCAAAGGGACGACAAAGTTACTCGAAATGAAATGATGGCAACCATTCAAAAATCACGTCAGAGTGGAACCATTAATTCTGAAGAGTACCAAATGTTGCAGGGAATCGTACGTTTTGGTGATACAACAATTCGTGAGATTATGGTTCCAAGAATTGATACATTTATGATTGATATCAATGACCCAATTGATGAGAATATTGATGCAATCTTGAATCAGCCTTATTCTAGAATTCCTGTATATGGTGGCGATAAGGATACTATTATAGGTATTGTTCATATTAAGAACTTACTTAAAAAAGCTCGTGAATCTGGATTTGATAATATTTCTCTAAAGGACATTATGACAGATCCTCTCTTTGTACAAGAGTCTACTAACATCGATACTGTTTTGGTTAAGATGCGTAGTACTCAAACACAAATCACCATGGTTGTGGATGAATATGGTGGAATTGTCGGCTTGGCTACGATTGAAGATATCATTGAAGAAATTGTCGGTGAAATTGATGATGAGTACGATGAAGTAACAACTAATTATCAACGAATTAGTTCTCATAAATATTCAGTCATTGGTCGTTTGTCACTAGAAGATTTCAACGATTTGTTCATGGAAGAATTGGACGCTGAAGATGTCGATACGATTGCTGGATACTTAATAGCTAATATTGGTGAAATTCCAGATGAGAATCATCCTAAGTCATTTACACTTGAAGATGGAGTAGTCTTAACGTCAGGTGAAATGAATGGTTCTAGAATTGAGAAAGTTCTAGTTACTCTGCCAGATGATAAGACAAAGAGTGTTATGGCGAATACATTAAAAAAAGTTAATTAATTGGAAGGCGATATTTAGTCTCGCCTTCTTTTATTGCAATTTATATTAGGAGATATTATGGATCAAAAACAATTAGAAAAAGAAGTAAACAAACGTCGTACGTTTGCTATTATCTCTCACCCGGATGCTGGTAAAACTACAATTACTGAACAAATGCTTTATTTTGGTGGAGTTATTCGTTCTGCAGGTACAGTTAAAGCTAAGAAGTCTGGCCAATTTGCTACAAGTGATTGGATGGAAATCGAAAAGAAACGTGGAATTTCCGTAACTAGTTCAGTTATGCAATTTCATTATCGTGATAAGGATGTCAATATTCTTGATACTCCAGGACATGAGGACTTCTCTGAAGATACTTACCGTACTTTAATGGCGGTTGATGCGGCAGTAATGGTTATTGATTCTGCTAAAGGTATTGAACCACAGACAAAGAAGTTATTTAAAGTTGTAAAAAAACGTGGAATTCCTATTTTTACATTTATGAATAAGTTAGACCGTGATGGTCGTGATCCACTTGACCTTATCGCTGAATTAGAAGACCTATTGAATATTGAAGGTTGTGCCATGAATTGGCCTATCGGTATGGGTAAGGAATTAAAGGGACTTTATGATATTGATAACAGTCGCGTTGAATTATATCGTAAGGATGGCGATGACAGATATTTGCCACTAGATGAGAATGGTAAGTTACCCGCTGGTAATGAATTAGAGGGTGAAGGTGTCTACGATCAAGCAGTTGGTGAAGTAGACTTGATCAAAGAAGCTGGTAATACTTTTGATCTTGATAAGGTTATGAAGGGTAATCAAACACCAGTATTCTTTGGTTCAGCTTTAACTAACTTTGGTGTTCAAACATTCTTGGATGCTTTCTTAGATATGGCGCCAGCTCCAGCGGAACACAAGATCAAAGATAGTGATGAGATTGTTAAACCAGATGATCCTGAATTTTCAGCATTTGTCTTCAAGATCCAAGCTAATATGAATCCTAATCATCGTGATAGAATCGCGTTTGTGAGAATTTGTTCGGGTGAGTTTGATAAGGGAATGGATGTCACTTTACAAAGAACTGGCAAAGTTATGCGTCTAAATAATGCGACTGAATTCATGTCTGATCAAAGAGAACAAGTTAAGACAGCCGTTGCTGGTGATATTGTTGGATTGTATGATACTGGTAACTTCCAAATTGGTGATACGATTTATTCCGGTAAGAAATCAATTCAGTTTGAAGATTTACCACAATTTACTCCAGAAATGTTCATGCAAGTTCAAGCTAAGAACGTTATGAAGCAGAAGTCATTCCATAAGGGTATGCAACAACTTGTTCAAGAGGGTGCGGTTCAGCTATATAAGACTTATACAACGAATGACTATATTCTTGGCGCTGTTGGTCAACTACAATTTGAAGTTTTCCAATTCCGTATGAAGAACGAGTATAATTGTGATGTTGTTATGAATCCAATTGGCTCTAGAACAGCACGCTGGATTGATCCAGAGCAACTTGATCCCGCAATGTCTTCAACTAGAAATATGTTGGTTAAAGACATGGATGATCAACCATTATTCTTGTTTGAAAATAGATTTGCTGAAAATTGGTTTGCAAGCAAGTATCCAGATGTTAAATTAACTTCTAAATTGTAAAAAAATAAAATGCCCCATAAATAAAATGCCCCATAAATGTTAGACAAAAATCTAGCACTTATGGAGCGTTTTTTATATCATAATTTGTTTTTAGTATTCATCCCTTAAAATTGAGTATACGACTTCATCACAAATTCCATTATTATTGTAGCCTTTGCTCCGTAGTACACCTTCAAAACTCATACCGCTTTTGTGCATAACGTGTCCTGAATTAGGGTTATCACTATCATGACAAGCTTCAATACGGTTAACATCAGTGTTTTCAAAGAAGAATTTTATTATTCTTTTTAGTGCCTCAGTAGTATAACCATTGTGCCACCATTTCTTTCCAATAACGTAACCTATTTCTACCGAGTTTACCTTTCCAGAAAAATCAACGGCTGAAATAGTACCGATCAAATCGTTAGTTTCTTTAATAACGATTCCCCAGTCATAAGTGCAAGGATCATTGTAAGATTTAACACGATACTTTAAAAATGCTTGAGCTTGACTGACTGAATCGTAGTTTGGCCAAGACAAATACTTTGTTACATCAAAGTCGCTTGCCCAGTTGTTAAACATTGATTGGGCATCATCTTTATTTAATCGTCTTAATAATAATCGCTTAGTTGTTAGTGGAATTGTACCGATATTATTCATAATATAAACACCAGCTCTCGTAATAAATTATCTAAATCTTACAACAACTGTGAATAATTATGTGAAAATTTTGTTATTATATTTAGGTTGAGTTTTTAGACTCATTTATGAGGTGGAAGTTTTATGGATAAAAAGTTATCTTGGCGAAATTCGCTGTTTATTGGATCTATGTTGTTTGGATTATTTTTTGGAGCGGGGAATTTAATTTTTCCAGTTTTTATGGGGCAACAGGCAGGACGCAATGTTATTCCGGCGATAATTGGATTTCTAATAACTGGAATTGGATTACCGTTATTAGGAGTTGCTGGAATGGGATTAACTCGTTCGAATAGTGTTTTTGAATTATCAGAAAAAGTTAATAGGCCGTTTGCTTTTATTTTTACAGTGTGAAGTGCAAGACAAAAGTTAGACAAAATTAAATATTTAAGCTGCTAAAGCATGTTCCCGGTATTCTACTGGTGACA
>NZ_RHNU01000023.1 GCF_003946015.1 Companilactobacillus insicii
TGTCACCAGTAGAATACCGGGAACATGCTTTAGCAGCTTAAATATTTAATTTTGTCTAACTTTTGTCTTGCACTTCATAATCTACTAAGCATTTTTCTTTTCCATAAAATCAAATGGCGTGACATTATCCATACCAATCATTGGATCTATAGCACTATTCATTACCATATCTAAAGTTAAAATATAGTCTTTAAGTTGTTCTGGTTCTGGTTTTTCTTTATCATCATCACTATCTTCCGGCTCATTTTCTTCTAAAACATCAGGATTTACTTTAAAAGTCTCAAAAACTCTTTCTTTCAATGTAGTATTACGTTCAGATGACTGATCAGTAATAGAACGTTCAAATGCAGACTGATCTCCCACCATAATAAGCAACTTACGAGAGCGTGTTATTGCCGTATATAGCAAATTACGCCTTAACATACGAGATTCCTCATTAACTAGTGGTAATATAACCATCTCAAACTCGGATCCTTGTGCCTTATGGATTGATGTACAATAGGCCAACGCAATATTGGTCCAATCTTTTCTATCCAATGTTACTTCATTTCCATCAAAGTCAATTACTAATTTATCAACATGATCGGTATTTTCCTTAGCTAACAAAATACCAACAATTTTTCCTATTTCACCATTAAAAACATTATCCTCTGGTGTATTCACCAGATATACAACTTTATCCTTTATTCGATAATGTACATTCCCCATCGCTACTTGTTTACGTTTAGGAGTCATAGGGTTAACAACATCTTGAATGGTTTGATTTAGGTTATCAATTCCTGCGATTCCTCTATACATTGGTGCTAATACTTGAACATCAGAAATATCAAAACCTCGCTCACTTGATTTACTGATGATTTGCGACAATACTTCAGGAACATTTCGACTACTACTACGAATAAAGCTTCTATCCGATTTATTTTTAAAAATATCATCATTAACTATACCTTCATTAACATCATGTGCTAATTGAATAATAGTTGAATCCTCATCCTGACGATGAATGTCCTTCAATATTGTCGTAGGAAACACTTTACTATTAATTAAATCAGAAAAAATTTGTCCGGGACCAACTGAAGGCAATTGATCCTTATCACCTACAAGAACTACCTGTGTTCCCGGTTGAACAGCAGTTATTAAAGTTCTAAATAATCTAGTATCCACCATCGACATTTCATCGATTATTAAAAGTTTGCAATTCAATGTTGGTTCAGCATACTCATCATCCTCAGTTCCTGTTAGCCCCAAAAGCCTATGAATTGTCATTGCAGGCAATCCAGTTGACTCTCCCATATGTTTAGCAGCTCTTCCGGTAGGTGCGGCTAAAGCAATCGCATAGTCCTCAGATGATGGATCCAAAGTTGCATCGTTTAATTTGGCATACGCGGCTACAATTCCATTAATAATGGTAGTCTTACCAGTTCCTGGACCACCAGTCAGCAGAAACAATGAATGGGTCAAGGATTGTTTAATGGCTTCTTCTTGTGAAGGATCATATTTTACTTTAAACATTTTTTCAACGTGTTTTAATTCTTTTTTAAAGTCTTCATCTTTCCACGAAACGCCCTTAAAGGTATCAGTAACCATTTTTAATGATTGAGAAATGGACCATTCTGCATCAAAATAATTTTTATCGTAAACTCGATTATCTTCGACTAATAAAACACCATCATTAACTAGATCTCGCAGGCAATTAGCAATCTTTTCTCCTAGTTCCGCACCGTTTTGATTATTAGACTGCAGAACTCCTATTGCCCTCTTTAAGAGATCTTCTTTATTAATATAAGTATCACCAGTACTTTGGATAATAACCGTAACAAATTGCACTAAGGCTCCCTTTATACGACGAGGATTGTCCTCAGGTATACCCAATCTTTTAGCCAATTCGTCAGCTCTTTTAAAACCAATTCCTTTGACCTCTGTAACTAGTTTATATGGATCCTCATTAATAACTTCTAAAGTCTTAACACCGTATTTTTGATAAATTCTAGCACCAAGGACATTCCCAAATCCAAAATTATTTAATTGATACAATACTTGTTCAGTTTGGTGATTTTTCGAAATCTGTTCAACAATCAAATTTGTCTTCTCTTCACCCAGCTTTAAAAAATCTAAGGCATTCGGATCTTGAAGAATTTTATCAATCGCATCGGTCCCTAATTCATCAACAATTTTTTCAGCTTTTTTCTTACCTATTCCTGGAAACTCTTCACCAGAAAAGAAATTGATCAACTCTTTTCGACCATTAGGTCGGCTATGTTGATAAGTATCAGCTTGAAATTGTTTACCATACTTAGGATGATCTACCATTCGTCCTTCAAACTTATATTCTTCCTCTTCAGAAATTTCACCAAAACTTCCCGTTACAACAATATCGCTGCCATCCCAGTCGGTATTGGTCTTCTTTATTTTAATCGTAAAAATTTTAAATAAGTTTTCAGGATTCTCAAAAAAAATAGCTTTGACAGTCCCAATGAAATATTCTTTTTCATTTTCTGTCATCGCTATCTCCTGTCTTGGTTAAAAACTGTTGTAAATTAGACAACTTTTTCTCATTTTTTAAATAGTATTTTTCATCCAACTCTTTAGACTTGTTCAAATAACTCTGATATTTTTGATTGAGGTTCATGGCACACAATGCCATATTGAAATAATATTTTGCGGATGGTTTTATTGCATTAGCTTTTTCATAGTAATTCATAGATTCGTTAAAATTACCATTTGATAGCAACAAATCAGCCATTAGTTCCAATCCTGCAATGTCCTCTGGATTCTTCTCAGTCGCTGTTAAGGCATAAACTATAGCCATTTGTTTATTGCCTTGCTCATCTAAAGTCTTAGCTTGCATAAAAAATGCTTCAAATCCATAATCATCTTGAATTAATTTCTGGAATATTTCACTAGCCTTATCATATTTGGATGCCATAAAATAAACATTACCAAGGTTATAACGTAGATCCTTTTCGCCTGGAAAATTAGTTAACGAACGTATTAGTAATTCTTCTGCTTGTTCTAAATCACCTACTTCAACCAAATAAGCAGATAATTTAAGAACTTTGTTCAATTGTTTGTTGTTTAACTTTAAATCCTTAACTAAATCTTTAATTTCTTTTTCAATTTGTTTCTTATCCATCTAATACCTCATATTGTATCTGTACTTGAAAGTTTCTTGTCCAGATACCCTGTCTCATTCCACTTAATCAATTTATATTGACCATCAGAATATCTCAAATGGGTCAAACTAGTATTTGATAATCCGCCATCTTTACGAATATCCGCAATTTTTGTACCAAGTAATGATTGAATACAAGTTACAAGTGCAGCACCATGACTAACAATTAATGCTGTACTATTTGAAGAGCTTTTATCAACTATTTCTTGAACCGATTCATTGGTACGCTTAGCAACTTGTTCAAATGACTCACCCTTAATTCTTTGATAGTCATAAGTACTTGGTTCAAACCTAAAAGAGTGTATTACTTCTGGCATTTCTTTTTCTAATTTTACAAATTTTTGCCCTTCCATAATTCCAAGATCAAATTCTCGCAGTCCCGGAACAATTGTTAAAGGAATTTCACGATGCATATCCTCAATCAAAGTTTCGGCAGTCGTTTTTGCTCTTGGTAATGGACTTGTATATGCATGGTCTATTCTTACATCTTTTAGTCTTTCAGCCAATTTACTAATATCGTGTAAACTTTCTGGCAATAGTGGTGAATCACCATGACCACCTTGATATTTTCCCTCTAAATTCCATTCAGTTTTTCCGTGTCTGACAAAATACAAATCCATATTATTCACCTTACAAAGTTAATTAGTTACTATTATGAAGATTTACACCGTTTTTTTCAAGTTGTAACAAAGCATATACAAAAATAGACCAAGGTTTTAAACCGTGGTCTACATACTTTTGCTATTTTAATTCTAAATATATTGTAACTTCTTAGTTTTCATGTAAGCAGCATCGATAGTTGCGCCACCAAGACACTCTTCACCATCAAAGAAAACAACTTCTTGTCCAGGTGTAATTGCACGTACAGGATTGTCAAAGTCAACACTGACCTTACCATCACCTAATACGTGAACTGTAACACCAGTATCTTGCTGACGGTATCTAAACTTAGCTGTGCAGTGGAACTCATCACCGTAGTCTAGTCCTGTAATAAATGACAAATCAGATGCTTCCAAATGATCAGCATATAATCTTGGATTATCATATCCTTGGTCAACGTAAAGAATATTCTTAGACATATCCTTACCGACTACAAACCAAGGTTCATTTGACTTACCATTTCCACCAATTCCAAGTCCTGATCTTTGACCAATTGTGTAATACATCAATCCAGCATGCTTACCTTTAACTTCACCATCTGGAGTCATCATTGTTCCAGCTTGTGCAGGTAAGAACTCACCTAAAAACTTTCTGAAGTTTCTCTCACCAATAAAACATACACCAGTTGAATCCTTCTTCTTAGCAGTAGCCAAACCTGCCTCTTCAGCAATACGGCGTACCTCAGACTTTTGCATTCCACCAATTGGGAACAAAGCCTTTTGTAGCTGATGTTGTTGAACCGTACTCAAGAAATAAGTTTGATCCTTATTAGCATCGCCGCCACGAAGTAAATGAACGACGCCATTATCATCACGAAAGCTTTGTGCATAGTGACCCATAGCAATATAATCAGCATTAAGCTTCTCAGCGTAATCCAAAAAGGCCTTAAACTTAACTTCCTTATTACACATAACATCAGGGTTTGGTGTTCTGCCCTTACGGTATTCATCCAAGAAATACTCGAATACACGATCCCAATATTCCTTCTCAAAGTTAACAGAATAGTAAGGAATGCCAATCTTGTTGGCAACCTTAGCTACATCTTCATAGTCTTCTGTTGCTGTACAAACTCCAGCGTCATCAGAATCATCCCAGTTCTTCATGAACACACCGATGACCTCATAGCCTTGTTGTTTAAGTAAAAGAGCACTAACTGATGAATCAACTCCTCCACTCATTCCAACAACAACGCGCTTCTTCTTATTATCCATAAAAAACCTCTCCACTCTAATCCTTGATAAGTACTTTCTTTTCAATCATAAAATCTAATAAATATCTAAGATCACTTACTTCTTTATCAGTATCTTTTAATTTAAAGATGTTAAGATTGTGCATACCACTTTTATCAGTAGTAGCTAATTTAAGATTATCCAAATCTTTATTGATGGAAACCTTCAAGACATAACGTGCATCGTATGGTGAACTACCATTGATTGGACGTTCAAGGCGGAAATTACCTTGTTTAGTTTCTTGAAAACCAACATCTCGTAATGCATACTTTTTAATTTCAGGACTAAGTTCATAAAACTCTGTATCGCCTAAAATTTGTGCCTTTTTACTCATAGTAAAAACCTCCTAAGTGAATTCTCATAATAATTAAAGTCTGAATAAAAGTAACTAATTAGTCAAGTCTTTAATGATATCAACTAATTTATTAGAGAACTTAACAATTTCATCTTCAGTATTGTCTTTTCCAAAACTGATTCGAATCGAATCGTTAACCTTAGGACTGTCTTCACCAAACATAGCTACTAAGACGTGTGAAGGTTCAAGGCTTCCTGCTGTACAAGCAGAGCCACCGGAAACAGCAAATTGTTCTAGATCCAGTCTAGTTAACAATACACCGCGATCAACCCCTGGCAGATAGAGATTGAAGACATGATTCAGAGCGTGTTCGTCGGTTGGTCCGTTAACCTCAAATGGGACATTATTTGTTTTTAAAATTTCTTGAATTTTTTGTTTAAATCCATAATAACGATCACGGCGTTCATTTTTTACTTCAGGAGTAATTAACTTAACCGCTTGGGCAAATCCAGCGATTGCAGGTACATTTTCAGTACCAGCACGTCGTTTTGTCTCTTGATCGCCCCCCTTAACAAATGAAGGAATATGAATATCATCATTTATATATAGAAATCCAATAAATTTAGGACCATTGATCTTGTGAGCTGAAGTTGACATCATATCAATATGCTCAGCTTTCACATCAATATCTTCCTGACCGTATGCTTGAACCGCATCAGTATGGAAGAAAGCTTGATGGTCTTTCAATAAATCACCAATTTTAGATATTGGATTTTTTGCGCCGGTTTCATTATTACCATACATAATAGAAACTAAGATTGTATCATCCGTTAAGGCTGATTTTACTTGATCAACAGTAATTTTTCCACGAGAGTTTGGCATCAGATAAGTGATATCAAAGCCCAATGTTTCAAGATACGCCATCGATTTCAAAATAGCCTCATGTTCGACAGCAGTAGTAATAATGTGTTTACCTAATTTTTGACGTGATAAAGCTGTTTCAATAACAGCAGTATTATCACTTTCAGTTCCACCACTTGTAAAAACGATTTCTGAATCTTTAGCATTAATACTTTTAGCAATAGTATGACGACTTTCATCCAATACTTTACGTGCCTGACGACCAAAATAATTGGTTGCAGACGCATTACCAAAATTATTTGCCATTTGTTCAGAAATGACATCAACAACTTCAGTAGCCATTGGTGTCGTGGCAGCATTATCTAAATAAGTAAACTCCAATTTAAAAATCCCCTTCTATACTTCTTGATTCAAGAAATTTAATAACATTTGTACCGACTTACGACCAGCTTCAATAACAAAGTCGTCGAAATTAACACTAGCATCTTCGTCTCCCACATCACTCATTGAACGAATTACAACAAATGGTGTTTTGAATTGTGCACATACCTGAGCTACAGCTGCACCTTCCATTTCAGATGCCAAGACATCTGGGAACGACTTTTTAATTGTAGCAATTTTTTCTTTTGAGTCAACAAATTGATCTCCAGTCACAATTAAACCTGTATGAGAAACTAAACCTGTCTTCTTTGCTGCAGCTTCAATTTTTTCTACATAATCTTCATCAGCATAAAAATACAATGATTGTTGTGGCAATTGTCCAACAGCATATCCAAAACCAGTAGCATCCACATCGTGATATGCCAAGCGGCGTGAGATTACTACATCACCTATTTTCAATCCTTCGCCAATACCACCTGCAGAACCAGTATTGACAACAAAGTCTGGTTGATAACGATCATTGATCAATGTAGCAGTCATCCCAGCTTGAACTTTACCAATACCACTTTGTGCTAAATAAACTGAATGTGATTTGTAATTACCAATGGTAAATTCCACACCAGCGACCGTTTCATTCTTTACATTACTCAATGATTCTCTGAGTAGTTTAATTTCTTCCTCCATTGGAACAATAACGCCAATTTTCATTAAAAAATCTCCTTTTTAGTTTTAAACAAAAAATAATATCAAAAAAACAATGACAATTAAGCCGAATACCGTAATGATGGCAATATTTAATCTTTTTTTCAAACGATTTGTCTTATTCTCAAAAGATATCATTTTTTCTTGTTTTATTTGATCAGGATGTTCTCTTTTATACTCTAATTCCACACGTTTTCGTTCCTGATCACGTAATTCTCTTTGTCTCTTTTCGACCTCATCAGCCGAAACCACTGAACCGTTAGATTCTTCCTTTTTACCACTTGAAAAAGTATCCATCAAAATATCTTTAAATTTATTCCAAAGTTCATTAAGCTTTTGCATTCATTAACTCCCAATATGTAACAGCATAAATAGATTTGGCATCACAAATTACTCCAGCCTTAATCTGTTCTTTGGCCTCTTTGAGAGTCAATTTTTCAACATTAAGAAATTCGTCAGGATCAAGTGGACGTTTATTTTCAACTTCTCTTAAATTATCCGCTCTAAACATTGTTATTTTTTCATCTGAATAACCAGGACTTGAATAGAACGACGTAATCTCTTCTAATTGATCTGTAGTCAAGCCTAACTCCTCATTCATTTCACGAAGAGCAACTTCCTTCAAGTCTGAACCTTCATCCTTATCAATTTTTCCAGCAGGAACTTCCAGTGTCTCTTGTTCCATTGGCTCGCGCCATTGACGCACAAATACCATTTTATCATCAGACGTAAAAGGAATAATTCCTACGGCACCATGATGCCTTACCAATTCTCTGATTGCTGGAACACCGTTAGGCAAAATGACTTGCTCAACGTCAACATTAAAAATTTTCCCACCAAACATTCGTTTTGAGGCAACTACCTCTTCATAATATCTTGAATCTTCTTTATCCATTCTTTAAACCTCGTGATTTTAATAATCTAATAACAGACATAATTATAGCAATTAAACAAATTACTAATGCAAATGACATTGTAACACGCATACCATCAATAAAGATATCTGGTCTGCCATCGATGTATGTTGTAACCGGCTTGCCATAGAATTGACTCATCGATAAAAACAATACCGTGGTTGAAAATGATACACCTATTATCATCCCTAAATTACGTGACAATGCATTCAAGCCACCTGCAATACCTAAGTCCTTGGGGTCAACAGAGCTCATAATCATCGTATTATTGGGTGCTTGAAATAACCCATTTCCTAAACCATTCAAACCAATGAACAACAATATAAACCAGAGTCCTGTATTTACATTAAAGAATAGATATCCCATTTGAGCAATAGCCAAGACACTTAAACCAGCAATTGTTAGCAAAGTTGGATTAATTTTGGCTGACATCTTACCAGAAATAGGTGCAACAATGACTTGAACAATTGGAAACATCATTAAAATATAACCTGCAATAGAAGCTTTCATACCTAAAGCATTTTCTAGATAAAATGGAGATACAACATTAAAGAAAAAATTAGTTACAAAAATTAAAAATCCAACTACTAAGCCAAGAGTAAAATCATGGTTTTTGAATATTCTTAGTTCAATCATTGGTTGATCTGTAATCTTTTGTAAATGAATAAATAGTAAAAAGAACGCTACAGATGCAATGAATGTCAAAATAATATATATATTACTAAAGCCAACCGATTGACCAATGAATATTGCTGCAAAGAATAATATCAATGTAATAAAGTAAACGGCAAAACCTCGGCCATCGATTTTTTCGGGATTCTTTGGTTCTTTTTTAGGTAAATTCAAATATCCTAACAGTAATGCAATCGCCCCGATAGGTAAATTGATCCAGAAAATATAACTCCAGTGGAACTGCGACAAAATCAAACCACCAATACCAGGCCCAGCAATCGCACCAATAGATACAAATGAACCTATATAACCCAACGCGTATCCTCTCTCATTAAACGGAAATGTTTGAGTGATAATACCATTATTAGTCGCCATTGCCATTGATGCACCCAAAGCTTGTACCACGCGTCCAACTAATAGAATGGGTAAATCTACACCAAAACCACATATCAGTGATCCGATTATAAATAGCATTGAACCTAATTTAAAAACTTTGATCTTTCCAATCGAGTCAGCCAACTTACCGAACAATAATAAAAATATACATATGGTAACTAAGTAAACTGATACGATCCATTCAGCCATATTCATCGGAATATTCAAATCTTTACTAATTACAGGCAAAGCAATATTAACGATAGAGCCATCTAAAGTTGACATTAAAGTAAAAATACCTACCGAGATCAATATCATCCATCGTTTTGGATTTACTTCCTCACTCATATAAACTCTCCTAAATAAATTATTTCAATAAAAAAGAAAGCACTATTCAGCGCTTTCTTCATCTTGTTCAGCTTCTAATATAGTAATATTGACTGCTTGTGGACCCTTGAATCCAGGAGCAACTTCAAATTCTACATTTAAATCAGGCTTAATAAAGTAATCTTCACGATTAAGAATTGAATCCGCAAAGAAAAAGATATCTTCTTCTCCATTATTAATAAATCCAAAACCACGTTCAGTATTAAAACGTACTATTTTTCCTTGAAACATATATTAGCCCTCAAAACCTTCTTCAATTGTTTGAGGATATTCCTCAGTAACAATCTTAGCACATCTTGCACAGAATGTTGGGAAGTTTGAGTCATCTCCAACATCTGTCTTGATCATACGACATCTTTGACATACCTCACCATCAGCCTTTTCAACTAATACACTAGTATCTTCATACTTATCCGCATTAGCTGGAGCAGCGTCAGTACTGATTTCAAATTGAGAAACAATTAATAGTTGACCAAAGTTACTATCAATCTTAGCAAAAGTCTCTTGCAATTCTTTACTTGGATAAACTGTAACTTTAGCTTCGAGTGATTTACCGATCAACTTATCTGCACGTGCAACTTCTAGTGATTTAAGTACATCGTCACGGAAGTTCATGAATACTGACCAGTCTTTTTCGATTTCATCTGAGTCAGGAATTTCTTCAACTTCTGGCATTTCAGCTAATTGAACGTATTCCTCAGGCTCTTTCAAGTATTCCCAAACTTGTTCCATTGTATGTGGCAAGATTGGTGTCATCAATTTAGCAATCTTAACAACTGCGTCATAGATAACTGTTTGCATTGAGCGACGTGAATGTGAATTCTCAGGATCAATATAAACAACGTCCTTGGCAAAATCCAAATAGAATGTTGAAAGTTCGTTAGTAATGAAGCGAACAACATTCTTAGTTACATCTGCAAAATCATATTCATCATACTCTGCATGCAAATCTTTAACTAAATCATTTAACTTAACAGCAATATACTTATCTTCTGGGCGAAGATCTTCATATGCCACACGATTAGTCTTAGGATCATAATCAGTTGTATTAGCAATCATAAATCTAAGTGTATTACGGATTTTACGGTATGTTTCTGAAACTTGCTTAAATGAATCTACTGAAACTTGGACATCTGAACTTGAATCTACTGAAGCAACCCATAGACGAATAATTTCAGCACCAAATTGTCTTTCAATATCAGATGGAGCAATAACATTACCCAATGATTTACTCATCTTAACGCCATTTTTATCCAGCGTGAAACCTTGAGAAAGAATTGCCTTATAAGGTGCAACACCAAAAGCAGCAACAGATGTAATCAATAATGAATTAAACCAACCACGATATTGGTCAGATCCTTCAAGAACTAGATTTGCTGGGAAAGTTAGGTTATCGCGCAATTTAGCAACACCAGCATGTGCTGTTCCTGAGTCAAACCAAACATCCATAATGTCTGTTTCTTTAGTAAATTTACCGTTAGGACTTGCTGGATTTGTGTATCCTTCTGGAAGAAGATCCTTTGCTTCACGTTCAAACCAGACGTTTGAACCATACTTACCAAACAAATCAGCAACATGATCAATAATTTCTTTTGTCATGATAGGTTCGCCATTTTCAGCATAGAAAATTGGAAGTGGTACACCCCAGGCACGTTGTCTTGAGATTACCCAATCACCACGATCACGAATCATATTGTATAGACGTGTCTTACCCCAGTCAGGGATAAAACTTACTTTTTCAAGTTCTGACAACAATTGAGTTCTAAACTTATCGATTGAAGCAAACCATTGTGGTGTAGCACGGAAAATAACGGGCTTCTTTGTACGCCAATCATGTGGATAACTGTGAGTGAAGAAGTCCAACTTCAATAGTGAGCCGTTCTCTGTCATTCTCTCAGTAATCATCTTGTTGGCATCATCGTAGTAAACACCTTTATATTCAGGCACTTCATCAGTAAAACATCCGTGCTCATCAATAGGTGAGAAAATCGGTAACTTATATTTCATACCGACAACAAAGTCATCTGCACCAAAACCAGGTGCTGTATGAACCAAACCTGTACCATCATCTAATGTAACGTGGTTACCAAGAATCAATAGTGATTCACGATCATACAATGGATGTGTTGCTGTTAAACCTTCAAGTTCTGAACCTTTGAAAGTCTTAAGAATTTCAACATTTTCCCAACCAAGTTTTTCTTCCAAGAAACTAATACGTTCTTCAGCAACAACATACTTGTTACCGTCAGCATTAATTAATGCATAGTTGAACTTAGGATTAACACAAATAGCTTCATTTGATGGTATTGTCCATGGAGTGGTTGTCCAAATAATAAATGAAGTATCATTATCTAATAAGTCTTTACCGTCACGAACCTTGAATGCAACAAAAATTGATGGTGATTTAATATCTTTATACTCAATTTCAGCTTCAGCAAGTGTAGATTCTGATGATGGTGACCAGTAAACGGGTTTCTTTCCGCGATAGATATAGCCCTTATCAACCATTTCGCCAAATACTTTAACTTCTTCTTTTTCGAACTCTGGTTGATATGTAATGTATGGGTGATCCCAATCAGCTGAAACACCTAGACGTTTAAATCCAGCCATTTGCTTTTTAATTTCACCTTCCGCAAAGTCTAAGCACATCTTACGATATTCAGACATACCGATTTCCTTACGTTTTACACCTTTTTTGGCCAATTGTTGTTCAATTGGAAGACCATGAGTATCCCAACCAGGAACATATGGTGAACGAAAACCATTCATAGAATGATAACGTACAATAATATCCTTTGAGATCTTGTTCAAAGCGTGTCCCATATGAATATCACCATTAGCAAATGGTGGTCCATCTAATAATTCAAAAGTTGGTTTACCTTCATTTAATTTTTGACGCTTTTCATAAATTTTGTTTTCTTCCCAAGCCTTTTGCCATTCTGCTTCTTTATTCGGCAGATTTCCACGCATCGGGAATTTTGTTTTTCCTAAATTAAGTGTATCTTTGACTTTCATTCCTTCACCCCATTTAAAATTAAAAAGAACCCATCCAATTCTAGGACGAGTTCTTCGTTATACCACCTATTGGTAATTAATTATGCGATTGTTTAAGAGTTGATATACTAAATAAATTATTTTACTAACCTCACACCATACGTTAGCTCGCTGAAAAAATGTTTTATAAAGCACTTGTTCTCTTAATTATTAGATCCCTTTTCATCAGTACCAGAATCATCAGGCTCATCATCGGCAAAATTAAAAGTTGGAGCATTTTGCTCATGATTAACTGTATAAGGATCTTCTGGTTCCTCATCGGGAATATTGTTATTATAGTTCATTTGTTCTTCATTGGGAATGGTATCTGACGAATTTTCATAATCAGTTTGTACATTTTCATAGTTGTCACCTTGTGAATCAACATTATTTTGATTAAAATTATTCGATTCTGAATTATCATTCTGACCCTGAGCAACATTTTGATTTGCATTTTGATTATAATCATCCTGCATACCAACACGTTGCTTCAAATCATTAGTTGATGTTTCCTGAGATAACTTTTCCCATTCTGGACTTTTAATCATATTTAATTGTTGACGCAAAATTTCTTCCAACCCACGTCTATAATCAGCAGACTTTTTCTTTAAATCATCCGTCTCAATTGTAACTTGTCTTGCTTTACTAGAAGCATCCTCAAGTATTTGATTAGATTTAGCAGTAGATTGATCCAATAAGTCTCGAGCTTTTTTTTGCGATTCCTCTACTATAATCTGTGCTTCTTGTTCAGCGTTGGTTTTTACCTTATCCGCAGCATCTTGAGCAACTATAATTGATTGGTTCAAGGCATCTCGCATATCTGTAAAATACTTTAACTGTTCTTTAGTATCTTTCAATTCTTTTTGAATCTGTTCGTTCTTTTGCAGGGCAAGATCATAATCCTGAGCAACCTGTTTCAGAAATTTATCTACTTGATCGCGGTTGTAACCACGGAATTTATGTTCGAATTCCTTATCATGTATTTCTATTGGTGACAATACCATAATCTCCACCCCTATTTATTTATTAATGATATTAACAAACAATATATATTTATTGCCCTTAGACTTACCCATAATATCATTAATTCTTACTCGACCATAACCACGTACACTCAAAGTGTCATTAATCGTAATAAAAGAACTTGCGTTTTTATTTGGCACCCAATTAATCTGGACTTTACCATGTTCAACTAACGTTTTTGCAGTTTGTCTTGACAGATCGTACGCTGTCGCAACAACCGTATCCAAGCGCAATGAGTGTACATTTATTACTTCATCGTGTGAATCGTCCTTTGGTAACAAAAGCTCGTCAAAATTTTTTTGTGACAAATGAACTTTGTATGGTCCTATCTTTTGGACCTGGTCAGATACAAAATTCTTCATCTGATCAAACACAAAGAATTGCCAATTTTCACCATCAGTAATTATATCTCCAAAGTGATCTCGTTCAACTCCTGATCCAGTTAAAGCACCTAAGATTTGTCCGTGATGTAGATTAGCAAACTTTTCTGGATACCTAATCTCAAACATTGAAATCTTAAAGTCAGATTCTTTAGGTACAAAATAGTCAGGAGCAATAATACCCCTGACTCTCTCTGCACCCTCAAACCCGCCAAAATAATGAACATAAAGATCATCATACTTGTTGACGAGATTATTTAGAATCAGCTGTTCTCTTAAATTAAGAAAATCAGTTAATTGTGGGATATACATAGTTTGTGTTCTAAGTAGCAGATCGCTCATTTTATCAATGAAGGGCTTTTCTTCTGGACGAAAATATCCACTTTTTAAGCTTACATTTTCTTTTTCAGTCATTAGATTATATAAAAAATCACTTTCTGTACTAATTCTAGAATAATCAAAGCAATCAGTGGGGAAAAATCAATCATTCCAAATCTTGTTGGAATAATCTTCGAAATTGCTCTGAAAAATGGTTCAACCAGACTAGCAATAAAGCGGCCAAATACGGAATTATATAGTGCCGGTATAAATGTCAAAATACAATAAACAAACACAATCAATTCATATATTTGGAACGCCCCACCAATTATTACTGGTAAACCGTAAGAAATACGATCCATAAGGTTCCCCTATCTATTTTATTCGTTTAGTTCTGGAATACTTCCATCAATTTCAAACTTAGGAGGAGTACATAAGAAAATTTTGTCTCCAACACGTTTGATTTCACCATTAAGAGCATAAATTGAACCAGTTAAGAAATCGACGATTCTCTTTGACTGCTCATCATTTATATTATTGAAATTAACAATTACAGCTTTGTTATTCAATAATTGCTTAGCAACTACTTTAGCATCTGAATATACTCTTGGTTGATAAATAGCTATTTTACTACTTGCAGTTCTAGGCTCGCTTGCAGCATTCATAGAAACTACCTTCTCATTACCAGAATAGTCAGCTGTTGGTTGTTCAACATTATCTTGTTCATCATAACTATCTTCGTCATTAATTCCAAAGAAATTACCTAACTTTTCAAAAGCCATAATAGGTTCTCCTTCTTACTAAAAATTACTTATTATTTCTACGCTTGAAAATTGGAGGAGTTGAATCATCGTCATTATCATTCAAATCAATTGTTTCAGGTTTCTTAAAGATTTCAAAATCACCCTTTTCGCCAGAAACATTGTTACTATTTGAACTTTCATCATGATTAATATCCCAATCAGCCAATGGGTCACTTGCTTGTTGCTTTGGAGCTTGTTTAGGAGCTTCACCTTGAACATTATTATCCAAAGTTGCCATGCGATTATTTAATTGAGGACGCTTTGGAACAGGTCTCTTCTTATCTTCACTTTCAACACCAGTGGCAATAACAGTAACTTTAACTTGATCACCTAGTGTTTCGTCGATTGAAGTACCAAAGATAATATTAACATCAGAAGTAGCTTGTTCAGATACAATTTGTGCTGCATCTTGTGCTTCAAACAATGATAAGTCTGGACCACCTGTAATATTAAGCAATACTTGCTTAGCGCCATCGATAGAAACTTCCAGTAATGGTGAAGAAATGGCTTTGTTTGTCGCATCAGTGATTCTATTCTCACCATTAGCTGTACCAATACCCATAAGAGCGGATCCTTGATCAGACATAACTGTTTTAACATCAGCAAAATCCAGGTTAACAAAGCCAGGTGATGTGATTAAATCAGAAATACTTTGAACACCTTGACGTAGAACATCATCAGCAATACTGAAAGCTTCGCCCATAGGTGTCTTCTTATCAACGATTTCCAATAATTTGCTATTTGAAATGATAACTAATGTATCAACATCCTTCTTAAGCTCAGTGATACCATCAGCAGCAAAACGTGAACGTTTTGAACCTTCAAAAGCAAATGGACGTGTAACGACACCAACGGTCAACGCACCACTTTCCTTAGCAATACCAGCAACTATAGGAGCGGCACCAGTACCAGTTCCACCACCCATTCCAGCAGTGATAAAGATCATATCTGCACCATCAAGTGCTTCTTTAATCGCTTCTTCACTTTCTTGAGCTGCTTTTTGACCGATTTCTGGATTTGAACCTGCACCAAGACCTCTTGTCAGTTTAGGTCCCAATTGAATTTTTGTTTCGGCTTGAGAACTTTCTAGTGCCTGTACATCAGTATTGGCCGCAATAAATTGCACACCCTTGATGCCAGAATCAACCATTCGGTTAACGGCGTTGCCACCAGCGCCACCAACACCGATAACTTTAATAACTGCTCCCGTATTGTTATTTGAATCCAATGAATATTCCATTAAGGAGTTCCTCCTACTACTTTTACTTTTATTAATAATTAATGTTTAATCAAAAAACTTACTCCAGAAGTCCTTAACCTTGCTCATCTTTTTACCCTTTGCAGGTTTTGATTCTTGAACCTTTTTCTTTGGTTCAGGATCTGATTGAACTGGTTTTGATTCAGGTTCTTCTTCAGTCTGTTGCTGTAAAACTCGCTGAGGAGTTGAATTCTTCAAACTGATAGTAGCACCATTAACAACATTATCAGCTATAACACCAATATCATTCAACCTTGAAGCATAAGTAACTAATCCTAATCCAAGTGAATATGAAGGATAACGCATTCCCATTTGTGAAGGAACATAACTCTTAACTTTTACGTCAAAAATTTGTTTAGCAAGTTTTTCAACGTTCGGTGTAGCAGCTACACCACCAGTTAGAACAATACCTCCAGGAAGTGAGAGAGCACCCGCATCTTCAAGTGGGTCTTTTAATCTTGTGAAAATTTGTTCCAGTCTAGCTTCGATTATTTCAGCTAAATACTCTTCTGAAATTGCTTCTGGTTCATTTTTACCGACAACATCTACACTAATTGTTTCATCAGTGGAAGCATCATCAGCATCAGCATTTCCATAGTAAAGCTTCAATTGACTAGCATTTTCAATCGTAGTATTTAATACGACCGAAATATCATGAGTAACATAGTCTCCACCTTCAAAATCAACTGTTGAAAGTTTGAGATTATGATCGTGAACAACTGAAGCCGTTGTCTGACCAGCACCCATATCAATAATTACTGCTCCAAAATCACTTTCACCATCATCCAAAACAACTTGGCTTAAAGCCATAGGTGATATAACTTTGTGAGTAATATTTAGGCCAGCTTGTTGGATAGCTTTTTTTGTATTATGAACGATCGTTTTGGGAGCGGTATAGATAAGTCCCTTCATCTCAAGACGAACACCTATCATACCCCTAGGATCTCGAATATTATTGAAACCATCCACTGAAAACTGTTTTGGTATCAAAGAAACAACTTCACGTTCACTAGGTAAGTTCTGAACCATGGCTGCGGCCATGACTTGTCTTACATCATTTTCATTTATTTCCTTTGACTCAGTACCAACTGCAATCATCCCTTGGCACTTTTCAATTTGTAACATATTAGCGGATATTGCCACTACAACGTCACGTATCGTTATATTTGCCTGAGTTTCAGCTTTTTTTACGGCCTTCTTAATGGCACCTGCAGCTTTGTCTATATCGACTATAACGCCACGGTTGACTCCTTCAGATCTCTCGCTTCCTACGCCGACGACACTAACTTTGTCCCCTGACGATTCAGCAACCACTACTTTGATTGAATTGGTACCTATATCTAGACCTACAAAAAATTCAGAATTGTCCATTAATCGTGGCAGCCTCCCTTACCTAGAAAAAAATCTATTCATTAGAAAATTTTAACACAAATTTGAGTATATTAAACCTATTTCTTATCATTAAACGGATAAGAATATGCACCTACTTCGAGATTTATGACACCTTTCTTTTTCATCTGTGAAGCAATGCCAGGATAATACTCCATCTTTGCTTGAACTGTTCTGATATCCGCTACAACCTTATTACCATCGTTCATATCAATTTTTACTCGATATGGATTAAGTTTAGTTGGAGAATTATAAAACTCTGAAACATTGGTTTTAACATTATCATTTAATTTTTTATATATATTTGATATTTTTTTTAATTCATTTTTATTATCAAAACCACTATATATCGGATAATTACCAATAGGTGCTTTCATCTTTTGATTTATAATGCGCCCATTGTTTATTATTCGATAATAATAGCCGTCTTTATAAATCAACCCTAGGGTTTGATACTCAGTAACTTCAATAGTTAAATCTCTAAAATTATTAGTTTTAAATGAAACATCCTTAATGGATGGCAATTTAGCTCTTGTTCGATCTGTTATTGATTTCTTTTCAAAAAATACACTCATAAGTAATGTATTATCGTTAATCTTAGTTGCATCAATAACTTGTTGACCACCTAAATCATTAACACCTTTAACAGAAATATTTCTGACTTTACTTAAAGGTGAACCAAAATAGGCTATAAAGATAATTACTAAGGCAATGAAAAAAATCACTATATTTTTAATATTATTCTTTCTTTTCGATGCCATTGTAAAAACCTCAACATTATTTATTTACTAAATTAGTCATGACTTTAATCAATCGATCAGATGCATCTGGTACTCCTGCCTTTTTAGAAGCTTCAGACATAGAACTTTGAATAGTTTTGTCATTCATAATCCGATTTATTTCATCAAATAATCCATCAGCAGTTAACTCTGATTCTGGTATAACTTTAGCTGCACCATTTTTAGCTACAGACATTGCATTCTTAGTTTGATGGTCATGTGTAACGTATGGACTAGGAATGAATATTGATGGAATGCCCAAAGCTGTTATTTCCGCAATACTTGTTGCTCCACTACGACCAACAATAAGATTAATATCGGGTAAAACCTCGGGCATATTATCAATATATGGTAATACAGAGATATTTGCACTGTTTAAGTACTTTTTATCAATATTTTTAATTACATCATCGTAATGTACACGACCCGTTACAAATAATACTTGATAGTTTTCGTTAGAAAACTTTTCCATTGCACTTATTGCCGCATTATTGATTGGAGTTGCACCTCGTGAACCACCAAAAATCATGACAGTTGGAATATCAGGCGTTAAGTTTAATTCCTTTAGTCGATCATTTGGTTCAATACTAACAGCTTCCTGAGCACGTGGATTGCCTGTAAAAACAATTTTACGTTTCTCAGAAAATTGGTCTTGAGCTTCTTTAAAAGCAATCGCAATTTTATCAACAAAATGTCCCAAAAATTTATTAGTCACTCCAGCAATTGAATTCTGTTCGTGAATAATCGTAGGTATGTGCAACCTATGAGCTGCATATACCACAGCACTAGATACATACCCACCAGTACCAATAACGATATCAGGTTTAAAATCCTTAACAATCTTTTTAGATCTACCAACACTGGATAAGAACAATTGCATTACTTTTACATTTTCAAAAGTAAGCTTTCGTTTGAATCCTCTTATTTCAATTGTCTCAAATTTAATACCCGCTTGCTTAACTATTTTGCTTTCTAAGCCGTTTTCGGTACCAACGTACAAAACATCATCAATCATATCTCGTTCCTTTAGACGCTTAATTAACGCCATTGCGGGATAGATATGACCACCAGTGCCACCACCGGATACTATAACTCGTAGTTTGTCCATTAGTTTTCCCCTTTTAATGCTTCGACCTCGTCAATATATTGGTCTCCACGTTGTTCAAAAGTATCAAATTGATCCCAACTAGCTGCTGCTGGCGACAATAATACGACTTCGCCTTCAGTACTTTGCTTATAGGCTTCTGGAACAGCCTCTTTCAAATTGTTTACTTTAGTAATGTTACCAATTTCAGCCTTTTTTGCAGCATCAACCATCTTATCAGCTGTTTGACCATACAAAATAATATTTTTGACTTTTCCCTTCAAATATGGAACTAACTCATCAAAACCGTTTCCTCGATCAAGACCACCGGCAATCAAGACAATCGGTTGTTTAAAAGCACTTAATGCAACAATTGTTGCTTCAGTATTAGTGGCTTTCGAATCATTATAAAATTTTCTGCCATTGAATTTATCTACATATTGGATACGATGCTTTACACCTCTAAATGATGTGAGTACATCAATAATATCTTCATTGCTTACATCAAATAATTTAGCAACATTAATGGCTGCTAAAGCATTTTGAACATTGTGCTCACCAGGAACTTGAAGTGAATCAGTATTCATTACAAATTCCTTATTGAAATAAATTTCATCGTTTTTAGCATATGCACCATCAGTCAAAGTTTGTTCATCAGAGAATGGTTTGATGACAGCCCTTGATTGTTTTGCTAAGTTTCTCCACTCTTCTGTATTCCAATTTACAATGAAATAATCATCTTTAGTCTGATTCTTTGTAATATGCATCTTTGCTTTAATATAATTTTCACGACTACCGTGAAAATCTAAATGTGTTGAATAAATGTTATTAAGGACAGCAACATGAGGATGTAAATCAATTGTACCTTCAAGTTGAAAACTTGATAATTCTGTCACAACAACGTCATTTGATGTAGCTTTTTGTATAACATCTGAAATAGGAATACCTATATTACCTGCGTAGTATGAATTCTTAAATTTAGGCGAATGAGCAAGCATTAATTGGATCATTGTTGTAACTGTTGTTTTACCATTTGTCCCTGTAACAGCAACCATAGTAGCATCTGAGTAACTATAAGCAATTTCTGGTTCAGTAATGACTGGCACTCCAATTTCTTGAGCATGTTTTATCAATTCATTTGAATAAGGAATTCCAGGATTTTTAACAACATAATCGTAGGAATCATCAACCAAATTTGCATCATTACTACCGGTAATAACGTTAAATCCTTCATCCAATAATTGTTTAGCTTCTTTATTTCCCTCAAGTGGATTTGAATCAACTACAGTTACATTCGAATTCATCTTTTTTAGTAGTTTTGCAACTGCAAAACCACTCTTTGCAAGACCTAATACTAGTATTTTTTTATTTGAATAATTACTTTCTGTTTTCATGACTGACTTCCTACATAAATAAGATTAAATAAATTCCTGAACAAATAATACCTACAATCCAAAAAACAATATCAACTTTCCATTCATTCCAACCTAACATCTCAAAGTGATGGTGTATTGGTGTCATTTTAAAAATACGACGATGAAAAACTTTGAATGAAAATACTTGTAACATAACACTTGCCGTTTCGATAACATAAACCAAACCAATCAATAACAATGACCAGTATCTACCGAGCAAGATAGAAATAACTGCCAATCCGGCACCTAATGCTAAAGATCCAACGTCACCCATAAAAATTTTTGCAGGTTTATGATTAAATACTAAAAATGCTAATAAAGCACCAACAACCGCAAAACAGATTATTGCTAGATCTATACGATTTTGATATAGAGAAATATACCCATAGGTGGCATATGAAATGGTTCCTAGGCCACCAAGTAATCCATCCAAACCATCTGTCAAATTAGTTGCATTAGAAAAGCCAACCAACCAAAAAATAGTAAATAAAATAAAAATTACTGGCGAATCAATCGATAGAAGTCCTGGGATAGAAAAATTCATTGGTAACTGATTATCGTTATATACATACAAGAAAATGATACCAACAATAATTTGCAAAGACATTTTTTGCCATGCTCTAAGTCCCAAATTTCTTTTTTTAAATACCTTGATAAAATCATCAATAAAGCCAATGCACCCATATATTACAATCACAAAAGTAGTAATCAATAATGAATGAGTCAATTGACCTTGCCAAAGTCCAACCCAAATACTCGTAATAGCAGTAGCTAGAATTATTAGCAAACCACCCATAGTTGGTGTTCCTGATTTTTTTTCATGCCATTTTGGTCCTACTTCACGGATCGACTGACCTTCTTTATGTGCTACTAGATATCCAATTAGAAACGGCATGAGTATGGCAACAATTGCCGCAGCACTAGCGATATCTATAACAATATTACTAAGTTCCATAAAAATCCCCTTAATCATTTAACAATTTATTTATTTTCCAACGTAACTATAATTTTACCACTATCACTAATTACTTGACCTTTTTCAAGAGACTGTTTTGTAACATATCCATCACCTTTGGTCGTAACATGTGCACCAGTGACTTCAGCAAACTTCATTACATCATTCTTAGACCAACCAGTTAAATCAGGCATAGTCATCGCACCATTGGTTAACAGTACAATTCTTTGACCTGGCATAACTTTTTCACCGCTAGCAGGAAGCTGCTGAACAACCTTATTACCAGTGCCAATAACACCTGCTTGCAGTCCCATTTTCTTTATCTCTTTAGTAGCTTCTTCAGTTGTATTATTTAACAAACTTGGAATGCTTACATACTGACTACCAGCTTCTGTGGTATTAGTTGGAGATTTCCCTTGACTGATTAAACGTTTAACTAAAGGATTGAAAATTTCTGAAAGAATTTTTTCAGGGGCCTCACTCATTTGCTGTGGCTGTTGCATTGTTATATACACAATGTAATTAGGATCATTGTATGGAATCAATCCTGCAACAGAAAAAATATAGTTATTTTTACCAGTTAAATAGCCACCATCTGGTGATGCAATCTGTGCTGTACCAGTTTTAACTCCAACTTTGACACCAGGGACATTATAAACCATACCAGTACCATAATTCTTCGTAACGACTTGACGCATAGCTTTTTGAACTTCTTTTGCGGTACTTGATTTAATTGGTGTATCGACAACTGTTCTTTTATATGTTTTGGTTGTTTTTCCAGTTGTTGGATCAACAATTTTTTGAATAATTTGCGGTTTTATCATTTTACCGCCGTTTGCAATCGCTGAAAATACCTGTAACATTTGCATGGCATTTACATTGACACTCTGTCCAAAGGACGTCATTGCTCGATCACTTGTATGTTCATACGAAATACTTCCTGAAACCTCACCAGGTAAATCAATATTCGTCTTATCACCTATATGGAACTTTTTCATATATTCCATCCAAGTTTTTGAACCCATTTCTTCTTCTAAGTGAACCATTCCCACATTTGATGAACGTGGAAATGCTTCAGAAACTGGAATATACCCCCAACCAGCATTGTTCCAATCACTGATTGTGCGTCCACCAACTTCAACAGAACCTGATTTATATAATTCATTTGGCTTATAATTACCAGAATCAATTGCAGCAGACAAAGTCATTATTTTCATAACTGATCCAGGCTCATATTGATCTTCCACTAAGGTGTCACGCCAACTATCATTTAATCCCTTTTTCGTAGTTGGATTAAAGGTTGGGCGTTGAGTAGCAGCTTCAATTGCGCCTGTTTTAGCATTCATAACTACAATTTGTAAATTCTTAGGAACATATTTGTCAGTGATATCTTGAGCTAATATTTCAGCGTATTGTTGAATTCGACTATTTAAGGTCAAATAAATATTTGAACCATCAATTGAACTCTTTTCAACTATTTGTGACCCAGGTAACTCATTACCATTTGAATCAACCTTAGTAATTCGTTTTCCGTTTTTACCAGTCAAAATTTTATTAAAATACTTTTCAATACCCATAACACCACTAATATTACTATTAGTATCATTAGCATTATCGGCTTTAGTAATTCCAACTAAATTAGTAGCAAAAACACCATTAGGATAAGATCTAGAAGGTAGTTCTACAAAATGTATTCCTGGGAGTTCATTATTTTTAATCTTATTCTTTATTTCAATAGATAATCCACGACCAGCTTGACCAAACTCCACTTGATACTGTCCCTTGTTTTTAGGATTCAAGAATTTAATTATTTCTTTTCTAGAAAGGGGCAAATATTTACTTAATACTCGTGCAGTTTTTTGTTTATTTTTAACAAAGTCATCTTTTCCGTCTGTCGTTTTTGCTTTCTTAGATAAAACAGCGTAAATGTTATAGATCGTGGAATCACCAGCAATCATATCGCCATTTGCATCTAAAATATCTCCACGCTTGGCATTTACTTTGGAAACACGCTCATATTTCATTTTTGTTCTTTGTTCCAAATTAACGCCGCTATATTCCTTGCGCGTAGATATAGAAGCAAATCTGTATATACTGACAACAAAAAAAAGGGCAGTCGCAATCAATATTATCCCACCAACGATATAATGATTGCGTCTTGCCTTATTTTTAAATATTTTTCCAAATTTCATTTTGATACGTTCCTTACGTTTTTGTTACTCATTTTTAAATTGTATTTCTTTGCAAAGGCTGAAAGACGATCAAAGCTGGTCATTTCAGATATTTCTTGACGTAAGTTTACGTTATCGGTGTTTACTTTTGTAATTTCAGTTGAGATATGATCCAAATTATTTTGAGCAGAAGTCATTGAAACCTTAATACTTACTAATGAAACCATCAAAACCAACGTTAAAAAACCAAGGCCAACGATTAAAGTTGCCTCTAATTTTGATAACGCTACTTTATGTGTTGCGGGTTTTGGCGCCGCAGCTGGATTTGATTGTGGTTGTTCTACTGTTTCATAATTTGGCAGATTTCTGGCTGTACTTTCTCTCATTATAAATTCTCCATAACTAAATCTTCTCAACAACACGTAACTTTGCACTATGTGCACGATTATTTTTGTCTAATTCATTTTTACTAGGTAAAATTGGTTTTCTAGTAATTTGTTTTAATAACGGTTTTAAATTGTCCGGTACCACGGGGAGACCCCTTGGTAGATCAATTTCTGAATTTTCTTTGAAAATGTGTTTTACAATTCGATCTTCTTTAGATTGGAATGTAATAACGCTGATTCTACCCTTAGGTGCCAGCAAATCAATTGCTTGCTCTAACGATCTCTCAAGTGATCCTAGCTCATCATTTACAGCAATTCTAATGGCTTGAAAGATTCTCTTAGCAGGATGACCACCTGTACGACGTCTTGCAGCTGGAATAGAGTTTTTTACAATATCAGCTAGTTCTAACGTCGATGTTATTCTGTGGTCTTCTCTAATACGCTCTATTGAACGAGCTATTTGTTTAGAAAACTTTTCATCACTATATTTATAAAAAATACTGACTAATTCATTATACGACCAGTCATTAACAATCTTTTCAGCATCTAAATCTTGTCTTTGATCCATTCGCATATCTAATCTTGCTTCTTTTTTATAGCTAAAGCCACGAACCGCATCGTCAAACTGTGGTGATGACACCCCTAGATCATAAACAACTCCATCAACTGCGAAGACGTTTAATTCGTTCAAACACTCTTTCATATTTTCAAAATTGTCACGAATCAACACAAGCTTATTAGTACCAATAATATCGGAACTTTGCTCAATTTTTTCACCGGTCTTTATGGCAGCTTCATCACGATCAAATGCATAAACTGTACTATGGTTAATGCGTCCAAGTAATTCCTTGGTATGCCCTCCGCGACCAAAAGTCGCATCGACAAAAATAGCATTATCCCTAGGATTTACTTCATCAATTGTTTCTTTTAATAATACTGTTTTATGTACAAATTCATTAGAAGTCAAAGTCAGTCATTTTCTCCGATATTTCTTCAAAATTGTCCTCAGCTTGTTGGCTAAACTCTTTCCATTTATCTTCGTCCCAAATTTCAATTCGGTCCGAAACACCAACTACCACGCAATTCTTTTTTAATTTAGCAAATTCTATTAAAGACGAAGACAAGTTAACTCGTCCTTGTTTATCAAATTCCATTTCACCTGCTGCGGAATAAAAGAATCTAGTAAAAGAACGAGCATCCTTTTTAGTTAAAGGCAACTTATCCAACTGAGCCTCAAGTTTGCTCCATTGTTCCATGGAATATCCAAATAAGCATCCGTCCATACCCCGAGTAATTACAAACACATCCCCAATTTCTTTACGAAATTTTGCAGGAATAATTATTCGCCCTTTACTATCTATGGTGTGATGAAACTCACCCATGAACATCCACGGTTCACCTCTATTCTTTAACACTTTCTAATTTACCACAAATCACCACAATTAACCACTTCATATTGTGAAAAATGATACCAATATTTATAAAACGTTTTATTCCTTGATACATCAACATATGTCATGGTGGGGGATATTTCCAAAAACCATGTCTTTTTACCCCTGATTGTTGCATAATTAACCAATGTGAAGTAGTATTTTTGATATATAAAAACTAGGTGGTGGAACGTTTGAACGACGAAAAAAAGCCTAAAAGCACCTTAACAAAAATTACCCAAGTAGTTGTTTGGTTAATGATTTTAGTTACAATCGGTGGAGTAATTCTAGGTTCATTAATGAGCTTCATATGAAAGCAAAAAAATAGTGTAGAGCGAATTTCGCTTCTACACTATTTTTTTAATCTTTAGTAATTATGAATCTTCTAAATATACTACTTAACAAAACAAGCAAAACTAACAACATAATCACGTTAGCAATAAAACTTCCACCATTTATAACCAGCGAATAGATCCAAGGATTCATAGTCTTTGGTGCATAAGCTCCCCAGTAAATACCACCAGCTATAAAATGTAGAAAGTATTTAACCAAAAAGCCTAATCCTGAATACAAAATAATTAATCCTAAAGGATTTTTATTATCTTCAATTCTATTCTTTACTTGAATGCTTCCTAGTCCTACCAATCCAACGGCCGCAAATGCCAAAGGATATTCAACTAACCCTTGTAATGGATTTAAAAATCCTCCACTGCTAAAGCCCTTTAAAATTAAATCTAAAATACCCCAAACAAATCCAGCTGTAAGTCCAGGTTTTAATCCTCGTCTCAATGCATAAATTGCCATAGGAATCAATCCATATTCAACTTGAATCGACGAAACCCCTAAATCGTGTGGTACAAATGACAGTGCTTGTGCGGCTGCAACTATAATTGCCCCCTCAGTTAGCACCACCAAGCTATTAGTTTTAGACATTTCTTTAGCCATAAAAAAACTCCCTTCTGATTTTAAGTCATCACAAGAGAGTTCGAGTTAATATACTTGAACAACACTATCCCTACGCATGTATTAGCATAACAGGTTTAAAGGGTCTGAACTTAATCACTCTCAGCCACTGGCTCCCCCTGTGTTGACTATTAATATAAACATATTGTAACATTATTATTTTTTTCTACCAAATACTCTGCTAAAAAAGCCTATCTTTTTTTCATCATTAAAAATATCTAATGGTATGCTTTCACCCAACATACGATGTGCAATATTACGATAACTATGACCGGCATCGCTATTTTTATCGGAAATAACTGTTCTTCCTGCATTCGAAGCCGCAATCACTTCATCTTCATCGATAACAACTCCTAATAAAGGAATTCTCAAATGATTGACAATATCATCAATACGCATAGAGGTTCCTTCATTGATCATATTTTTACGAACACGATTAATAATTAAATGCGGTGTTATTGGCATTTTCATACTTTCCAAAATTCCAACCACACGATCAGCGTCACTTACTGAAGCTAATTCCGGATTTGTAACTACTATTGCTCCATCTGCAACGGTTACTGCATTTTGGAATCCATACTCAATACCAGCTGGACAGTCAATCATTACAAAATCGAATCTTTGCTTTAAGTAGGTCACAATTCTTCTTACAGAATCCTGATCTAAGACATATTTATCCGCGAATTGTGATGCGGCCAATAAATACAAATTGTCTTCAAATCTCGGATCACGAACTAACGCTTGTGATAAGACAACTCTATTCTGTGCCACATCAACAATATCGTAAACAATGCGATTTGTTAGTCCCAATACAGCATCTAAATTTCTAAGACCTATATCCAAGTCAACCATGCAAACTTTTTTGCCGAGACTTGCTAAGACGGAACTAATATTGGCAGTTGTTGTTGTTTTACCAACACCACCTTTACCAGACGTTACAACAATAGATATCCCCATAACTAAACCGTCCTTTTTCTAGAATTACTCATAACCTCTTTATAATCTTGTAAATCATTAACACTAATAGAATGCATGTCGTCAATGTATGCAAATTGACGGCTATGAAGTTTGTCCGCGTTCTCGTCAGTAACTATTTCTATAACATCAGCTATACGAAGTTGAGCTGCATGTTTCAAATTTCCAAAAATTGCGGCACTAGTATTGTCTGGAAAACCGGCTTGGACAATTCCATTTACTTTTCCAAGTATATAAACTGAACCATTTGTGCTGATTTGAGCTCCTTCATGGAGTACGCCAAGAAATAAAACGTCACCTTCGAACTCTAATTTTTGACCACTTCTAACAATACCAGTCTCTATATTCATTTTATTAGCTTTTAAAAGCTCTGATACTTCAAGCTTAGATTCGACTTCAGAAATAATATCTTTGATTTCAATTTGAGGATACTCAGTAAAAGTTTTCTTAACTTCTTTTATTTGAGCATCAGTTAAAAGACGATTTCCTGTCTTAATAGTAAATTGAATAACATCATCGTCGACAGATCCAATATTCTGTTTGAGAATTAATTCTTTTAAGTCTTTCAACGCTTGCTGAAAATCACTCTCATCGTTAATGATTACAACATACCCCTCTTTACTACCCTTAAGAGTAACGTTGCTCATTTACTATCCCTCCTATATTTAACCAACCAGTCACTTAAGTTTGCCAAAGGAACATAAATCACAAAAAATAAAATCATATTCCAAAGCAATGTTGGTCCCAATACATAAGTTATAAAATCAAAAACATTAGTATTTGTTTGTTGAAGTAATCTTTCTAGTACATAAATACCAGATTGTAAAAATGTCAAAGCTAAAAAGTAAATAGATAATTCATAGCCCATATTTGCTTTTACAAACAAAAATTTAAAATGATCAATACCTACCATAATAAGTGGCAAAAGGACAGTGTACAATCCAATTATTCCATAGTAATACGAATCGTATACTAAACCAAAAATAATACCATACGCCAATAATTGACGTCTGTTATCTATCCTCATAGTTATCAATACGATTGCCATTAACATGATTTGAGGTAAAATCATAAAATCTCCGGTATTCATGTTATTCAAGAATGCCCACTTCATTAGACCGTCTAGGTAAAATGCTAGAATCAAAAACACAACTTGCCCGACGATCTTCCGAGTTTTGATATTCATTATTCTTCACCACTAACCGATGATTTGATAATTGTAACAACAGTAAAGTTTCTTAGCTCAGCTGCTGGAGTTATATATACAGAGTTAGTCATACCATAATTATCTTTTTTAATTCCGTATACTTTACCAATGTATAATCCACGAGGTGTTCTACCACCTAATCCAGATGTAATTATTCGTTGGCCTTTCTTAATGTTCTTTGTAGAGTTAACATTCTCCATAACAAGTTTGCCAGATGCACTATCATAACGACTAACAATACCAGTTATAGCATTATTACCACTGTCTAAGATTTCAGATGCAAATTTGTCATTTAATTCATTATTAGTTGATATTAGTTCAACTTTTGCACTTATTTTATCAACCTCAATAATACGTCCTATCAATCCGTTACCAGACATAACAGGCATATTTTTCTTTAAACCACTAGTTGAACCACGATTTATTGTTAAATAGCTTTGCCAACTGCTTGATGAACGACTCAATACAGATGCATTAACGGTTGTATAATCCGTTAACGTACTATTTAATTTTAATTCTTCTTTTAGTTTCTTATTCTCATCTTGGACAACTTTTAATTTTGCCTGATTTTGGGCTAATTCATCTATTCTTGCCTTCAAATGCTTATTTTCCGTATATGTATTATACAAATCGGAAAATTCTGAAGAAGCGTTCTTAACAGCATTAGTTGGATAGGCAAATATACCCCCAACAACACTAACAACGTCATTCCCCACTTGCTGAACGGCAGGAGGAGTTTCTTTGTTATCGCGAATATTTACAGTTACCGCTAAAAGTCCAAAAGTCACGATAAGAATTACCATTAAAATGATTAACTTTTTGTTTGAAAAAAACTTTTGCATTGCTTCCTCCTACAGTAAACAAAAAAAACGGGATTAACCCGCTTATTTTTGACGACGCATTACATCGATATTTTTAAGTGATTCTCCAGTACCGATGGCTACACAATCTAGTGGGTCTTGAGCAATGAATACAGGTACTCCAGTTGCTTCAGAAATTACTTCTGGCAAATGATGTAACAATGCTCCACCACCAGTAAGTACAATACCATGATCAATTACATCCGCTGCAATTTCAGGAGATGTTTCCTCAAGAGTTTCTTTAATTGTTTCGATTATTTCTTGAACATCTTCATGAATAGCTGTGGCAATGTCTTCACCAGTTAATTGAATTGTCTTTGGAAGACCTGTAACTAAATCTCTACCACGAATTTGCATTGTTTCAAGTTCTTTAGCTTTTTCAATTGAAGCAGAACCTACTTGAATTTTAACATCTTCAGCAGTTCTTTCACCAATTTGTAAGTTGAAGTTTGTCTTAATATAAGCTGAGATAGAGTCATCAAACTTATCACCAGCAACACGAATGGAGCGTGATGAAACGATACCACCAAGTGAAATTGTTGCAACATCAGTAGTACCACCACCAATATCAACAACCATATTACCTGTTGGATCCATAACTGGAAGTCCAGCACCTATGGCTGCGGCGAATGGCTCTTCAATGACATATGCTTCTCTAGCACCAGCATGCTGAGTAGCTTCAATTACAGCTCTTTTTTCAACTTCTGTAACACCACTAGGAACACAAACCATAACTGATGGTTTTGAATTTCCAGCTGTCTTTTCAATGAAATACTTCATCATTGCTGCAGTTGTATCATAATCAGCAATAACACCATCCCTCATAGGACGGATTGCTGAAATACTGCCGGGTGTACGTCCGATCATTTCACGAGCATCGGAACCAACAGCAACGATTTCTCCAGTATTATTGTTCTTTGCAACTACTGATGGCTCGTTCAAAACGATGCCTTTACCTTCGGCATAAACAAGAGTGTTAGCAGTTCCCAAGTCTATTCCTAATTTTTTTGATCCAATACCAAACAATTTATATTCTCTCCTTTAAAGTACACACCACATTTTACGCTATCAAAAATTATATCATACAAAAAGCCAATTTAAAGTAGTCCAAAGACATACCTAAATAATTTTTTCTATTTTCATACTTGAATACGCTTTTTTTGTAACAATTATATGATCAACCAAATTAATTCCTATTAACTGGCAACATTCCAATAGCCTTAAAGAAAAATTTTTATCATTTTCTGAGGGTTCAAGTCGTCCACTAGGATGATTGTGGGCTATAACGACTTGCGTTGCGGACACATACAAGGCTTCTCTAATAATATCCCTAGGATGTACCGTTGCCGCATCAGTTGTCCCAATAAAAATCACTTTTTCATCAATTACATGATAATTATTGTCTAAATAGACAGCAATTAGCTTTTCTTGTGGTGAATTACCTATTTTTTTTATTAAATGCTCGCTTAAGCTCGACATATCAGCAATTTGATCCATTAAAGAATCTGCTTCAAGCTTTCTTTTACCTAATTCAAACGCAGCTAAAATCTTACATGCTTGAGCTATACCAATTCCTTTATAAGCTAATAATTCACTCATAGTAATATTCAAACTTTGTGAATCAAAAACTATCTTATCCGCAAGCTCTACAACATTCTTTCCTTTTGTTCCACGTCCTAATATTACAGCAATTAATTCTTTAGTTTCTAACGATCTAATTCCATTTTTTGTAATTCTTTCTCGTAAGTTTACCATTATAAACTAAATTACGAAAAATATGACTCAAAATCTGAAACTAAATAGAATGAACCTAAAACTAACAATATTTGATTTTTGCTTATTTCCTTCATCAAATTATTTAGACAAGAAAAATGATTCTCAACGTAGACAATATTTGAATATTTTGATAAATCATAATCATTAAGTTTTGCGGCACGCGGCATACTCAAACTAGTTACATAAACTTTTTTTGTATTATCAGTCAGAAAATCTAAAATATCATGACGATCTTTATCTTTCATTCCTGCATACATAATAATTATATCTTTATTAGGCTCATTTGTTGTTAAAGAATTGATTAAATTCTTAATTGCAGCTAAATTATGTGCTCCATCAAGTATGACTAAAGGATTTTTATTGACAATTTGTAGTCTCGCCATAATTTTATGATTATCTATCTGAGAAACAATTTGTTGCAAATCATAGTTTTCCTTATACTTTTCTTGATAACACATGAATGTTTGAATGGCTATACATGCATTTATGGCCGTTGTTTTTTCAATACCTTTAATTTTGACTGGAACTTCATCAAATTCAAAAGTAATTTCAAAATCATTAATTTTCAGATTATCAATATTAAATCCGTGATTATACTCATAAACTGAACTGTTCAACGAATGTGCTTGTTCCAAAACAATTCCACGCACTGAGTCTTGTAAAAAGCCAGTAACTAAAGGTGTATGTTCCTTGATGATTCCTGCTTTTTCGACAGCTATGTCTTGAATAGTCGGACCAATCAATTGTTCATGATCCATTGCAATTGAAGTAATGACTGAAACGTCAGGAGTAATAACATTAGTTTTATCATGCTTTGCACCAATGCCAACTTCAATTATAGCTACATCGACGCGATCTCTAAAATATAAAAAGCCCATGCAAGTTACAAATTCAAACTCCGATAATGTATTCAAATCAATCTTATCTATTATGTAATTTACAAGCTGTAATAAGTCACTATCACTTATCATTGTATGATTTACTTGAATTCGCTCATTAAAAACTTTTATAAATGGTGATGTAAACATACCGACACGTTGTCCATTTGCCTCAAATAAATTTGAGAGATAATTACAGACAGTCCCTTTTCCATTCGTTCCTGTAACATGTATTGTTGGATAATCATTTTGAGGATTACCGAGTTTATTCAACGCATCCTTGATGCGATCCAACTTATTGGTACGATGAAATTTCGGTAACGCATGAATATATTCTACCGCTTCTTGATAACTATTAAGCATTATCTTACCTTCTTAAACAAAAAAAGAGGGAGACAAATAAATGTCCTTCCCCCATTATTTAATTATTTATTAGCTTTTAATTGTTCAATACGTTGTTTGATTTTAGCTTGTTTAGCTTGATAATCAGCCAACTTTTCTTTTTGTTCAGAAACAACCTTTTCAGGTGCTTTTTCAACAAAACCTTTATTAGACAATTTCTTGTCTAAACGGCTTATCTCTTTATCCATCTTAGCTGATTCCTCTTCTTGACGTGCAATTTCTTCATCAAGATCAATCAATTCAGCCAATGGAATATAAACTTCAGTTCCATTTGTTACTGCTGTCATAGCCAATGCTGGAGCTTTCAAATCTGTTTCAACTTTTAGCTCCTTAGGATGTAAGAATCTATCCACATATTCAGTATTATTCAAAACAACATCTTTAATTTCGTCATTTTGTGGCTTAATAAGAATATCAACAGCCTTTGACAATGGAGCGTTAGCTTCAAGACGAATCTTTCTAACTGACTTAATTAAATCAATTAGAATATCCATATCATTCATGGCTTTTTCATCTTTAAATTCATCATGATTTTCAGGATATGATGCTAATGAAATTGACTTACCATTATGAGGCATTGATAGCCAAATCTTTTCTGTAACAAATGGCATGATTGGATGCATAAGCTTCAATATCTTATCTAAAACATAAGTTAAGACCATTCTCTTTTGATCCTTAGCATCTCCATCCTCACCAGTAAGGGTAGCTTTACTCATTTCGATGTACCAATCACAGAAATCATTCCAGATAAAGTTATATAGATTACGACCAACTTCACCAAATTCAAATTTATCCATCAATCGATTAACTTCATTAACGGTACTATTTAACTTAGCCAAAATCCATTTATCCGATAGGTCATAATGAGTTACCTTAGACAAGTCATCCATAGCCGGTGTCTTATCATCAAGATTCATAATAACAAAACGACTAGCATTCCAAATCTTATTAATAAAGTTCCAAGCTGAATCCATCTTATCATAGCTGAAACGTGTATCTTGACCTGGGGTTGAACCATTCATCAAGAACCAGCGCAATGCATCAGCACCGTACTTCTCGATAACATCCATTGGATCAATACCATTTCCCAATGACTTACTCATCTTACGACCTTGTTCATCACGAATTAATCCGTGAATAACAACGTGCTCAAATGGACGTTTTCCAGTAAACTTCAAACTTTGGAAAATCATTCTTGATACCCAGAAGAAAATAATGTCATAACCAGTAACTAGAGTATCTGTTGGGAAATAACGTTTGAAATCGTCAGAATTTTCATCTGGCCATCCCATTGTTGAAAATGGCCATAAGGCACTAGAGAACCAAGTATCTAGAACATCACTTTCTTGTGTCCAATTTTCAATATCCTTAGGTGCTTCCTCACCGACATACATCTTACCAGTTTCTTTGTTATACCAAGCTGGAATTTGGTGTCCCCACCATAATTGACGTGAAATAACCCAATCATGAACATTGTCCATCCATTGTTTGAATGTATCCTCAAAACGGTCAGGTACAAAGTTAACCTTATTGTCGCCTTCTTGATTCTTCAAAGCCATTTCTGCAAGTGGCTTCATCTTAACGAACCATTGTGTAGATAATCTTGGTTCCACTTGAGCATTTGAACGCTCAGAATGACCAACACTGTGAACAATTGGCTCAACATTTAACATGTAATCTCCGGCTTCAAGGTCCTTAACAATTGCCTTACGCGCATCAAAACGATCCATACCGTTATACTTGCCAGCATTTTCGTTCATTGTACCGTCAGCATTCATAGTATTTATGCGTTGAAGGTCATGACGATTACCAACTAAGAAATCATTAGGGTCGTGAGCCGGTGTGATTTTAACCATACCAGTACCGAACTCTTTATCAACATAATGGTCAGTTATAATTGGAACTTTACGATCAACTAGTGGAACGATTACTTCCTTACCAACAATGTCCTTATATCTCTCATCACTTGGATTAACAGCAATTGCAATATCACCAAACATTGTCTCAGGACGTGTTGTAGCAATTTCAATATAACCTGAACCATCGGCATATGGATACTTAACGTGATAGAATGCACCTTTATCATCTTTATGGATAACTTCAATATCTGAAAGTGCTGTTTGAAGTTCTGGATCCCAGTTGATGATGTATTCACCACGATATATTAGACCTTCATTGTATAGCTTAACAAAGACTTTACGTACCGCTTTTGATAATCCTTCATCCAATGTAAATCTTTCACGTGAATAATCTAATGAAAGTCCTAATTTACCCCATTGAGATTTGATAATTGAAGCAAACTCGTCTTTCCACTTCCAAACTTCATCAACAAACTTTTCGCGTCCAAGATCATATCTTGAAATACCTTGCTCACGTAATTTTGCTTCAACTTTGGCTTGTGTAGCAATACCAGCATGATCCATACCTGGTAAATACAAAGTGTCATATCCTTGCATACGCTTGTAACGAATTAATGTATCTTGAATTGTAGTATCCCATGCGTGTCCTAAATGCAACTTACCAGTAACATTTGGTGGTGGGATAACAATTGAATAAGGCTTTGCTTTTTTATCACCAGAAGGCTTGAAGACATCTTCATCAAGCCATGCTTGATAACGACCTTCTTCGACTTCTTTTGGATTATATTTAGTATCCATGTCGATTTCTCTCATAAATTTTCCTCCATAAAATAAAAAAGCACCCGTCCATAATAGGACGAATGCTCGCGGTACCACCTAAATTGAGAATCTACGTATAGATTCTCCTCTCTACAGATAACGGTGGCCCGATCAAAATTTTGATAGCTCACAGGTAACAATTAAATCTCCCGACTGTACACTTCTCAGCTAACATGTACTCTCTGAAGTCGCTAGACTTAACACTCCCGCTCAAAGCTGTTGATTTGATGATAAAACATATTTCACAAAACGTCAATTATAAATTTATAGCAAATTGCCTATATCTTCTTGTTGTTGTTCCATGAAGTGGTCACCATGTTCAATTGTTGTAATCTTAACCCCAGCCAATGAACGTCCAATCAATCCATCAATATCAAGAGAGCTTTCAAACTTACGTGTCTTTTCAATATTTGGACGAGTCTTAGGACTTGGTGGAGCAAAAACAGTACAACAGTCTTCGAATGGCTGAATAGATAGATTGAATGTATCAATATTTTCAGCCAATCTGATAATTTCTGTTTTATCCATTGTAGCAACAGGACGCAAAATTGGTGTAGTTGTAACATCATTAATTGCTGCCATACTTTCAAGCGTTTGAGATGCCACTTGTCCAACAGCCTCACCATTAAAAATTGCTAACCCATTTTCCTTTTCACGTAGTAAATCAGTTAACCTTAACATGAAACGACGTTGAATGGTCATTAAGTATCCTTCTGGAACTGATGACTTGATGGTTTCTTGAATTTCTGCAAAGGGAACTTCAATAAACTTGATATTACCACCAAAAACCGTCAACTTACTTGTTAATTCTTTAGCCTTATTCAAAGCTTGTTCTGAAGTATATGGTGGACTAAAGAAATGAACCATTTCAATATCTACCCCGCGCTTCATTGCCAAGTAACCAGCGACAGGCGAATCAATTCCACCAGACAGCATAAGCATTGCCTTACCAGCTGTTCCGACCGGCAATCCACCAGCACCTTTAATAGTCAAGTATGATAAGTAAATGCCATACTGACGCACTTCAACTGAAATTTTAATATCAGGACGTTTCATCTCAACATCAATTCCAGGAAATTCATCACAGATTGCATCCCCAAGTTGTAAATTAACTTGGTTAGTATCTAGCTTATAAGTATGATCTGAACGCTTTGTCCCAACCTTAAAGCTCATGCCCGGCTTATATGCCTCGTGCATCATTTCAATAGCTTTCGCTTTTACATCTTCGAAATCTTTTGAGACTTTAACACTCAAAGAAAAAGTTTGAATACCAAAAACATTCTTTAGTTTCTCCATAATTGGCTGAGCATTTTCACCATTCAATTGAATGTGTAGGCGGTCACGATGTGGTCTCATTACTAGATTAGGGTAATCCTTTAAAACTTTAGCAACATTTCCGTGTAAACGATCAATGAAGCTTTTACGATTTTTACCCTTCGTTGACAATTCGCCGTAACGAACCATGATTTCAGTATATTCCATTAAATTCTCCTAGTTTAAAATTTGGAAATGTTCATGTATTTCATCCAAATTTTTAATAAATTCTTTCATTTCTGATTCTGTATTATTTTCGTCCAAACTAACACGAACGGCACTTGTAGCAATCTTTTCAGGAGTACTCATAGCCTTCAAAGTACTAGACTCAAGTCCCTTCTTTGATGAGCAAGCACTTGTTGTCGAAATAAAGATATTACGATCTTCAAAAGTATGAACAACTGTTTCTCCACGAACACCATCAATCGTAAAACAAATAATATGTGGAGCAAAATCATCAGTCACTTTTGAGAAAACATGTGTATTAGGCAAGCTTTGAATATGATTGATCAACTCTGTCTTAAGCTTGATCATCTTATCAGCCTTTTGAGCTTCATTTTCTTTTAACAGACGCAAAGCTCGTGCCATTGCAGCAATAGCTGGTGTATTTTCAGTACCACTTCTAAGATTTTTCTCTTGGCCACCACCAGCCATAAGAGGTTCTAATTGTTTTCCTGACTTCATATAAATAAAGCCAATTCCACGTGGAGCATGGAATTTATGTCCTGAAAATGTATAGAAGTCCACACGTGGATCGATAAACTTATCTTCGATGTTCTTACCAATGGCTTGTGTACCATCAACGTGATAGCTAATATTCGGATAATTATCCAAAACACGAGCCATTTCGTGAATAGGTTGAATTGAACCGATCTCATTGTTAACGGCCATTGTTGAAACCAAAATAGTATCATCTCTAATGGCATTCTTCAAATCTTCTGCACTGACATGACCAGTTTTATCAACTGGTAAATAAGTAACATCGTAACCTAATTCTTCTAATTGGTGCATCGAATTCATTACTGAAGGATGTTCAATTGAAGTTGTAATAATATGCTTACCAAATTCACGCTTCTTAAAAGCAGTTCCCTTAATAATCCAATTATTACCTTCAGTTCCACCACTAGTGAAAACCACTTCATAAGGCTTAAAGCCCATTAGTTCAGCAATTTGTTTACGTGATGTTTCAAGCAATTCATATGCCTTTAATCCCAATTTATGCAAACTCGAAGGATTACCAAAATAATTCAAACTAGCAGCATTATATGTATCGAGAACTGTTTTCTCGATTTTCGTTGTAGCACTATTATCAAAATAAATCATATTTTTTCCCACCAAAATAAAAAGGCCTTGAAGGCCTTAATTTTTTTACTATCTTATAAGATAACGCAAAATGCATATTTATGCATTAATTGTTTCTTTAATTCTTTTAACCGATCCAGCCTCAACACGTTCTAATGCTGCAGAAATTGTTTCGACCGACTCACTATATTCATAATCATTATCAAATAAAGCACGAGCTCTAATTAGTTGATCAGCAAAATCAGCATCTTTATCAGCATATCGATTTGCATATTGTAATAACTTTTCAGCTAATTTAACATTCATCTTCAAATCAGTTGTTTTCTGAACAAGATTCTCAAGATCCTCTTGAGTTACAATTACTTGCTTACTTATATCTTCCATATTGATTTGATCAGCATCTAATTCATTATAAAGCTTTGTAATTTCATCATAAACCATATAAAAGTAATCTAAGTAATCATCAGGCAGCCCGTTAAGACGTAATTGCTCAACAACCTTTTTTTGAATTTCCAGCCGTTTGGCGTACTTATCCACACTATTACGAGCAATTTGTTCACTAGAAATCATTTGATTAAAGTTATCATTAATTGCTTTTTCACTAGATTCGATATCATCCAATTGGTGAACTATTTCTTTGAAATCATTCTCAGCATGGGAGAATATCGCATTTTTATCGGCAATATCTTGAACATCTTGATCGTACTTAGTCCTAATTCCATTTAATGCTACAAGATTATCTTTGAATTTTTTCAAATCATCTTCAGCTAAAATATAGTTTCTATTCAGCTTTTGAATTCTGCTATCTAATCGATTGTGTTGAAATTTAGCATGATTGATATAATCTAATACTGGTTTTTGTTGTTTCAAAACACCTTGTTTTGCTTCGATTTCAATAGTCAAGACGTCATAAAGATGATCAATACTTTGGCGAATTTCTTCATTAATATTATTCACACGATCAAAATTCAATTCACCCAATTCAGAATCAGCTAAATCCAAACTATTCTGAACATCTTTAATTAATGACTCTACGTCATCATCAAAATTGAATTTTTGATTAATGAGTTTTTGATATACAGAACTAATTTCTTCAATTTGTCCTGGAAATACATCACTTAATTCGTGGTGCAAAGGTTCAATAACTTTTAACTGATCAGTTATGAGTCCTAATTTAATTTTGACATCATCCAAATACTGACTAGCCTCAATATGATCTCCCTTGTCAGTAAGTTGCGTTTCCTTATCTAACAAACCAGCAATTTCAGTCAATTCATCTTCTAATTTGTCAGCAGCATTACCGTAATTAAATGATTGCGTCAAAATCTTTTTACGTAAATCTTCGTATGTCTGCTGAAGAGCTTCGCTTTGAGTAGCGTTCAATTCATCACTCTTAGATAGTTCATCTAATTCTTCAGATATAGCGTCAAGTTTTTCTTTCAATCCATTTAAAGATTGATCAACCTGCTTTAGCTGCTTTGAAGAACTAAACACTCTAAATTGAGTATTTTTATATTCAGATCCACGAATTTCGCGCAAAATAGACGGAACAACTTCATTTAATTGTTCTTGATACTCAGACTTGAGCTTTCTAAACTGCTCACGACTGGCACCTGCAAGTTTCATTTCTTCTAATTTCTTTAATTTATCATTCAATCTGTCTTCTTTTAATTCATCAGTACGTTCCTTATACGAATTAAGAGTAGCTGCGTTTTTCTTTTGCAAAAACCACATATACCATAGGAAAACTAAGATCAAAACAATTATTCCAATAATTATTGTCGACACTTTAACACCCCTAATGATGATTCATATCATATAACTTGAATTATACCAGAGAACAACCTTACAATTTATTTTAATAGTTTTTCATAATAAAGTTTTAAATATTAGCCTAAAAATTTCTTTTGACTTTGGTCGTCAATCAAGTTACACTACTCTTTGTGTAAAATATGCAGCAAAGAGCGGCAAGAACGTCAACAGTTATCGACATATTTGTTCAATTAGTAACCCACAGCTGCATGTGGTGAAAATTGTAGCGATAACTGCACGAATGCTAAACTCTTGTTAATTATTTTACTCCATACAAATTTTTGGAGGAATTTATTTATGTCTAGATATACAGGACCTCGTTGGAAATTATCACGTCGTTTAGGAATCTCACTTTCAGGTACAGGTAAGGAAATCGCTCGTCGTAACTATGCTCCTGGTCAACATGGACCAAACAGTCGTCGTAAGATTTCAGAATACGGTCAACAATTAACAGAAAAGCAAAAGCTACGTTTCATGTATGACGTTAACGAACGTCAATTCCGTAACTTGTTCTTGCGTGCTGGTAAACTTGACGGTATCCACGGTGTTAACTTGATGGTTCTTCTTGAATCACGTCTTGACAACATGGTTTATAGATTAGGTCTTGCAAGTTCACGTCCACAAGCTCGTCAACTTGTAAACCATGGTCATATTACTGTTGATGGCAAACGTGTTGATATTCCATCATACGAAGTTCAAATCGGTCAAAAGATTAGCCTTCGTGAAAAATCAAAGGATTTAGCTATTGTTAAAGCTAACCTTGAAAATGTTGTTGGTCGTCCTGGTTTTGTTTCATTTGATGAAGACACAATGACAGGTTCATTAGTACGTAACCCAGAACGTGACGAACTAGAACCAAATATTGATGAATCACTAGTTGTTGAATACTACAACCAAATCCTTTAATATTTATCAAAACATTCACCTCGTGTGGATGTTTTTTTATTTATACAAACAAAGAGGCTGCGGATTATTTTGAAGTGCCCTACAATTGTTAGACAAGAAATCTAACGATTGTAGGGCATTTTTTATGACAAAATATGATCCAATCTT
>NZ_RHNU01000024.1 GCF_003946015.1 Companilactobacillus insicii
TGCCCACCCGCATAGCGGGTGGTTTTTTGTTTCGCACGCTTATGCGCACTCAACTGGGCCTAAAGGCATAATAAAAAGCCACCAGCTAAGCTGGTGGATATTTACTTTGCTCTGAAAATTTCAACATGTATTTTGGTATTTTACTGATTAATTTAGATGGCAATACCACATAGTCAGTTTTATTTATTTTATCGGCTACATAGCTATGTAAATACAATCCAGCTGAAATTGTTTGTAGTGAAAATCCAAATTGTCCGATAAATCCTGCCAAGATGCCAGTTAGTGTATCACCCATACCACCAGTCGCCATTCCAGGATTTCCATTATCTATTTGAAGAATTTTACCAAAGTCATATATTTCTGAATGATTTTTTTTGAGAATCAAAATTGCATTTGGAGCAATCTTTTTAAGTGCGGATTCGTTATTATCAGGTGTTTGTTCAGGTATATCGAGTCCGGATAATCTGGCCCATTCTCCTTGGTGAGGGGTTAAAATTAATTTGCTAATACGTGTTAGATCAATTTTATTTTCTGCAGCAACAGTTAAGGCAGATGCATCCATTATGACTGTCGTATTATCATCACTGTTTTTTATGACGGAACTTATTATTTCTGCTGTGTTAGTCGATGTTCCGAGTCCTGGTCCAACAACAATTACGTCACTTTTGATTATGGCACTGGCCATTTCTTGTTTGTCATTATAATCCAAGGTCATTGCTTCCGGAACAACTGTGTTCAATGCGGTGAATTTCTCTGAAGTTGTTAAAACTGTGACCAATCCAGCACCAGTATGGACGGCAGCAGAGGTGGACATGATTGCGGCACCGCCAAATGGTAGGGAACCAGCAATAATCAATATTCGACCGTAATTACCCTTATAAGATTCAGGATTACGTGACTTAATTACTTCTGATAATATAGATTTATTAATTTTTTCCATTACAACAACCTCCATTTGTAGTATCATTTACTATTGTAAGCCATATCAGTGAGATATGGTATCGTGCCACTGTGGCGGAATTGGCAGACGCGCAGTGTTCAGATCGCTGTATGGTTATCCATGTACAAGTTCGAATCTTGCCAGTGGCAGTCTTGAGCAGAAATGTTTTTACATTTCTGCTCTTTTTTATTGCAAAATGTGTTATATTTTAAGCAAACAAATGTTCGGTGGAGGCTGATTATGGATCATAATAAGATAAATAAACTTTTTTATTTTCTAGGTGACTCTATTAACAATGGTGTTAACGATGAATTGATAAATTTTTTTGCCAATAATCATGATGAATTAGAACTCGAATATCCGAGGACCATTGAATTTATTGATTCAAATAAGCTGATCATTAATTTAAAGAGTACTTCAATTGATCATAATCTATTATTGGGACTTTACTTTGAAATGCAAAATATTTTTAATCAGGAAAGATTTGATAAGATGGCAGAAGCAAAATCCAATCAAACTAAAATAGTTAATTTAGAAATAGATTTGCATGATACTGCAGTATTGCCAATTATTTTTTCATCAACGACAGATAATTGTGATGATGTGAGTTTTGATTCTATTGAAAGATTAATTATAGATCGAGAAAATAATTTAATTAATTATAAGGTTGTCAATGGAAGTGACTTTGAACAAAATCATGAATACAAAATAAAGCAAGGCTTGGATTCATTACTAGGAAAACTAAATGATGAAATATCTGATTTTGATGAGAGTACGAGAATTTCTTCCGATCCACTTATACAATTAAAGGTGAATTATAATGATGGAACTCACAAATTCTTTTTTTACAATGATACCGAGGAGCTCCCAAGTAATTGGAAGGTAATGACTAGTCTAATCAAGGACAGCTTTAATAAGCGAGTGTTTACCGAGAGTATTTTTGACATAGAACCTCCTGAAAAAGAGTATTTAATCTGTAAGGTCAGATTTGGTAATTATGGTAATTCATATTCTTATCTTGTTGATGATGAAACATTGAGTTCAGGGGATAGAGTTCTTGTTCCTGTTGGTAATGATGGTAAGCAAAAAGAAGTGACAGTAGATAGTGTAGGCAAATATACTGATAGCACCTCATCATATCCAATTAGTAAAATGAAACATGTGATTGCCAAAGTAAATAAATCATATGATTATTATGAAGATGGCATATTTGATGATGACAGTTCAATCGAAGTTGAGATGTGCAGTAAGTCGAATGTTAAAAGTGGTGCGGTAGTTGGTAAGTTAGATGGGAATCTAACTGGTGATGGATTCGAAATTATCAATGAGAATAATAAATGTTTGATTAATTATTCAGAATTTAATGATGATTTTTATAAATCGATTTTAGACTTTGTTAAGAAGAATAAAATGCATAGTCTTGCTATACCGGGAAGTTTTGATAAAGAATCCAATTATCCAATAGATCAAATTGCTACACTTGCATTGCAATCAATTAGTGATTGGCTTGAATCTAATGAAGATTACGAAGTAAAGGTGTCCATAGTATGCGAAGATGATACAGTTTATGATGCATATTATGAATTTATAGATATGTATGAAGGTAATAATGATTATATACTTGAAGCAGTTTGTATATAAAAAAGCAGGAAGTCCTAACTTTTATGGATTTCCTGTTTTTAAAATATTTATATTTCCTAGCAATTTACTTAGTATTACTATCATCATCTAGGTCTTTAAGTCTTTGCTTTAGACTTTCATTTTCTTTTCTCAATTGTTCAATTTCTGATTCTGTCGCAGTCTGTGAGATCTGTGTTTCTTTACGTTCGGGTTTATCATTGGCTTGAGGTAAATTATCGACGAATAAGTACAGATATATACAACTTATCACTGTCCAAATTGCGTAAATTATATACCGAGGAATGTGTATCATATAAGTTTCTTGGATAATGGAAGTAGGATCAATTATTGTATAAACAAAGCAAATAACTAATGCGATGATTAAGTATTTTAAGAAGTATCTTAAAGTTTTCATGTTGTATCTACCCGCTATCGTGAATAATTTGAATCAATTATTATACTGTTAGTTTAGCATATTAAATCTGTTTTATTTTGATTGATAATAGTCTGTTTAAAAGCTTTTTTGTATTGTATATTGTAACTAGATGAATTAAATAAGGGATGCTTTTATGATGCCAAGCGCTGAAGTGATTGTTTGTAAGGTTAACATTATTGATAGTAAGTACGTTGATTCATATTTAACGACTAATAAGAATATTAACATCGGGGATTTAGTGATGGTACCAGTTGGCCCACTTAATAAAGAGGCTAGGGTAATTAATGTTAGAGTTTATCCACAAAATTGTTTTCCTAAAAATAGTTTAGGTAGTATTTTGTACAAAATTAAAAGTACGACAAAAGTTGCGACGGGAGAATACGACATGACAAATAATACACATAAGAAAAGTACGATTGACATTGAAGTTTGCGATATAACTAAAGTTCAATGTGACGCGATTGTTAATGCAGCTAATAAATCTTTGCTTGGTGGCGGAGGAGTCGATGGCGCGATTCATCGTGTTGCCGGTCCCAAATTACTGGAAGAATGCCGTACTTTACATGGTTGTGAAACTGGGCAGGCAAAGATAACTAAAGGTTATAATTTACCAGCTAAATATGTGATTCATACGGTTGGGCCAATTTATTCTGATAGTCCGAATGATGCAAAAATGCTGACCGAGTGCTATCAAAATTCTTTAGCAGTGGCCAGAGAAAACAATCTTCATACAATTGCTTTTGTAGCAATTTCTACGGGGGTCTATGGTTATCCTCTAGAAGATGCCTGTGAAGTTGCACTTGTTGCGGTGGGAGATTGGTTGAAGAAAAATGAAGATTATCATATGGAAGTACTAATGACTTGTTTTGATGATGAAGTATATGACGAATATGAAGATTTTATTGATGTGTATGATGACGGGAATGATTATATATATGATGCCGGATATTAGAGTGGATTACCACTCTTTTTTATTTGTAATTATTTAAAAAAGTCTTACAATTCGCAGTGAGAGGGAGTTATACGTTGTCTAAACCACATGAAAAATAGCATAATTAAATATGACAATATTTATAGAAGGGATAGTCATGTATTATGATTAAAGAATTCAAAGATTTTATAAGCCGTGGAAATGTTATGGACTTGGCAGTTGGTGTCATTATGGGTGCTGCTTTTACTGCCATTGTTCAATCTTTAGTAGGTAATTTGATAAATCCTTTGATTGGATTGTTTTTAGGAAAAATTGATTTGAGTAATCTTAAATTTCAAGTTGGGGATGCGACTTTTAAATATGGGGCCTTTATCGAATCTATCATTAATTTCTTGATTATTGCATTGGTTGTATTCTTTTTAGTCAAGGCAATGAATGCCATAGTTAATGCAAAGAAATCAGATGAGGATTCTCAAGATGAAGACGAGTCATCTAAGGAAGATGAGATGATCATGTATTTGAAGAAAATTTCGGAATCAGTTGATAACGATAAAAAATAGGAGATTGGCCGTTTTGGCACAATCTCTTTTTAGTTCCAACTTTAAGTTGGATGAGTTAGAATTAAACAGTTAAAAAACTATCAGGGGAGGGCAATTCATTTGGAAACTGCTTTTTTAGTTTTACTTTTAGTTGCAGCAGTAGTAGCTGCCAATGCAATATACGCCCGTTTTAATTTAGTTCCAGTGTCATTTTTACAGATTGCTGCGGGAATGGTCTTATCATTTGTACCGCTATATAAACATTTTGAATTGGAGCCAGAATTATTTTTGTTTGGTATCATTGCAGTTCTGATGTTTAATGATGGTCAAAATACTAATATTCGAAAATTAATGCATCAGATGGGAACGACACTTTCATTGTCTGTTGTTTTAGCAATAATTACTATTTTAATTGTTGGTACAATTACCCATTTATTGATACCACAATTTTCATTAGCACTAGCATTAGCTTTGGGAGCCATTATTACTCCAACTGATGCGGTTGCTGTTTCTTCTATTACTAGTAAAGTCTTAGTTCCTAAGGAAGCCATGGGGACTCTAGAGAATGAATCATTATTTAATGATGCTTCAGGAATCGTGGCCTTTAATTTAGCAATTGCAACTTTGATTACCGGAAAGTTTTCTTTGACAGGTGGGATTGAAAATTTCCTATATGTCTTTATTGGTGGAATTTTTGTTGGTTTGATTTTGGGATATGTAATTGTTGCGATTCGTATTATGCTAATCAATATGCGTGTGGATACTCCGTCAGTTATTGTACCGTATACGTTGTTAACTCCATTTGTAGTTTATTTGATTGCAGAAGCAGTCGGTGTTTCAGGTATATTATCAGTTGTTGCAACGGGATTGATCCATGGTTTACAACAAAATAGATTACGACTAACTACTTCTAGATTACAAATTGTTATGAATACTACTTGGTCAATAGTTGCGAGCATTTTAAATGGAACTGTTTTTGTATTATTAGGATTATCATTACCAGCTGTAATTAGAAATCTTCATGAACGCGATACTGGTTCAGTTGCCATATTGATTGGATTAGCTGCATTGTTATATGTTGTAATGACATTATTAAGATTCTTATGGACACAATTTGATTTTGCAGAAATTAGGGCTTGGACAGTTCATGATAAAATTATGAATAGTATTGTTATGGCGCTAAGTGGAGTTCATGGAACAATTACTTTAGCCATGGCGTTCTCCTTGCCATTAACGCTTGGTGGAACTGCATTTCCATATCGTAACGATATAATATTTGTGGCAGCAGTAGTAATTTTAATTAGCTTGATTGTCCCAACACTGATTTTACCTTTTATGTTACCTAAGAAAGTGTCGGTAGTGGGTGAAGAAGAACTGACAGAAGCTAAGTCTGATATGGTTAGAGATGCTGTTAAAATGGTTCAGTCTCAGTTTGGAGCTTCCCCCGAAGGTGGTGAAGTTATTAGAATTATTGAAGGTCAACGTTCAGTAGAAGGTCGTCCCAATAAATCTGTAATGTCAGGATTATTTGATCAAGCTTTTGAGATTGAACGTTCTACAGTAGAGTCAATGCTTCATAACGATGAAATAACTAATCAAGAATTTAATTTGTATTCTAAGTTTATGCGACAGACTGTAATGCAGAATGCCAGTGGTTTTCGCAAACAGATTATTTTGATATTCAAGTTTAAAATTATTGCTAGGTTATCAATGAGTAGTAAAGCCAGGTCCAGACGTAAAGCAATTAAGAGAAACATTGCAAATAATCGTGATCGTAGTCGTGAAGAGTTAATAAATCGCAATCGAAAATTATGGGGACGTATACGTGAAATGGAAGTAAAACCATATGAACGTGTAATAGTATTCTTGTCTTCACAAATGACTGATGAAGATGAAGTTGAAACTGGTATAGTACGTCGTGCCTTTGATCAACGCCATCGTCGATTATCAGGAACTCGTGATTCACAAGATGCCCAAAATGAAATGTTAGTACAAGTTTTTCAACACGAACATAATTTTGTCCAAACACAAGTAGCATCGAACAAGTATAGTCGTGAATTAGGAAATGAGCTGTATCAACAAATTTCCACTGATCAGTTAGTAAGCTTTCAAACTATCGAAGATTAGATAAATAAGTTAGGGCGTAAAATATGAATAAATTTATTCTCTTTGAGTTTATTGAGCTATTATAAAGGTAACGGTTTTAAAACAACTTGGTTGTAATTAAGTTGATTAAAATATAAAACCATTAAATACAGATCTAGAAAATACCGATTATCATACAATTTATGAAGCATTTTCCGATTTCAAATAGTTTATTTAGAACAAGGTGGGAGTAACAATTATGGCTAGAAAAATAGTGATTTTTGGAGCAAACGGATTTTTGGGTAGTGAATTTGCTAAAGCATTTATTGAAAATGGTGATTCAGTTACGAGTGTATCTAGAACGGGAGAACCATTAGGAAACGATTCTTGGCATAAAAAGGTTGACTGGAAGATTGGAAATGCTTTGTCAAAGGGTTTTTGGAGTGAAAATCTAAAGAATGCTGATGTTGTAGTCGATACTATTGGTGAGTATCAGGAACAACTTAATGAGAACTTAACTTTTGAAAAAGTTAACTATCAAAGTGCCTTGAATATTGCTGATGCAGCTGAAGAAAATAAAGTTCCAGTCTTTGTTTATATTTCAGCTGAGGATATTCCTGGTGCTAGTGAGCGTTATATCCAAACAAAACGTGATGCTGAAGATAATTTGAACAAGCGTAGTTTTAGAACAGTTATCTTGCGCCCAACAACTATGGTAACTAGTGATGATAAAATTGATACAAGCGAAAAGTATCACAGTATAGATGTTGATATGGTAGCTTTAGTTGGAATTGATGCTGTAGAGAATTCTAAGAAAAATGTTACACTTGGAATTGAAGAGTTAGACAATGACGAAGTAAATCAATAGTTAATACATGTAAGTAAGGCATCTCTGAGAAGCAATCTTGGAGATGTCTTTTTGATTGTCATAAAAAAGCCCTTGTTTGAATTTCTCCAATACAAGGGTTTAATTACATTTCTATTAGTATTTTGATTCTTGTGTAACTGTTTCATTGCTTGTAACGAATACTCCCATTTTACCAAGTACTAATCCAAGCACAAAACCAAGTAACGTTGGTGTTACCCAACCAAGTCCAAGACTTGCAAAAGGTAGATATTGATGATAAACGTTCAAAACTGTTTTAACGAATCCCGCTTGTAATGCAGCCGGTGCAGCATTAAACATGTCAAGAACGGCTGGTAATACTGTGAAGGCAATAGTCATTTTGTAGACAACGCCAGCATATGGTTTGTTGTGAACGGTCAATGATACTAAGATCAAGGCTAGTGATAATGGGTAAAGAAGCATTAGAACTGGTAATGAGTAACTGATGATAGTATCAAGTCCAGCGTTAGCGACTACGAATGAAACGAAACATGTCAGACGCAACCAAGTAAGATAGCTTACCTTAGGGAACAATTTGTGGAAGTCTTGAGCGAATGATGCAACTAATCCAAGTGCGGTTGTGAAGACACCTAATGTAACCAAGACACCAAGTAATGCAGCTCCGAAGTTACCGAAGTAGTCACCGACGATAGTTGATAATGCATCACCACCATTAGCAGACAATCTCATTTTGTTCAAACTAAAAGCACCTAATAAAACTAAACCTAAGTAAACGAATACTTCAAGTGTGATTGCCATAGTTCCGGCTTTAGCTGTAAGGGATGATAATTGTTTGTCACGGTAGCCCAGGCCTTTTACTGAATGAACGAAGGTAACTGATAGAGCTAATAAGGCAACTGCATCAACTGTGTTGTATCCTTCCAACATACCGCTGATAGTAGCCGTTGTTTGATAAGCGGTAGTAGGCATGTGATTCAAACCACCCATTGGGTTGGTGAATGCTACTACGAAGATAACTGCTAATAATACCAAGAAGATAGTGTTTAAATATTTTCCAACATATTTAACGAGTTTATTTTGATGAACACTTAATGCATAAGCAAGTCCAAAGAATACTGCAGTGAAAACAAACATACTTAATTGAGTAAATTGTGCAGGTAAGAATGGTTTAGCTGCCATTTCAAAAGCTGTGGCAGCTGTACGTGGAGTACCAAAGAAAGGTCCGATAGTTAAGTGAACTAGTACAAGGAACAATGCGGCATAATGTCTGCCGACGGGACGTGCTAGATCATACAATCCATCACTTTTAGTAACAACAACAGCGAGGATGGCGAGAAGTGGAAATAATGAACCGGAAACAGCAAAACCAACTGCAGCTGCAAACCAATTGTTACCAGCCATTTGTCCTAAGTGAACTGGGAAAATTAAATTACCTGATCCAAAAAACATCCCGAAGATAAGTGAACTAACTACCAATAGTTGTAAGAACTTACTCTTGTTTGACTTTGGTTCCAATAAATCGTTTTGCATAAAAATTCCTCCTAGAATTTTGCGTAATATTATTTATATGACTAATCTGCGTAATGCCACTTATATCAGAATCCATAATACTCACCACCTTAAATTTTTTAACGTTGATATTTTTGTCCTAAATGAGTTGCTTGAGGTTTAACCGTTCTTTATCAATTTTTTAAAATAAAAAAAGAGCCCTTCTCCCAACTGGGAAAAGGGCTCTAATAATAGAACGGTACCACCTTTTTGAGTAGTTAAAATAAACTACTCACTCAATCGCAAACCTGATGATCTGCTAGCCAGATATTGGTGGCAACCACGATGATCTACTTATCGACATCGAACTCAGAAATGATTTTCGAATATTCTCGTAACGGTCACTTCTCATTAAACGTGACTCACTGTGCGTAATTGAGATTTCTACTTTTTTCCTCAACGTTTGTTTTGATTTATTGGTGCTAATTATAAACACGAGAAAATCAAAATGCAAGGATAAATATTAATTTATTTCTAATTAGCTTTATTCTTCCTTTAATTAACATTTTTTTGTTTGATAACAGATTACCTGCGTCTTATAAGTAAATATAAGTAATTTCACAAATTTACTCTTGTTTCAAAATAAGAATGGTGTTAATCTTTTGTACATCAAATTAATTTTTTTCTAATCGGAGGAGACGCATTATGACAGAAACAAAGAAAGTAGTACTAGCTTATTCCGGAGGTTTAGATACTTCTGTAGCCATTCCTTGGCTGAAAGATAAAGGATACGACGTTATAGCATGTTGTATTAACGTTGGTGAAGGTAAGGATCTTGACTTCATCAAAGAAAAAGCTATCAATGCAGGAGCCATTAAGGCAATTGCAATTGATGCGCTAGAAGAATTCGCAGATGGATATGCACTTGTTGCGTTGCAAGGTCATACCCTTTACGAAGGTATTTATCCGCTACTCTCCGCACTCTCCCGACCATTGATTAGTAAAAAATTAGTAGAAGTAGCTAAAAATGAAGGTGCCACAGCCGTTGCTCATGGTTGCACCGGAAAAGGAAATGATCAAGTTCGTTTTGAAGTTGCGATTCATGCTCTAGCCCCCGACCTAGAAGTATTGAGTCCAGTTCGTGATTGGCATTGGTCTCGTGAAGAGGAGATTGATTATGCTAAAGATCACAATATTCCAATTCCTATTGATTTAGATTCACCATATTCCATTGATGCCAATATTTGGGGTCGTGCTAATGAATGTGGAGTCTTAGAAGATCCATGGGCAGAAGCTCCAGAAGATGCCTTTGCAATTACTAAGGCAATAGAAGATACGCCAGATACTCCAACTAGTGTCGAAATAACTTTTGAACATGGTATTCCTGTGGCGCTAGATGGGATCGAAATGAAACTGGTTGATATTATTCAAGAATTGAATAGTGTTGCAGGTGAAAATGGAATTGGCCGTATTGATCATATTGAGAATCGTTTGGTTGGTATCAAATCTCGTGAAGTTTATGAAGCGCCTGCCGCAATGGTCTTGATCAAAGCCCATAAAGAATTGGAAGATCTAGTTCAAGAACGTGGATTAGCTCATTTTAAACCAGTTATTGAAAAAGAATTGTCAGAACTAATCTACAATGGACTTTGGTACTCACCATTGATGAAGTCATTATTAGCATTTTTAGATGAAAGTCAAAAATCTGTGAATGGCGTTATTAAAATTAAATTGTTTAAGGGCAACACTTGGATCCAAGGACGTAAGTCAGCTAACTCATTATATGATCTTAACCTTGCTACATATACGTCATCTGATTCGTTTGATCAAATTGCTGCTAAAGGATTCATCAAACTATGGGGCCTATCAACTCAGGTAGCCTCACAAGTTGCTCAAAAAAATGCAGTTGAAGAAGTACACGAGGTTAAATAATTGAGTACAAATAAATTGTGGGGTGGGCGTTTTCAAGCTCAAGCAGAAGCATGGGTAGATGAATTCGGTGCTTCAATAAGTTTTGATCAATTGATGGCTGATGAGGATATTGAGGGCTCATTGGCACATGTAAAAATGTTAAAAAAGACCAAAATATTGAATGAAGTTGATAGTAATAAAATAATTGCTGGCTTAGAAGAATTACAACAAGAGCTTCACAATGGTCAATTGGAGTTTACAGTTGAAAACGAAGATATTCATATGAATATTGAAAGTATTTTAACTGAAAAGATTGGACCAGTCGCTGGTAAATTGCATACGGGACGTTCACGTAACGATCAAGTCGCAACTGACTTTCATCTTTATGTCAAGAATCGCCTGCCAAAGATTATTGAAGAAATCAAAACGATTCAAAAAACTTTGGTAACCTTGGCTGAAGATAATGTTGAGACTATTATGCCTGGATATACTCATCTGCAACATGCCCAACCAATTTCGTATGGTCATTATTTGATGGCTTATTACGCAATGTTGAAACGTGATGTGGAACGATTTGAATTCAACATGAAACACACAGATATTTTACCTTTAGGTGCCGCAGCCTTAGCCGGAACAACTTTTCCAATTGACCGTGAATTTACAGCACAGGAATTAGGTTTTGGAAATATCTATACTAATTCATTAGACGCTGTGTCTGATCGAGATTTTGTCTTAGAATTTTTGAGTAATGCTTCGATACTAATGATGCATTTGTCGAGATTCTGTGAGGAAATCAGCATGTGGGTCAGTTATGAATTCAATTACTTGGAACTAAGCGACCAATATACAACAGGAAGTTCGATCATGCCTCAGAAGAAGAATCCTGATATGGCTGAACTTATTAGGGGGAAGTCAGGTCGTGTATACGGTCATTTGATGGGATTGCTGTCGACAATGAAGTCATTGCCTTTAGCGTACAATAAAGATCTTCAAGAAGATAAAGAGGGTACGTTTGATACTGTCAAAACTCTTTTACCAGCCTTAAGAGTCTTTAATGGGATGATTTCAACCATTAAAGTTCACAAAGAAAAAATGTATCATGCTACTGAAAATGATTTTTCGAATGCAACAGAATTAGCCGATTATTTGGCTACAAAGGGAATTCCTTTCCGTGAGGCTCATGGAATTGTTGGACAATTAGTATTAAAGGGTATTGAAACAAAATGTAATCTTCAAGATATAACAATGGATGAATTTAAACAGATTTCGCCGTTGATTGAAGAAGATGTTTATAATGTTTTGAAACCAGAAATTGCTGTTGAAAGACGTAATTCATTGGGTGGTACAGGTTTTACACAGGTTAGGAATCAAATTAAGCAGGCCAAAGTTGACTTAGCGAAATAGATGTAAAAAAGAGCGAGTTAATCGCTCTTTTTGTTTGTACAACTTTATGTGATACACTTTGGATGAAGTGAACAATTAAAGGGGTTAATTACTATGAAGAAGGCAATTCTCGGAATTATTTTGGCAACTGTTGCAATGTTTGGTACTGTCAATGTTGCTCAAGCCGCAGATAAGACATACACGTTTGAAGCATCTGATACAATCGTTATCACAGCATCACGTAAGAGTGATTCACATAAGTATGATGTATATACTAAGAAAAAGGGTAAGATGGTTAAGACTGGTAAAGCTGAGAATATGGCTAAGGGTGACAAAATTCGTTACTGGCGTGCTAATCCTGTCGAGGTAAAAGGAAAAACTTGGTGGCAAATTGCTGACAACAAGTACTTTAAATCTGGCCGAGTTGCAGTAGTTGATACAGAAGAAATGAAGAAACTTGGTCAGCCAGTAATTGAATATGCTAACTATACTCCGGATTTACCAACGTATGAAGGTGGCAATGCTGTAGTTGTAATTACAGCTTCTCCTAAGAATGACAGTCAAACTATTGGTGTTTATAAGTTAAAGAATGACAAATTAGTTTATACTGGCAAACGTGTGAATATGAATAAGGGTAATGGTAAGAATAAGACCATTCAGCATTGGAAAGCTAACAGAGTTACTGTTGATGGTAAGGATGTTTGGCAAGTAGGCGATAACCTATATTTCAAATCTTCGCGAGTTAAGGAATTAGACACAGTTAGAATGAATGATTTAGAACAAAAAATAGATAATTATGGAAATTATCCAGGATAAAAAAACACCCTCGTATTTACGTAAGTAAATGTAAGGGTGTTTTTAGTTAAACGGAAGAAGTTGTGTTGCGCTTTTATGTCACAACTTCTTTCTTATTTCTTGTCGCAAGAAATAGTTAAGCAAGTCTCTTTTTTCTGGTGTATCCAAGTAGACGTAGGATCTGGGAGTTTTAAAGTCAGAAAAATTCTCCCGTAAGGTTTCCAATGAAGTACTATTAAATTCGGTAAAGGAGATAATAGGTATTTCATAACCATCTTCAACCTCAGCAGGTATCCCTAATTTTAAGAACAATCCTACTGACTTATCAATACCGGACGAGTAGACAATTGCTTGGCATTTAGAATGCAAGAATCTCTTGCGATGTTCGACCGTTTGCTCACCGCCAATAATTTGTTTGGCATATTTAGTTTTTAAAGATAAGAGAATTATTGGCAGGTGGGGATTATAAATCTCCGTGAGTTTCGTCATAGACTTTAACGAACACCTCACACAAACAAGGCATATTTTCGGTAAACTCCTTGCCAGCATCAGCATATTCTTTGGTGAAGAAATCTTCATGAACTTCACGCCAATATTTCAAACTACGGTCTCCTTCGCCTTCATGATAGGCATGTTCAGCGCTGACTAAATTGAATGGAATTACTTCGGTTACAACGGTTTTGGTGATACAAACAGGTAATTCGTTAGCGTTGAGAATGATGTTGTAATCACCAACTGTTGGCATATAATCAGTCTCAGTATATAGATCATATGCAGAAGTAGTTGCCGTTTTGACATTGCTGTCAACCAACTCAGCCAGAGTTTGGGGATCGCCGCCAAAAATAGTTATGTCTCCGATAGGATAATCTTCTCGGGGACTTTTATTTTCAAGGAACTTATCCCAGTATGCTTTGATGATCTTTTTGTCCATGATAACCTCCGGTTAATGAATACTATATTTAAATAATATCATGTAATCATTATCATGGAATGATAAATTTTAGAGAATATCGATAGCTTCCCATATTTAATGACTTATAAAATCACCGTCCTTTAAGCTATATTGTGTTTTTTGTTTGCTAAAATAGATTATCATTGAGAAAGTACTTTCACAACTCAAAAAATACAATTTATAATTATATTTTTTGATAACAAGATATCGATGTTTTGATATATGAAATTCTTTATAAATGCAAAAAACAGCCTGAACTTTAAGTTCGGACTGTTTTTATTTTATTTTTCAGTGCTTAATAGGTAGTTCTACTACGAATTCACTGCCGGTAGGCAAATTGTCGCGTACAAATATTTTTCCATGATGAGTATTAATAATTTGCTGTGCAATTGCTAATCCTAATCCATGCCCACCACTATTTCGATTTCTCGATTTATCAACTCGATAAAATCGACCAAATATTTTTTTCTTATCATTATCACTAATTCCAATTCCAGTATCAGAAACAATAATTTGATATTTGGATCCTTCAATATGGTCGTAGATTTTGATTGTTCCATTCTCATGTGTGTACTTAGTAGCATTGTCTAATAAGATTATTAAAACTTGCTTTATTTTGTCACGATCTACATTTAAATGAACGTCATTTTTGTGATGGATATTTGTTTGAAATACTTTTGATTGGGAATTAATTATTTCTTTGAAAGGCATGATTGGATCCTTTAAGAAAAATTCAGGTGTAGTCAATTCGACATTCATTTTGGTCGTAGCTTGATCAGATCTAGCTAAGATCAATAAGTTATTCGTTAGAGAATTTAGGCGGTTTACTTCATCCAATGAGACTGAAATAGATTCAGCCTCATCAATTATAGTATTGTTTGGTTTTGTTAACATATATTCTAATTTCCCCTGAATAATTGTTAGGGGGGTACGTAGTTCATGCGCTGCATCGTTTACGAATTCACTTTGTTGTTTCCATGATTTGATGATTGGAAACATACTTATACGAGTTAAGACATATGCCAATATTAAAGCAACAATCCAGAATATGAAGAAGGTTATGATCAGTATTCTCTTAAAGTTAGAGGTCGACTGAATCTGAGTATCTATATTTTGCATTATCAATACGTAATGTCCAGCGTACATTGGATTGTTATTTTTTGAGGAAACTTTGATCAATAAGGCCCGAAAATTCATTTTCTTAATGGTGATAGTTTGCTTTTTGTTTAGATTTTTTTTGTTGAGTTTAATATTTTTTAGGACTGAATATCTATTACCTAGGCTGGATTTGTTTAGTAATTTTCCGTCGTTATTAAAGACTAAGATAGAAGCTTGAAATGGTGCGTGTGGTTCCGGTTGCTTATTACGATTATCAGGTCCTTGAGGAGTGTGTCGTAATTGATTAGACATTTGGGGTTGTTTTCTAATTGAGGTCACTTGCTCTTTTATATCCTTATCGATACTTCGATATGTAGATGATTGGAATAAATTAAAAATAATTATTCCTAGTGTGAAGAATAAGATAGCAAAAGTACCCATGACTGAGATAAATAATTTTAATTGTTGACGACGAGTGATCTTATTTTGTTTAGTTTTGATTTTCATTTTGGAAAATATACCCAACATTTCTTATAGTTTTGATCAAATAATCATTTTTAGAAGGGCGTAATTTTTTACGTAAGTTACTCATATAAACCTCAACGACTGTTATGGATGTATCAGAATCGAATCCCCAAATGCGTTCGAAAATTTGGTCCTTAGTTAAAATTGTATTTTTATTTTGTAATAAATAAACCAATAAATCGTATTCTTTACCGTTCAAAGTTATTTCTTGATTTTCAACATTAACCTCATGATTATTTAGATTAACTTCGATGTTATTCATTTTCAAAATTGAATCATCCGCTAAAGAACCACTGCGCTTTAATAATGCTTTGACACGAGCCTGAAGTTCTTCCCTATGGAAAGGTTTAGTCAAGTAGTCATCAGCACCTAAATCGAATCCGTGTACTTTGTCATCTAATTCAGATTTAGCAGTTAAAATCAAAACGGGTGTATTTATTTTGTCAGCCCTAATGCTTTTTAAAATATCGTAACCATTCATTCCAGGTAACATTAAATCTAAAATTATTAAGTCATGCACGTCTTCTGTGGCAGCGAATTTACCACTTAATCCATCATTTTCAATATCTACCTGGGCAAAATCAGACAAAAAAGATGCAATATTATCTGCCAAATTTTCATCATCTTCAACAACCAATATTCTTATATTTTGCATTGATAATTATTCTCCTCATTAGTATGTGCTGTTAATCATTAGATTTATTATAAAGCATTTTTTTAATTTTAAGCTTAATTTAAGTTAGTTTGGATAGTCTGTTCACATCGCAAAGAAAGGATGTTTAACAGATGAAGGACAAAATTATAAAACTCAGACCTATTTTATTGTCGGTCATCATTTATTCAATTATTTGCTTTCTAGTTAATATTACCTTTTAAAGAATGGGAGTTTGATAAATGATGGAAAATGAACCGACTCGTACTACGAATAATAAAAGGATAAGTTTATGGGTCAAATTGAAGTTAATTAAATATGATTATTGGTTAATTGCAATTTTGATCTTAGCGGCCTTTTTATACGCATGGAATATATGGGAAGCAGGGGAGGCTAATAGCTTCTATACTGCTGCCATTGTAAGTATGACCAAGAGCCTTAAGAACTTTTGGTATGCAAGTTTTGATCCCGCGGGATTTATTACCGTTGATAAGCCGCCAGTTGCACTTTGGTTTATGGCAATTAGTGCCAAAATATTTGGAGTTCACGGTTGGAGTGTAGTGTTACCTTCAATTTTGTTTGGGATTGCCTCTGTATACTTAGTCTATAACTTAGTTCATAAAAGATTTGGTAAAATTCCGGCTAGAATTTCAGCGTTTATTATGACAGTGACGCCAATTGTTGTAGCAGATTCAAGAACTAATAATATGGATGCAACATTAATATTTTTCCTGTTATTATCTATCTACTTTGTTCAAAAAGCTGTTTTTAAAAATCAACAAAGGTATTTATGGATTGGCTTTTCATTAATGGGTATAGCTTTTAATGTCAAAATGCTACAAGCCTTTATGATTTTACCAGCTTTATATTTTTATTACTGGATTGCTACTAACATTGGATGGAAAAAGAAATTAACGCATCTAGGAATTGCCACTGTATTTTTAGCAGTATTCACATTGATTTGGCCATTATCAGTTGATATGACTAATTCATCTAGTCGTCCGTATGAAGGTGGTTCTGAAACTAATTCTGCCTTGGAACTTGCCTTTGGATATAACGGGACACAACGTTTATTAGGACAAACAACCGGAACCGGCGGTGCTTTCCCAGGAATGGGTTCTAGCTCTAAAAAGAGTTCAAAGGGAATGACGCCTCCTAATGGTTCAACTAAGAAGTCCTCAAATTCTTCTTCAAATACTCCACCAGCTAAACCTAGTGGATCTACAAATTCTAAGAAATCATCTACAAATGCACCAACTCCTCCAAATGGGTCTAAAGGTATGCAAGGTGGTCCTGGAGGAAGCAAAAAAGGTGGCGGTGCTGGTGGTGCCGGTGGCGGAGCTTTCAGTATTGGTACTGTCGGACCGTTCCGACTATTTGGGCTTGATTTAGGTCCTCAAATAAGTTGGTTACTAATTATTTCCATTTTAGGTTTGATATCTAGTTACTTCTATTACCGTGGATCACGGATGAAGAAATGGTGGTCATTAACACCACAACGTAAGGAATTGTGGTTATGGGCTGGCTGGTTAGTTCCTGTTTATGGATTCTTTTCAGTAGCTAGTTTCTTCCATCCTTATTACACAATTATGTTAGCGCCAGCAATTGCCGTTTTAGGCGGTGTTGGTATTTATACAATGATCAAACAGTGGAAAGATAAATCTGTATGGTCGATGGTCTTGCCAGTGGCAATATTATCAACTGCGGCATTACAAGCGTGGTATGTATCACAGTATTATTCAGTTATAGCCTGGATATTACTCGGACTTGGTGTTTTAGTTTCGATACCTCTATTTGTACTACCTTGGATTACAAATAATTTAAAATCTAGATATGCTTGGCCGATAGCTGGGATAATTCTTGTAATGATCGCACCATCGTTCTGGTCGTTAACACCTACACTTGCTGGTGAATCAGCACAGATTCCAACCGCGGGGCCTTCTCTATTGCAACAAGGCGGCGGTGGAATGGGTACTAATGCTGGCGGAATGGGTGGTTCTACCAATTCAACCTTGCTTAAGTATCTAGAGAAGCATCAAGGTGATGCGGAGTATTTGTTCGCCACTGATGACTCAAGTACTGCCGCACCATATATTATTTCTACTGGCAAAGCAGTTATGGCTATCGGTGGATTTAATGGAACTGACAAGGCAATTACTTTGAAGCAGTTTAAGAAATTAGTAAAAGAAGGTAAGCTCAAATACTATTACTCTGGTGGTAAGACAGGTGGTAGTAATACTGCCATAGTTAATTGGATCAAAAAGAATGCAAAGAAAGTCAAATTAAGTAATTCCACTTCGGCTACTTCATCAATTACTACAAGTACAAAAACTACCTCGACTAAATCAGCACCAAATGGTTCCCCAAGCAACGCTGGAGGTACACCACCATCTGGATCAGGTAATGCTCCAAGTAATACTCAAGGTGGTGGAATGGGACAAGCTCCAAGTGGTTCGTCAAAAATGAAGAAACCTTCTAAGAAACCATCTATCACTGGAACTGGTGCAAGTAAAGGTACTGCGCCAGAAGGAATGGGCGGTATGAACGGTGGAATGGGTGGACCTGGTGGTTCATCTGGAACACTTTATGATTTATCAAGTATTTACGATTAGCTCTTTTATGGAAGGAATGAATGATTATGTCTCAATTAATTTCAATTGTTCTGCCTGTATTCAACGAAGAACCGGGTATTCAGGCTACAATCGATACACTATTAAATTTTACCGAACAACAGAAAGAAAATTATGAATTGATTTTTGTAGATGATGGTTCGAAAGATAAATCAGTTAAAATTATCAAACATGCAATCGAGATTAATTCAAGTATCAAGTTAGTAGAGTTTTCACGAAACTTTGGGCATCAATTGGCCATTACTGCTGGCTTACAATATACCAGCGGGGATGCCGTTGTTGTCATGGATGCAGATCTGCAAGATCCACCTGAGGTCATCCCTCAGATGATTGAGAAATGGCATGAAGGGTATGATATTGTCTATGGCAAGCGAATGCAGCGCGACGGAGAAACGGCCTTTAAAAAATTCACGGCTTCAATGTTTTATCGAACGTTTAAACGTTTAGCAACAATTGATATGCCACTTGATACGGGTGACTTTAGATTAATGAACCGCAAAGCGGTTAAGCAATTACAAAAACTACATGAACAGGATCCTTTTGTTAGAGGTCAAGTTACTTGGATTGGATTTAAACAAACGAGCGTCAAGTATCATCGCCAGGAACGTATTGCTGGAGAAACTAAGTATCCATTGTCTAAAATGATAAAATTAGCGATTGATGGAATTACTTCTTTTTCAATGAAGCCATTGCAGTTCGCAAATATTTTTGCAATTGTTCCAGTTACTAGTGGATTATTTTATCTCGGATACTTATTCACAACTGGGAACTATACTGCAGCTTCAGTCGGTGTAACAGTTCTGCTATTTACTTTAGGACTTCTGTTATTGTCGATTGGTATATTAGGAAGTTATCTTGGTAGAGTATTGGATCAAGTGAATAACCGTCCGAGATTTATTGTTAGTGAAACCGAAGGATTTCAAGAAAGAGACAGAGGAATCCATCATTTGAACGCTAGACAGATGCGGAATTAATTGAATTACAAATGATACGTTTATTAATTTTTATAACAAGTTTGATTGCTGGAATTGGTATTTTGTTTTTACCAAATGACGTTAATAGTAATCATACAAGGAATAATGAAAGAAAAAGGAAAAAGTCTAAGAAAGGAAGTGAAAGCTAGTTCTCTCAGTGTTTTTTAAAACCATAATTAATTTATAAATTAACATGTTGAAACAAATTTTGATTATTTGAGTTTAGATGCTTTTTAAAGTCACTTCAATGTGTTAAAGTAATGGTAAATTTGGTAGGTAATGCAATTGTCGCAGGACAACTGAGTACCAAATTGAACATGAACTATCCCATTCATTGAAAAAGCTGACGATAACCCAGTCGTCAGCTTTTTTGTATGCGATTATTTATTTACTCAAATAAAAAATCCCAGATGAAATAACAGATTTCATCTGGGGATATTAAAGTTTAGTCACCATTATAAATAGATTTTTTAACAATTACATAGTCTACTTTTCTAAGCGAATCAAGTGTTCTTCCACCTGCGTAAGAAATTGCGGACTGTAAATCTTCTTGCATTTCCTTAAGAGTACCGCTGATTGGCCCTTTATATGGAGCAAGCATCTTTTTACCTTCGACATTTTTATAGACACCTTTTTGAAATTGAGATGCTGAACCGAAGTATTCTTTGTATTCTTGACCATCTTTTTCAACTAGTTCACCGGGGGATTCAGTGTGTCCAGCAAATAGTAGACCAATCATGACCATACTTGCTCCGAAGCGAATCGACTTGGCTATATCTCCATTATTTCTAATACCACCATCCGCAATAATAGGTTTGCTTGCGGCTTTAGCACACAATCTTATAGCGGCTAATTGCCATCCACCTGTGCCAAATCCTGTTTTCAATTTTGTTATACAAGCTTTTCCAGGACCAATACCAACTTTTGTAGCATCTGCACCGGCGTTCTCTAATTCACGCACTCCTTCAGGAGTACCAACATTTCCTGCAATTAGAAATGTTCCAGGTAAGTATGATTTTACGCACTTAATCATTTGAATTACACGATCACTGTGACCATGTGCCACATCTATCGTTACATAGTCAGGGGTTAAACCTTCATGTTTTAAGGTATTTATAAAGTCAAATTCTTCGTCTTTAATACCAACACTAATAGATGTGTATAGTCCTTTTTTATTCATATCTTTAATAAAGTCAATACGTTTTTCAGGTTGGAATCGATGCATAACGTAAAAATAACCATTAGCAGCTAGCTTTTCTGCTAACTCTTCATTGATGATTGTTTGCATATTAGCAGGAACTACAGGGATTTTGAACGTTTTAGGCCCAAATTTAACACTTGTATCACATTCAGAACGACTGTCCACGATACATTTATTCGGGATTAGTTGGATATCTTCATAGTCAAATACTTGCATATTTTTATTCACTCCAAAATACGAACAATAATTATTTTTATATTGTATTTCGTTCGCATATATAATTTAACTGGTATGTTACTAAATGTCAATTAAAAAATCTATAATACCCCTTTATTTCAAGGGGTAGTTTCTAGTACAATTTATAGGTAATTAAATTTATTTATAGTGTCTTATGAATTATTTGACAGCAACAAATGAAATTGGTATCATCGTTCTATTATTAAAAAACACCATGAGAATGGCGCTGGTTAATAACTCGCTAAAAATTGGTATATACAAAAATAGGAGTGGTTATTGTGCATAAGTATTCTGCTGAAGATATTAAAAAGATGACAATTGATGAAAATGTTGAATTTATATGTTTAATGTTTACAGACATCAACGGAATCATCAAAAACGTTGAAGTACCAGTATCTCAAATCGATAAGGTACTTGCTAATAAGATTACATTCGATGGCTCATCGATTGATGGATTCACACGTATTGAAGAAAGTGACATGCTATTGCATCCTGACCTTTCAACATGGCTGATTTTTCCATGGGGATCTGAACATGGAAAAGTAGCTCGTTTAATTTGTGATATTTATACAACAGATGGTAAGCCATTTGCTGGTGATCCACGTGTCAATTTGCAACGTATTATTAAAAAGATGCATGATATGGGCTACACTAACTTCAATATTGGACCAGAACCAGAATTCTTCTTATTCAATACAGATGAAAAGGGTCAACCAACTCTTCAATTGAATGATGATGGTAGTTATTTTGATTTTTCACCAGTCGACTTAGGTGAAAATGTTCGTAAAGATATTGTTTTGAAACTTGAAAAGATGGGCTTTGAAGTAGAGGCTAGTCACCACGAAGTAGCACCTGGTCAACAAGAGATTGATTTTAAGTATGAAAATGCACTTTCAGCAGCAGACAGTATCCAAACTTTCAAATTAGTAGTTAAAACTATTGCTAAAGAAAATGGTATGTATGCTACATTTATGCCAAAACCTTTACAAGGTATTAATGGATCAGGTATGCATATTAATATGTCATTGTTTAATGGAGACGATAATATTTTCGATGATGAAAATGATATGTTATCAGATGTCGCTAAACAATTTATGAGTGGTATCTTAACTCATGCCCGTGCACTAACAGCAATCAATAATCCGACAGTTAACTCGTACAAACGTTTAGTTCCTGGTTTTGAAGCACCAACTTACATTGCTTGGTCAAGTAAGAACAGATCACCACTTATTCGAGTACCAGCTGCAAAGGGTAAGTCAAAGCGCGTTGAGATGCGTAGTGTTGATCCAACAACAAACCCATACTTAGCAATTGCGTGTATTCTTGATGCCGGTCTTGATGGAATTAAGAGTAATTATGACTTAATGCCAGAAGTCCAAGAGAATATTTATGAAATGTCAGAAGATAAACGTCGTGAAGAAGGTATAGTAGATTTACCTTCAACATTACATAATTCACTTAAAGCTTTACGTAAAGATGAGTTCGTTCAGGCATCGCTTGGTAAGGGACTAACTAATAGTTTCTTCGCTGCCAAGAATGAAGAATGGGCTCGTTATCAACAAACAGTTTCACAATGGGAACGTGATACATACATGCCATTGTATTAATAAAATGTATAGCTCGCTAATTGAAGTGCTTGTTTCTGGACGCAACAGCAATTTTGATGTTAATATTTGGCGTAATCAAAATTCTGATTACTGCTTTCCCCCAGAGAGCACAAAAATAAGACGTTGTGATAATGTTTTATTTTTGAGAGACACAATGTTAAAGTTGTGTCTCTTTTTTTGTATAATGATAATTAATATTTTTTATATGATATAATTTCATGTGAATTTTCATTTATAGAAAATTATATTTTGTTGAGAAGGGTTCATTTTGGTTGGGAAAAAGTCTAATAAGTATAATCTATTAATTGTTTTAGTAGCAGTAGTTTTAATGGTGTTAAATAGAGTAATGGCATCAAGTATTATGCCTGAATATGGTAGTAATGAATTGCGTTACTTGGCATATCAACTATTAGTTGCACTGTCAATTTTAGGATTTAATTTAATACCGCTTTATTTAGGATATTATGAGTCATCATTTAGAAAAGGTAGGTTTACCAGTGGAATAGGTAAATATCTTTTGTACTATGTGATAGCTATTCTAATATTTAATGCACTTCTAGTGACACGGTCAGTTGATCTGATCTGGCGCAATTTTTGGGGAATATTGTTTCCAATTAGTTCCAATATTTTTGCTTATGGAGCATCAGTGGTCTTAATAATGCTTATAGCTCCGTATATGTTTGAATATTTAAATAAACAAAAGAATTTTATTGTCAGAAGAATATCGATAATTTCAACGATCTTATTGGTAGTTATGCCAACTATTTTTAGTAAAGATTTGTGGTTCTTTAATTCTGGTAATAATCCGATTTGGTTATTGTATCTAATGTTGTTAGGATATGTAATCAAGCGATTTGATTGGGTTTCTAAAACCTATTTTAAATTTATTCATTTGATTATTAGTGCTGTGATTTATTTTGGTCTGACGTGGTTGATGGAACAAATTTCATATATGATCCGTGCAAATGTTGATACTATGTCACGTTTTAATGTGCCAAACTCTATTTTTGCGATGTATTTGACGCTAAGTATTTTTATATTTTCCTTAGCAATATCTAAAAAGATTAAGGTTTCATCTAACATCATAGCAGCGCTATTGATTTCAACACAGGTAGCAATTAATTGGGAACCAAACGTTACTTTGATTGAAAAATATTTGACGGGATTTACAATTGATTCGACAAAACAATGGTTAATGGAATTGACTAAAGGTGGAGTCATTATTTTGGTTGCATCCGTTGTAATAGCACTACTATTAGTATTATTGTCAATTGTTCCCTGGTTTAAGAAATTTGCCAATTATTTGTCATTTAGTAGTTTTGATGAATTCATGACTAAGTTACGTGGAATTGGCAAGTGGATAATCTCACGTAAGAAGATTTTTTACTCAGCTTTGTTCTTTTATCTTGTTACCATTGTTCAAATGTTTTCAGTTTCGCCTGCAAAAATCAAAGTAGGTGTATCAACTTGGCAGCCGGCAATACTATTTATTCCATTTAATCGTCAAGCTGCAATAGTTCTTAATACAGTTATTGTAATGGCCTTTTTGTTATTTTTGTATGTGATAACAAAGCGTTTTTGGTATTCATTTGCAATAACATTAATTATTGAATTGGCATTGGGAATTGCTAATTATTTAAAGATGCCACTTCGTAATGAACCTGTGTTACCATCTGATTTGCAGATGTTAGGTGGAATTAAGGATATTTTAGGGATGGTCGATCCAGTTATTTTGATAATTGGATTTGCTTTAATATTTGCCCTTATAGTATTAGCCATTTTCCTGCAACATCGCTTTAAACAACAATCAACGTTAAGGATGAATTGGAAGGGGAGAGTTGTCTCCACTGTTTTATTAGGTATATTCTTGTCTGGCGCTTTTTTTGTTAATCATGACGGTTCTATTCCGTTTACAATTTTCAATATGTCCAATATTAATCGGTATTTTTATAATCAAGAATTAGGTGCCCAAATAAACGGACCAATTGTTCAATTTATCAACAATGTTGATACTAAAGTAATGAACGAACCTGAAGGTTATAGTAAATCAGAAGTTGAACGTGTTATGAAAAAATATGACACTGAAGCTAATAATATCAATAGAAATCGTAAATCATGGGCTAAGGATCAAACATTTATTTTTAATTTAAGTGAAAGCTTTAGTGATCCTGCGCGCGTTCCTAATCAAACCATCTCTTCAGATCCAATGCCAAATATTCGTAAGATAAAAAATAATACGACATCAGGATTGATGATGTCGACTGGTTATGGTGGAGGTACAGATAATATTGAATGGGAATCATTAACAGGACTAGATTTGAGTAGTTTGTCTCCAACACTACCAACCCCATATACACAATTAGTTGACAATCAAAATATTGCACCTAATATAACTAACTTATTTGATGAGAAAATTGCAGTTCATCCATATGTAGCTTCACTATACAATCGTAAAAATGTCTTTAAGAAGTTTGGGTTCCAGAAGTTTTATTATGTCGGAAGTAAAGACAAGCTTAAATATACTGATAAGATTGATGATAATCCGTATATTAATGACGAATCAGCTTATAAAGACACACTAGATACTATTGATAGATCGACTAATAAAACACAATTCATTCAATTATCGACTATGCAAAATCATATGCCGTTTAATAATTATTATAAAAAGCATGATTATACGGTTGGTGGTACTGCAGCTCCGGACGTATATAAAGAACGTGTGGAATACTATTCTCAAGGTTTAAACTATACTGATAAGGCAACTAAAGATTTTCTCGCTAAATTAGATAAAATAAATAAGCCAATTACTTTGGTATGGTATGGAGATCATTTAGCATCATTATTTGATAATGATTCTATGGATGAGTATGGTATTCAATTACATCAGACGGATTATTTCATTTATAACAATAAATATATTCGTGATCGTACTAAGCAAAGCAAAGTAGAGGTTGTTTCGCCATATGAATTCTCAGCTTTAGCTATGAAGCAGGCTGGTATTAAGGTCAGTCCTTACTACGCTATGATGACTAAAGTTACTGAAAATTTACCTGCGGCAACAACTAATACATCTGATAATGGTTCTAATGCTTTTAATGGTTCACAGGTCTTTATTACTGATGACAGTAAAAAGATAAAGGAAGATAGTTTAACCGCTGAACAAAAAGAAATATTGCATGATTATAAGATAATTCAATATGATATTACAGCTGGTAAACAATATTCCGCTAAATGGGCAACTCAGAAAGTTAAATAGATAGAAAAATCGCATTGGCATAACGCCGATGCGATTTTTTTTAATCTCTACTAATACTAAGAACAGCTGTGGATTTATAAGTTTTTGTACTATCCTTACCAATTATGAACCAATCAGCAGCTCCTATTAATCCCTCAATTTTAGTTATTTCGTCTTCGTCTGTAACTTTTCCATCTTCAAATTTTCCTTCGAAGATACTTTCCAAGTAGTAATTATCGCCGTCGTCACTAAATCGTGATGATGATGATTTCCATGCCGCAATATAAGTATCATCTGTGACTGTGATAGATTCACCATTGATCAAGTTAATATCTAATTTCATAATACTTGCCCCTTTTCGACTGTCTTTAAGGCAAGTATAGCAAATATTAGTCACGTCGAGAGAATATCTTGAAAATTGAAATATCAGATTTGCTATCCATATAAAAAATTTGATAAATATTTTTTATGTAGATATCATCAAAATGAAAATGATCAAAAGCTTATAATTGTTAATTATTACACTTACATTCGTTTCCAAGATAGTGGATTATTGTCTTAAAGAACCATACGGCTTGTTATTTTTATATTTTTGAAACTGTTTTACCGAAAATAACACAAAATATTTGACAAATTTATGAAAACGGTTAATATTAAGAACTAATAACTATTAGAGGAGGTAAGCAAGATGAAATATCAAGTAACTTTAAATACAGATACTCAATTGTTTACCGTTTATGAAAAAAACAATACAAATGTTTTTGCTAACGGTAAGACAATCGAAGAAGCTGTTGGCAAACTTCAAAAAGCTTAATTGAAAGTCTGTTAAACGTAAATTAATTGGAGATTGAAGGATAAAAACTTTCAATCTCTTTTTTTATCTTATGCTAGTATTTAGTTAATAAGTAAATGGTGGGCGAACTATGGAAGATATTAAAATACAAAAATGTAATATTGACGACTTAAAAGAATTACAAAAAATTAGTAAACAGACCTTCACTGAAACTTTCGGGCCATATAATACTGATGAGCATATTGAGGAATATCTTGAACGATCTTATAGTATTAGTATTTTGAGGGATGAATTACAGGATCCTGATTCGAAGTTTTATTTTTTGAGATTTAATGATAAGCCAGTAGCTTATCTAAAATTGAACTTTGGTAAGAACACTTTAGGTTACGATGCTGAAAAGGGAAATATGGAGCTACAACGAATCTATGTATTGAAAGAATATTATCGTCATGGTTTTGGTGAAATGTTATTTGATAAGGCAGTTAGCGAGGCACGTGATAAACATCGTACTAGTATTTGTTTGGGAGTCTGGGAACACAATAACCGTGCATTGAATTTTTACACTAGCATGGGGTTTAAAAAGGTCAGTTCGCATATTTTTCATATGGGTGATGCGGATCAAACTGATTATGTTTTGAATATGAAACTTAATTAAGCGTAGATTAAATTTACGCTTTTTATTTTAGAATGATGTTGCATTTGCAACTAAAATATTTTAGAATACATATATTTATTTTAAAAGGAATTGGAGGTGAGCAGTTGAGTGATATTTTAAGGCCAATTGGTGTAATTGCCAGGGCATTAGATTCTATTAGTAATATTGAGTTCAAAGAAGTTGATCTGACTCGAGGACAGTATTTGTATTTAGTGAGAATCTGTGAAAATCCGGGAATAATTTTAGAGCAACTTGCAAATCTTATTAAGGTGGATAAAACAACTGCCGCTCGTGCTGTCCAAAAGTTAGAAAAGAACGGGATGATTGAGCGCCGCAGTGATGCTACTAATAAAAAAATAAGGCTTCTTTTTCCTACTTATAAAGGGAAAAGAGTATATCCCTTTATTGCTAGAGAAAACGAATATTCCAATTCAGTAGCGCTTAGGGGATTATCAGATACTGAGCAAGAGCAACTATTTGATTTATTACTCAAAGTAGAAACTAATATTTCTAATGATTGGGAATATGTAAAATCAGGACATAAGCGAGATTATTAAATTTTTTTGGAGGGAAAAATTATTTTGAATAAACAAGTAATTGTAGATAAAGAATTTTGGAATCTATTTCCAGAAGGAAAAATAAATATTTTAACATTGAATAAAATTGACAATTCAGTTAATGAAAAGGATGATCCATATTTTGCTGGATTGTTAAAAGATGCTTCAAAAGAAGCTCATAAATTTTTGAAGGAAGATACATTTAGATTGAACCCGGCAGTGGACGAATGGCGCGAAGCTCTACGTAAATTTAAGACTAAGAAAGGTGCACGATCTTCTATTGAGGCCTTATTAAAACGTGTAGATCAAGGAAAAGAATTTTCACCTATTAATCCGCTTGTGGACATCTATAACAGCGTTTCTCTGGAATTTGCCTCTCCATGTGGTGGTGAAGACCTCGAAAAGATGGATGGAGATTTGCACCTAGGAATGGCTAAGGGTGGAGAATCATTCAAGCCGCTTGGTGCTGATGAAGATTCACCGGCTCTTGAGGGTGAGATTATTTATTATGATAATGAAGGCGCTATTTGCCGTTGTCTAAATTGGCGGGAAGCTCAAAGAACAATGTTGACTGAAGATACTAAAAATGCTGTGATGGTTATTGAATCAATTAATGCCGATCAAGCTAAGCGTGCTGATTAAGCAATCGAGAAGTTAAAAGAATTAACAGATGGATACTTCAAGATAGATGGCAAGATTCAAAGTTTAACTCCTAAAAGTCCAAGTGTAACAGTTGAGTATTAAAACTAACTGTTTGTTCCGTTTGAAAATATGATAAAAAATTAAATATAGTTTTATATCGGATTGATAGTGGTCACGTTTCCAATATTGATGTATATTTCATATTTGTAAGTGATTCTTGATTATATAAATGGTCCACAGGTGGTAGTTATTACCACTTGTGGACTATTTTTTTACTGACTTATATAGAATTTTACAAAAAAATATGATTACCAATTTAAATTTGGCAATCGCATTTTTTAGGTTATATCTTTTATTTAAAGCGAACTACGAGAATCGAACTCGCGACACTAGCTTGGGAAGCTGGCATTTTACCATTAAACTAAGTTCGCATCACTAATATTATCAACAACTACCAATTATACAACAAAATATTACAGAATGATAAAAATTACTTAAATTTATTACATAAACCTGCGATATAAATTGATTTTTAATTGTGATTACCATAGAATCAAGGATGTTAGTATTATAAGAAAAGTTTTTCAAGGAGATTGGAATATGAAAAAAGCACTAGTTACATTATTAGCAACTGTTTCGCTAATGGGTGTTGCAACCGTAGCAACTGGTTGTTCAAATTCAAGCACAAGTCAAACTCAACAATATTCTGCTGATAAGATTACAAAAGCAGAAATTAAGGGTCATGACTATGTCGGTGTAAGTAAGAATAATAAGAATGAATATGTTACTTTCTTTACCGGAAAAGATAATAAGAAGGTTCAATACGTTCGTGTAAATAAAGATGGCTCAAAGAAGACAATTACTAACTTCCAAAAGGCAAAGCTTGTTATGAACAAGAAGAATGCTAAGAAATTCAAGATCGATGGTTTTAGAATTATTGCTGAACCAGATTTTGAATGGAACTTTGTTAAGGTTGGCAAAACAACAATCAAATCTCCTGACGGCAAAAAGTGGAAATTATATCAAGGTAGCCACAAAGATGCTGTAAAAGAAGTTCAAAAGAACGCTAAATAAGTGATTTATAAAAATGATCGTAATGGCTGATATTAATTGGTTTTTAACGATCATTTTTTTATTTTTTTATTTTTTTAGTAGATAATGATTGCTATTATCGAGTTTATGACGTATAGTTAATGCATTGTGTTAGTAGTTAAGTGTAGGTTTCATTTCACATTCATGAATGAATTTCTGAGCTTTACTTTAAATGCAAAAATAAATTGCGCACAGCGCGGAGGTTTCATTCATAATGGAAAACGGAACAGTTAAATGGTTTAATGCAGATAAGGGATTTGGTTTTATTACTCGCGAAGATGGTAGTGATGTATTCGTACATTTCTCAGCTATCCAAGGCGACGGTTTCAAGACATTGGACGAAGGCCAACACGTTACTTTCGATGTAGAAGATAGCGATCGTGGACCACAAGCTACAAACGTTACAAAGAACTAATTAACGTTTTAAAGGCAATCTCTTAGGAGGTTGTCCTTTTTTTTTCTTATTTTGTGCGTTAAATTTGCTTTCAGTTAAAATACTCGATAAGATGTAAAAGACATATGGTATTGCATAAAATGTTTCTGAGAGGGCGGTTAAACATGTTTAAATTTCAAACTAGACTAGGATCATTAATTGGTTCGATTGGCGGCAACATCTTAGGAGAAGTATTCGTTCTACGTGATAAATTAATTAATAACAAAAAATAAAGGAATCTTTCGAATTTTCGAAAGGTTCCTTTTTTTATTAAAACAGCATACGTTATGGCATTTTTTTACAAAAAATAATTATTTCTGAAAACGTTTATAAAATTTTGCTGTTTGTTTTGTAAATAATAAAAATTAAATCTGTTTTAAGTACTTTCTAATTTTATGCAATCGTTGTCACTGTTGGCGCCACTTAGGGAGAGGGTGAAATATTAGAAAATAAAAAAATAAATGAAAAAGTTGTGAAATCGCTTGCAAAGTTAATCTTAGTATTATATTGTGAGTACTGGTAACGGAATACAAATAAGGAGTGATTTTTTATGACTAAACCAATTCATGTTACATCTGAAATTGGCAAACTAGATGTTGTTATGTTGAAGCGTCCTGCAGAGGAAGTTGAAAACATTACACCCGATACAATGCCCCGACTATTGTTCGATGACATCCCATATTTGCCAATTGCTCAAAAAGAGCATGATCATTTTGCCCAAATTTTACGTGATAATGGAACGGAAGTTCTATATCTAGAAAACTTGGCAGCTGAAGCTATTGACGCTGGAAATGTAAAAGGTGCATTTCTTGATAAAATGCTTGCAGAATCTGGTTACGCAGTAGGTGCTGATCATGACGCATTAAAGGAATACTTGATGAGTCTTGATACACAAGCAATGGTTAATAAATTATTCGCAGGTGTTCGCAGAAACGAAATCGACTTTACCCCGACAGATTTAGTTAGTGCTGCTGAAGACCCAGATTATCCATTCTTCTTGGATCCAATGCCTAATGCATACTTTACACGTGACCCTGCTGCTTCAATCGGTGACGGATTAAGTATCAACCATATGACATTTGCCGCTAGACAACGTGAATCAATGTTTATGGAAACAATCATTGCACATCATCCACGTTTTGCTAATAAAGGCTTGCACGTATGGCGTGATAGAAACCACACACACCGTATTGAAGGTGGAGATGAACTTGTATTGAGCAATCACGTATTAGCAATTGGTGTTTCACAAAGAACATCAGCAACTGCTATTCAAGATATTGCTAGAAACTTGTTTAATGAAAACAGTGGCTTTGATACAGTTATTGCTATTTCAATTCCACATAACCACGCAATGATGCATTTGGATACTGTATTTACAATGATCAATACAGATCAATTTACAGTTCATCCAGGTATTCTTGGTGAAGGTGGCAAGATCGATACATGGACAATTCATCCAGGTAAAGATGGCGACCTAACTATGGAACATAACCAAGATCTAAAGGCTGTTCTAAAGAATGCTCTTGGTCTTGATGACCTAGACTTGATCCCAACAGGTAACGGTGATCCAATCGTTGCTCCTAGAGAACAATGGAATGATGGTTCTAACACATTAGCAATTGCACCTGGTGTCGTTGTTACATATGATAGAAACTACGTATCAAATCAAATGCTAAGACAACACGGCTTGAAGGTATTGGAGACAATATCAAGTGAATTATCACGTGGTCGTGGGGGCCCTCGTTGCATGAGTATGCCATTAGTTCGTGAAGATCTAAAATAATAGCTTAAATTAAAAACTTAATATTAGACTGCAAACCTCATGCAGTTTAGGAGGACACTAATTTGGATTATCAAGGAAAAGAAACATCAGTATTTCAAGGCAGAAGCCTTTTAGCAGAAAAATACTTTACACCAGCTGAACTAGAATACTTGATCGACTTCAGTATTCACTTGAAGGCTCTTAAGAAGAAGGGTATTCCTCACAAATATCTAGAAGGCAAGAATATTGCACTTCTATTCGAAAAGAACTCAACACGTACACGTTCAGCATTTACTACAGCTGCAATTGACTTAGGTGCACATCCTGAATTCTTGGGTGCTAACGATATTCAACTAGGTAAAAAAGAAAGTGTTGAAGATACAGCTATCGTTCTTGGTAGTATGTTTGACGGAATCGAATTTAGAGGATTCAGCCAACAAGTTGTTGAGGATCTTGCTAAATATTCAGGCGTTCCTGTTTGGAATGGTTTGACTGATGAATGGCACCCAACACAAATGATTGCTGATTTCATGACTATGAAGGAAACATTTGGTTCACTTCAAGGTAAGACATTAACATTCGTTGGTGATGGACGTAACAACATGGCTAACAGTTTGTTAGTTACAGGTTCAATGCTTGGTGTAAATATCCACATTGTTGCTCCTAAAGAATTATTCCCAGACGACGAAGTTGTTAAGGCTGCTCAAGGATATGCTGACAAATCAGGAAGCAAGTTCTTGATTACAGACGATGTCGACGAAGGCGTTAAAGGCTCAAATGTTATCTATACTGACGTATGGGTATCAATGGGTGAAGAAAGTCAATGGGACGAAAGAATCAAACTTCTAAAACCATATCAAGTAAACATGGATATGATGAAGAAGACTGGATTACCAGATGATCAAGTAATCTTTATGCACTGCTTACCAGCTTTCCATGATATCACTACTCAATATGGTAAAGATATCAACGCTAAGTATGGTTTAACAGAAATGGAAGTAACTGATGAAGTATTCAGAAGTAAGTATGCTCGTCAATTTGAGGAAGCAGAAAACAGAATGCACTCCATCAAAGCCATTATGGCAGCAACTCTAGGTAACTTGTTCATTCCTAAGGTTTAATTAGTTATTGAAGAAGAGCTAATCTAATGGGTTGGCTCTTTTTTGCTTTAAAACACAGGGGGGAAGAGAGGACTCGTTTCTCTATCCCAATTAATATAGAGTGAAACAAAGTAACTAGTCACGGATCATTGCCGAGATTAATCATTGTTTCATGCTATGAAAAGATGATTATAACGGTAAGTGCAGTTGACATGCTTTGTGAACTCCTATTCCAATTCTAAAAATTAGAGAGAATGTATATTATGGAAGAAAAAAAAGGATTATCACTAGGCGCTCTTACAGCTGCCGTAGTTACTAGTTCAATTGGTTCCGGTGTATTTACACTAACTAGTTCTCTAGCCGGAGGGGCCGCACCTGGTCCTGTGTTGCTAGCTTGGATCGTAGTTGGTTTCGGAATTTTAATGCTGGCAATGTCATTAAATAATTTATTGTTAAAAAAGCCTGAATCTGAAGGTATTCATGCATATGCTCAAGCAGGATTCGGTAATTTTGCCGGATTCGTAAGTGGTTGGGGATATTGGTTAAGTGCCTGGCTAGGAAACGTTGCCTTTGCTACAGTTTTGATGAGTTCATTAGGATATTTCTTCAAAGTTTTCGCTGGTGGACAAAATGTTCCATCAATAATTGTTGCAAGTATTGTTTCTTGGATTTTGACTTATATTGTTAACCGTGGTGTTGAATCAGCTGCGGCTATGAATACAATTATTACTATTTGCAAATTGATTCCACTATTCGCATTTATCGTTGTAGCAATTTTCGTATTCAAAGGCGGAATGTTCACAGCTCACTTCTGGAGCAATGTTGCTTCTGGTGTAGCTGGCGGTAGTAACGGATGGGATCAATTCAAATCATGTCTAATGATCATGATGTGGGTCTTCGTTGGTGTTGAAGGTGCAAGTATGCTTTCATCACGTGCCGAGAGTAAGAAAGATGCTGGTAAAGCAACTATTATTGGTATTATCAGTTTGTTAGTTATTTACGTTTTGGCATCAGTTTTACCATACGGTTATATGTCACAAAATGCTTTGGCTAAAATTAATCAACCAGCTATGCTTTATATCTTTGAAGATATGGTCGGTAAATGGGGCGGTATCTTTATCGCTGTTGGTTTGATTATAGCTATTTTAGGTTCATGGTTATCATGGACAATGTTACCAGCTGATACAACAATGTTGATGGCTGAAGAAAAGTTATTACCTTCATACTTTGGTAAGAAGAATAAGAATGGTGCTCCTACATTTTCACTTGTATTAACTGCAGCACTTATCCAAATATTCCTATTCATTCTATTATTCTCACAAGAAGCTTATAATTTTGCGCTATCACTATGTACTGCTGCTATTGTTGTTTGTTATATCTTTGTTGGTTTGTTCCAAGTTAAGTTCTCATATCAAAATAAAGATATGAAACAAATGTGGATCGGTATTTTTGCATCTGCCTTCCAGATTTTTGCAATTATTTTGGCAGGTGTTCATTTCTTAATGCTTGTATGTATTGGATATATTCCTGGAATTTACTTCTATTACAAAGCTAAAAAAGAATTTAATATTGATGGTGGAAAGTTAACTAAAGCCGAAGTTATTTATTCAATTCTTCTTGTTATCTTTGCGGTGGCAAGTATTGTTATGGTTGCAACTGGAAAAGTTTCAATTTAGGAGAGTGTAAAGAATGAAAATACCTGAATTTGGAGTTGAAGGTTGGCTAAACGTTCATGAACGTGAGGCTAAGTATGATTTAGCTCAAAGTACTATTACATCATTTTCCATGAATGAATTGGTTAAGTTAGCTGGTTCAGATGTTTATGGTGAATTAGATCAGCAAAAAATGAATTATGGTTGGATTGAAGGATCACCAACCTTTAAAAAAGAAGTAAGTAAATTATACAAGAATGTTGATCCTGATAATATTTTACAAACGAATGGTGCTACTGGTGCCAATATGTTGGCTATCTATTCTTTAATTGAGCCAGGAGATCACGTAATCAGTGTTTATCCAAGTTATCAACAACTTTATGACATCCCGAAGTCACTAGGTGCTGATGTTAGTTTTTGGAAACTACATGAAGAAGATAATTGGTATCCAGATATTGAAGATTTGAAGAAGATGATTCGTCCAAACACCAAGATGATTTGTATCAATAATGCTAACAATCCAACTGGTACGATTTTGGATCGTAAGTTTATGGAACAAGTTGTTGAAGTTGCTAAAACTGTCGGTGCGTATGTACTCGTGGATGAAGTTTATCTTCCATTCGATGATTCAGTTAACTTTGCACCAATTATTGATTTGTACGATAAGGGTATTTCAACTAATTCTTTATCTAAGACATATTCAATGCCTGGAATTCGTGTTGGCTGGACAGCAACTAATGCTGAATTAGCTGATTTATTTAGAAAATATCGTGATTATACGATGATTTGTTCAGGTGTTTTCAGTGATCAGGCAGCTTGTCTTGTATTACAAAATAGAGATAAGGTTCTTGTACGTAACAAGAAGATCGTACTTGATAATTTGAAGATATTTAAGGAATGGGTTGAACGCACTCCTAAGGTCAGTTGCGTCTTTCCTAATGGAGTATCAACATCATTTATTAAGATGGATACAAAGAAGTCTAGCATCGACTTCTGTCGCGATTTATTAAAGGATACCGGTGTACTGTTAGTACCTGGTGAGGCCTTTGATGTTCCAGGTCATGCTAGATTAGGTTACTGTGCTCCAACTGAAACACTTAAAAAGGGTTTGGAAGTTTTAGGAGATTACCTAGAAAAGAATTAAGAGCGGAAGCTCTATCATAAAAAATCAATTAATTTTTGAGGAGAGATTTTATAATGACAAAAGAACGTATAGTAGTTGCATTAGGTGGAAATGCTATTTTAAGTTCAGATGCAAGTGCTGAAGCACAACAAGCAGCTGTTAAGAAGACTTGCGAATCACTAGTTGAATTCGTTAAGAATGGTCAAGAATTGATCATAACTCACGGAAATGGCCCACAAGTAGGTAACTTGTTATTACAACAAGCTGCTGCTGACAGCGAAAAGAACCCTGCACTTCCACTTGATACATGTGGCGCTATGACAGAAGGTAGTATTGGTTACTGGTTCCAAAATGCTATGAAGGAAGTTATGCTTAAGAACGGTATTGATAAGCAAGTTGTTACATTGATTACACAAACGATTGTTGACAAAAATGATCCTGCCTTTGGCGATCCTTCAAAGCCAATTGGTCCTTTCTACAAGGAGGAAGAAGTAGAACAACTTAAAAAAGATCACCCAGACTGGAGCATTATTGAAGATGCCGGCCGTGGATACAGACGTGTTGTTCCATCACCAAAGCCTGTTGAAATCAATGAATATCCAGCAATCAAGGCTATCGCTGAAGCTGGCGTAATTCCTATCGTTGCTGGTGGTGGTGGTATCCCTGTTGTTAAAGACGGAGACCAATTAATTGGTAAGGAAGCCGTTATTGATAAAGACTTCGGTGCATCAAAGATTGCTCAACTTGTTAATGCTGATAAGTTGATCATCCTTACATCAGTTGGTGGTGTATTCTACAACTTTGGTAAACCTAACCAAAAAGAAATTTTCGATGTTACATCTGACGAAGTACAAGAACACATCGATCGTAATGAATTTGCTAAGGGTAGCATGATGCCTAAGGTTAAGGCAGCTGTTAGCTTCGTAAATGCAACTGGTAAGCCAGCTGTTATCGGTGCTCTTGAAGATGTTAAGGAAATTATCGCTGGAAACAAGGGAACTGTTATTCACAAATAAGTATTGTTATTGTGAAAATAATGTGCTATCATATTTGTGCAAAAGAAGGAATAATTAGTCGGTAGATTCTAAGCGAGATCAGGTATTGGTGAGAGCTGATCGATTCGATGATTAAGTCGCACTTTCTTTAAAACTAAATAAGTCAATTAATGAGTGGATATTAATCAATTAGAGTGGTACCGCGGGAAATCTCGTCTCTTTCAATAAAGTAGTTTATTGAAAGAGGCGTTTTTTTTATCCAGAGGAGGAAAATATGGATTCAAAGAAATTAGTAGTTGATACATTGCTTAAAGTTTTACCTGCTGAAATTACAGAGGAACAAGTACAAAAATTAATCGAAAAGCCTAAAACATCAGATTTGGGTGATTATGCATTTCCGACATTCATTTTAGCAAAGTCATTACATAAAGCTCCAAATATGATTGCTGAAGATTTAGTTGGAAAAATTGATCAAACTGGATTTGAAAAGGTCGTTAATACGGGTGCATATATTAACTTCTTCTTGGATAAGAGTGAATTTTCAAACAATGTTTTACACACTGTTATCAATGATAAAGACAACTACGGTGATCAAGATGAAGGTAAAGGTAGAAACGTTCCTATCGATATGTCTTCACCTAATATCGCTAAACCAATGTCAATGGGTCATTTACGTTCAACAGTTATTGGTAATTCAGTTGCAAAGATCGAAAAGAAATTAAATTATCAACCAGTAAAGATCAATCACTTGGGTGATTGGGGAACACAATTTGGTAAGTTGATTGTTGGATATAAGATGTGGGGTTCAGAAAAGGATGTTGAAGCTGATCCTATCAATAATCTATTGAAGTATTACGTACGTTTCCATAAAGAGGCAGAAGACAAGCCAGAACTTGATGATGAAGCACGTGCTTGGTTCAAGAAGATGGAAGATGGTGACGAAGAAGCTCTTAAGTTATGGTCATGGTTCAAAGAACTATCACTTAAGGAATTCAATCGTATTTATGACCGTTTAGGTGTTACATTTGATCATTATACTGGAGAATCATTCTACAATGATAAGATGGATGCCATCGTTGATACATTAAGAGAAAAAGGATTATTACAAGAAAGTCGTGGTGCTGAAATCGTTGATCTTTCAGATCATGATTTATCACCTGCCTTGATTAAGAAGACTGATGGTGCTACATTGTACATCACTCGTGATTTAGCTGCTGCTAAGTATCGTAAAGACACATTTGATTTTGTTAAGTCACTTTATGTTGTTGGTAGTGAACAAAGTGAACATTTCAAGAAGCTTAAGCTTGTATTGAAGAAAATGGGCTATGCTTGGTCAGATGATATTACGCATATTGAATTTGGACTTATCACAACAGGTGGTAAGAAGCTTTCAACACGTAAAGGTAGAGTTATCTTACTAGAAGATGTTTTACAAGATGCTGTTGATTTAGCTAAGAAACAAATCAATGAAAAGAATCCAGATCTTAAGAATAAAGATGAAGTTGCTGAAGCAGTTGGTGTTGGTGCGGTAGTCTTCCATGACCTTAAGAATGAGAGACGTGACAGTTTTGACTTCAATCTTGAAGAAGTTGTTCGTTTTGAAGGAGAAACAGGTCCTTATGTCCAATACACGAATGCACGTGCTTTGAGTATTCTAAGAAAAGCCGGCAATGTTGATTATGCTGATGCAGACGATTTGTCACTAGACGACCCTGAAGCATGGGATACAATTAAGCTACTTCAAGAGTTCCCAGAAGTTATCAAGCGTGCTGGCCGTATCTATGAACCATCTGTAATTGCTAAGTATTCATTGAAGCTTGCTAAGAGTTTTAATCAATATTACGCACACAGCAAGATTCTTAATGAAGATGACAGTTTAAAGGCAAGACTAGCTCTTGTTAAGTCAGTTACAACAGTTCTTCAAGAGTCATTGAACCTATTAGGTGTCAAAGCACCGGAAGAAATGTAAGGTAGTGTAACTTGAATCGAAAACTATTTGTTGAACTATCAGAATTAAAAACTACAGTTCTCGATATTGCCTGGTTTGTTCTCGTTATAAGTTATTCATATTTAAAATTTGGTACCTTTGATTTTATTGACGGAATCCTTGGATTCATCACGGTTATATTTATTCATATAATTATTAATTTTCATAATAATTATATGGATTATAGAAATTCCAAAGATATTAGTTATCGTCAAAAAATAAGTACCATTGGTATTAATCGTGAATCACTGGCAATAGTCAAAAAATGGATGTACGGTTTGACCATTTTTCCATTATTACTTGGTGCTTTCCTGGTATATAGAACCGGATGGCCGATTTTGGTGATCGGGGTCATCAGTATCGGTATTGGGTTATTGTACTCAGGAGGTCCCAAACCACTCGATTCAACTATGTTTGGAGAAGCAGTGGTGGCTGTTGCCATATCCATTCTGATTCCTTTAATCTATTCCTACTTGGGACTAGTTGGAACCGGAAATCTTGATTCTAGCTCGGTAATTGATATTATAATTATTTGCTTGCCAAATACATTTGCAATCTTTGCCGCTCAATTGTGTAATAACATTTGTGATATAGAATCAGATATAAAAAATGGCCGTCATACGTTGGTTTACCACATTGGAAAAACTAATGCATTGAGTTTATTTAAAGCTAGTTGGGCTTTATCATTCTTGTTAATCCCTATATTAGCTTTATTACAAGTAGTACCTTACGTTACGCTGTTAGTGTTACTACTATATCCCTCGATTTGGGATAAGTTTCAACCTTATCTGAAGGTGCAAGTCAAAACGCAGACTTATCCTTTGGTTATAAAAGCTGTAACTCAATTGGTTTTAGCATATGTATTATTAATTGCTGTCGGGGCGATTATTAACAAGATTATGTCATTACTATAGTTGCAACTCTTCAGAAAGAGTCCTAAAAAATCACTCCTAAAACTTCTTTCTGAAATAAACAAAAAAAGAAGTCAACTGATCTGTCGGGGATCGGTTGGCTTCTTTTCTTTTGTCAGAAAGTGTAAAAAATCGGTTCTATACTTTCTGGTATTGATGAATAATCAATACCAGTTTTTTTATTCCCTTTTAACACAAAAAGAACATCACTGTTC
>NZ_RHNU01000025.1 GCF_003946015.1 Companilactobacillus insicii
AAGATTGGATCATATTTTGTCATAAAAAATGCCCTACAATCGTTAGATTTCTTGTCTAACAATTGTAGGGCACTTCAGAAAAATATCTAGCTTTTTAATTATCGAATAATATAGCACTTATTTATTGATTCAGTCAGTTACATCATATAAAAGATAACAAATGCATTAGTCTCTGGGTGCAAGAAATGTTGGTTGCAGTGAAGGTGGCGTTGTGGCTTTAGCCATTACACCACGGGACGAGTTTTGAAATTCGCGTTTTTTTGCGAAGTTCAAAATCGAGCTTGGAGACCTTGGCTCCAAGTGGTCCCCACAGCGCCAATATTTCTTGTACCCAGATACTGCAACTAACCAAGCCCGAAAAAGAATCCAAAATAGGATTACTGGAGCCAATTGTCTTAACACTCAGATGCTGTACCGCGCTCTATTATTCTTTATGATTTAATCGTTTCAAGTAAGCAGCAAAGTCTTCACTGTCTTCAATATGACCATTAACTTTACCCTTATACCAATCTAATTTATCATTCAAAATGGTCCAACTGTGTTGTAATTCCGCAAACTGCTTTTCGAAGTTATCATGAACTTCCTGCAACAGCGCTATACGCTTATCAATCGTTGAGTCACCCTCAGCACGCCATTCAACATACTGCTTCAACTGTTCAATCGTCATTCCTGTACTCTTCAAGTGCAATAGGAACTTGATCCAGCTCGCATATTGCTTAGTATAATAACGTAGACCATTTTCAGTTCTATGTGGCTTAATCAGTCCCTCCTTTTCATAATATCTAAGGGTTGGACTGCTCAAACCAGTTACTGCTGCAAAATCACCAATTCTATATTTGTGTTCAGCTGTATTTGTATCCATATATTGTTGCCTCTTTGTACTAAAGTTGGCTTTAAGTTTAACACAATTTATAAATCCATTCTATGATCAACTATAAGAATTATTTTGTTTAATTATTCATTTGATTTCAAAGCACCGATCATATCGATACCCTTTAACTTTTGATGAGTTATCAACATGACTATCACCGTGAAGACAATCATCAGAATTGTCGCTACCAAATAACCAAATATACTTATCGTCAAAGGAAAAATAACTAACGCCGTAGATGCTTGATTCAGGATATAAGCAGTAAGTAAATTACCCACTCCGTATCCAACGATAATACCTAAAATCGTTAAAATGATATTTTCACGCACGATATACATCGTTACTTCATTGTTGTAGAATCCTAAGACCTTAATAGTTGATAATTCTCTAATTCTTTCAGAAACATTGATATTTGTCAGATTATATAGAACTACAAACGACAATATTCCTGATAATAAAATAAAGATCAGGACAATTGGTTTCAACGATGATGTCATTTTGGCAATCAAAGATTCTTGGTCATATGTATAACTTGTACCCATCACACCACCGTTTTTTAGTAGTTTATTAGCCAAACTATTACGCTGATTACTTGTCTGTGACTTGAGTTTTACTAACATTGTATTCGTCTTAGCCTGAGTACCAAACAACTCCTGATATGTTGAACTATTCAGATACATAAAATGACTAATAAAGTTCTGTGTTACTGCCGATACTTCTATTTTTCCACCCTTGCCGTTAGCGGTTTTAACATTTATCGTATCGCCAGCTTTAACTTTCAAAATATCAGCCATTTTCTTCGTCAAAACAACTTGGTTATTCTTAAGTTTCAGCTTTTTACCAGTTTTCGAATCTTTTAAATGAATGTAATTATCAAAATTACTACTTTCAGGAGTATAGAAATTCACATCGTCAACCTGTTCACCATTGGCTTTAACTTTACCAGTGACGGAACTGACCTTTGTACTACTACGATACTGGTCGTCATTATTAAGAACCTGCAACGCCTTTGTAGTTTCATCGTTCTTAGACAATCTCACTACCGCTTGATAATCAAAAATTTCGCCATACTGACGATTACCACTGGCTCCAATTGAATTTTGAATTCCAAATCCAGTCAAAATCAGAGCAGTTCCACCAGCAATTCCAATTATGGTCATAAACATTCGTGACTTAAATCTGAATAAATTACGATAACTAACTTTTCGATTGAAACTGAGGTGATTCCACAATGGTTTAATACGCTCTAATAAAATCTTCTTAGCCGATTTAGGAGCCTTAGGACGCATCAAAGCTGCTGGTCCTTCTGATAATTCTCGGCGAACAACTATCATTGCTGCTCCAACTGTGGCTAATAATGAAAATACTAAAGCCAATAAGACTATTAACCATTGAAACTTAACGTCCCAAGTCAACGGAATATATTGCTTATAAAGCGCCAGAACAATTCTTGGCAAGCTCTCATTCCCAATGATTGCTCCTAAGAATGTACCAATCAATCCAGCTGCTAAAGCATAATAAAAATAATTCTTAGCAATTTCCCACCTAGTATATCCCAGTGCCTTGAAGGTACCAATTTGTCCACGAGCTTCTTCGATCATCCTAGTAATCGTTGTGAATGTTATCAATGCAGCAATTAAGAAGAAGAAAACTGGGAAGACATTTGCGATGGCCGCAATTCGATCAGAACTCTCACCATAGGCCGAAAAGCCCGGTAAATCTTCTCTAGTCTGCCAAATATAATTAGTCTTAGTCTGACTTTGAATCTTATCATACGCTGCAGTCAGCTTAGACTGTTGAGCATTAAGTGTTGTTAATTGATCACCAATATCAGCTCCAGAAGACTTAGCTAACATTAATTGACTTTTAGCGTCATTCAATTGTTTTTGTTGATCATCTAGCGTTTTTAAATTGTCACCGACTAGGCTGTTGGAACGTTCTTTAGCTCTGCCTTTAAATGATAACTTCAATTGTGTAACTTTCTTATCAACGCCATTTTTATAGCTATCACTAAAAGTATTCTTGGATTGTAATTGATTGAACCTAATATTCAGTTGTGTCGCAAAAGGAAGATTCATTTGCTTATCATAAATATAAGCAAACATTCTGACCGTACCGTCACCGACATTGCTAGATCCACGAGATTCGTTATCTATATACTGTGGTGAACTGGCGAATCCTACTACCTTGTACGTACGGGATTTCAACCCCGCCGACTTATCAAAGGTAAATCTGTCACCTAATCTGTATCCATATTTAGTTTTAGCAGCCTGATCTAATATAATCTCCTTACTACTATTGGGAAGGTGACCGCTTCTAATAATTAATTGATTTTGATTATTAGATTTTTTATATCCATAAAGCGCTATTGCAACATGACTCTTACCGCCTACAACTTGCTTATACTTCACCAATTCAGCCTTGGCACCGTGAACGTCCTCAGCTAAACTAATATCTTTTTTTGTAAATCCGGTATTAGAAATCAATTGCACATCTGATAATTTTTTATCAGTAACAGTGGTGTTAAGTGAGTCATTCAAACTAGGTCCAGCAGCTTTGACCCCGACAAAAATCAACACACCTAGCATAATAATCAGAATAATAGCGATGAAACGTCCTTTTGACTTGGCAATATCCCTAAACATATTTTTAGTCAGTGGTTTCAATGTATTCACCTACCATTCGATGTATTGTACTGGCATTGGATTAGGATTATCTTCAATCGAACGAACTCGTGCATCATTGATTCGAATAATTCGATCGGCCATAGCTGCTAAAGCTGAGTTATGAGTAATGATAACAACTGTTTTGTTATTCATATGACTGGCATTTTGAAGCAACATTAGAACTTGCTTACCAGTTTCATAATCCAAAGCTCCAGTAGGCTCATCGCACAATAATAACTTAGGATTCTTAGCTAGAGCACGAGCAATCGCTACACGTTGCTGCTCACCACCAGATAGCTGTGAAGGAAAATTATCGATTCGATTACTTAATCCAACTTGATTCAGCGTCTGCGTCGCATCCAGTGCATCACCAACAATTGCTGAAGCAAGTTCCACATTTTCTTTGGTAGTTAAATTAGGAATCAAATTATAGAACTGAAAAATAAATCCAACGTCGTTGCGTCGATATTCAGTTAATTGACGTTCAGAAAATCTAGCAATATCAGTTCCATCAATAATAACTTGCCCATCACTAGGAGTATCCATCCCTCCTAAAATATTAAGCACAGTTGATTTACCAGCACCACTAGGTCCCAAAATAACTGTTAATTTGCCCCGCTCAATGTCGAACGACAAATCATTATTGGCGATAATCTGTGTCTCGCCCATCTGATAACGCTTGAACTCATGTCTAACCTCGATATATGCCATTAAGTCACCTTCACCTATTAAAAAGAGGCTGGACAAAAGTCGCGGCCTCTTTAATTTTTAAAATCTCGTAATAATTATAGCATTTTTTAGATAACTTAATTTGTACAAAGAAAAAGGTATTTTCATACTTAGACTATTGAAGTGAATCCACTTAGTTTGGATACAAATCAAGACTAAAGTTTACCCTGAACAATTGTAGGTTGGTTTTGCCAATTATCAGGAAATCCTAACAAGGATTCAACTTCAGCAATATCTATTGATTCAAGTTGATTAGATAGATGTTTGAATCTTTTTCTTAGCGTATTACTAAGAACCGCAAATTCAGTTCTGCTCAAGAAACACTGCATACTTAAAAAAATGGAAAATGTTCTTTTTCTCAGACTATTTGGTTGTATATTATATTTTTCATAAATTGCCGAAAAATACATGGAGTCCGCTCTACATCTAAACTCCAGAAGTCTATTATTGTGTGCACAAACATTTCGAGTTTCACGTATATTCTTTATTAAAGAAATCATTATTTCGGGTGTAAATTGTCCGTTAAAATTAGGAAGATTGTCTTTTATAAAACTAATTAAATCCTTAGCAATTTTATTTTGTAACTTTCTTGGAACACAATCAATCATAGTGACGAGTTCACCAAAATCAAGATAATCAATAATTACCCAGATAGGTACATCGTCATATTTATTTACATAATGATGTATTGAATTATTAGGATATTTCTTCTGTTTATTTATTATGCGTGACAATTGAGAAATAATATATCCAACACTTAACGTTTTTTCATTAGAATAACAATTAATATCCAAATATGAATATCTCTTATTCGGATAGCTTTCAGCAAATCTATACGCAAAAATCGATTTCAAATGATGTTCCACATTTAGTATTGCTCTGAATATTGTTTGTTTTACTTCATTATCAAATGAATACAAGTTACACACCTCATCAAATGAGGTCCCTTTTATATATTGATCATCAACATTGGAAGTTTGAAAATATGTACTATACCCATTAATTATATTGTAATAATTGTTAGTCAGTAGATACTGTCTACATCTACTATGGTCAGGTATTATCATTCCTCTACTTTCTAATATTTTTATTTGATCATTAATCTGTTTAAAATTCTTCTGATTATACAAAAACCCTCCATTGAAATAATGGAGGGAATTCCGCAATAGTCTCCGTAGAGATACTACCACTCATCTGTACCTTCATTATACTTTCTAAATTTTTAATGTCAATTATTGAGATATAAATCAGTACGATAATATAGCGTAGTAATATATTATCATTAATTGTGTTTCTTATGGTTAATTTTGAACTCACTATAATTAAAAACATACAAAAAGCACTAATCTGAAAAGTACATCAGATTAGTGCCCAAAATAATAAATCTTAAGAAAGGATCCACATTCTACGATATCTTCTTTTGTAATTCTTTATCATAATTTCTAGTAACAGGCACCAATAGTACAAATAGTCCACAGAGTAATGTCCCTAATCCTGCGATAATAAATAAACTCTGAACGCCGATTTTGTCAGCTAATGGACCGGCAAAAATCAACCCTACTGGACCAGAAATACTCATCAGTGAATTAAGAATACCTAGAACACGTCCTAAATTCTCTGGTGGATAACTCTGCTGAATCATAGCCATTAATAATGTGTTAAAGAATGGTGTTGCTAATCCAGCAATCGTATTAAGAACTATGAACCATATGAATCCTTTTTGATTACCAGGTAAAATACCACTTATTGCAAAAGCAAATCCCATGACCCACATTGAATTAAGAATTGGTTTCATTCGGTCGGACCAGTTTCCCCAAAAACCAATAATAGCTCCACCAACTAGCATTCCCACCGAATAAACAACTTCGATAATTCCAGCTTGAGCGACTGTTCCGTGAAAATACGACATAGTAATCAATGGATACATACTTGCGGCCGGCATAAATAACAGTGTAAATACCGTTCCCATAAGAGCTATGTACCACAACCCTTTGTTACCACGCAATTGATCGAGTCCGAATTTTACATCAGATAAAACATGAACTCTTTCATCATAAATAGGGTTCTCAGGTATGAATACAAATACAATGATTACCACTCCAATAACAGCCCCAACAACGTCCAATAAAATCAAGTAAGCTATTGGAACAATTGAGAATAGGAACGCTCCCAAGGCTGGAGCGATAATCATATTAGCCGATTGAACCATCCCCAACTGGCCATTCATTTTAGTGACTTGTTCTTTAGGTACCATAGTTGGCATGATCGATTGAATAGTTGGCATTTGGAATGTCTGAGCAATTGATCTCACGAGTAATGAAACAAATATTAGCCACAATGGAAAGTCCTTACTGATGATACCCACAACTGCTAAAATAATTGCAAAAATTGCAGCAATAATATCTGGAACTATTAACAAGAACTTCTTATTAGTACGATCAACAAACGGTCCAATAAATGGACTTAGTAGAACCATCGGTAACATTCCCAATAATGTAGCAAAACTCAAAATAGTCGCTGAACCAGTTTCTTTGGTCAAGTACCAGATGATGGCATATTGAACGACCGTACTAGTGATTCCTGACATAAATTGTCCAAATAAGAACAAATAGATATTCCTACGCCAATTAGGCACAGCAAATGTATTATCTGACATAAAATCCCCCCTTTAATTGAAATATGCAGAAAATGAATTATCGCATGATAATAATATCAAGTCAAGAGTATTTATACTAGAGGAGTATAAAAAACCTCCAATGAAATTATAATTTCATTGGAGATTTTTTGTTTATTTTTCTGTTTTGAAACGTGCTTATAAAGAACAGTAACCTGCGTTCTCTTTAAGGTCTGATCATCTGAAACGAGCTACGCAAAACAGCTCCCTGCGCTTAGTACGGATAAGAAATGCACCAACTACGTTGGCACCTTCCTTATCCTAGCTAATGCTCAGGAGCTAAACGTTTTGCTCCGCTCTCTGAATATCTGAAACGAGTTCCGAAAAGCAACTCCCTGCGCTTAGTACGGATAAGAAATGCACCAACTGCGTTGGCACCTTCCTTATCCTAGCTAATGCTCAGGAGCTCCCGCTTTTCTACACTCTCTACCAAATATTAACCCTCTTATCTTCATCAAGCCACATTCCGTCATCATCAGTCACATCGAATGCGTCATAGAATTCATCCATGTTTTGAGCTTGAACATTTGCACGTAGTGGGCCTGGTGCATGTACATCTGTTGATAGTAACAATTCATTAAATTCTTGAGTTGCTTTTAATCTCCAGACACGTGCCCAGTTAATGAAGAATTTTTTAACGTCATAATCGTCTTCTGTTTTTGCGGCTTCTAATGCACAACGAAGTCCACCAACATCGGCGACGTTTTCACTGACAACTAGTTTTCCATTAACTTTGCCACCAGCATATGGGATGCCATCGAATTCGTCAATCATACTTTGGGTTAAATCCTTGAACTTAGAATAATCTTCATCCGTCCACCAATTATTCATATTACCGAATTCATCAAATTGTGCACCATTATTATCAAAGGCGTGAGAAATTTCATGCGCGATAACGGCACCAATTCCACCAAAGTTTTCACTGCTTGTTTGTTTCAAACTATAAAACGGAGCTTGTAAAATAGCAGCTGGGAATGTGATATCATTTCTTGATGGATCATAACAAGCATTAACCATATGTCCTGGCATTAGCCATTTAGTCCGATCAACTGGTTTGTGATATTGATCAAGAGAATCTTGAATAAAGATCTTCTTGATTTCACGTAAATTATCATACAACGAATCATTTTCATTGATGCTAATCTTACTGTAAATATCATCAATCTTATCAGGGTAACCAACTTTAACTTCGATTTTATCTAATTTGACAATAGCTTTTTTCTTAGTATCTTCACTTAACCAAGTATTAGCACTAATACGTTGTTCATAAATTGAAATCATTTTTTTGATCATACTACGAACATCATTCTTAGCATCTTCACCAAAATACTTCTTACCATAATAAACACCCACAACTTGGCTAAATATTCCGGCAGCCTTGTGATAAGCAAACTTAGTACGATTTTGAAGCTCTTTAGCACCACTTAAAGCAAGATTATATTCACCAATTGCTTGACGGAACTCTTCATCTAAACTTGAAGCATTTCCGGTCAAGAAGTTAACCATCATCCAAGCTTTGATATCCTCAAAAGTATCTTCATTGATAATCTTATTCAAATTATCTAAATAACGAGGTTCAGTAATAATTACTTTGTTTGGAGTGTCATTAATCTGCTCTGTAACTTGTGACTTGAGGTCAAGCACATCTGACTTAGTAATATATTCATCAAATGGCATCGGATTGTATATCTTAGTATAGTCAGCCCATTCTTCTGAGCCTTTAACAATAGGTACCAATAGCTTATCGAACTTCAAAGCCTTGGCAACAATCTTCTTAGCATCATCAAGATTATATCCAATCATTGATAGCAAGCGTGTAGCAACTTCCGCAAACTTCTTTAATAACTGTTCACCTGACTTATTACCTTCTGCATAATAAGTTTTGTCAGGAAGAATCAGGCCTGCTCCACCAATATAAACAACATTTTTTGAAGTATCTTTCATATCAGCATCAATTGAAATATCAATTGGAAGTGGAAATCCTGCTTTTGATAACTCTGCTAGTTTGTTACTAAATTCTTGCAAACTAGTAATATCATTGATCTTCTGAATATCTTTCAAGATTGGTTGGTGATGGAACTTATTAAGATGCTCAACATTATTAGTTAAACGATACAATTTAACCGCCTGTAACATCAAATCATCATTGATTTTTCCCTCATCATTTGCGAATTCGTGGAACTCCTTCATTAAGGCTTTTTCAACGCCTTCATCAAGATCCATAAATCCACCAGTACGTGGCTTATCTGAAGGTATCTCAGCCTTTTCTTGCCAAGCACCATTAACAGCTAAGTACAAATTTTCTTTATAATCAGCAGGCTTGGCATTTACCATATCCCCAGCACCACCGATAATTTTACTAGTAAACATATATTCACCACCATGCGATATTTTAACTAATACTATATCACTCTTTGTTTTTCATTAAAAAAATTATGGGTTATACAAAAAATAGGTTACAAAAGATAAACTCTTTCATAACCTATTATTTACTTATCTAATAACACTAACAGAAACTCTAGAATTATTTACTATCTTAGCGGCTTGTGAACCAATTGTATTACGATGACGATTCTTTTCTTCTACACCGACAATAATCAAATCAGGCTTGAAGCTAGGAACAACTTGTTCAACAATTACTGAACCTGGACTTCCTTCAGTGACCATTAAGTGAACATTCTCAACACCGTATGTTTTGGCCTTTTGACCATAAGATTCTAGTAGTTCTTTAATTTCATTACGACGTTCTTTTAGAACATCTGGATCAAGTGATTGAAAGATATTCAAATCGCCTGTTTCCAAAACTGAAGCTATTCCTAATTCAGCACCATAATGTTTTGCCAAAGAGCAGGCATAATTAAAGGCATTTTTCGATGATACGAAATCGTCTGAATCCACACAAATTAAAATCTTGGAATACTCAATTTTCTTTACCTTGTATTCTTTTAATTCATCCATCTAGTAAAAACCTCCTATTTTTTAAAGTCGCGTCCTTTATTAGCTTGAAAATATTGATTAAAACGTTTCACATAATTGTGGAACATATAACTCATCAATAACCAACGTTTAAAGGATTTATCTTTGTCATAGAAAACGGTTGTACCTATTCTATCTTGCTTAATAAGTTCTTCTGCATATCTACTAGTTTCATTATCAGAAGCGTATTTTTTTAAGACCTTAACAGGAATCCCTAACCACAACTTATGCTGAGCCCTGTTCTTATTAGCATAAACCGTTGGCTCATTCTCTAGACTACCTTCAATATAATCTTCAACTACATATTTAGCAAGATTATACCCATTCAAGGTTACGAAGAAACTGCTTCTTCCTTGACGTAAGTTGATCTCAAAGAATTTGAATGTCTTATCTCTGGAATCATATTTCATATCAAAATTAGCGAAACCTGTGAATTCGATATCTTCCAGAAATTTTTGAACCATATCATAAACATCTTGGTTGAAATCTGGCACAATCGCCACATAATTACCAATTGATTGAGGTGTTGGATCCTCCAAAATTGGATGGCCTAAACACATCATCTTAACGTGATGTTGTTGATCCACATATGCGTTGAGTACACGCATGTTTGAATCATCACCAGGAATAAAGTCCTGCAAAATCAAATCTGATTTATAACCATTATCATAAATCTTACTTACAATATCCATATATTCTTCATTCGAATGAATAGTGAAAGCCTTTTTCCTACCTTCAAAATGAATATCCAACCATTCAACACTATTAGCTGGTTTCAAAGCAACTGGGAAATCAAATGGTATTTCTAACCCAGATTTATCCTCATCTTCATAAGCAGCTCTGGTAATGATCTTTGTTAATGGATGTGGCAACCCGTGTTCATCAGCAATTTTGTAGAAGCTTTCCTTATTATTCAATGACTTTAATAAATCGTAATCAACATATGGACAAATAAATGTTTTCGAAAGTTCTTCTTTATGTTTACTGATTAATTCAGCATAACCATCCCCGCAACCAATCAAAATAACTGGTTCGTCATGTTTTTCATACTTTTTGGCGATTTCGCGCATTTTTTCGATAAAAACAGGATCTTCAGCAAATCCAGGATAAATAGTCAAATTTATAATTTTTGTATAGCGTGTAGGCGCAAGTTGAGCACTGGCATATGCATCAACGACACCACCATAAACCTCGTGGAATGCACGCGCCATACCATATACATTCATATCACTACCTAACAATACCGGCGTGAAACTTTTTCCTGATTCAGTTTTGATAGGAATCAACCTCTTACTTTATTTAATTCATAATTTTATAATTACACACATTTCATTCAAAATTATACCATATTCACAATTATACAACGATACCTTAGCGGCAATTTGCACATCAGGCCTGATATAATCACTATTTGAAGGTTTTTTGAACAATCAATTTGTATAAGCAAATTCGCTTGCTAACGATTATCAATAACACACTTTACTATTAATAATAGGCGTTATAGCGGTACTAAAATCTGCAAAATAAAAAGACGCTTTTGCGTCCTTACTAGTTTTATTATATTTCAAAACTTACATATCTCGTTGCTGCTCCATAGCCAAATATTTGCAATCGTAACTTATCGGGATCGATATTAATAAAATATCCTGCTAATTCTGAAATCTCATTATATCTTCTATCCCACTTCTTATTGTAATCAGTAGTTAGTCCATGTTTCTTACCCATTAAGGCTGAGCAATTTAATATTATATGATTAATTCCTGACACTTTATAGTACTTCTCGTAATGCATGTGGCCGCATAGATAGTTAGATACTTTTGAGATACCTGTTGAAGAAAAATCGTAACGCAAATTTACTCCAAAGTCACCCGTGAGTTCATTCTTTAGTTGTCCACGATCTTTATTATTGAAGCTCACAAATAATTGTTGTATCAGATCTCCATTAAAATTCAATGCACTACGCCCACTAGGGCTCACTATATTAGCATGTCCAAGAACAACGACATGTTTGTCGATTGTATTCTCAAGCACGGTAATTAGATCTTCTAATTGTTGCTCTCTAACACCTCTGACTTTTTTGAAGTCATATTTTTTAGAACCATTATTCAAAATATAAGGAATATCACTAGTGTCCAAAAAAATAAGGCGCACATCACCCTTGTCATACCAACCAACTTTTGAAACAGCATTTAGCCTTGAAATACTAGGTTGCTCAAAGTTGTATTTTGTGACTAAACTATCGTAATCATCCCGACTGAATGATGCTGAACTAACAAATCTATGTTCATCATACTTATCATTCTCATCGTGATTACCTTCAGCAATATAAAATGGCTTAGTACTTTTTTGATAATTTTCAACGGCGAATCTCAACAATCCGCGACTAATTTCTGGCTTGTCACTTCCGTCTATCAGGTCTCCCAAGTGAACATTTAAGTCAACGCCTAGATAATCACTCGCACTGTTAGCCTCTATTATATGGCGTATACCATTAATACCATAATAAGATGCGCTAGCAACCGCCTTGGCGTGAGTATCAGTCAGAACAGAAAGAGTCACCGTATTGTTGGACACGTTCGGTCTAACATTATTATTATAAACACCTGTAATATAGTCCGTCACAAAGCGTCTCGGCTTAAGCCTATTCAAAAAATTATCAGTTTGAGCTGAAACAAATTCTGAGGGCTTTGGATTTAAAACTTTTTTAACAAAATTTTTAATATTCAATTTTTCTGTTCTCCCAATATCTCAATACTATCATTTTTTTATGTAAAAATAGTAAAAAAGCCATCCAAAACAGATGGCTTTTTACTTTGCTCACCACCATGTCGGGAAACACTGGTTATGAGACTATATTCTCACACATTACCTTGCAATAACGCAATATTTTTCTATTTTAATAATATTTGATAAGCTTTCCGAACGCCATCGTCAACATCTAGAGTAATAACACCCTTTTCTAAGAAGCCACTGTCCGTAATAACATGTTGCATGACCAAATTATCAGGATGGGTATCGATCCTAACATCGCGATAGCCTAGATGATAAGACATTGTCAACAATTGCTGTATCAAAGAGGTATATAAGACTTTACTCTTATGACCAGCCTCAACTGCTATTCGATGAATTATTGAATAAGTAACTTCTGAATCTTCACTCCATCTACCATCGCTGATGTTTTGATAATCTCGGTCATACCCTTGCTGTAATGCTGCAGTACCAACAATGACACCATCCAGTATCAATACGTAATTAATACCTTCTTCAATATCACGTTTGAGTATACTTTCATCAGGATAACCCTTTTGCCATTGATTTACTCCACGATCAAATAGTGTCTTCTTAGCACCTTTGATTATTTCAACGACGCGTTCAAAATCATCAGGATGAGCCTGGCGCAAATAGATATTACTCATTCAATTACCCCCTTAATCTAATTTGATAACTTCTTTTCATTGAACGTCCCACTCAATACTACTAAAACAATTGAATATACAAACTGCTGAACGGCAATTGGTATAAGGTCTATAACCGAAGACTGTTCTTGAAAGACCATAATCATACTGGACACTGGTGGGAGGAACCAACTGACATAATGTAGCAAGTCAATGCTGCTTCCTGCCAATGCGACGTATACAAGTATTATTATACCCATTTGTCCAGCGTATGGGTGGTTATTCCATTGCTGTTTACACAAAAAAGCTATACCTACGCCAACAAAGCCCGTTGTAGCCAATGACAATATGGCAACTATATCGACCATGACATCAGAACTTAGCATAAAACTAAATAAAAATACTACTATCGCACTAAATAATGTAATTAAAAATAACGTTAATACTTGTGCAACAAAATATATCCAGTAACTGCCAATCTTCTGCATAAAATTCTCATTGTAATATGCATCATTCTTCAAAAAATTCATACTAATCAAAAGTGACATCAAGAATATTCCCACGATCAAAAAGCCAAATTTTTCATTTGTATTCAGTTTTAACAATGAATTCATCGTTAATTCAAAAGCTAAAAAAGATAACAATAATGTTGGGTACAAGAAATTTTGTAATACGGTGTTGATAAAATTACCTAATAACATTCTAAGCTTCAAGGATCCTTGCCCCCTCGAACTGATAATTAAGATCAATCATTTCTTTAATAATTGAATCTTTCATCCCTAATGGTATTTTTAGTTCTACTAAACTACTAACATTGGCGGCGAGATACTTACTTATCTCAGTAGTTAGAGCCATAGAATTAGACTTAACTGTAAATATAAGCATACAATTTATTTCCTTATCCTTGTCCTTTACAAGTTCAAGTGTCTTATCCTTCATAATATAGTTAGTATCGAAGTAATTAGTCATACTACCATCTTGGGCAGAGCTTGCAATTATAACCCCTGAACCGTTATCTGCTAAGTCCTTAATAATATCCAACATATTGGATGTATAACTGCTATTTTGAAAGGAAAATGGTTCATCCAACAATAATACATTGGGATGACCTGAAACAGCGGCTAAAAAATTAACTCGTTGTTTTAATCCCCAAGATAATTGTCTAACTTGCCTATCCAAATAAGGACTCATACCCATAAATGCTATCAAGCCCTTAAGTTGTTCTTTCGAAACCGCTAATTTGCCACTTAAACTTCTGATTTCTTCAAGATAAACTCGAACACTTTTATTAATTATTTGAGGATCAAACTGTGGTAAATAACCTATTCTAACACCAGCAGTATATTCGATTTTTCCACTATCAGCTGTTTTTAATTTTGATAACGCCAAAAGCAATTGAGTCTTTCCACTACCACTGTCACCAACAATACTAATAATTTCATTTTGAGCTAAAGAAAAGGCTACATGCTTAAATGCAAAGTAACCCTCGTTTTGTAAAGATAAATCTTTAACAGTTATTAATTCCACTATTGCCATTCCTCGATTGCATGTGCGGCTAATCCAATTGATAGGATTGCATCTTTTGAAATTGAGTTTCTAACATCAGCGACAATTGTATTGTTGTAAACAGCACCAATAACTACAAATGAATAAGTTACAACATCCAAGTCAGTTTTAGCTTTGTATTCACCTTCAGCGTATGGATCTTCATGATTATATGTAAAGTTAATATCATGTCCTGATAATGATCCATCAACATGGTTAACCAAAACACGATCGTGTAATTCACTTAACTTGTGTGTTGGGTTTTGTAATGTGAGTCGATGATCTGACTCGTTTTGATAGTAATCGTCTTCTGTCATATCAAAATAATCTTTGATTGGCTTTCTTAATACTTCCAAAGAATCTAGAATTTCATATACCTTTTGTGCATCAAAATTTTCGGTCTTTTTTTCAATGTCTTTATCATTCTTATCTAGCCATTCAGCTAGTTTACTAATAGTTTCAGAATCCATAATTTTCCTCCGTTAAATCTATTATACTGAAAAAACTTCTTATTTAAAATCGCAACTATCTAAATGATCATTTATCACACCGACTGCTTGCAAAAATGAGTAAATAATCGTTGGACCCACAAAACGAAAACCACGCTTTTTTAAATCTTTACTTATTCTTTCAGACAAAGCAGTCTGTGCCGGCATTTCACTCAGATCGTTGTAATGATTAATTATGGGTTTGTTATCAACAAAACTCCAAATATAATCCGAAAATTTTTGATTTTTTTCATGCATTTTTTTAATCAACTGTGCATTATTGATCGTTGCACTAACTTTTAACTTATTTCTTATTATTCTTGAATCTTGTAATAATTGTTTCTTTTTTGATTCATCGAACTTTGCGACTTTATCTATATCAAAATTGTCAAAAACCTCGCGGTAACCTTCTCTACGCTTGATTATTGTCGACCATGATAGACCTGCTTGTGATAATTCTAGCGTCAGCATCTCAAAAAAGTATCTCTCATCATGACTTACTTTGCACCATTCTTTATCGTGATACGATTGCATCTCTTCTGAACTATCTGCCCAGGGACATCTCATAATTTGCCTCTCTATTATTGTATTAAAAAGGCCGTGACAAAGTCACGGTCTTTTGGATTTTGAATTTAAACGAGTTGCGAAAAACAACTCCTTCCGCTTACTACGGATATTCGACCTATCACTTCGTGATAATTCGAATATCCTAGGTAATGCTCAGGAGTTACCGTTTTTCTCCACTCTCTACAACTTTCCGTTATCAATATCAGTACGAACAATAATAACATCAGTACGGGCATTACGTGTAACAAACTCGGAAACTGATCCTACTAATAAACGTGTGACTGCATTCATACCTGTTGATCCAATCATAATAAGGTCATTCTTATATTCTTCCACGAACTCATCTGAAATTACGGTTTTTGGTTCTCCGAAACGAACATGAATATCAATATCGTTCTCTGAGAATCCTTTTTCTACAGCTTTATCTTTCAATTCATTAAGGTATTTTTGAGCATCTTCTGAAAGTTGGTAAATTACATCTCCATTTAACATTCCACCATGCAATCCGATGAATTGCTTAGTATCTAGAACTGTTAGGACATCTAAATGACCGCCATTCATTTGGGCAACTCTCACGGCTTTATGAAAAGCCATTTCAGCTTCCTTTGATCCATCTACGGGTACTAAAATTTTCTTGTAGTCTTGTTCCATAATGTAATCCTCCTAAGCGAGTTGCAAAGTGCCTTACACTCCACACTCTTTTCAATGCGTTTATTGAAAACCTCTTAATGTAAGATTAATGCATTAATATATAATATTCAATCTTTTGTATTACACAAATACAATTATATCAGTGAAAAGATATTAATGTACGTGCCAATTGATTAGCAACGGCTTCATAATTATCAAAAATAGTTTTTTCGTCAAATCTATTAGCACTATACTCTGACATTTGAGTTGAAAATATACCTGTAAATAACTGTTCATAATCTTCAAAGTTATCAATAAAGTTATTACACAATACAAATGTTGGAATTTTACTAGTTCCAGCAATTTTACTTAAATGATAAAGCAATTCATCATGCATCGATTCCGCTGATATATCATCCGTAGCTGTGATTAAGACATCCGCTGAACGTATAGTTTGATCCATCCCCGTAACATTAGCTATCCATTCAAACGAAGAACGAAAAATATGGGCATTGATCATCGCAAACGCTCCTGCCAAAGTCTTAATGGCATCAGAATTCTGCATCGGATGTATATCTAAATTATACTTCTCATTGACCCTTTCCGTAACATAAACCAAATTATCTTCCAAAAAACTTTCTTGTGCTTCATTTAAGTATTCAATATTATTTCGTATTTCATATGAATTAGAATAATTCAACAAGATAGTTATCCTAACACGAGATGGCAATAACTTTTTTATGCCATCCAAATCCACTGTATAAGCACTTATGAGCGGGTTTTCACCCTCTGGTATTAGTAATCCCTGTTCATCATAAATCTTTGCTCCAAGCGCTTGTAATGCTCCTAATCCACCATCTGCGACAGCCGTCTTGCCTAAACAAACAACTATGTTCTTATGCCCACTTGAAATAGCATCCACTATAAATTCGCCTAGTCCATGACTAGTAGCATGAAATAATTCATCTCGTGTCTTTCCCTTAGCTAACTCTAACCCGACGATTTGTTCAGAATCAACAATCACAGTATCTTGACCATCGATTTTAGTTACTAGATAGCGTCCCAATTTATTGTGCCAAAAGGCATCAAAGAAAGGTAATTCATACCACTGACCGCCAATAGTATGCTTTACTAACGCCGGCATACCGTCGTGACTGTCGGTTACTGGCATAGTGACTATCTCAGAATTAGGCAAGGCGCGCGAAATACCACTGTATATAGCCTGACCAATTTTACGGGAACTAATATGATCAGAATATTTTCCAGGAGCGATGATAAATTTCATGAATATTCTTCCTTTTTGTTATAATGAATTAAGAACTTTTATCGAGGATGGAGAGGTATTACAATGGACAACGTTACAAAGGATTCTCACCGTATTTTAGATCTTGAAAAAGGTCGCAATTTCCGTGAACTTGGTGGATATAAAACCATTGACGGACAAACGATTAAGTACCATAAAGTTTTGCGTTCGGCCGGTTTAGGTGACCTCACAGATAAAGACGTCAATTTTTTAGATAATTATGGATTAAAGACAGATATTGATTTCCGTTCTAAAGAAGAAGTTGAAAAGAAACCTGACCGCATTCCGAAGGGAACTAAGTATCTTTCACTTCCAGTATTCAAAGAAGATGAAACTGAAGCATCAAAGATTCAAGGCACTTCAATACCTGATATGGACTACGTTCCAATCGATGGTTATAACCACATGCTCGACGCATACCTCGATATGATCAATGGCGAACAAGCCAAAAAGGCTTACCAAAACTTCTTTGGTGAATTACTAACAAATGATAATGATAACGAAGTCTTACTATTCCATTGTAGTGCAGGTAAGGATAGAACAGGTATGGGGGCCTTCTTCTTAATGTCAGCTTTAGGGGTTCCAATGAAAACCATCAAAGATGATTACCTACTTACAAATGAGGCAAGTAAATCATATACTGATAAGTTATTTAGTGACGTTCTAAAGCACGATCCTTCGCTTGTAGACACAATCAAGGCTCTTATGACCGTTAATATTAATTACCTTAAAACTGCTGAGGATGCTATTAAACAAACCTCAGGAAGTATAGATAATTATATCAAAAATGAATTGAAAGTTAGTGATTCCGATATTAAGGATCTAAAGAAGATATATTTATCATAATATTCTTTTCAAAAAAGATTCTTTTTTATATAACAATTGAGTCATACTTTCTTCACATTTACTAGTTATTATATAACCATAAGCTAAAGGAAAAAGAAAAACACTTTAACTTATATAACCCTCCCTATATAATAACCTTCATATAAAAATAGATATTAATTCTCATAATTACAAGTTAGTAACCCTCCTTCCCCCTGATATAGGGTTACTTAAAAACAAAAAAAGGATTCCGAAGTTTAAACTTCGGAATCCTTTTTCAGTATGACTGTTTAGATTGTAAACTTTACATCATGTTTCTTTGTAAAGCTATTTTCTGAATATACTGCCAAAATCACAGCAGTAATTGCAACTGCGGGTATGGAATATCGGCTTTGCAACACGAATAGTAACATTAAGAATACCACTACCACTGCCATGATTGATGTTTTTGCTAATTGACGTACGATTTGCATTGTCATAATAATCCACCCCTTATTTGATGTTAATGTGAGCTTTCGGATTTCCGTTTATTTGTCTCCTATTGCTCTCTCCAATAGCTAAACTACCATGTTTAAAAGCCATTTACAAGCATCTTGAACACCTTGTTTTCAGTATTTGTGCAAACGTTTACTGCCATTCTAATAAAGCAATTAAATATCTTAGATTTAATTAGAAAACGAATGTAAGAGCGCGTAGCTTTTTCAAAACATTTCAAATTATTATCTCGAAATTCTTAGCTTTTATTAAAATTAAACTTATAGAATTATTTTTAAATTTATTTATAATCGTTGTCACAATAGTATTTATAGAGTGTACATATGTATTTATATGTTGAACAATTATATTTTTCATTAAAATAGCATCTAACCAAATTGGCTAGATGCTATTTATTTACAAAGTCTTAAAATCGACTTTTGATTTAGTTTTCTGAAACGAGTTATAGAAAAGTTACCCGTTTTGTTTCGCTCTCTGGTTCTGAAACGAGTTGCGAAAAGCAACTCCCTGCGCCTGCTACAGATAGTAAATGCGCCAACTTAGTTGTCACCTTCACTATCTTAGGCAGTGCTCAGGAGTTAATCGCTTTTCTCCACTCTCTTATAGAGACCATTTCCAGTTTTCAACTTCTGGCAAGTCAGTACCATATTCACGGATATACTTGTTGTGTTTATCAACTTCTGCTTCCATCTTATCAGCGAAGTCATTAGCCTTATCGCCTTCAACAGCAACGGCAGCTTCTTCAGCTAAGTGGAAACGGTCCATTTCATTTACAACACGCATATCGAATGGTGTAGTGATGTCACCATTTTCACGGTAACCATGTACGAACAAGTTGTGGTTATCACGGTCGAAGAAGATATCCTTAATGATGTCTTCAAAGCCATGGAATGCGAATAAGACAGGCTTGTTAGTTGTAAAGATCTTGTTGAATTCTTCATCACTCAAACCACGAGGATCAACTTCTGGAGATCTCAACTTCAATAGATCAACAACGTTAACGAATCTAATCTTAAGTTCTGGCATTTCTTTACGTAGGATACTAATTGCAGCTAATGATTCAAGGTTAGGTTCTGTACCAGCTGCTGCAAAGACGATGTCAGGATCACCATCATCATTTGAAGCCCAGTCAATAACCTTAAGACCTTTATCAGCCAATTCTTGACCTTCTTCAATTGAATAGAATTGAGGACGTGGGTGTTTTGAAGTAACTAATAAGTTGATCTTTTCTTGATCATTCAAAATCTTAGGCATAACAGCAAGCAATGAGTTTGTGTCAGCTGGGAAATATTCACGGATGAAGGCAGGTTTCTTCTCAGCTAAGTGAGTAATAACACCTGGATCTTGGTGAGTATAACCATTGTGATCTTGTTGGAAAGCAGTAGATGTAGCGATGATATTAAGTGATGGATACTTGTTTCTCCATGATAATTCATCAGCTTTTCTCAACCACTTGAAGTGTTGTGTCAACATTGAGTCAACAACTCTCAAGAATGCTTCATAACTGGCGAAGATACCATGGCGACCTGTTAAGGCATAACCTTCAAGGAATCCTTCAGCTTGATGTTCTGAAAGTTGTGAATCAATAATACGACCAGCTGGTGCTTCATATTGATCGTTTGGTTCTTTTACATTTTCCATCCATTGACGAGGTGAAGCCTCAAAAATATGGTTCAAACGGTTTGACATTGTTTCATCAGGTCCGAATAGTCTGAAGTTATCTGGGTTTTCTTTAATAACTTCTTCAATATACTTACCTAATTCGATCATATCTTGAGCAGTCTTTTCACCTGGCTTATCGAACTTCAAAGCATAGTTCTTATAATCAGGTAACTTAAGATCCTTAGGATCTACACCACCATTAACGATAGGATTAGTTGCCATTCTCTTATTAGCAGCAGGAATTGTTTCCTTGATGTCATCTTTCAATGAACCATCGTCATTAAACAATTCTTCTGGTTTGTATGACTTCAACCAATCGATCAAAGCATCAACGTGTTGCATGTCATTTTGGTCTACAGGAATTGGAATTTGGTGAGCTCTAAATGAACCTTCAATAGGAGCACCATCCCAAGTCTTAGGACCAGTCCAGCCTTTAGGTGCACGGAAAATAATAACTGGCCAATGTGGCATCTTAGCATCTTCAGCTGAATGCTTTCTAGCTTCTGTTTGGATGCTTTGAATCTTTTCAATAGCTTCATCCATAACCTTAGCCATTGCTGGATGCATCTTCTTAGGATCGTCGCCTTCAACGAACATTGGATCCCATCCAAGTCCCTTGAAGTATTCTGTTAATTCTTCATCAGTCTTACGTGAAAGGATAGTTGGATTAGAAATCTTAAATCCATTAAGGTTCAAGATTGGTAATACAGCACCATCATTTACAGGATTAATGAAGACATTTGAGAACCATGATGTAGCTAATGGACCTGTTTCAGCTTCACCATCACCGACAACAACTGCGGCAATTTGATCTGGGTTATCTAAGATAGCACCAACACCGTGTGAAATTGAGTATCCAAGTTCTCCACCTTCATGCATTGAACCAGGTGTTTCAGGAGCAGCATGAGAAGCAACACCGCCTGGGAATGAGAATTGCTTGAATAATTTTTGCATACCCTTTTCATCTTGTGTGATTTCTGGGTAAGTTTCAGTATAGCTTCCGTCAAGGTATGAGTTAGAAACCATAACTTGCCCACCATGTCCTGGTCCTTCGATGTAGAACATGTTAACACCGTACTTGTTAATAGCACGATTTAAATGAGCGTAAATAAAGTTTTGTCCTGCAATAGTACCCCAATGTCCAATTGGGTGAACTTTTACATCTTCAGCTTTAATTCCACGCTTCAATAATGGATTATCTTTTAAATATAGTTGGCCAACAGAAACATAGTTAGCTGCACGCCAATATTTATCAACTAAGTTTAAGTATTCTTTTGATGAGTAATCTGTCATTTCAGTACACTCCTTATTTGTTTACAAGCATATAATAACCAGTTTCGCCAAAAAAGTCAACCATTTATTATATTGGGTCGGTCCAATTCTTAAACTCGATTCAAATCTACGAAAGAATCATATTTAAAATACTTATAATGCAATCTCATAGTCGAAAATTCGAATGGTGTTCCATCATTCAAAAAGAAGATTCCTTCCATTTGACCTATAGGTTCATTCTCTTTTAGATTCAATAAATCTTGACCTTCTTTATCAGATGGAACAGCTGAAATAGTCAAATAATTTTTATTAACCTCCTTGCCTAATTCTGTTTCCACATAATTAAAAATTGATTCCGATGCCACTTGCTCTGACAATTCAGGTGCCAATTTAATTGGAATATATCCTGTCTCAATCATAAACGGAATTTCCCCTAAAAATCTAAGTCGTTTGAATGAATAAACAAACTCACCTTTATTCAAAAACAAATTATTTCTTAAATCCTCATCAGGCCTGACAACATCAAAACTTAGAACCTTTATTCCTGGTTTTTTACCCTCAGCTTTAAAACTATCCGTTATACCTAAATTTTTACCGGTGTAATTAATATAAGAATCTTGTTTCAAATACAATGGATTGACAAAAGTTCCGGAACCACGTTTTTTAAAAATGATTCCCTGTTCTGCCATACTATCCAACGCACGTTTTATAGAACTACGGCTTACTTTATAATTCTCTGCCATAGATCTCTCATCTGGAAGTCTCATATCTGGAAAAGAGCCACTAGATATTTCTTTTTTTAAAGATTCAATAATTTTTTCATATATTAGATCGACCATATTTTCTCCCTTTGGAACGTACCAATTATTTATTTGGTAATTATCATCTATAGATATTATATCTCGCCACATAATTAAATGACAGTCCAAATAAATTTTGGATATTAAAAAAAGGATGATCCAATGATCATCCTCAGACTTTAGCTACCAATTCTGAATGCTCTATTTGTGTAACAGGCTCTAAAGATATTTTCATACCTTTATCAGATGAATTCGTCATCACAACTATAATCGTGGTTTCCTTACCAGCTGACTCTACCTTATCCAAATTCATAGTGGCAATTTTTTGCCCTGCAGAAATCTTATCGCCCTTGGAAACATACACCTTAAATGGTTCACCATTTAAATCAACGGTATCGATACCCATATGAACTAATATTTCTTCACCATCATCCGTTGATATTCCAATTCCATGCTTTGTATCAGCTACAAGTGTCACCTTTCCTGATACTGGACTATAAATATCGTTTGAATCTGGATTAATAGCAAAGCCATCACCCATAGCCTTTTGAGCAAATACAGGATCACTTACTTTACCTATAGGAATAAGTTTTCCATTAGCAGGAGACAAAAATGTTTTTGCACTCCAATCTACAGACTTGTGTTTCTTAAAAATTCCAAACATATAATTTAATACCTCTCTAACTGAATAGAAATCTCAAACAACTAACTATGGAACTTGTAGTTGTACATTATATCTATACCTATCTCCGCGATAAAAAATTTGAGCATATTCAACTAAGCGGCCTCTTTGATCTCTTGTAACACGTTGTACATATAAAAGAGGGTCACTTTCATTTACTCGTAAATAACCAGAAACTTTTTTATCGGCAATTACTGACTCAATGGTTTCATTTGCATTAGTAACAACAAAACCTTTTTTTCTAAATAAATGATACAAAGAAACGTCAGGTGCTTTTAACTCCTCCGCAGATAAATCAATAAAGGATGGACAGTAAACCCGTTGAAAACTTATAGGCGCATTATCAATCCAACGTAGTCTATCCTGTTTACTAACAACGGCACCAGTAGGTAAATCCAATTGCGAACAAACCATTGTATCAGCAGGAACATTTTTTTCAAAATCTATTAAAGTAGAACTTACATTATTAGCACCATTTTCCTCTGAAAAGCTTAATAATGTTTGTAATTGTAATGATTCTTTATTACTTATAACAATAGTTCCAATACCATGTATACGTTGTAAATAACCTTCATCAACAAGTAATTTAACTGCATGTCTAACCGTAATGCGACTTACATTAAATCTTTTTTGAAGATCAGGTTCAGCGGGAAATAAACTACCCACTGAGTAGTTTCCATTAATTATCCCTTGTTTTAGTTCTTCGTAAATAGCCAGATACTTAACGTTGTTCTCTCTCACTTTTTTCCACCACATTCGCTAAGGAATTAGCCAATTCAGTTATATTAAAATCGTTGGCTTTTTGAATGGTTTCAAGTAGAGAATTAAACTTAGAATTATCTATATCTATAAACGCACCAACCATTGAGCCTACTATAGTTGCAATAGTATCTGTATCATACCCAACATTAACAGCATCTATTACCGCTTGTAATGGATCATCATTATTCAACGCAATAATTCCAAATGCACAGGGAACCGCCTCGGAAATATGCAACCCACTACCAACAACCTGTGATAATTTCTCTAATCTTTCTTCTCTTGATCCTGTACCATTCGCAATACTATAAGCCAATTGTATACGTTTAACAACACTAGGTCCAGCTACCTCACGGGAAAGAACATTACCTAGATTATTACCTCTAACAGCTCCATACAATCCAGCGCTTAATACATCATCCATAGTAGAATACTCTGCCAGAGACGCACTTGTTGCAGCAGCTACTGCACTAGCACCTGAAATTGCAAGTGAATTATCATGTGTTACCTGCGTTATTGTTATAGCAGCTTTTATAGCCTCTTCAATATCATCAGGATGTAAGATTCCAGCAGGAGCTATTTTCATTGCTGCTCCATTTGTAGCCTTAGATGCATAATCCACTGTAACTGCACCCTTTAACGGTTGCATTTTATGATTTGGATTTTTGTACATCGCAATAGCACCGCGAGTAGTTGGCCCCGCAAATCTATCAAAGTACCAAGAAACGTTTGACCAATCTAAAATTGCCTTTATAACAATATCCTTATTCAAAACACCATCATTTTTCAAAATTGCTTTACTTAAAAAATAAATCTGTGAAAAATCATCAGTAACTTGACCAGCCTCATTACCAAGAGCAAAAGCCGTCTTCCCAGGTTTCTTCAATTCTGACAGTGGTCCACCAAACTCTCTTCTAATTTGATTAAATGACATGTTTTCAGTTGCCGAACCCATGGCATCCCCAATTGCAGCTAATCCTAAAATACCTTTTATATTTCTTTTTAAATTCATTATAAATACCTCATTTGAAATTTATTTGGACATTTTTGCTTCCGGGTCCTTTATCCCTATAACTAGCGTTAATATCAATCCAGCTATGAAAGAAATAGCTAAACCAACGACATATGCCCAAAGCGTTGGACCCGCAAACGCAGGGATAGTTGTTAATCCACCAAAAACAAATGCATTACCGGTAACACCAAATATTCCCATAAATGCTCCTCCAAGAGCAGCTCCGATACACCCGGTCACTAAAGGCGTTTTATATTTCACTCCTAATCCATATATTGCTGGTTCAACAATTCCTGATAATAGAACAGAAGTAATTGCAGTTAATGAAAAGTTTTGAAGTTTTCTGTTTTTGCTTCTCAAGAAAATGGCAAAAGCAGCTCCAGCCATACCAAAATTAGCATTAGCAGCATATGCAATAATTGCTGACTTACCTGTCTTAGCTATTTCTGGAATAACAACCATTGTATTAGGTGCCCAATGGACCCCAAACATTATTAATACGTTCCAAATACCACCTATTAAGGCTCCAGTAACTACTTGATTGATATTCAAAAGATAATTGACACCATTTGCAATTCCAATACTTATATAGTTTCCTAATGGACCAACAATGCCTGCCGTAAATGGCACTAATATAAGCAATAAAACGGTTGGGATAACCACCATATGAAGACTGCTAGGAAGTCTCTTCTTCATGAAATGTTCCATGACGGATTGTATCCACGTTGTTAAAATTGCTGGAATGACTTGACTCGTATAATTAAAAACAGGAATAGATAATCCCATAAAGGTAACCATATTTCCTCCGTCACCTTTGATCAAGTTAATAAAATCTGGCATTATTAATGCTCCCAATATTGCAACCGCAATATAAGGACTAGTTTTAAACCTTCTAGCAGTGGTAATTGCAACCATTAATGGTAAGAAATAGAAAACTGATGTTGCCGCTAAAGTTAAAACTAAGTTTGTTGTACTTTTTTCTGGTAACCAACCTATTTCATTAGCTAAAATAGTAAAACCTCTCAATAAACCTGAACCTGCAAGAACAGGAAGTAATGGAGAAAATATGCTTACTACCAATTCAACAAACGAATTTAAAAGGCTATGTTTATTAGTTTTGGAAGAATCATTATTAACCGTTTCTTTTTCTTTAGGCTGCCATATTTTCATAAATGCATCATAAATGTCACCAACATTGGTTCCTATTACTATCTGTAGGCCTGCATCTTTATTTACGACACCAGTTACTCCGTCCAAGTTATCTATCTCTTTAACGTTTACGATTTCACGATTTTCAATCGTAGGACGCAATCTAGTAGCACAATGTGTCATTGAAATAATATTATCTTTTCCACCCATCAGCGATAATAGCTTTTTTGCTAGCTCATCATTTGAATCCATTTCTATTCCCCCTTATTTTCCCTAAGTGATTAGGACGTTATGACGTCTTTACGTGTTAAATTATATATCATTGCTTTTTATTTGTAAACGCTATCATAAAAAATAATAAAAAAAGACCCCCACAATAGTGGAGATCTTAAACTTAAGCTTTAATTCTATTTAGTTTCTTCAACTTGTTCATCTAGTGAAGCAAAGCTTTGCTTCATCGGAAGATCAAATTCTTTAGGAGTAGTTTGATTTTCAATCAAATCATCTGTCATAGTAACTTCAAAAACTGTTTGATTTGAATAAGGTACGTAGTACATCTTCTTATTAGTTATATCAAGAATTGCTTGGTATTGAGTATAACTAGGACCACGGTCACCAATATTCACACCCTTAGGCACAACAACACTATCCAAAATATGTAGAATCGTTGTTACTGCTTCATCAGCATCTTTAGCTTTTTCAATATGAGTTCGATTGAAGGCTGTTCTAACAAAACGATCAACGGCAGTATATCCACCTGGTAATCTAAACGTACCATTTTGTCCTAAGCGTGTTATCTCTTCATCCCCAAATTGTGCAGAATCAAAGTTATTAACTGATGCACCTAAATAATTAGCCAAATTAGTTCTATGCCAATCAAAATCAGGAGTATTAGTCATAACACCAATCTTGTCTTCTTCAAGAACTAGGCCATCACCTTCTGGTTCAATAATGTAAGTTGCTCCAGATAGGTCACTAAAAATCCAATGCAATGGTTGATTAGCTCCCATAACACCCTTATCTGATTCAATAACATGAACCTTTGATAGATTATCACGTAGTTCATCGATAGTCTTATTATTTCCAAGTGCCCAAAGAATGAATTCTTCTGAAACCAAATTAATAGCACCTTCAGTTGTTTTTTCGTCATACACATATTGATGAGGGAAATACAACTCAGCAGCAGATAGTCCATATTCATTGAAACCATCAGCTACCATGTAATTCTTGCCATACTTGGCACCTGTACCCATAATTGCATAATTTGTTTGGTAAGTTTTGTCGTCAAATGATGAAACCCAATCATAGTCTCTAGGTAAGAAGGTAGGTTGACCATTTAATTCAAAGGCAAAGTCCATTGTTCTGGACAAAAACTTTGATCCATCGAGTGATTCATAACTAATACTTGTACACATATTTAATTGCTTCCCTTCGAATATATTACATTATTTATTATCGCTCATTATTGTGCAAATTGTTGACAAATTCAACAATTTTATTTTATGTAATTTAACTTTTTAACAAAAAAAGCCTGACATCAGTCAGACTTTCTTCATATTTACAATTTGGCTACCAATTCCGAGTGATTAACCTTACCTTCTTTTTCAAGAGAGACTTGCCAATCGTTCTCAGCCGAATTAGTTACAGCAACAATAATAGTGGTTTCCTTGCCAGAAGCCTTCACTTCATCCAAATTCATTTCAGCAATCTTTTGTCCCGCAGAAATATTATCTCCTTGAGACACTAAGATATTAAAAGGTTTGCCCTTCAACTCAACGGTATCAATCCCCATGTGTACCAGCAATTCCTCACTGTCACCAGTTGAAATACCGATTCCATGTTTAGTTCCAGCAACCATAGTCACTGTCCCTGAAACTGGACTATAAATATCATTAGATGTTGGATTTAATCCGAAGCCATCTCCCATAGCCTTTTGGGAGAATACTGGATCATTTACCTTTTCAATTGGGATCACTTCACCATCTGCAGGTGACAAAAACGTTTTTGCATCCCAAGCTGGCAAATCCTTATGTTTCTTAAAAAAATTAAACATTATTTCTTACTTCCTTTATGAAATATTTCATCAACCAATTCATGAGATTCTTTCAGTTTCCGTACATTAGTATCATAGTCTCGTTGTAAGTAACAATAATAAATTAAATCCACCGCATACAACTGACTCATCAATGATGTCGTTGCAGCAGATCGGATTTGATCACGCGGCATAGAATCACTGGTTGGCAATAAAATATCAGATATCTTAGCCAAACTACTCTCTTTGTTAGAAGTGACACCAACTATCGGTACATTGTTTTTAACTGCTAAATTGCCTATTTTGACGGTTTCTTTAGATTCACCAGAATCAGAAAACAGGATCAATATCTGGGAGGATGTTTGTGTCAACAAGTTAACCGCAAATTGATGTGTGTCATCTGTATTGATGACAGTTTTTCCAATCCGCGAAAACTTTTGAGTAAAATCCCGTGCAACTAATCCTGATGCGCCTAACCCATAGGCTTGAATAACATCGTGATTTTGTAATTCATCCACAGTTTTATCAACCAATTCAGTCTTCAAACCTTTATTAGTTACATCGATTGAATGTTGAACTCTGAGAGACATTTTTTGTTTTAATTCATCAAGCGTATCAGTAGCTGAAATTTCACTTGATAAGCTTGTAATTGAGCTACTTGTACCTCTGGCTAATTCGACTTTTAATTCCTTAAATCCATTAAGTCCCAGATTTTTAGCAAATCTGACTACGGTCGCCTGACTAACACCACTCTTATTCGCCAATTCCGAAACACTCAGCTGTGGAACTATTTGAGCATTATTCAAAATGTAATCACCCAAAATATTCTCAGCTTTGCTATTTATATTTTGCTGTGCGTGAATTGACAATAAAATTGTGTTATCCATTAGCTAAACCGCCTTACTTAATTGCTCTGCGAACGAAACCGTCAGCATCCTTTAGCTTCTTTTCAGCCTTAGATTTATCGTCCGAATTCATAATCATAACTATTGCCATCTTAACTGAGTATCCTGCCGCTACTAAGGCTTCACCAGCGGTTTGGTCATCAACTTTAGTAATATCCATGATTATATTCTTAGATCTTTGAATAAGTTTTTCGTTAGTTGGTTTAACATCAACCATCAAATTACCGTAAGTTTTTCCAATTCCCACCATAGATGCTGTTGACAGCATGTTGAGAATCATTTTTTGAGCTGTTCCTGACTTCAATCGTGTTGAACCTGATAATACCTCTGGTCCAGGTACTACCTCAATAGCTATTTGTGCATGATTACTAATTTCAGCATTATCATTACATGACAATGCCACGGCACCGGCTCCGACACTCTTAGCATAGTCAAGCGCTCCAACAACATAAGGTGTCCTACCACTTGCAGCAATACCAACCACTACATCATTATCAGTCAAGTGTCTATCGATCAAGTCCTGCTTACCAAGTTCAACACTATCCTCGGCACCTTCAACTGCCACAGTCATCGCATCCATACCGCCAGCAATTAGTCCTTGAACCATTTCTGGATCAGTTCCAAAGGTCGGAACACATTCAGCGGCATCTAGTACGCCCAATCTTCCGCTAGTACCAGCACCCATGTAGAATAATCTTCCGTTATTTTTGAATGATTTCGTAATTAACTTAACTGCTTCCGCAACTTGTGGTAAAACTTTCTCCACAGCTTCAGCGACTTTTTTATCCTCAGAATTCATAACCTTAACAATTTCTAACGGGCTCATCAAGTCCAAATTGGTTGTCATAGAGTTACGACTTTCAGTGGACAATTTATTAATATCCATATTAGCTCACTCCGTCTTCTGTTTCGCATATCTTAATAGCTTGATTTGCACCACAATTGTCAAGTAAATCAATATCATCATCACTTATTTGACCAATAACATTGACCGTCTTGTCTACAGGTAAGTCTCGCTTCAATAATTGCAGCTCACCTTGATAACGTCCGGAAATAGAATTGTCTAAAGTAATCGCACCACGTTCACGTTTAACTGTATTCTTTGGTGGAATCATAACAGTATTCCATGGACGTCCTTCTCGTAATCTGACCACATCTCTAGCTACATCAGCTCTTTGATGCATTACCTTAGTAATATAGCTTGGTGCATTCTTCAAGATATTAGCGTGCAACAAAATCACATTATTTTGATAATACTCTTCGAACTGATGTAATGTTTCATCCTTAATCACTGGATCACCTAAAAAGACTTTGTCAACATCGAAGCGTGACATATTGATTGCTGAAGATAGTGGATTATTGTATCGATCATCTTCTAAGGTAGGTAAACCAGCATGAACTGGACCACGCAAATTTGTGTCTCCAGGAATGAAAGCCATAACTGTAAATCCCTTTTGCTTTAACCACTGATTCTTCTGATAGAACCAGTCATTGCTCAATCCTGTATTAACTCGTGGATAATAATTATGCCAGGCTTCAAGATTATCGAAGTCAGCTCCATATTGAATTAACTCGTCAACATCAGATTCAACGATCGTACTAGCATTCAATGCTAATTTTAACTTCTTAGACACTTCTGCGATTTGTTGATTAGTAATTCCATCATCAATGCGCAACATATCCACATGCAAGTCGGTCAGTGACTCAAATCCTTCAGGATCTAGTGACAAGTTCAAGCGTTTCATCGATTCTGATGAAATATCCAACGTTAAATGTAGATTGTTAGCCTCACAAACTTGACCTAATTCAGCTAAATTATGCAATAAATTTTTAGGATCATCTTCTGGAAGATTTATTGAAGTAAATACTCCTTTGAATCCTGCTTTTGCATATTTTTCAATTTGATTAAACTCTTCTTTTTCTAGTACCTTATTCAAGTAGACTGAAAATCCTAGCATTACCTACTCCTTATTCTGGATAAATTTCGTTGATACGATCTTCATTGAATCCAAAGAACCAAGTAACAATAAAGCCACCTAGATAAGCAATGAACAATGCTATCAAGAATTGAACTTGTTGACCAGGTTGCATGATCAATAATCCAAACAATCCTGAAACGCCCTGTGAAACAGCACCTAGATGGAATAGTGATGCAGCAACACCACCAAATCCGGCACCGATACATGCAGTAATGAAGGCACGTCCTAATGGCAAGGTAACGGCGTACATCAATGGCTCACCTACTCCAAGAATTGCAACTGGAATTGAACTCATAACCATTTTCTTGAAACGCTTGTTCTTTGATTTGAAGTATAATGCAAATCCAGCACCAACTTGACCACCACCGGCCATCATCAAAATTGGTAACAAGTAGTTGATACCTTTTGTTGGACCTGTTGGGTCATTCAATAGAACATGAATTGGTGTCAAAGCTTGATGTAAACCAACTGAAACAAGTGCTAAGAATGTTGATGATAGAATAAATCCACCAAAGACACTTAGTTTTGTATATGTGAAGTCCATTACAACATAAATAGCTGTAGTTAGCCATGCACCAACTGGTTGTAGGAAGACAACAGCTAGTAATGAACCAATAATAACTGTCAATAATGGTGTGAAGAATGTATCTAAAACACTAGGCATGAATTTTCTAATACTACGTTCTAGCCAAGCAAAGAAAATACCCATAAATAAAGCCGTGATCAATCCACCAACACCAACTGTATATGGAGCGTTAGTAAATGGCATTGCAATGGCTTGAGAGCTAAGTGGTGATCCTGTGATCGTAACTCCTAAACACAAAGTACCACCAATACCACCAAGGATTGCACTACCCTTGAATTCACGTGCGGCGTTCATACCAACAAAGATTGGTAAGAATGTAAATAGTCCCCATCCAAGAGTCTTGATTGTCATATACCACCAATCAGTAACAAAAGCTTGTCCTGTTTGATAATCAATAACGTTAGCTAATCCATTAATAAGTCCCGCAGCGATAATACCAGGCAGTAATGGAATGAAGACATTGGCGATATGTTGCAAACCACGTTGTAATGGTTTGTCATGTTTAGCTTTATTAGCCTTCTTATTTTCGCTAGCAATATTTTTAACATTGTTTAATTCAGCAGCTTTACTGTCAGAAGCGACAGTTGCTTCATCATCTTCGTCACTGCCTAATGCTACTCCTGTCATTTCAGCGAAAGGTTCTGCTATTTTATTAACTTTTCCAGGTCCCAGTACAACTTGTAGAGTATCGGCTTCAACAACTGCTAATACGCCATCAATTCTCTTAAGTCCATCTACATTAACCTTGTCGTTATCCTTAATGCCTAATCTCAAACGTGTCATACAAGCAACGTTTGCAGTGACATTATCTTTGCCACCCACATTTTTAAGGATTTCACTTGCGATATCTTTATTACTCATTTCAAGTTCCCCCCTTTATTTAAATTGATTCATAACCCAGTTGTAACCTTTTGGCGTTGCCTTAGTCCAATAGGCCCAGTTGTGGTTGTCACCAGTATCCTTAACGTATTTAACAGATACTTTGTCTTTCTTCATTTCTTTAACAAACTTATTAACGTCCTTAATAGGAACAGTCGTATCATCTGATGTTGATTCTACATAGAACTTAACTGATCTTGATTTATCATTTACATAATTTGTTGGGAATAACCCATCGTAAACCTTATCTGACCAATTAGTCTTTCCATCAGTAAAGGCATGCATACCCTTCCTAATTGGATTGTCCTTAGGTAACTTATACCAAACAGATGGTGAGATAAGAACTGCTTTAGAGAAGTACTTAGGGTATTTAAGAGCTAATCTAGCTGCTCCGTAACCACCCATGGAAATACCTCCGACAGCATGATCTTTCTTTGATTTTGATACTTTATAAGTTTTGTCAATCGTTGGTACTAAGTCTTTAATGATGGCATTTTCCATCTTCAGACCGCCCTTTTGATTGACATAAAAACTATTAAATCCATCAACGAAGACAACGATAGCCTTTTGATGTGCACGATTCATAGTTCCGTCTAACATTTGTTGAGAATTAAATCTCTCCAATAAATTACGATGATTGCCATATAATCCATGCATCATATATAGAACCGGATATCTTTTATTACCATTAGGATTGTATCCAGCAGGTAAATAAACGTCATAGTTCCAATCTAAGTGCATTTGTTTCGAATAAACTGTTGTAGTTACCACCTTACTGATTGGTGAAACTGCATCGGCAGCTTTAGCCTCAGTTTCTGAATAGCCTATCAGTAATGCTAATAAACCCACAAAGCTTGCAAAAACTGCCATGAACTTTGTAAAACGTAACTTCATTTGAATCCCCTCCAAACTCGTATTTAAAATGTTGGTACCGTTTACAAAGAAATCATACTTCATATGAAACTTTATTTCAATATTCCTTTAAAAATACCTTAATATTTAAAATAAAGTTTCATATTTCACAATTTTTTATTCACATATTCAACAACTTAATATGATAAGCTTAATTTATATTCATTAATAAACCTCGGAGGTAATCATATGACCGTTGATATTAAGCGCGCCCAAGATGTTTATAAAGACGCTGGAGAAAGTGTTATTTTTACTACCCTCATGCTAAAACGTGAGGATCAAACAAAAGTAAAGGATGCAATTGCAGAATTTGCGGACATGTCCAATTCAATTATTAATAGTATGCGAGTTCGTGCCCCTGAAGCCCAAGCTCACATTGCCTGGGGATTTGGTTCCGATGCATGGGATTACTTATTCCCTGAAGCACCAAAGCCAAAACAGCTTGCTCCTTTCAAAGAAATAAAAGGTCCAAAATATACAGCTGTTTCTACTCCTGGAGATATCTTTATCCACGTTCGTGCCAGTAAAATGGCGGTTTGTTACGAACTAATGGATCAATTCATGGGAATACTTCGTCCTATTACTACAGTTGAAGATGAAACTCATGGATTCAGATATTTTGAAGGACGAGCAATCATCGGCTTCATTGATGGTACAGAGAATCCCGCAGGTATCGAATCAATGGATTACACTTTGATTGACGAAAACGAAGATCCAGAGTTCGTCAATGGATCATACGCTTTTGCACAGAAATATACACATAACATGGACGCTTGGGATGCCTTAAAGACAGAGGATCAAGAAAAGTCCATCGGTCGCCACAAGTTCAACGACCGTGAATTAGATGATGACGAAAAGCTTCCTAATGCCCACAATATCGCATCTAAAGACGAGGAAGGCGGTGTTGAACACAAAATCGTACGTATGAATGTTCCGTATTCAGAACCTGCTAAAGATATTAAGGGAACTTATTTCATTGGATACTCAAAGGACTTCTCAATTACAAATCGTATGCTTACAAATATGTTCACAAAGAGTGATCGTTTACTAGATTTTAGTACACCTATCACTGGTAATTTATTCTTTATTCCATCAAAGGATACTTTGGAAAAAATTGCTGACGGTGATTATTAAAACTGTTCACTAAAAAGAAATCTGCGATATGACTATAAAGTTTATTGAATTTACGGCGTAAACGCGCAACAAACCACAACTTCTTCCGTTTAACTACAAACACCCCCACATTTACTTACGTAAATACGGGGGTGTTTTAGGTTATACTCAGAAGTTAATCGTGCTTTATCACGCTCTCTTATACCATTCCACAACCTTATCAATCTGATTCTGTGGTAAATATTTAACTTTTAGAATTCTCTCTCCAACACCGGAACGACAACTTAATCTTATATGTGCAAATCTCTTCTTACTCAGCCAAATACTCTGACGTCGGTCTAATAGTTGGATACTATTTTTAGGAACGAAGTAAGAATTTTTTGATGTAACTTGATTATTCTGCAAGTAGACATACTCATCATTCATTATCGAGACACGTGCCCTTCTGGCATTCAGATATGCTGAAGGCAACCAGAATATTGCCGAAGCAATAATTACCGCCAACAGTAACCAAATAGATGATTTAAATACCATTAATCCTAATATTACATCAGTTATTAAACTGAATATTATTGCATTACGGAGATCATAATAATAAGTTCCAACATTAGCTTCATCCAACTTTAGTCTATCTACTGGAATATGCGGGAAAAATTCTTTTAAGAAACCATTCAATTTGTCGGTTTCAATAACCGGCATAATGATAATGTCTTTTTCCGTTTCGTTCTTTTTGGAGTTAGAAATAATTACTAGTTTAATCGATGAAATGTGTAACATTCGTCTCAATAACGTTTGCTTAATAACAACGGCCTGAATTCTATTTTTTGAAATACTAGTCCTTTTAGTTTTGAAAAATCCATACTGCATCTCGAATTGGTTATCTTCTTTTTCCAAATGGAAATGATAATATTTAGCAATCAAAACTAAAACTGAAACAATATAAAATACCAATAAAACAATCAATAATCCAATTGCTACTAATAGCCATCCCAAGTGTACAAATTCGTCGGCTGCAGCTTGATAAACTTGTTTACTAATAGAATGCTGTATCTTGCCATAGAAAGCCAGAACAACTAACAATCCTGATAGAAAGGCTGGAGATGTTAGAGAGAACTTCAATAACTCACGCCAAGTAATTGAATACGACGCTCTTTTAGAGTCTGATTCATCGGAAAAAGTTTCCCGTGAAACATTTTGTGTAACTTCTATCGAACTGAATTTTTTTCGATATTGATTTAGTTCATCTTTAAGTACCACAGGAACGGCTGCCAAGCTTACCTCTGGGCCTTCGGAATGACCGGCGGTCTCTATCTCTAATTCTTCCAGTTTGAATGGTTTTAAGAAGAACCATTGATTAGCTGTGATATTTTGAATTCTGTCATATGGAATATGATTTACCTTTTTTACAAAAACACCACTTCTAACCAAAATTTCATCATCCATAAATTGATAACTGAACATGAAATATTTAAGTAAATCATTAATAAGAATCAAAACTACTACCGCTATTAATCCTAGAATCGACCATAGTTTAGATTGATTGTAGACAGCAAAAACAAAGACTATTGCTGGGATCAACCAACTTTTTATATCTTTATAGAAGAAAAATAACATAGCCGCTGGATGCAAATGTTTAGGATCAGATGTCATTTTTGGCCTCCTGAGCAAGCTTCATAATTGTCTCTTTTAACTTATCAGCTTGTTTGGACTCAATTCCATCTATCTCACTCTGTCCAGCAGCAGTAACAATGACAACCTTTTGGAGATTTTTCCAACGTAAAATTGGGCCTTGCTTTAATGTCACATTTTGTACCCTAGCAATCGGAATAACTACTTGTTTCCTAAAAAAATATCCACTATGTAGTTGAACTTGTCGCTCATCAATATAATAGGTCCAAAAATTCCATAAATACACAACCCAGAAAAAACTTACAATTAATAAAATCAATCCTATCCCAATGATTGACCATTCTACAATATCAAAAATATTTCGAATACTAACTGGTACAGCAAATTTGATCAAACCGGCTGCCAAGACTATGACTAAAAACACAGCAAATTCAATTACAGCATGCACTCGCCAAATCGTCTTAATGCTGCTAGGTAACTTCTCTACTTTTTCCATACATCCCCCTACAAGGTTTTCTTTAAGAATATCATAGGAGATCGAACTAATAAAAATGAGGTTGTGATACAGCTATAAAATTCATTAAATTTGCAGCGTAAACGCGCAAAAAAAACACAACTTCTTCCGTTTAACTACGAATACCCCCGCATTTACTGACGTAAATACAGGGGTATTCTAGGTTATACTCAGAAGTTAAACGTGTTTTTTTGCGCTCTGATTTTTACAATCCAAAATCAATTAAGAAATATCCAATTGTTCCAATAATTATTAACATCGTAAAGTTAATAACACTGAACATTGCTAAATACTTACCGGGATTGGCCTTAAAGAAAAATCTATATTGCTTAAAGGCTAATAAATTGGCCAATGAGGCCACTACTGTACCCAGTCCACCAATGTTTGTACCTAAGAAAATGGCATGAACGTATTTAGAAAACTTGGAAACTAAAATGGTCGTTGGAACATTACTAATAAATTGACTGGTAATGATTGATGTTAGATAAGTGCTACCTCTTGTTTGAATGAAATCATGCAAGTGATTAACAATCGAAGGTTCTCGGTTGATATTTCCAACTGCAATGAAGAAGCACATAAATATTAATACAATCGAGTAATCGACCGATTCCAATATATGAGGATTTATAAAGATCACCAACAAAATTGCGGCAATCAGTGAACCCCACATTGGAATAACTGAGAAAATACCCAAGAAGATTACGACGGTAACAAAAACCGTCAAACTCAAACTAGGAATATTCAACTCAACCGTTGGTAAAGCACTCAACTCAACCTTATCCTTCGGAAAAAATCTAGTTAATAGGAAGATAGCTAAAAAGTTGATAATTGTTATAGGTGCTGACATAATAAAGAATTGTGTGATACCAAGATCAAAGTGTGTCAGCAAGAACAAGTTATGTGTATTACCAAACGGTGTAAAGATACTACCAAGATTGGCCGCCATCGCAATTATAATAACGGGAAATATCGGATTTATTTTTAAATGTTTTGAAAGCTGGTAATATAAAGGAACCAACGTCAGAATTGCAACATCATTAGTCAAAAACATAGCACCAAAAAATGCTATACTAGCTAACATCAACATCATCTGTCGTGTGGTCTTCGCCTTATGCGTTAAGTACGCCGCGTAATATTTCAAAAAATCTAAATAATCATATATCTGAATTATGATCATCATAGATGTTAGTGAAGCAATTGTTTTCCAATTGATATCCATTAACTGCGGCGGACTTATAAAAATAGAAGTGAGGATTGCTGCTGCCCCGGCGATCCACAAGACCTTATCTGAAAAAACTCGTTTTAATACAGCCATTTACGTTTCCCCTAAAAAAAGAAGTACCCTTATTAGTATAAGGATATTTCGTGAAATGAAAAAGATAATTATGGAAATTTGCCATTTAAATTTTGACTTCTTAATTTTTTAAAAATATTTTATTACAAAAAGCCTTATACATTTTAACTTAGTTATAATTAAAATGAAAGACTACCAACATCAGGGAGATGATAGTATGCAAATATTTTTTGCTATTTTAGTATTCATTATTGGTATTACAGTCGCAACAATTTCATTCAAAGCTAAAAAGGAATCAGTGTACTATCTTATGTTATCGATTGGTACAGCCATTTTCTTTTTGGGGATTTTTATAATATTTCCTAAATAGATAACTGCTTTTTCCTTCCCTACTTAAAACCTTTTCTGTTATAATTCTTTTACTAAAAAAGTTTAAGGGGGTCGACGTCTAATGATCTTAAAAAGAACATCTATTTTGCTACTAGTATCAATGATACTAACCGTCTTAGAAATGACTGTTAATCCAGGATTCCATCTTGGAAGAATTTTCTTAGTCGTATCAGGCATTTTGTTAGTCGCCGCTGCATTGTGGTTCGTCAAAGATAATTATCAAACCACACCAAAAGCAGAAAAAATAAAAAAATAGAACGTGATGAAACAAGTTTAACTTCTAAGTGTAAAATAAAATGAGTCTGGGACAAAACTAATATCTCAGATAATACTTAGTAGAAATAACTGATATACGGTTATTTCTACTATTTTTTTGCCATTCTAAATGGAATTGGTGGGGTATTTTCGC
>NZ_RHNU01000026.1 GCF_003946015.1 Companilactobacillus insicii
GAACAGTGATGTTCTTTTTGTGTTAAAAGGGAATAAAAAAACTGGTATTGATTATTCATCAATACCAGAAAGTATAGAACCATTAAAAATAGCAAAGGACAAATGCCCTTTGCTATTTTTATATTTCTTCTGATAATACATCGTAAATACGATAATTAGCTATTTTGGCTAGTTTAATAGTAAAGCCATTTAGTTCTTCATTATCATGAAAAGCTCCTTCTATTAAGTAATTCATATCTCCAGTAGTTCTGTAATGATGTCTTATGCTTAGTCGATATTCATTAATCAAAGATAAATATTTTTTATGATTATCTTCGTGGAGTGACACTTGGATAAAGATAGGCCGGTGGAGTCCGACTTTTTCTAAGTCTAGTTCAAGAGTGTACTTTTTTATGACGCCACTATCTTCCATATTGGCAATTCTAGCAGCAACTGCTGGTGCACTTAAATGGACTATCTCTGCTATTTGATTGACTTTAATTCTACAATTTTTGTTGAGCGCGTATAGTATCTTTATATCAGTATCGTCTACCAACTTTTTCACCTTATTTATTAAACAAATTTGATGATTATTCTTTATTTAAAATATTAACAGAATTATGTAAAGAAAGTAAAATAGTTCTATTGCCTGAGAGGACACGTTGATTTTACTTAGTAAATCAAAAATAGAAGGAGAATAAATTATGCGAGCTGTAGTTATAGATAAACCTGGAGATACAGATGTTATGAAGATTGTTGAAAGACCAATTCCTGAGGTCACTCAAGATATGTCAGTCATGCGGATTCATGCATTTGGCGTACATAGATATGAGGTTTTAACACGTGAAGGTGGTTCACCTTCAGTTAAATTTCCAAGGGTGATTGGAGTTGAAGCCGTAGGCGAAATATATAAAACTTCTAAAAATAGTAAGTTAGAGGTTGGCCAAAGAGTTATTACAATGATGGGTGGATTTGGACGAGAGGTCGACGGGAGTTATCAAGAATATGCGTTGGTTAGTGATAATAACTTGTATCCTGTTAATCTCGATACAGATTGGGTAACATTGGCGCAGTATCCAGAGAATTTTTATACGGCTTTTGGATCAATCAAGTCGTTATCATTGAATAGTGGACAAACATTATTAGTCCGAGGCGGAACAACTGCTGTTGGTCTGGCAGCTATTAAATTGGCAAAGGCTCTTGGAATTAACGTTACGGCAACGACTAGACGAGAAAATATGTTACATAAATTAATAGAGTTTGGTGCAGATGATGTTGTTATTGATTCAGATAACAAATTAAAGACGGATAAAAATTTTGATGGGATTATCGACATGGTGGGTACAGTAACATTACCTGATTCCATCTCACATCTTAATCAGGGTGGCACAGTTTCGATGATTGGTTTGTTAGCTGGTGAATGGGTAGCGAAGAACTTCGATCCGTTTACCTTAGCCGGTAAATATTTAACTTGTTTTGATTCTACGAATGTTAATCAAAAGTGGGTGGATGAAATGTTTGATTTAATTTCTAAAAATAAGCTTGAGATTCCAATAGTAAAGATATTTAAACTTTCCCAAATCAGAGAGGCTCATGATTATGTCATGAAGAGCCGAGATATGGGGCAAGTAATCATAGATAATGATTAGTATTCAAATAAGGATGCTATTTAGCATCCTTATTTGAGTCTTTAGCTTTTTGTTTTACAAGAATTGTTTCAATCAAATCCTGTAGGGTAGTGTCATTTAGTTTTCGTTGAGCAGCAATTTTAGCCTGTTCATAGTAATCACCGAGAACTTCTTGAATATTTCCTCCCACAATACAATCAGGGTTTGTTTTTTTGTCTAATTCAAATAGTGGCTTATTACCTTCAGTGGCGAAATAAATATCTAATAAAGTTATTTCCCTAGGCTTACGAGCCAACTTTGGTTCAGCTGATCCTTGTTTGGTTGCGATTAAACCAGCTTCTCGAAGTACTCCCATTAGACGTCTTACAACTACTGGTGAAGTTTCTACACTGTTGGCAATCACTTCACTAGATAACCGAATGTTTTTGTAAATTTCTATAAAAGCTAATATGTGTATTGAGTCACTGAAACGGGTAGAAACACGCATCAACTTACCTCCAATTCATTGTAACTACATTAATTACAGTTAATAATACGGTCGTTCTTGGGCTTAGTCAACTTTAATTGTTTACAATGCGTATAAATTGACAATTTATATGAATAATTATATTGTGATTGTAACTTATCGAGTTACACAACTATGCTACAAAAGGGTGCATAAATGATTGAATTTAAAAATGTGTATAAGAAGTATGAGAATAACGATAATACGGCTATTAATGATTTGAATCTTCAAATTCAAGATGGCGATTTTTTTGTATTAGTTGGTCCTAGTGGTAGTGGTAAAACCACCACTCTAAAAATGATTAATCGACTAATCAAGCAAACATCTGGTGATATTACTATTGATGGTAAAAACATTGATGATTTTGATTTACGCGAAATGCGGCTACAAATGGGATATGTTTTACAAAATATAGCTTTGTTCCCAAATATGACGATTGAAGATAATATTACTATTCAACCAGAATCGTTGAAGTGGTCAAAAGAAAAACGTCATAAGGTCGCATTGGACTTATTGAGTAAAGTAGGATTGGATCCTGAAAAATACGCCAAAAGATTACCAAGAGAATTATCTGGTGGTGAACAGCAACGTGTTGGAATAGTTCGCGCATTAGCCTCTAATCCTAAAATTGTTTTAATGGATGAACCTTTCAGTGCATTAGACCCTATTTCACGTAATCAATTACAGGAATTAGTTTTAAAATTACATCAAGAAATGAAAATGACCTTTATTTTTGTTACCCATGATATGAATGAAGCTGTTAGATTGGGGAATACAATTGCAATTATGAGATTAGGACATTTGGAACAGATTGGAACTCGAGACGAGATAGTTCATAATCCTAAGAATAAATTTGTTAATGGTTTCTTTAAGAATCAACAAAATGATGATAAAAAATTAAAATTAATAATTGATAGTCAAAAGTGTCAAGAGGTAGATAAACAGACTCCAGATTTGACCGAAGAAGATAATATATCTGATTTAGCTAGTTTGTTAAGGTCACAAGAGTTTGCATTAGTACAAAGTGCGGATGGCAAGATTTGGAAACTTACTACTCAAAGTCTTTTGAATTATTTATCAAGGGATGGTGAGTAGTTATGTCAGGGATAATTCATATATTTAAGACTCAAGGAAATGATATTCTTAATTCGATAGGACAACACATTTCTATATCACTTATTTCATTATTAATTGCCGCCGTTATTGCAATTCCTTTGGCAATTATTTTGATGAATCATAAAAAGGCTGCTGAGTTTATTTTAAATGTAACTAGTGTTTTACAGACTATACCTAGTTTGGCATTATTAGGTATTTTAATTCCATTGGTCGGAATTGGGACTGTTCCCTCAGTCATTGCATTAGTAGTTTATGCGGTAATGCCAATTTTTCAGAATACTTATTCGGGTTTGACAACTATTGATCCAAATTTGGAGGAAGCGGCTGAAGCATTCGGACTTTCTCGACCTAAAAAATTATTAAAGTTTGAGATTCCTTTGGCTATGCCAATGATTATTTCTGGATTAAGAATTGCTATGGTTATGATCATCGGAACGGCTACGTTAGCTGCATTGATTGGTGCGGGTGGATTAGGTACTTATATCTTATTGGGTATTGAGACCAATAATAATTCATTGTTAATTATAGGTGCTGTACTTTCGGCAATTTTAGCCTTGATATTTAGTGCAATAATTCGTGGGATTGCTAAACTTTCCCTCAAAAAGATTGGAATTATATTTGCGGCAATGGTTATCTTAATAGGTGGAGTAGCAGGTTATCGAACGATTGTTAAACCACAAACAACCATTACAATTGCTGGAAAAATGGGTAGTGAACCAGAGATATTAATTAACATGTATAAAGATTTAATTGAGCAGGATAATCCCAATATTAAAGTATCTACTAAAGCTAATTTCGGTGGAACTTCATTCCTATATAAGGCCTTGAAATCTGGATCCATTGATATTTATCCAGAATTTACGGGTACAGTTTTGGAATCGTTAGTTAAAACAAAGAAAAGTGCGACTCATGATCCGGAGGCTACTTATAAACTTGCTAAGTCGTTGCTGAAGTCACAAGAGAACTTAGAATATTTGAAGCCAATGAAGTATGAGAATGGCTATGCCTTAGTGATTAAAAAGAGCTTTGCCAAAAAGTATAACTTGAAGACGGTATCAGATCTTATAGCAGTTGAAAGTAAGATAAATGCCGGTTTTGATCCAGACTTTTATCAATTGAGTGATGGCTATCCAGGAATTAGTAAGGCATACCATTTGAAATTTGGTAATACTCAAACAATGGAATCATCAATTCGTTACAAGGCTATTGCTAATGATAAAGTCAATTTAGTTGATGGATATACAACTGATCCTCAAATACAGGAGTATGATTTAGTTGCCTTAAGGGATGACAAGAGTTTCTTCCCACCATATCAAGGAGCACCACTAGTATCTGAAAAGTTATTAACAAAATATCCTGGTATCAGAAAGACTCTGAATAAATTAGCCGGGAAAATCAGTGAAACTGATATGCAGAAGATGAATTATCGTGTATCAGTCAAGCATGAGAAAGCTGCAAAGGTCGCTCGTGAATATTTGATTCAACATGGATTGCTAAAATAAATAAAGGTAGGACAAATTTTAAAATTCGTCCTGCCTTTTTGATTTGAAAAGTAACGGTAACAAAAATGTAACCATAAAATTCATAGATTATTCAAATATGATTATTACAATTTATTTTGTAACGTAATCCGTTTACGGAGAGGGAGTTTTAGTTATGAATTTCAAAAAGTACGCAATACTTTCAATGGGATTGTGGGTGTTGGGATTCGGAATTTATGAATCACACCCCTTAATTGCGCATGCAAATGAACAGACTACAACAAGTAAATTAGTAAAAACCACATTAACTAGTGGCACAAATATTTATTGGTACGATGGTTCAGTAAAATTACCTGTTATTTATGGAGACAATTTGACTAACCCAGTCGTTACTCATTTTGGTGTGGGTCAATCTGATGTGGGAATAAAAAATGTAATGATAACCGTTGACCCAACGGAAAATACTAGTTACACCTTTTCCAATCAACTAGATGATGATGGCAAAATAACATTACAAGGAAAAGTCATAGTGGGTGATATCACTGTGAAATATGTCGATACAGATGGTAATGAAATTGCTGCGAGTACTAAGGCAGACCATTCTAACAATTCTAGCGATTCTAATTACTTAAACTACACAACTAAGCGACTTAATATTGATGGTTATACATTTATAAAAATGGATGATACTAGTTTGCCAGCTGATGGTACTCTGTCTGGCACTGGTGGTAATGTTATTTATGTATATAGGTCAGACAATGTCGATAATGATAATACCAATGCAGTTACTGACTCTAAGAGTAGCAATGATTCAAATATTGCGGATTCAAAAAGTACAACGAACAACGATAATGTGACCGATAATTCTGATAATTCATTACAAGAAAATGAATCGTCTGATAGTAATACAAGCTTAGATTCAAATGATTCTTCCAATCTATTGAAGAATAGTAATAGTGGATTTAATTCTAGTAGTCAGTTGCCAAGTTCTGGTCTGTTAAGGTAACCAACAACTTCGAATGAATCAGGTTCAGATAATCATAAGAGTAAAACAATTAGTCAATCTAGTGCTGATCAGGGCAAAGTGCCTAAATCTAATACTGATTATTACATAACCTTGGCAAGCTTCACTTTGGTTTCAGCCATAGGATTAGTTGGAATAGAGATAATCAAACATTAGGTTTTCTATTTTAAAAAAATATTATTACGATAATAGAATAAAAAGTGACTATATTTATTGATATAATTTGTAAATTATTGGGGGAAATTATATGAATAAATCAAGAGTTGAAGCTTTTACAGATGCTGTTATCGCAATTATTCTTACAATTATGATTTTGGAATTCAAGACGCCAGATTCAGCTAAACTATCAGCAATACTTCCACAAGTGCCATATATGATTTCATACGCTGTTGGGTGGTTGTTTATTGGTATTGCTTGGTACAATCATCATTATATGTTTAGTAAAACTAAGGTCGTGACAAGAAAGATTTTTTGGATCAATAATTCATGGATGTTCACAACTTCATTTATACCCGTTGCCACAGCTTGGGTAGGTCGTGACTTGAATGCTCAAGGACCAGAAATATTTTATGCAATAGTATATTTCCTATGGTCATTTGCATATGCATTACTAACATACATGATTGCTAAAGAGAATGAATTAGCAGGCTACACTGAAATTGCTACAAGTATTAGGGACATGAAGATATATCGTGCTTTGACTAGTTGGAAGTTTGTCGGAACTGAAATTATTGTTTGGGTACTAATATTAATTTATGTGCCAGCATTGCAAATGGTTCTAATTGCCTTTCAGGTTTTAACTGAAGGTGGCAGTGTTAATGAAGATAGTGATAAATTATTTTAAGAGATATTGAGTGAGTTTCTCAATGTCTTTTTTTATTGCAAAATCATGACATATACTTCTATTGAGTGGTAGCATTAAAAAGTCAGTTTACTTTATTGCCAGTTCAAAAAGAGGGGGATTTATTGAATAATGACGCAATCGAGGACCAATGTAATTGCTATTACTATTGCAATTTACATAGCAACTTTTGTCAGTTCTATTGAGGGAACTATATTGTCCACGGCTTTGCCAACAATAGTTGGAGATTTACATGGAGTTTCACTAATGAACTGGGTATTCTCAATTTATTTGTTAGTTACAGCAATGGTTACACCGATATACGGCAAGTTAACGGATTTGATTGGTCGTAAGCCAGTTGTACAGATTGGTTTAGCAATTTTTACTTTTGGATCTTTAATGAGCGGCTTATCTAATTCAATGATGGAATTAGTATTATGGAGAGCTGTCCAAGGCCTTGGAGCTGGTGCTTTACCTACAGCAACCGTCACTATTATTGCCGACATGTATCCTTATGAGAAGCGACCACGGATTTTAGGGTTGAATAATTTAGTATGGGGTATAGCAACTATATCTGCGCCACTAATTGGTGGCTTAGTTGTCAACATGTTAAGTTGGCATTGGGTATTTTTTATAAGCATACCTTTGCGATTATTGATTATGATATTGTTCCAATTATTTTTGCATGAATCAAGAAATAGCAGTCAAGTGAATATTGATTTTAGTGGTAGTTTTTGGTTAATGTTAAGTGTTTTGTTTTTGATGCTTGATTTCCAATTCTTAAGTGGCAAAAATATTAATTGGACTAATATAGCTTTCTTCCTATTGTTAAGTGTATTTTCATTATGGCGCTTTGTACATCACGAAAGATATGCAAAGGAACCAGTTGTTTCATTACATTTGTTTAAAAACAAACCATTTATCGCTCAAAATGCAATAGCGGCATTGATAAGCGGATATTTGATGGCTATTACAGTTTATATTCCAATTTGGGTACAGGGAGTTTTAGGTGTCCCAGTCTCATTTGCTGGATTTGTGATTACACCACACTCCATCTTTTGGATAATAGGATCATTCGTAACTAGTTATTTAATTACTAAGTTGATTCCCAAAAAGATTTTAACGTTTAGTTTGTCGATAGTATTATTTGCCGGTGTCTTATTAGCCTTTGTACCGATGATGACAAGCTTTGGATGGTTCTTTATTATTACAGCTATCAGTGGATTTGGTTTTGGAATTACAATTGTAACGACTACTGTGGAATCACAACATTTAGTTTCAAAAGAAAATGTAGGCGTTGCGACAGCATTTAATACTTTGTCTAAAACACTTGGACAGACACTCATGGTTTCTATTTTTGGGATTATGTTAAATGTCGGCATACAACGTGGTGTTTGGGAACATAAGAAGACAAGTATTGATATGGTTAATACTTTGATTAATCCTAAAACAGCAATAAGTTTACCTTCTAATATGGTACTAACTTTAAAACAAATTTTGTTTAATGGACTGCACGGTGTCTATTTATTAGGAGTAGTCGTAATCGTTTTAGCATTTTTAATTAATAAATTTGGCTACAAATCTGATTTAAAAGATGTAAACAATCATTAGATTTAATATTATGATTGTTTTTTTTTGAATTTAAAGTGATAAGATAATCAGTATCGTTTTAAAAATTAAGGAGTGAGATGTATTAAAAATTCATTACAGACTAGAACAATTGCCTTGATTGTAGGCTTGATTCTGAATGCTTTCGGAAATGGATTGTGTATAACTTCCAATATGGGAAGTGGGATTTGGACTGCAGCCGCGGTCAACCTAAATATGTGGATTGGTGTTAACGTTGGTGTTCTTTTGTTTATTTTTGGTGTGACTAATGCGTTGACTAATTTAGTATTAATCAAGCAATTAGATATAAAACGTTTTGTTGCTGAAGTTTTGTATATTCTATTTTTTAGTTATTTTGTAGATATTTTTACTAATTTATTAACAGCAATGGGAGTTCAACATTTACCAATGCTAGTTAGGACTCTGATATCATTTTCGGGTGTTATTTGCTTCTGTATAGCTATTTCTTTGTACCAGCGAGCTAATATTGTTATGCATCCAAATGATGATACTACGAATATTTTGCGTTTCTTATACTTGAAGGGTAATTCTACAGCAGCACAAATAATTGATTTTATACCGCCAACAGTTGTTGTCTTGATTTCATTTTTTGCCACACATGAAATTTATGCCGTCAATGTTGGTACATTATTTTCTATTTTGCTAAATGGTGTATTGATTGCTGAATCAGACAAATTAATTTGGCCAAGTTTAAAGCATAATTTCAAAGCAAAAAATATTGATGAGGGATGATTCAATATGAAAATTAAAATTACAGTTCCAAAAGTAAATGAGTATCACTATGTTTCGTATTCACAAATAAAGTAAAATGATGTTCCAGTCGATCGTATAACAATTGAATGGTGTCAACCTGAAATTATTAATTTAGTTGCTGATTGGTTGTCTGATAAGTTATTTTCATAGAGATGAAGTTGAATGAAAAAATTCAGTTTCATCTTTTTTTATGGATTAATAGTTATTAAAAAATTGTGTTTGGATTATTATAAGGAAAGTATTAAGGACTATTTAAGTATTTTTGTGGAAGCGGTATCATATAAATAGACATAGGATTCGCTATGTTGTATGATTTCCTATAAATCTTAGAAGAACGGAGAGTGAAGCCCATTGAAGCTAGAAGATTTGGAGGGGTTGAAACTAATCCTTTCAAAATTGTACGAAACTCTTGACATGGCATTAGAAAGTAATAAACTTGCTGGCAAGGCCATCTTGAATGTCTATAGAGAATTAGACGATACTAATGATATAAGCAATAGAACATTGCTTTCGTTGGAATCGTACTTGGGTCGATTATCATTGTTCGAAGGCTTCAAGTTAACTAATGAGGGAAAGAACTTCTATGAACAAATTGATTCAATAGATCAGAAGTACACTACCGCATCTTAAGTTAATGATGTATTTGACGGACAGTAAAAAATAAAAAGTAGGTGTATATTTATGAAAATGACAGATGATACAGAAGCAAAGAAGATTTTATCAGAATTATACACGGATATTAATAACTACAAAGATCTTGATAAAGATGATTATGCAAAGAACTTAGTACTGAGAACTTATAATCTACTCGATAAGAATTATTCATATAATTATCTTTTTGGTCGTTTAAAAGACGATACGCAAGTTACTCGTACTTTACGCCAAATGGATGAGGGAACAGATTACGAAGAAAAAATTAATTATCTTGCAAAGGGTGTTAACTACGCAATTTATTGATGTTTTAAGATAGATTAATTCAATATAGAATGTAAAAGGATTGTCATATGAAGTTTTTTGATTTCATATGACGATCCTTTTTGCTCTATAAACTATGAAGATATTTTTTATGATTTTTAATGTGGAAGAATAGAACGGTAGATAAGTTGAATATGACGAACAGTGTTAGAAAAATGATGATTTCAGATGAAATACTGTTACCGATAGAGATAGTACTTCGAAATGCGTTTACTGAAATTGTCATTGGTAGATATGGATGAATTGTTTTGAAAAAGTTGTTGGATAATTCAATCGGATATGTACCAGCCGACCCGCCTAGTTGGATGATCATGAATAGTAACATTAACCAAGCTCCAGTCATTCCAAATAATAAGTTGAAGAATGTCACGATACTTAGGAATGTTATGCCTGTTAGTAGTACGAATCCATAGGTCTTAAGAATTTGTAATGGTTCAAGGCCACAGAAGTATACGAGTAAACCATACATAATTGAAGCGGCCACGATAATGAATCCAAATAGAAATAGCATTTTTGAAGACCACCAGGATAATCCATTTTTAGGATCATTGCGTGGAGTGTAGGTATCATAAATAATATTTAACGTGATACATCCGACAAATAGTGCAACTGACATCAAATATGGTGCCATACCAGTACCGTTGTTTTTTACATGAGTTGAGTCATGATGGATTAATTTAATAGGATCAACTATTCGATTATTGGTAGCTAGTGGTTGAATTGATTGAGCAATGGATTTTAATTGTAGTGAACTTTTTGCGTTGGACAGAGCTTGTTTCAACATGGTCCCAGAAGCATTAGTTTTTGCAACTAAGCTATTTAAATATAATTTAGAAATTTTATTATTTAATTGTGTTTGAATTTTTTCAATTGCGGTTGTACTCATTTTCATGGCTACGAAGCTATGTCCCGCACTTGTATAGTAATCCAACTTTATTTGCTTAGCATTGGGTTCTGATAATTTAGATGCCTGCTTGGAGAAGTCTTTTGGTATCTGGATAATCATATAGACTTTGCCTGAATTCAAATCGGAGTGTGCCTTTGATTTAGTAAGAAATTCAAAGTGTAGTGATTTATTTTTCTTGAGTGATTTTGTGAGTTGCTTGCCAAAATCAAATTGGGTCCCGTTACTTGTAATGGCTTTATCTTCGTTTACGACAGCAACCGGTAAATTTTTTGTTTCTTGATATGGGTTCCAGAGCGATGATAAGAATATGACAGCGTAAAAAGCGGGGATTAGAAGAATACCTAATAGGATTCTGATTTGGGAACGGTCATTCTTAAATATATATTTAAGTTCAGATGTAAGCATATTGAACACCTCGATTGATAATCATTAATGAATGAACCATTCGTTCATTTATTAATTGGTGCAAGCCTATATCGACTATGATAATGGTTCAAATAAAAAGCACTTACTAAATTTGGTAACCTTTAGTAAGTGCATCAATAATGGTTTTTGACATCATATCCATATTGTATTCATTTTTGTAGTTTTCAAATGAGTCGTATTTTTTATGTGTAGACCACCAAAAAATTAAATCAACAATCATCATTGAATCATAATCGGAATTTGTTGTAGAACGTAAATTAGTATTATTAGCGAGATATGTAGATATTTCTTTGTATAAAGTTTGACGATACTTTTCATAAAGTTTGATTAAATTGGTATCGATATTTGGATTTTTTTCTAGTATTAAAAAGTAACGGCCATATACTTTGAAAATATCAAACAAATCTAAAATTAATGATTCTAAATTGTATGAACCATCAGTAATCAGTAATTTGGTATCCAGCTTTTTTGTGTATATTTCGTAAGTTGATTTTGTTTTTTTTACAAGTTGAGTAGATGATATTTCACCCAATGGGTAATCATGTTTGGAATTGAGATTACTCTTATCGAGACTTGTTAAAAAAATAAAATCTAAGAGGGCCTTTTTACTATCGAAGAGATCATATAATGAACCAACGGAGATGTTTGCAAGCTTAGCGATATCCTTCATTTTGGTTTCATTGTAACCAGAGTTAATAAAAAGTGTGCATGAACTTTCAAAAATATTGATTAATTTATCATCAGTTTTCATTTCAATTACCTCATTATTAACGACATTTATCCTTAGCATAACATTTTGTATAAGTATATTAATAATACAAATTGTAACTTGTAAAAATCAAGAATCTCGTGTTAGCATACCCACAAAACTTTTATCACTATCCAGAAGGTGATTTTTTTGGTATACGAAGAATTTGAAAAGAATAATTTGCATGAAATTAAAATTTCACAATTAATGGCATTTTCGAATATTTGTTTTTATTTATTAATTTCAATTACAAAATTGATAGTTGGACATTTTTCGAATTCCACTGCTTTGAAGGCAGACGGATATAATGGTGCGACTGATACACTAGCTTATTTCATTATTATTTTAGGACTAATGTTTGCGAGACGTCCAGCTGATCAATTTCACAAATTTGGTTATGCAAAAGCTGAAACTTTAGCTACTTTGATGACCTCGGTGTTGATTTCTGAAACTGGTATGTGGGTTATTTACAAAGGTATTAATGCCTTATTAAACAAAAATGATGCTAGGCCAGATTTCTTAGCTGCTTTTGTTGGTATTGGAATGAGCATTCTGACATTAATTTTCTTTTTGATTAATCGTCATATTGCCAAAAAAATAAATAGTCAACCTTTACTAGCCTCATCACATGATCAAAGGTTGGATGCAATAACGAGTATTACGACCGGTATCGTCATAATTATTTCTAGTTTTAGCTTTGCATGGATCGATAAAATCAACGCAATTATTATTGGAATATTTATGATGCGAACTGCTTATAAAATATTTGATAACAGTGCCTTTCGATTAATTGATGGTTTTGATAAAGAAAAACTAAAAAATTTTTCCGATGAGATACAGAGATTTAAGAAGATTAAAAGTATACAACGAATACAAGGACGGGAATATGAGAATGATATTTACCTTTCAGTAGTTGTCCAAGTCGGACATAAAATGACAGTGGATGAAACTGTGGATCTGAAGGATGATATTCAAGATGATTTACGAAAAAAATTTGGTATTTTTGAATTAGATATGCAATTTATCACTAAGCAACGTATATGACTTAAAATATTTTTTCGAACTTCTATTGTACTTATACGAGTTGTACAACCGGTATACAATAATTGTCATCTATTTAAATGGTGGTTAAATAAGGACGTGAATTACATAATATTCACATTAGAAGGTAAGATTATGAAAAAGAAATTATGGGGTGTATTAATAGCACTGACGGTTTTCTTATTCATAGCTGGTTGTGGAAATCAAAAGAAAAATTCTACCAAAACAACCAAGCCTGATGAAAGAATTCAGGCAGTTAACTATCAAAGTTTGACTAAAGAAGAAAAGAAAAATATTGAATTTAAGTTCAAGACGGCTGAGGATTCCTATGATTATGCGATTGATATGACAATTAAAAATAGGTCAGATAAAGATGTAAGATTTCATTTAACTGATTTTATGATGCTCGACCGTAATAATCCTGATTTTCAAATAAATTCCAGTCTTAAAAGGGTAATTACCATTAAATCTGGTGATGAAACTACAGTTGATAAATTGTTTGAGCATATTCCTCAAACCATATTAGAAGGGACAGGATCATATTATTATTTAAACAATAATTATCGCTTAGGTTATTTAAGAGATACTGTTGGTGTAGTTGAACAAGCATCAAGTTCTGCCACACCAGCTAGAACGGCGTCATCGTCAGCATCTGTTAGCGTTGTACCAAGAACGTTACAAAAGGGTAATACAGCAAATGGTGTTACTGCTAAAGCAAGTACATTACAACAGTCGTCCACCAATCAAAATATTATTAACGATTCAGAACAGGCTGTGGCTTTATACAAGCATGCTATGGCCTTAGCTGGGCGTAGAGATATTGTTGCCGTACCTGTTCAAGGTGGCTTTAGTGTTTATAGTACTGAAGATCCAACAATTGGTAATAATTTTGTCTCATACGATGGGAGTATTGAATCTAAAGGTATTGTTACACCATATTCTCAAGCATCCAAACAAACATATAATGATCAGCCTGGTGATGAGCAGTTTGATCCAAGCAAGTATTAATTTTAAAAAGCACGGAAAAACTAACAAAATAGTTTTTTCGTGCTTTTGTTTAATAAATGCTGATAGTATTGATTTATAGCATAATTATTTTTCTATAAGGAGATAAATATGGATAATTTAGAGTTATTGATTCAACAACTACAAGCAATTGCACAATCTGGAAAACATTATACAAAAGATGTATTTGATATGGAAAGATACAATCAGCTTGAAGATGTCGCAAAGAAGCTTGCAGCTAAATATACCGGTGCTAATGAACAACAATTGGACATTTTCTTTGATTCTGATAATGGATATGTAACTCCAAAAGTTGATGTTCGCGCCGTTACTTTTAATAGTGAAGATAAAATACTACTGGTAAATGAAAAACGAGGTAATACATGGTCCATTCCTGGAGGTTGGGCTGACATTGGATATTCCATTGGTGAAATTGCGGTTAAAGAGACCAGAGAAGAAGCTGGGATACATGTAACTCCTAGACGTCTGATTGCGGTAAGGGATATGCAAAAGCATGATTATGCCAAGAAAAATCTTAGTTATATTTATAAGAATATTATTGAATGTGTACCTGATAATAATAAATTAACTAATGTCGACAATTCCGAAACAGATGATGCTGAATATTTCACACTTGATGAAGCATTAAAATTAAATTTATCTTTAAATAGAAATCTACCTGAAGATTTACAGATGGCGTTCAAGTGTCATCATAGTGAGGTATGGGAAACAGTTTTTGATTATTAGTCACACAGTGTTTCTCTTAGTTCAGATGGATCAATATTTGCCAATCCCCAGTCACAGATAACATCAATGACTGGAATTAAGGATTGGCCTTTTTGGGTTAAATTGTATTCTACGTGCAGTGGTTGTTCATGGAAGTCATGACGTTCAACTAATCCATCAGTAATCATTTGTTGTATTTGTTCTGCCAGTATTTTGTGAGTGATAGGTTTCATATTGCGTTCCAAAGTATTAAATCTTGAATGTTCATTACCAGCAAGCTGGTATAAGATTCTTATTTTCCATTTTCCACGTATCAATTGCATAGTTGCATCAAATTCATTTGCGTACATTATATTTCCTCATTTTTCCATATCGTCTATTCTAGGTAGTGCTCAAAATTTCCCGGCTTTTTTCACTCTCTGTTTAGTTACCTAAAAGTGCGTACTTTTAAAATTGCTATCTCAGTCTATAATAAGAAAACGTTGAAATCAATTAATTAAGAGGAAGTATATATAATATGAAAAAGTTAATAGTTATTACGGGTGCAAGTTCAGGATTCGGTGCAGCAATGGCACGTTTGTTTAATGCAAATGAGTATCCTTTATTGTTGTTAGGTCGTCGTATTGAGAAGATTGAAGCTTTGGATTTAAAAGGTGAGGTAATGATTAGACATGCAGATGTTACCAATCAAGAAGAATTGGCCAAGGCAATTCGTGAAGCGGAAGCTAAATATGGAGCAACTGATTTATTAGTTAATAATGCTGGAGTTATGTTGCTGGGTAATGTTTGGAAGCAATCATCCAAAGAATGGCAAACAATGCTTGATACAAACGTGATGGGTGTATTGAATGGTATGCAGATTGTTCTTCCAGAAATGAAAAAAAATCACCATGGTACTATTATCAATATTTCATCAATTGCTGGATTCAAAGCGTTCCAAAATCATGCTGCTTATGTAGCAAGTAAGTTTGGTGTTCATGGACTCAATGAGACAGTTCGTCAAGAAGTTTCAGGTGATAATGTTCGTGTAATGTTAGTGGCTCCTGGAGCAGCCGAAACTGAATTGTTGACGCATGTTACAGATGACCATGCTTTAACAGAATATGAGGAATGGAAACAATCAATGGGTGGAATTACGTTGGACCCTAAGCATGTTGCTGAAACAGTTAAATTCATGTATGAAATGCCACAAGAAGTTAATATTCGTGAAGTTGATATTGCTGCAACATTGCAAGATAACTAGAATTTGTTAAAGAGTGAGAAGCGATTCTCGCTCTTTTTTTGACAGTAATTTAGAATTATATTGTTAAAATATTTTTTTGTAGTAAAATTTCATTGCTGTAAGATATTAAAGGAAATATATTATGCAAAATCTTAGCTATATAAATATTGTACTGGCATTATTGATCTTATATGTCGTAATTAAGAGACAATTAGAACCACGTACAGTTAAATTTAAACCAGAATTTTTTATTGTTATTATCTTGTTTGGAATTGCCTCGATTGGGGATGCTGTAAATAAACAGCATTTAAATCTTTCACAAAGCAATATATTAATTTTTGGAATTCTTAGTTTAATCAGTGCGGCTATTTTTGCGGGTCTAAGAGCTATATCTTATAAGTTTTGGATTGATGATGCGTGAAGGTAACTGGTTGACCATTGTTTGGTGGATAATAGGAATCGGCATGCATGCAGCAGTTGATATGCTTTGGACAAAGAGTTCTGTAACGTTGTTATTATATCTGGGTCTCACATTGTTAATTCAACGTGGACTCGTGTGGTATCGTGCTTCTTCCAAGTATCCGACGGAAATAGCGGCTAATATTGCTTCCCAATGAAAAGACAAGAATCACCGTGAACGTCGAAGAAGTAGGCGAAAGTGATAGATTTTTTATTTTAAATAAAAATGCGTTTAGCTTATTTGGTTAGACGTATTTTTTTTAAAAAGCAATTACGTTATTTAGCATAATTACTGACTATGAATGATAATTTTTAAAAATGTTATTATAAAAATGACAATGAATAAGTCATTACGTATACTGAACAGGCAAGATATTGAAAATGGAATAAGTGAGAGGTACAATACTTTTATGATTATCGAAGAACATAATAAAGATGAAATTTTGTCAGATATATTTAAAGCATTATCAGAACCTAATAGACTTAAGATGATTAGAATTTTAAATGAATCAGAAAAAGAAATCAGTTGTGGTGAAATGAGTAAAAAGTTAAACTTGAGTTTATCAACTGTTTCTTACCACGCTAAAGCATTAAGAGAAATGGGACTTACTCATACTAGGAAAGAGGCTCAAACTAAATTTCTTTCTATTAATAGATCAACATTTAAAAGATATCTTCCAGGTTTTTTAGATTCTTTGTAGGATCTTTTTTGTATTGTACTTCGATAGTTATACAACTAATGAATCAGTGGAGAGGACCTGAAGTATGAATAGAAAAATATTGTTAGTATCAATTTTCATTGCTACTTTTATGACTTCAGTTGAAACAACTGTTGTTACCACTGCTCTACCAGCGATTATTAGTGATTTGCATGGATTGTCGATACAAAGTTGGGTTTTTGCGATTTACTTGTTAACTACTGCAATTACAACTCCAATTTATGGAAAACTAAGTGACGGTATAGGGCGAAAGCCAATATTTTTAACAGGATTATTTTTATTTACTTTAGGATCATTTTTATGTGGTTTCGCGACAAATATGTATTTTTTGGTAATTTTTAGAGCTTTGCAGGGTATTGGTGCAGGCGCAATAAGACCAATCACATTTACAATTATTGCTGACATGTTCAGTTTCCAAGAGCGTTCACGTGTAATGGCATTGAATAATACTGCATGGGGAATATCTGCTTTAATAGGACCACTTTTAGGTGGATTCATTGTAGATAGAATTAACTGGCATTGGGTATTCTTCATAAATGTTCCTCTAGGAATACTTGTATTTTTATTGATTTTGTTCGAGTTCAAAGAGGAGTTTAATAAAAATAACATATTAAAAGTAGACCACATAGGTATTGGATTATTGACAATGGTATTACTTTCGATTCTTTTAAGTTTACAATCTTTTGGAAATATAACTCCAAATTTTATAGTAATTATTAGCGGTGTTTTAGTGTTCTTAATATCTTTGTACTTGTTTATTAAGGTTGAGAAACAATCCGTTGATCCATTGATACCACTGGACATGTTCAAATCTCGAACGTTTACAGTTCAGGTTATTACGGCATTATTAATGAGCGGAATGCAAATAGGATTTCAAATTTATTTTCCTATGTGGATACAATCCATTTATCAAATGCCATCATCAGTTGCAGGTTTAGCAATCACGCCAAGTCCGGTTATGTGGTTATTAACTTCATTTTTTACGGGGATGTTGATAAAGAGATTTGCTCCGAAATTTATTACTATGACAGTTGTAATTATTCAAATATTATTTTATTTGATTCTAGTATTCAATAACGTACAAATGCCTGTAATATGGTTTTATATTATATCTGGTATTACAGGTGCAGGTTTAGGAATTGTTATTACAATGAATACTGTCATTGCACAGGAATTAGTAGATGATAAGAGTGTCGGTACAGCGTCTTCGATGGTGACACTAGGAATTACTTTGGGGCAAACTGTAATGACTGGTATTTTTGGATTGATTTTTAATGTTTCTATTAATCGTAATTTGCAATCTTATCCAGAAGTAAGTGCCAGCAACTTGAATCGAGCAATTTCATTCAGTGGCACCAAATTAACCGATGTTACTGACATAAATCGTATTTTACTTAATTCATTCCATAATGTTTATGTAGTAGTGATAGTAATTTTTACTTTGTTACTACTTTTGAACTTATGGGACAATAAGAATTCAGTAATTCGTTAATTAAACTCCTACAAAAAAATAATAATATTATCTATAAAAAAGCTTGTAAATATAGTCAGTTAGTGCATGTTAAAATTATGTATTAACGTTTATGGAGAAATTATTAATGAAAAATTTTGTGTTTGATATCGACGGTACAGTAAGTTTTGATGGTCAAAGTATTCCTGATAATATAGTTAATTCAATAAAAAAAATAATTTTGAATGATAATCAAGTTATTTTTGCATCCGCCAGACCCATTCGTGATTTGTTACCAGTTTTGCCAGAAGAGTTTAGTGATAATTTATTAATTGGCGCAAATGGTGCTATGGTGTCTAATCAATCCGAAATTCGAATTATTAATTCGATTGGCAAAAAAGATGCTGAATATATTTTTGAATTGATCACACGTTACCAACTATCTTACGTTGTTGATAGTGATTGGAATTATGCTTCACAAATATCAGAATCAAATTGTATGTATGGTCAAATTGATGTAGGAAATTTTGCGAGACGAGTGCCTCTATCGATGATTGAATCACCAGTTAAGGTTATTTTATTAGATTTGACCGATGAACTAATAGAGGAAATCTCAGGGTTACTTAATGCAAATACAAATTTATCAGTTGTCAGTCATATTGGTGAAGGTAATCTAAATATAACTGCCAGTGAAGTTAATAAGTATTCAACTCTTAATAAACTTGGCATTACTGAATATATTGCTTTTGGTAATGACATGAATGATATTGAAATGTTGCAACATGCTGAAAGTGGCATTTGGATAACTAGTAAGACAGATCCATTGGTAGACAATCAAACCGTGTGCGCTGCGGATGTAAATGAAATAATTAAGAATATTGAAATGTTTTTGTAAAAGGCTGTGGCAAAAATGTCCAACAAAAAAATCAGGTCGTGGAAATCATAAGATTTCCCGAACTGATTTTTTTGTTGGATATTTAATCTTGGGTAAGTAATTCAGGACTCAGTGCTCTTGAATTCAAGAAAATATTGTATGCTTCTTTAGGATTTTTCACTGGGTTTTGACTCAACCAATAGAGAATAAAATCAATAATTCCTTGTGACAAAATTTCGTTAGCAAAATCAGTCGGGACTTTATCTTCAAACATCTTGCCACTATGGACGATTCGTAATATTAATAGTTTGGCTTTACGGATGATAACTGAATCAGGGCTTTTCATCAAGACGACAGCAAGCTCTTTTTGGCTATATAAGTATTTGAATAATTGAAAGAATGCGTTATTATACTTTTCATTTTTAACATCAGTTGGCGAAGCCTTGGGATATTTGTCAAAAATATCTTCAATTTGAAGTAGAACTTCATTCTCATATTTTTCAATTAGATCATATTTATCCAAGTAATGTAAATAAAAAGTGCCGCGATTTATTTGGGCTTGGTTTACTAGGTCTTTGATTGATAGTTTATCGAATCCATTTAAATTAACTAGTTTTATGAATGCTTTTTGGATTCTTATTTCTGTTTGAATAATCTTGAGATTGGTTTCCATAATATACACCCGGTGAACACTTAGTTGATTTATTGAGACTAATAATACTAAAAAAAAGAATAAATTCAAGTAATCAACACTTTGTTGAATATGTTGAGTATGTAAGGTTGATATGACTTATTTTTGAATTTAAATGGTCAAATACAAATCAACACATATTGAAATATTGAATATTGTTTAAATTTGAAAACTTTCTATTATATGAAATGTACAAGATATTGAATGGATGGTGATTAAAATGCTAAAAGCTGAATGGACCTATTTAATGAAAAATAAGACGTTTATTGTAGTATTAATAGCAATTGCTTTGATTCCAGCAATTTATTGTTATTTGTATCTATCCTCTATGTGGAATACTTATGGGGAAACTGACAATATTCCTGTAGCAGTAGTAAATCAAGATCGTCAAGTTGAATATAATGGCAAAGATATCGCTATTGGAAATAATTTAACGAAGAACCTCAAAAAGAGTGACTCGCTTAATTTTAAAACAATGAGTTATGACAAAGCTGAGAAAGATTTAAAAAATGGAAAAGTTTATATGACAGTTATTATTCCAAAGGATTTTTCGAAAAATGCTACAACTATTTTGACAAAGGATCCTCAGAAAATGACAATCAAATATCGGATGAATTCAGGTCAGAACTTCATTGTTTCTAAAATAACTAATGGTGCAGCCACTTCAATCAAACAAAATGTTTCTAAACAAGTGACACAATTGTATTCAAAAATTGTGTTGAGTGCACTAAATGGAGCAACCGTTGGGATGAATCAAGCCGCTTCTGGTAATTATCAATTAGCAGGAATTCCTAATATGAATGTTGCTGCAAAAACAGGTAATCAAAAGATTTCTGATTCATTAGCCACAGGTGCTCAAAGATTAGCCCAAATTAGTACCGATACTAAGAATTCCCAAATATTATCAAGCCCAATCAAAGAAGATGTGACAGATATCTCTAAAGTTCCTAATAACGGTACTGGAATGGCACCATTTGCAATTGCGATTGGTTTGTATGTCGGTGGAATTGCACTTGGAACAATGTATGACGGTTACGATCCTCGTAAGTACCCAAGAAGTTCTCTTGGTTGGTGGATTTCAAAAGCTAGTGTTATTGGTGTCGTAGCGACAATTCAATCAATTGTTTTATGGTTTACACTGATTAAATTCAACAATTTAGTTGTGAAATCACAATCGGTTTTATTCTTGGAATTGTTGTTGGGTTCCAGTTTGTTCCTATCGTTGATTTTTTGCTTGAGAAATCTCTTAGGCGGTTTTGGAACTTGGCTAGTATCAATTGTTTTAGTATTGCAACTAGCATCTTCTGGTGGACTATATCCAACACAATTACTAAGTCCATTTGCTAAATCTATGAATCAATGGTTACCAATGACATATCTAATTAATGCATTGCGTGCCACTATTTCAACAAGTGTTCCAATTCAAAGTAGTCTATGGACAGTGGTCGCAATTACGATTGGACTTAATTTATTGATTATTGCTAGATTTAAATTAGCAATGATCAAAAATCCAATTGTAGTCGGTGGTGATGAATAATTTGGATTATAAAGATTTTGAAAAAAATGATATTCATGTTTTAAAGCAGGCACAAGTTATTGCGTCAATGAACGTCACATTTTATCTGATTATTTCTATAGCCAAAATAGTTATTGGAAATATTGCTAAATCTACAGCCCTAAAAGCAGATGGTTACAATGGTGCAACTGATACATTGGCATATCTAATTATTATTATGGGTATTGCTTTTGCAAAACGACCAAAAAATCAGGAACATCGATTTGGATATGCCAAAGCAGAGACAATATCAACTTTGATAACGTCCATTTTGATAATTGAAACGAGCTTTTGGGTGATTTGGAAAGGGATTATCGACTGGATTAATAATAGTTCAGAAAAGCCGGATTTATTAGCAGCAGTGATAGGAATTGGTAGTGGTATACTGACGTTCATAATTTTTTTACTGAACAATTATTTTGCTAAAAAGATTCAGAGTAAACCGTTGTTAACATCATCAAAAGATCAGAAATGGGATGGCATAACTTCAATATTAACCGGTATAGCAATTTTAGCTTCTGAGTTAGGATTTCCTTGGATTGATAAATTGACAGCTATTGTTATTGGCCTATTGATGTTCAGAACTGGACTTTTCATTTTAAATAGCAGTGCGTTTAAACTAATTGATGGTTTTAGTAATGAATCACTAAATCAAGTTAAATTTGAATTGGAGAAATTTCGCCAAATAGAAAAAATTGTCAAAATTAATGGTAGAGAATATGAAAATGATATTTACATCTCGGTAATTGTGAAAGTTGATTGCTGCCTAACTGTTAATGATACGATGAAATTAACAAAGACCATGCAAAATTATTTACAACGACGATGTGGTATTTATGAATTAGATGTTCAGTATGTTTCTTAATGTATAAAACGGCAATCAACTTTGGAATTCTATTTAAGTTGGTTGTTTTTTAAGCTCTTGTAAGAAGTGATAAAAATGATTACCGAAAAAATTATTAGAACTTTAGAACCTTTTCTATTGAAATGGCATGAAAAAATTAGCTTTAATAATGTTATTCGTAAAACCGCAGTATTGATTTTTCCGTTTGTACTGATTGGGACATTAAGTCAGTTGGTTCAATTAATCTTTTTTACGCCTAATAGTTTTTCTATTCTGGTACTACATTTAGGTAATTTTACTGGATTGATTGGAAATACTGGAATGCTTTTTAAACTATTAACAGAATCCACATTAGGAATATTAGGCATTTTAACTGCATACGGAACAGCAAAGTTTGCTACGGAGATGCATCACGATAATCAACTAGCTGGATTAGTTGGTGCAATATCTTTCTTGATTCTGTCTTATCGTTTTTCCAATAGGCAATTTTCTATTTCCTGGATTGGATCGACGGGAATAGTTGTAGGGGTATTGGTTGGTTTTGGTGTTGCAAGTATTTTTAAAATATGGAGTAAGCCGGTTCCATCGAAGCCGATATCTTTTCTGAATAGGGTTTTTGCTTCATTTTTATCAGTTAATTTGTCGTTTTTAATTGCGATAATTCTTACTGTGTTGATTAATTTAATTATTATTGAAACTTCAAAAATCAATCCCAATATAATTGCAACTCATTCACATATATTCTGGATATTTGGTATTAGTATTCTGAGATTACTAATGACTTTTTTAGGATTAAGTGATGGTGGGCTAAGCTTTTTGAGTACTACTAGTAACAGTACTAATTTGAATGTTGCACTGATTCATCATAGTTTGTGGAGTATTCCTTTTCCATTAACAATCAAAAGTCTTTATATAGCCTATGGTAATTTTGGAAGTACTGGGATGTTATTGGCCTTAGTGATACTGATTTTAAGAGAAAGCAAGTTACATGATTTTAAAATAGTTGCAAGGTGGTCGTTGTTGCCAATTATTTTTAATTTAAATATGCCACTCATGATTGGATTGCCAATTATGTTTTTGCCGACGTTCGTTATTCCGTATTTTTTAGCTCCATTAGTCAGTATGTTTATAGCCGCGTTAGCAATTACTTTGCACATAATTCCAGCTATGGTTTATCCAGTTCCTACAGGTACTCCAGTATTCCTACAAGTATTTTTAGGAACAGGTGGTAATTGGCTAGCATTGCTTTTAGGAATATTTAATTTAGGGATTTCTGCTTTGATTTATTGGCCATTTCTAAAATTAGACGAAAAAGTATTAATGGATAATCACTTACCTTCAGGTCTATCTGATGAGAAGGTGAGTCGCTCATGAAGCAAGTATTTAAAAATCTTAGGTGGATAATTGTAAGCTTGTTTCTAATTATTTTGCTTTTGATAAGTCACAACTGGGCTGTAAAAAATAAGCAAGAATTAGAGCAGCAGCATTTCTCTAAAATGGATCCAGTTATTATGATCCCGGGTAGTAATGCTACGCAAAATCGCTTTGATTCATTAGTTATGTTGTTAAATAAGAACTCCATACATAAACATGATTTATTGAAATTAACAGTTCAAACAAATAATAAGATAACTTATACTGGTTCAACTAATTTAACTGGAAAACATCCGGTGATTGTTATTGCATTTACCAATAATAAAGATGGATATTCGAATATCAAGAAACAAGCGGAATGGTTAAGAGTCGCTTTAGAACAATTAATTATTCGTTATCACTTTAATCATTTCGATGCTTTAGGACATTCGAATGGGGGATTGATTTATACATATTTCTTAGAACATGATGCAACAAGGTTGGGAGTAAGGGTACAAAAGTTTATGACTATGGGATCTCCATTTAACCTAAACAAACAATCTATAACGGATCAGACACAAATGCTGGCTGATTTTATTAAGTATCGGGAAAATTTACCAAAACAACTAGAGGTTACTTCGGTAACCGGTGCACAAAATTACAGTACAGACGGATTAGTACCAGTTAACAGTGCTGCAGCCGAAAAATACGTTTTTCAGGAAGTAGTTAAGAATTACACTGTTGTGACTGTCACAGGTAGTAATGCAGAACACTCTGATTTACCACAGAATCCTCAAGTTGTAAATTTGGTGCAGAAAACTTTTTTCTAAATATACAAGAAAAGCTCCATTACAGAAACGTTTGGTTTCTGTAATGGAGCTCTTTTAATATGAAGTCATGTCAGGGCAATTTTTCCCTATTTTATATAGGACAAATATTCAAATAGTTCCCGGGTATATTTTTTACTTTTTTGAGTTTTAGCAATTTTCCATAGTTTTGCAGCCATGACTAATTTAGTGTCGATGTCTTTATTAATTGGATCTGCACAAAAGTCCTTTACGAATTGATTCCATTGATAACTAACATCATCTTTATCGGTATTTACCGTTGTCTTGCCGTCTTGAATATCAATTAATGTTTGTACAGTTATATTTGAATTGTTATTCAATTTTGCGGTTCTAATGGTAACCGCCATTTGTTTTGAAAATTTGAACGAATCTAATCCATAATGTTTAGCCATAAAATTACGTAATTCCTGATTAAGTTTTACTCCATCAATTATTTTTGTGGAATTTGTCAATTTGGAATTTAATTTGTTATTAGTGCTGGTAGTAGAAATTTGCTTTTCGTTATTTAAATATCGAATAATTTTTTGATTTAAATCATTTTTGGTTCCAGATGAGTTTAAATTTAATTTGCGACAAATTTCTTGTAATTCGGTTTTATATAAATATTTTTCTTTAAATTCTTCAGAACCTATTTGATGATTTTGGATTTGCTTAATTAATGAAATCATATTTATATCCTTAAATTATTATTTGAGTATTTTCTATAAAAAAGCTCGTAACAAAGCATACTTTCATTATGATAATCTTATTTTCATACAAGTATTAATTACTTAATAACAGGAGATAATTCATGGATAGTTTAGAAATATTGCTACAACAATTACAAGCCATTGCACAATCTGGTAAACATTATACCAAAGATGTTTTTGACATGGAACGATATGAACAGTTAGAGGATGTTGCTAAAGTCATTACTGCTAAATATACTGGTGCGAATGAGCAACAGTTGGATATCTTCTTTGATTCTGACAATGGTTATGTAACTCCTAAGGTGGATGTCCGAGCTGTTACTTTTAATAGTGAAGGTAAGATACTGTTGGTAAACGAAAAGTTGAGCGATACTTGGTCTATTCCTGGTGGTTGGGCTGACATTGGATATTCGGCAGGAGAGATAGCTATTAAAGAGACTCACGAAGAAGCTGGTATACATGTGACTCCTAAACGACTAATCGCAGTTAGGGACATCCAAAAGCATGATTATGCTAAGAAAAATCTTAGTTATATTTACCGACACATAATTGAGTGCATACCAGATGATAATAAATTAACTGATATTGATAATTCAGAAACTGATGAAGCAAGATATTTCACATTAGCTGAAGCGTTAGAATTAAAGCTGTCTTTGAATCGAAATATTCCAGAAGACTTGGAATTAGCTTTTGAGTCGCATAAGAGTGATATTTGGGAAACAATTTTTGATTAAGTTGTTTTAATCGAGTAAAATTTGAAGCATGATGAATACAAATAATGTTAAACAATTAGCTGTTTTTAAAGCTTTGGCAGATCCAGCAAGACTTGAAATTGTTGAATATTTAAAACATGTTGATAATGAAATATCATGTGGTGAAGTAGGTAAGGCATTGAATATTAGTAAGACTTCAGGATCTTATCATTTTAAGATACTTCAAGAAGCCGGACTGATTAACGCTAGGAAAGAAGCTCGAGAAAAATATGTAAGTCTTAATCCTGAGTGCTTTGATAAATTTATTACTAATTTTTATAAAAATATTTGAGAGTGTATATTTACACTCTCTTTTTGTTTGTCATTTTTCTTGTCATATTTTTTATAGAATGTTAGTTTTAAATAGTTCAAAAATATTTGAACTATTTTTGAATAAAAAATGAATGGGGAAAATACGAATGGAGAATAAGCAAGTTAAATCAAGTTGGATTTTGGCATTAACATCATTAGGATTCTTTATGTCGATGATGGATTCGATGATTGTAACCACGGCATCAACGGCAATTCGAAGTGATTTTAATATTACAGTTAGTACTTTGCAATGGGCAATGAATGCCTACAATATCACAATTGCGGCTGTACTGTTGGTGGGTGTATCTTTGGGAGAACGACTTGGTCGACGTAAGATTTACAACATCGGTATTTTTATTTTTACTTTGGGATCAATTCTTTGTGCAATATCTGATAACATAACCTTTCTTGTGTTCGCTCGTGTGATTGAGGGAATTGGTGCATCAGTTATGACGCCGATGTCTATGGCTATTTTAACAAATGCCTTACCGATTTCAGAACGCGGTAAGGCATTAGGTATTTGGAGTGGTATAGGTGGTCTAGCGCTGATTGTTGGACCATCCTTAGGTGGTTTCATAGTTACACAATTTACGTGGCAATGGATATTTTGGATAAATGTACCGATTGGAATCATTGCTATTTGTTTATCTAAAAAAATTCTACCGGAAAGTACTGGAGATGGAGACAAAACTAATATATTAGATGCGCTTTTAATTATTATTACTTCCGCCGGTATTATTTGGTCTTTGTCAGAAATAACTTCTACTAGTTCATTATTATTACCCTCAGTAATCGGAATTTTTAGTTTGTTGTCAGGGATATGGTTTGTATTTCGTCAAAAGGGTGAAGATAGACCTATGATTCCACTAGGATATTTTAAGTCAGTAACTTTCTCCGGTGGAAATATTGCCACATTTTTACTTTACGGTTCTATGTACGGAGTCGTATTTTTTTTGCCACAGTTTTTACAAGTTGTCGGCAAATCTAGTTCTTTAGATGCAGGATTAAAGATACTTCCATGGACAGGGACATTAGTTATAGTTGCTCCATTTGCCGGAAAGTCAGTTGACAAATACGGTGAAAAAATGATTTCTACATTGGGTTTATTATTTCAAGGTGTTGGTTATCTTCTAATAATGATTTTTGTAAATGAACACAGTTCATACTTAATTATGGTTTTACCACTAGCATTAGCTGGAGTGGGTTTATCTATGGCTGGTCCAGCCTTACAAAAAGCAGTATTAGGATCTGTAGATAAGATTGATATTGGTAAAGCATCAGGAATATACAATGTGTTCCGATTGCTCGGAGGTGCGGTAGGAACAACAGTTTCAGTTTTGGTTTTCTATAAATTTGGAGGAACTTCGAATGCAAAATTATTTACTAATGGATTTAAATTAGTAATGTTTAGTTCTGGAATTATCTCCATATTGGGTACAATATTTTCAATTCGTTTCAAAAACAAATTGAAACAATTTTTATGATTTTCTACTAATGGCTAAGCTGTCATAGGCTCCCAATTTGTCATCATGAGCTAGACGAACTAGAAGGTCAGCTACACTTACACTGGCTACTTCGCTTGTTTCGGGTGCTTTACCTTCATTGACTACTTCGTAATTTTTAATATCGTGTCCATTGTCCAACCAACTCAAACGAACAATTGTGTAATTTAAATCGGAATTCTTAATTGCATCAACTACTTGCTGATAAGGTTCTAATATTTTTTCATCACTTATATTACCTGATGCACCATTGGTTACAGGGATTTCATTGCATAGTCCCATAGATGTTAAGAATAAGAATCGTTTGACTCCTTCTTTGTCCATGGCATCAATTATCTTTTGAATCAGAAGTTCCTCATTACTATCGAGAGATACTAATACTACATCGATTCCTTTCATTGCGTCATCCAAAATTTTTTCGTCAATAATATCTCCTTTAAATACTCGTTCACGTTTTTCGTCTATTGTTAGTAGATTAGTGTACCGTGACATCAAAGTGATGTTATCATCTGTTTTATTTAAAAAGAATTTTGCTGCTGTTTGTCCCATTAAGCTTGTTGCACCAATAATTAGTATGTTTTCCATTACGCTACCTCCATTATTTTTACTTCTCTATTACACGTCCATCCTAACGCATTATTTTGAATTATGTTCAATTCAACCTTTTGATAAGATTCAAAAATGCATTCATAATGATGGTTATTTTTTATATAAAAAAGCTCGTAATATAAATCCATGTGTATGTGTTAAAGTTATTTCTAAACAAAAAAGGAGAAAATAATGAAACGGATTGCAGTGTACTGTGGAGCATCTAGTGGGAACAATGATATTTATAAGCAAGCAGCAGTGAGATTAGCTGATTGGTTAGTTGATAATAATTTAGACCTTGTATATGGTGGCGGTGGAGTTGGCCTGATGGGAATCTTAGCCCAAGAGGTACTTGATAAAAAAGGACTAGTATACGGAATTATGCCACAAGAGTTAGTTGATCGAGGTGCGGCTTACGATGGGTTAACAGATTTACAAGTGGTACCAAATATGTCAATTCGTAAACAACAAATGTTGGAGTTATCCGATGGTTGTATTGCACTTCCCGGTGGACCTGGTACTTTGGAGGAGATCATTGAAGCATTCTCATGGGCAAGGCTAGGAGATAATGTTAATCCATGTGTTCTTTACAATGTGGATGGGTATTTTAATCCGCTAAAACTTATGTTTGATGATATGACTAATAAAGGCTTTTTAACATCAGATGACAGGAATAAGTTGTTCTTTTCCGATTCATTAGATGATATATACGATTTTATGAATAATTATATTCCACCAATTATTCGTCAATATTCTAAATAATTCATTTAAAAGGGTCTCTCCAAGTTTGGGAGACTTTTTTTGCGAGCGATGATCTTATTCGTAAGTAAAGAATTCATTAAGTATCTTGCCAATATCCGACAAATATTCTTAACGCTGTATAATTTATTATGTAAGTAATGATTAGATTTTTAACTTAAATATAAATAAAGAGGAATTTTAAAATGAACAAGAAAAGACTAGCCTTAGCATCATCATTAGCAATTTTGATGGCACCAACTGCACTTAATTCAATATCTAATTCATCAGTATCAGTTAGAGCTGCGGATACAAGCTTGACTGGTACTATCAGGCGTGGTGGTAATGCACTTTATGATAGCAATGGGAATCTTATTCCTAATAAGTCATTACCTAATTACACATCTTGGAAGTTAGGTTCATCTTTCAACAAAGATGGGGTAACTTACTATCAGGTTTCTACTAATGAGTATGCTGCAGCTGATGGCATGGATATCGTAGGTGCTGACAATAAGGTGCAAAATAACGTTGACACCGATAGCAGATTAACGTTAGATGATCCAGTCGCCACCATTCAACAAGGTGGAGGAGCTGTTTATAACGCTAACGGTGTAGCAACTGGCAGAGTACTATCAGTTGGTTCAGCGTGGAAGGTTTTGAACCCTCATGTTGTTATTAATGGCAATAACTATTATCAAGTTAGTGGAACTGAATATATTCTTGCCTCAGGTTCAACATTGATTGATGCTGGTTCATCCACTTCAAATAACGACAATACATCATCTAACACTAATCAAAGTGGTAGCGTTGGAACTCTAGGTTATGCTGTAAAAGTTGTTGATATTAACGGAAAATCTAATGGGGTTGTATTACCTGCAGGTTCATCTTGGAAGTTAGGACAAAGGGTTAACATTCAAGGTAATGATTATTATCAAGTCGCAACAAATGAGTACGCATTGGCTATTGCGTTCAAGACTACAGGCAATAGTTCTAATAACAATTCAAACGATAATTCAAACAACAATTCTAATGTTGAAGTTGCCAAGGTTAATACAACCGTAACTATTGGTGCTAATGAGACTGCTATTGTTAACGATAATGGAGTAGCTACTGGTAATCATTTGGATGCAGGTACGTCATGGAAAGTTGATCAAATTAAAGTTGTTAATGGTTTTAGATATTATAGAGTAGCAACTAACCAGTGGGTAAAACGTACTTATGTACCAGCTGATAATTCCATAACTGTTACTTTGATAGGCAATCAAAAAGTATATGATACAGCAACAAATTCAATGTCTAGAACATTACCAAATGGTACATCTTGGAAAGTAGTTAAGGTTGTTGTTAATAGCAAGAATATCTATTGGGGTCAGGTATCCAGCAATGAATGGGTCAAAATCAGCGGTGACAATGCTTATAAAGGTGTAAGTATGTCAGCTGGGGATAGTGATTCAGTACCAAGTATTGCTGTTAAAGAACCAAGTTTTGCTTTGAATTTTTAATTTAATATGTTGAATAAAACAAATGCACCAGGTCGTTTTCGACCTGGTGCACTTTTTATATCAGTTAAGTGAAAAACCTTGTTTTCTTAAGAAGTCAGCTACATCAGGACGATGGACTTCTTTGAAAATTGCTAAATTTTTCTCACTCCATGAAGTATTTGCTGGATGATTTTTTCGATTATTGTAATAACTTTTAACCACTTTGTCATAATCATCTAAGTTATTGAATTGATCTTCATTGTATGAGTTTGTTGAAACCTGGTTTATTTCAGGCATTCTAGGTTTTAATTGATTTTTTTCACTTGGAACGCCAATCGTCATTCCAAATAGCGGAACTGTGAAATCTGGCAAATTTAATAGTTTAGCCACTTGATTAATATTATTGCGTAAACTACCGATGTAACAGATTCCCAGTCCCATTGATTCAGCGGCTGTCGCCATATTTTGGGCGGCTATTGTTGTATCGATGGTAGAAACAAGTAATGCCTCCATATTCTTGATACTATCGATACTTTGGTTATTAGCTCTTAGAATATTAGCCTGACGATGTAAGTCAGCAATAAATACGTAGAAGGTATCAGCTTCTTTAACGTGAGGAGAACTTATTGTGATGTCCGATAATTCATTGCGTAATTTTTGATCTGTTATTTCAATGATGGAAAAGGCTTGAACGAATTCGCTAGTTGATCCATGTTGTGCGGCGGCAATTAATTCACTTTTTTGTTGAGATGTAATAGGTTGATCTGTAAAACTTCGTACAGAAGTATGTTTGAGCATATTTTCAATAGTAGAATTCATCATAAAACCTCTTTTTTAGATATTTAACTATCTATTAGGATAGCATTAACGAGATTATTTTGTTTTAAATATATATCTTCAATTGAAGATATATTTGCTGCCGAATAATACATTTCGTATAAGAATATTTCCCAAAACACTGATATGCCAGTGATTGATCAAGATTGTACAAAATGATTCATTTCATATTATTGGATTCATTATAGATTGATAGTTAAAATTCAATCAAAATGAGTAAAAACCAAGGTGTGGAATGATTATGAAAAAGTTATTTAAAGAGAACTATCTTATTTTGTTATTGTTCCTATTGTTAAGTACTGTTTTGATCGGTTTGGTTGATTGGCATTTGGGTTATATTTTTGCTACAGGTGATTTTCATTATCACTTAGATCGAATTGAAACTTTAGCAAGCTCAATTAAACATTTGAATTTTTGGCCTAAAGTTGATGGTCATTTTATCGGCGGATATGGTTATGCATCCAGTTTATTTTATCCGGATATTTTCTTGTATCCAGCCGCATTATTGAGAGTTGCTGGAGCTTCACCTACAATTTCATATTTGTTTACTTTAATTATGATTAATTTTGTAACTATGTGGATTGGTTATATAGCAGGCAAGAGATTAAACTTGGTACCACAAAAAGCTCTATTATTTACGTTCATTTATACATTTAATGCTTATCGGCTTCAGACTTTGTTTAGCAGACAAGATTTGGGCGAATTGATGGGGATGATGTTTTTTCCCCTAGTTCTTTCTGAGCTCATTAACTTCAAGAATGGTAATTTTAAACAGTTGCATGTATTGGCTTTTGCAATGATTGGAATAGGATGTTCACATACTATTTCGTTATTCATGATAATTTGTTTTTCTATAATGTATGTTTTATTAAATATTAAGTCATTTTTGAATAAGAAAAAAATAATTGCAATACTCAAAGCTGCAGGATTGACTTTAGGGATTACTGCAGGGATATATTTACCAATACTGGAGCAGATGCATGGTCAAAGATATGCATTAACAACTGATCCTTTGATTAATATCACCAATGAAGTTATTTCTATGCAAGATCTATTAAAAAATTCATTAATGAATCAAGTTTTCCATGCTGATACGGTGAATATTGGAGCAGTTATCTTGATAGGATTAATTATTTATACTATTTATAATTTATCTCACACTAAAAATGTTGATTTAACTGTGATTATGCTGTTCTTTTTTGTGGCTTGTACAAATATTTTTCCATGGAAGTACCTTAGTCATTCAGTCTTTGCGGTTATTCAATTTCCATGGCGATTCTTCTCAATAATTTCGTTAATAGTAGCTTATTTGTTGTCAAACGATGATCTAAAATTATTTGATAATAAATTTTTTACTTGCAGTTTTGTATTGATAATTGCTTTATTATCCATCGGACTGGGACAACAAACAGTTTCTAGTTCAACTGATAGATTAGAATCATATAAGACATTTAACAAAATTGATAGTTATTATATTGGTGCTGGTCATGAGTACTTACCAAGTCAGGTGAGTTATCCAGAAGTTCTGGATCATAAGAACCGGGTTATTAATTATGATTCCTCTAACGTGGATATCAACGATTCGACTATCAATCGTCAATACATTGCTTTTAATTTCAATACATACGGTAAAACGGCAAAGATACAATTGCCGCTGATTTATTACAAAGGTTATCAAACTGAAGTGTACGGAACTGGAAAGTCGACATCCCCAAGAATTTCTAAAACAGGTTTAACCAATATTGATTTAACCGGAAGTGGTACGGTTAAGATTCAGTATGAGAATACTTTTATTCAAAAAATAAGTTTGATGATATCAGCCTTAACACTCTTATTTGTTGGACTAGAATTTCTAAATAAGAAGAGACATACGTATATTTCTGTATCAGATGAAGTTCCAATCTTCGTTATGCCGACAGAATATAATTACGTTTTTGTCTATCAAATTGTTGACGGTGTCGACAATATAACCTCAACAGATTAAAAAAACTTCAACATTGGTTGAAGTTTTTTTAGTTGAACCACAGGTTTTGTTCCCGAATCCGTGTTTCTTTGAGTAGATAAAGCGATACAGCTAAATAAAATAAGACTAGGAGTATCATTCCGAGTACATAGTCGATTGTTACTTTACCACTCATGATCATTCCCTGTTGACTGAATGACAGAATATCAATCAATGAATGCATAATTACTGGCCAGATAAACAATCCCGTGTATAAATAAATTGCACTAAATAGCATACCGATTCCAAATGCTCCTAAAGCTTGGATCAATGTGTTTTGAATATCTTGTCCTGATGTGAGGTTTAATAAATGAATCAAACTGAATACGGTACTATTAATCAAAGCAGAATAAAAAATCTTATATTTAAAGTTTTTAAAATACATTAATAAGAAAGTAAGAAAGACGTATCTGAATATTGTTTCTTCAGCAATTCCTGCTTCCAATCCAGAAAAAATATATTTCAAAGTTATATGAATTCCAGAGAAGTCAAACATATAAAATGTTTTGAAGTAGTTGCTACCCGCACCGAATGAATTTTTAAATAAAAAGTAAACACAAATGACAAATAGGGCAATTAATATTCTTGGACTAGTTTTATGAGCTAACTTATAACTAGGTAAATCGAATCCCCAGTTTTTCATAATTATCGAAAAGGTAATAAATAAGACAACTGCATCTAATACTTGTGTAGTGGATAGTAAATGGGCAATTGTATTGTTATTCAAAATGGTTTTTGTAATAACAAAACTGAATGATGACATTATAGTTATTATTAACAAGAATGACATTAGTAATTTACTAATATATCCAAAGATGTGTGGCCAAATAATAATTGATGTGGGGATGTACATTAACAGAAAGACTATACTGGTTAGAACTAATCCCAGACTGGTATTCCAAGGTAAGAAGTCTTGCGTTAATAAAATAAAGTAATTGAAGCTCAAATAATTAGATATGATCTGAAATATTGCCTGAAAGTAAGTATTTATAATTGCTATATCGTGTTTTGGATGTATAACGAATATCCCACCTAAATTTAGAAGCGTTAAAAAAATAGAACTAAAGATATCTTGATTGGTAGTGAAAAAATTTGCCCACACCAAAATTGTGTTTATTAGTATTTGTGAATAATATATATACTCTAATATTGGATGATAATCATTGCTTTGTTTGTAAATTACGGATATATTTCTCATAATATTCTCCCTTTATTAACTAAATTTTAAATCATAAGTTACAAAATAGATACTAATATTTTAATGATTTTTATTATTGACGAATCACGATTCAAAAACGTGATTATCACTTTATTGGCATCATTTTATAATAATTAAGCATCATATTTTAAACCGCTTTCATAAATGATATTATTAAAAATATCAAAAGATTCACTGAAAGGTTATGAGATTATGAGAAATTTTGATTTTTTAATGCCAAGTGTTAATTTTTTTGGACCAGGCGTAATTGAGAAGATTGGTGAACGTGCAAAAATTTTGAATATGAAACGTCCATTAGTAGTAACTGATACATTTTTAGAGAAACTTCCCAATGGACCGTTTGAGCAAACTGCAAAATCTTTGAGAACTGCAGGGATTGATTTTGTGGTTTATGATGGAGTAGAGCCAAATCCTAAGGTACGTAATATTCAAGCTGCCAAAAAACTATATATCGAGAAGGGCTGTGACAGTATCATTACAGTCGGAGGTGGATCGGCTCATGATACTGGTAAAGGTACTGGTATTATTTTGACGAATGGTGATGATATTACTAAGTTAGCTGGAATTGAAACTCTTGATAATCCACTACCACCATTGATGGCTGTAAATACCACTGCTGGAACAGGATCAGAACTTACTAGACATTGTGTTATCACTAATACTGAAACACATTTGAAGTTTGTGGTCGTCTCATGGCGTAATATCCCACTAGTGTCATTCAATGATCCAATGTTGATGTTGGACGTTCCACGTGGCATGACTGCTGCTACTGGTATGGATGCTTTTGTGCAGGCAATTGAACCTTACGTTTCAACTAATCGCAATGATATTACAGATAGTCAATGTGAAAAAGCAATTCAATTAATTGAGGGTAGTCTCCGCGAAGTAGTAGCTAATGGCCATAATATTGAGGCGAGAACTAAGATGGTTGAGGCAGAAATGTTAGCAGGTATGGCATTCAATAATGCTGATCTTGGCTATGTTCATGCAATGGCTCATCAACTAGGCGGACAATATGACGCTCCGCATGGTGTATGTTGTGCATTATTGTTACCGTATGTCGAAAAGTTCAATTTGATTGCTTGTCCGGAAAGATTTGCCAAACTAGCTGAAATCATGGGTGAGAATACAGACGGACTATCAATCCGTGATGCAGCAGAATTGTCAATTAAGGCAATGAAACAAATGGCAATTGACGTTGGTATTCCTAAGAGTATCAAGGAAATTGGAGCAAAGATTGAAGACTTTCCAATGATGGCTGAAAATGCTTTGAAGGATGGAAATGCATTTTCAAATCCACGCAAAGCTACGAAAGAAGAACTGATTCAATTATATCAAGAAGCATATGATGCTAATTAGAATTTTGGTATACTAAAGAAAATTTTAGTATATGGAGAATGGTTTATGGATGTCTTTGAAGATTATCTAAATAGTATTGAAGATGAGTCACATCGTACACGAATGATACAGATTATTGATTGGGTTCACGGGAATTTTCCAAACTTAGAGAAGCGCTTTGCTTGGAAGCAACCGATGTTCACAGATCATGGAACGTTTATTATCGGGTTCAGTATTGCTAAGAAGCACATTTCAGTTGCCCCTGAAGAAAAATGGATGGATTTATTTGTATCACGGGCTGAGGATTCTGGTTATAGTCACGGTACAAAACTATTTAGAATAGGTTTCGACCAGGATGTTGATTATGATTTATTGAGGGAAATCATTGAATTCAACATCGAGGATAAAAAAGACTGTGATACATTTTGGCGCAAAAAATAAAACAAGCTATCGGGATTTTTGAAGTGCAAGACAAAAGTTAGACAAAATTAAATATTTAAGCTGCTAAAGCATGTTCCCGGTATTCTACTGGTGACA
>NZ_RHNU01000027.1 GCF_003946015.1 Companilactobacillus insicii
GCATAAAAAAATCCACACCATTTCTAGTGTGGAAATTGCTCTAAGATGTCTCACCAATACTATTTGACATAGAGCCAAATAGTTGGGATTACTTTTATGCTATTATTGTTTTCGAGGGAGAACAACTATGATAAATCAACAAACACTTAATCAGGGATTAACCTTGATTGATATTCATTCTAAAGAAAATTTGAGTGATAAGGATCGTACCAAATTAATTGAAAAATTCGATATTACTAACGAAATCCTCGATTATGCTGATGATACAAATGAACGTGCACGACTGGAGTTCGATGATCACACCAACACATTTTTAATTGTCTTCAATGTTCAAAAAGAGACTGCTACTGATGATGACTCAACAGATAGCACATTACCTGTTTCTTTTGCTATTAAAGATGACAAACTATTCTTATTTACAAATAATAACACTCATTACTTAAATGATTACATTACAAAAGCCGATAATCACTTTACAGGTGATCTAGACGACCGTATTTGGGAAATTATATTCAATACCTTTGATCAAGTTTCTAGCGACTACAACGATCGTATGAGTGAAATTAATCAAAGTCGTAATCGAATTCAGGAACACATCAAACATAGTCGTTCTTCTAAAAATCAAATTCTGGAACTTGCAGGTCTGGAAGACTTAATTACTTATATTAGTACTGCCATTAATGGTAACTTTAATGTCGTTAAACAAATTGAAATAGTTTCAACTGGAAAAATACAAAATATTAGCTTGTCAAAAAAATCTAAAGAACATTTACACGATTCAATTATTGAAATAGAGCAAATCAGAGATCAAGCCAATCTAACTTCTGACATCATTGATCGAGTAGCAAATACATATAACAACATTCTTAACAATCAAACAAATACGACCATGAAAATACTGACAGTTTATACAATTGTCTTAAGTATTCCCACGATCGTATCGGGTTTTTACGGTATGAATATGAAGCTTCCAGTTGCTAACAAATGGTGGTCATGGTTCTTCTCACTCATTGTTACAGCATTTTTAATTCTATTGATACTCTGGGATCTACATCGCCGAAATAGTTTATAAAATATTAGTGACGTCTTGTAGCCCAGTATTGGTAATAATCAGTTCTAATTGATCCATTATATAATTTACGTTTTTTAGTAGCTTTTTCACCATAATACTTTTCAAATTCCAAATCACTAGTTAGAATATATTTACTCCAAGTGGGAGCGGTCGAAAAGACTTCTCCCATTTCTTTGTATAATTTTCTAACACCTTCCATGTCACTCATACGTTGACCATATGGGGGATTAGCAATGATTACACCATCATCGCCTTCAATCTTTAAATCCTTTAAGGCAATTTGTTTAAATTGAATATCGTGAAGTACTCCGGCATCATGTGCATTTAGTTTAGCAACATCAATCATTGATCCATCAATATCACTGGCAAAGATATTTAACTCAACATCTTTCTCTCCAGCTCTAGCCTCTTCCTTAAGATTGTTTAAAATCTTAGGGTCAAACCAATCAAAATCTTCAAATAGGAAATGACGTTGAATACCAGGAGCAATATTTCTAGCCAAACGTGCAGCTTCAATCGCTATTGTACCTGAACCAGTAGTTGGATCGATAAATGGCATGTTCGGATGCCAAACTGTTAATAGAATCATGGCAGCTGCAAAATTTTCCTTCAACGGTGCCGCACCATGTTCAACACGATAACCACGTTTATATAGTGATGCACCCGTTGTATCAAGTGTTACTTCAACTTCATCTTTGTGAATACGTGTTTCAATTTGGAAAGTAGCACCAGATTCAGGTAATCTTCCACGACGCATATAAATATCGGCCATTTTGTTGACAATAGCTTTTTTTGTAATTGCTTGAATATCACGTTCGGAATGAAGCTTTGACTTAACAGTTCTAGCCTTAATTGGAAAAGCAGCATTCAATGGTAACCACTGATCCCAGTCAATTGCGTAAACTTTATCAAATAATTCCTCAAAAGTAGTCGCTTTAAATGTACCAATCAGTATTTTGATTCGATCAGCACTACGCAACCAAAGATTTGCTTTTGCAATATCTTCATATTCACCTTCAAAGTATACTTTGCCATTTTCCGTTTGAGTCTCATAACCTAAATCTTTTAATTCACGTGCGGTTATAGCTTCAAAACCGCTTGACATTGTTGCAATTAATTTCATTTCTACCTCTTCATGAGTTAAATTTTTATACAAAAAAAGGACGAACAAGTCGTCCCTTACCTTAGTAAATTTCTATAAGCCACGTTCTGTTCATGTATCGGCTAGGCACTCCGATACAGTTAGTAATCATCTATCTACAATTACGCCTTCACAGTAGATTCATTTCTCGTTATGAAGCGCCCCTACCAAAGTTTGGGTTGCCCGCTCGCGGGGTTTACCTCGTTCCACTATTACGATTTCTCGTAATACTACGTCTCTGTGGCACTTTCAAGCTAGTAACGCATTGTCGAAACTTTAGCGCGTTCGCTGCCGTTACCCGAAGGTACCTTGGCTTATTGGGCCAAGCACGGACACTACAAGCATCTCAGCTCGTGCGGGCGTGGACTTTCCTCAGCTTAGATAACTAAGCCGCGATTACTCAAAATTTACCGATGAACTTATTATACACTAAAATTGATTAAAATTACCATTATTATTAATATTTCCATTATTTCCGTTAAAACCATTCATATTTTGGCCCTGACGGTTAGCTTGAAAATGATTTGGATCAGTAAAACCTTGTTGTTGATTATTCATTTGTGGTTGTTGCATACGTGGATTAATTTCATTATGTCCACTTTCAACATTGCTTCCAGACATATTATTGGGAACAGCTGCAGAAGCAAATTGCTTTATTTCATGATTTTCGTCAGGGAGACCATTTGAGAAGTCATGACCAAATACACGATTTTCCAAATTTGAAAGTCTTCTCAAAATATCATAATTAGTAGAAGATTCAGACATAGCACTTGATGTGGCTTGATTCTTCATTTGTGATCTAGGAACACGATTCTTAGGCATTTGTTGTTGTACTTGCTTTGGTTGCGATTGTGATCCCTTAGAATTAAGTTGCGCTTTTAATCCTTCATTTTCTGATTGAAGACGATTCAACTCGTTTGAATATGCTTCATAATCCTTAATGATTCCATCTAAGAATTGATCAACTTCAGTTGGATCGTATCCTCTCATTTTTGTTTTAAATTCTTTTTGTAAAATATCATTTGGTTGAAAGTTTAAAACAAAATTATTGTCATTACCTTGTGGATTTTGATTAAATCCATTCATTTGATTCATATTATTCATATTGAGCACCCCAATTTGTGTTAATTAATTATACCAAAAAATGTAACTCTTAAGCTAGTTATCAAACATAATATTAGCAAAATCTTGCATAGTGTCAAAGTCAACAAGTTCTAATTCATAATCATTACCAGCTGTTCGATAATTCTGGATAGCTTCATAATCATATTTAGGTTTCCCACCGCTGTCCGGATCGTAAAAAATCATCGCCCCATCGGTATGTTTTAACATAAAATCCTGCCATGTTCGCAACTGTACACTTGAATGATAACCCATATTAGACAATTTGTTAGTATAGTCTGCATTTCTTAAAAAAATATTTAGTAATTGCTGGTTATTCTCATTCCATTTAGCTCCAAATTCAGAAAATGGTAACATCACCGCATGCTTGATATCATATCCTTTATCTTTAACGTCTTTAACAGATTTTCCAATTATTTGTTCTGTACCTAGTTGGGCTCCAGTTAAAACCCACTCCATTCCATCTTCAGCATAGTTAATCAAACGTTCTGTAAAAAAATTCTGAATTACTTTAGCTTTAGGATCATCTGGTTTGAATAAACCTATCTCGTAAGAACGATAACCAGTTATCCATAAGTTTTTTATCATTAAATATATCTCCTTGAATAAGTTATTAATGTAATGCTGTATAATGTTCTAAATTAAATTGAATGAACGAAAGGCGCCCCGCCTTTCTACATAATTCAATCATGGTATAATGCACAAGTAGGAGTTGATATTTTGAAATTTAATTACCCTGATGGCAGATCATTTAACAATCAACCATCACCTGCTTCAAAAAAGCTCTCTATTGATACTTCGGCTAAGAAAAAACTAATTTTCGGTGACCGTGGTATGACACTAGAGGAAGAAATAAATGAAAGCAATAAATATTATCGTAGTCATGAAGTTGCTGTAATTTATAAAAAACCAACGCCTATACAAATTGTCAAAGTAGATTATCCAAAAAGAAGCCGTGCCGTTATCAAAGAAGCTTACTTCAGGCAAGCATCTACAACTGATTACAATGGTGTTTATAATGGTTACTACATTGACTTTGAGGCCAAGGAAACGAAACATAAGAATACCTTCCCATTGAAGAACTTTCATCAACATCAAATAGATCATTTGAAAGCTTGTCAAAAACAAGGTGGAATATGTTTCGTAATCATCAAATACGTTGCTCTAAAACGGTATTTTATCATGCCGGCAAATAATTTGTTTGAATATTGGGATGGACAAAAGTACGAAGGTGCAAAATCAATTCAACTTCAGCAAATAATTGATTGTTCCATTGAAATAAGTCCCAATTATAACCCTACTTTACCCTATATTAACGCTGTTCAACAGCTAATAGAAAGTGGGAGGGAGAAAAAATGAGTAAAAAGAAAAACAACACTCCTTCATCTAGCGCAACTGTTAAATCTATTTTTAAATGGTTGATGGCAATTGTTGGTGTACTAGCAGGTCTATTTATAGTGATTTTTATTTATTACGCTATAAGCGCACCAGTTGTCAGTCAAGAGAATCTTCAAAGCGGTGGCTCTTCTACCCTTGTTGATTCTAATGGCAAAACAATTGCATCTTTAGGTGCTAACAAAAGAAATTACGTGACAATTGATAAAGTTCCCCAAAGAGTTCAAGATGCTGTTATCTCTATTGAAGATAAGAATTTCTATAATGAACCTTTAGGAATCGATCCTATCCGAATAGTTAAGTCAGCAATCAATAACGTAACTAAGGGAACTTTACAGGGTGCTAGTACTTTGACACAGCAACTTATTAAATTGACCGTATTTTCAACTGATGCAAAGGATCAAACATTCAAGCGTAAGATGCAAGAAGCATATCTGGCAATGCGAGTCAGTCAGAAATTTTCTAAGCAACAAATTCTTGAATTTTATCTTAACAAGGAATACTTCAATAATGGTATTGGTGGGATTAAAACCGCATCTAAATATTATTATGGAAAAGATTTAGATGAATTGACAACCGCACAAACTGCATTACTTGCTGGTATTCCCAATGCACCAAGTAATTACGACCCTTATGTACATCCCGAAGCAGCTAGAAATCGTCGAAATTTAGTACTCTATGCAATGTACGAAAATAATAAGATCACAAAGGCAGAGGAAACTGAAGCTCTTAATACACCGATAACTGACGGCTTGCAACCATATAAAAAAGTAAGTAATAGTAATGATACTAAACGTATCGTATCTGACCCTTACATAAAAGAAGCAATCACAGAAGTTAAGAAAAAGGGCTTTGACCCCTATCGTGATAATCTTAAAATCACAGTAAATATGGATTACAACGCTCAAAAGAAATTGTATAGTATCGTTAATTCCGGTACTGTGACTTTCCAAAATGCTAAGGAACAAGTTGGTGCAACCATTATCAATCCCAACAATGGTAAAGTCGTTGCTATGATTGGTGGTAGAAATTTATCCAACATACAATTTGGATTAAATCGTGCTGTACAAACTTCTCGTAGTAACGGTTCAACAATGAAACCAATTCTGGACTACGGACCAGCAATTGAATATTTAAACTGGTCTACTTACCATCAAGTCGAAGATACTGCATATACTTATCCAGGAACTGACATTGAATTAAAGGACTGGGATGAAGACTATGATGGACAAATCAGTATGCGAGAAGCACTAGTAAATTCAAGAAATATTCCGGCTGTTCGTACACTATCTGACGTAGGATTCAGCAAAGCTAAGGAATTTGCTAAAAAGCTAGGTATTACCATTGGAAGTGACCAAGGATTATCGGCTGGTATCGGTAGTGACGTTTCAAGTTTACAAGGTGCAGCAGCTTATGCAGCCTTTTCTAACGGTGGTATTTATTACAAACCAACATATGTTTCAAAAATTGAAACAGCTGATGGAATAACTCACAGATATAGTTCTAAGGGAAAACGAGTTATGAAGTCATCTACTGCATATATGATCACTGACATGTTAAAAGGTGTACCTGAAGAGTATGCCAAATATGCAGATATTTCCGGATTACATCACGCTGGTAAAACTGGTACTACCAATTATGCTGAGAGTGCTATCTCTACAAATTCTGCATTAAATGGTACAGCCAAGGATGCTTGGTACAATGGTTATACTAAAAATTATTCCATGAGTATTTGGACCGGCTATGATTCACCTAACACTGAAGGTATATCAACGACATATCAAAGTGTTCCAGGGAAAGTTTACAAAGCTATGTTTGAGTATCTTCAAGATAGATCTGATAGTACAAATCCTAATTGGCAAAAACCTAATTCAGTTGTCAGACTAAATATTCTGAATAATGGTTCTACGACCCCTATTGTCTCCTCATCATTAAGTGGTGCAACAAGTGAATTGTTTGTTAAAGGATACGCTCCAAACAATCCATATAAGGGAACTGAAAGTTACTCATCATCTTCAAATAGCACATCTGAATCAAGTTCAAATGACGCTACATTTAACAGACCATCAAGCAGCAACTCTGAATCATCTGACGAAGAAAATGATACAAATGAAAATGAATCGTCAACTACTGGTACAGGAACTACTGGAAACGATGGAAATAATTCTTCCACTAATAATAATCAAGGTGGAAATAATTCAAATAATAACAATAACACTGGCAATACTGGTGGTAATAACAATACTGGAAATGCTGGTGGAGGCAATACCGATAATAGCAACAATAATTCTAATGGTGGAGGATCAACTAGTGGTAGTGACACCGGCGATCAAGGTGGAACAACTCAAGGCGGTTCATCATCAACTACTCAAAGTGGTAACACATCATCTAAATAGACAAAAAGCAACCTTCAAAATAAAATTTGAAGGTTGCTTTTTTATATTCCTGATTCATTTTCTTCATTTAATTTATCACAATCAATAATTAACTGACATACTTCCTTTTCAGGCGCTAATTTCATTGAGTATTTACGACCATACTCAATCATCGTATGGTGTGCCTGATGTAATTCTTCAGGATTCATAACACTTACAATTTTGTTCTCTACTTGTAAAGGAGATGCCTTCTGATCAACAAAGTGCAATCTTTTAGATATTGCTGACACATGAGTATCTACAGCAAAGGTAGGTTCATTAAAGACATCACTCAAAACAACGTTTGCCGTCTTACGACCTGCTCCAGGTAATGCCATAATTCCCTTTCGATCAGTTGGAACGACATCATTGAGCTCTTCGTGAACAATCTTGGCAGTTTTTATAATATTCTTAGCTTTATTGTGGAATAAACCGACGCTTTTAATAATTCGCTCTACATCCTCAACGTCCGCATTCATCAAATCTCTGGGTTCTGGGTAGAGTTTGAACAATGTCGGTGTAACTTTATTAACTGATACATCTGTCGCCTGTGCGCTTAAAATAACTGATATAAGATATTGAAATGGTGTACGTGAATCTAATGATGGACCTACCGGACCAATATCTTCTTCCATCTGGTGAATTGCCCAGACAATTTGTTCGTCTTTTAACATTAATATCCCAACTTCTTTCGTCTTTCTTGGAGTTGCTCTGCTGTCTTAATATTACTCTTTTCCCAGCTAATTAAAATACGATCCATATATTTCATAGAATATGCTTGATTCAACACAGCCTCTTTTAACGCTAAATCAATCAATTCAATGGAATAGTGATCATCATCGATCCACTGGTGAACCTGATCTTGTTCAATTGGAGAAATTGGTCGACCAAATTCCACCTCAATTTTTTTAAATAGTTCTTCAGTAGCAGACATTAATTGACTCTTTTTGTCATTATCTGATTGTTGTTTCAATAAAACTTCTAAACGTTTAAAAATTGGTGTTAATGAATAAATGTCACGTTGTTGATGATGATCAATCACAGTTTTTAATTCAATGATTCCCAACTTGATTAAACCTTGAATTATGGTATAAATGGTTGATTCATCCATTCCTGTATCTGCGGACATATTTGCTGCCATAGGAAATTGAATTCCCTTTTGGGCATACAGTGACAATTCTAAGTAAACCACCAAATCTTTTTCAGTCATTCCTAATTTACTATAATTTTGAATTATTAAATTACTAAGACTCGTATTTCCACTTGTCAAAAAATAATTAAAAGTGTTTTCGTCCATTAAATTCACTTCTTCCTCTCAGTCACATGTACAAAAAGAACGCCATTTACCATGTAAATAACGTTCTAATTAAAATTAAAAATATAATCTTAGATGAATAACTATAAGTTATTCAAAATCTGAATACTCTTACCCGTACGAAAATCAACTAAATTATAGCCTAAAGTACCCTTTTTATTCTCAAAAGCTACTTCCCAAGTAGGTTTATTCTTGTACATACCAAGGTTAATATGCAAGATTTTTGTTGCACTATATCTGTCTGCAACTCCCTGAATTATATCTTTACGAACAGGTGCATTGTTCAAATTGACTATTTTTGTTTTACCATTTTTAGCATTAATAATAATATAACGATACTTATCATTCTTAGTCAAACCACCAACAGAATAGTACTGTTTTTCTCGTGTAAAGTTTCCAAAATAATCTGGCTGAGTAATACCTGCTTTTTGTTCTGCAATAGTATTAGCCTGTGATTTTGCACTCGAGCTAGGTGCAGCAGAAAGATTAATGTATGTTAATGCCGAAACAATAAATAATGCAATTATTGATATTGTCAGTAAAATTTTTGTACTTCTATTCATAATTCTTCCTTTATTTGGTCAGTTGAAATTGTACAGCAATAATAGTATATCAACTTTTTAATTAATTCAAAAAGTCATTCATATCTTTTTTTATTGAATCCATGTCTTCATCTATGACTTGTAATCCGTTAGGTAACGAATTCAAAATATCTTTACCATAATTTTTAGTTAAGATTCGATTATCAAGTAGTAAGATAACCCCTTTATCTTCAGGACTTCTAACTAATCTTCCCAGTCCCTGTCGCAATTGTAATATTGCTTTTGGCAATGCATCAGCTTTGAAGATGTTCAAACCACGTTCACGTAAAATATCTTGTCGTATTTTTACATCTGGTTGTTCTGGTGATTCAAACGGAATTCTAGTGACTATTAGAATTTCAAGCATTTTCTTAGGAAAGTCAACACCTTCCCAGAATGAATTAGCTCCAAGCAAAACAGATCTTTTTCCAATTGCAAAACGCTTTTTGATTTTTTCGTTAGTTCCCGTTACACCTTGTGCTAAGATTTCCCATTTTTCTTTTACATCAGTATGCATCAATCGGTCATACACATTGCTTAATGTATTTAATGAATTGAATAGTATCATAGTTTGATGATCAAGATTATCTAAAATATCAACGATATAACTTGTCACCATATCAAAATACGCATCCTCATCTAGTGAGAAAATATCTGGAACATCCGAAGGTAAGAATATTTTACTATTTTTGGCCATATTATTTGCATCAGGTAATATGTTCATCTGATTAATCTGACCTTCATTCAGCTGTAAATCCATAATGAAATGTGTGAAATCTTTTTGAATGGTAATAGCAGCACCTATGGCAACAATTTGACTAAATCTATCTGTTACCTCATCAATTAAGTTTTTAATATCAAATTGACGCCAGCTTATCTTGAGAGTATTAGGTTCATAATAATCACGCATTTCAAGTTCAACACCAAATTCTTGCTTTTGACCTTGAAGTGACTGTAATAGTTCATCTATATTATTCAAAACACCACGCAACTTACTGTTCTCGATAATCAAGTTTGAGATAACTTTTGATAATTCCACTGAAATAAAGTTTTTTTGAAAGTTATATTGATCAAACAATGTATCGACTCTATTAACTATTAAGGATAATTCCACTATTAAATCCGACAATAAATCTATTAATTCAGAATTATTATTACCAAATTTTTGCTCACTATCGATAATTGATACAAATTGTTCTCTATTTTTAAACGAAACATTATCTTGAATATAATTTTCAAAAATATTAAATTCCAGTCGCTCAACTAATTCGTCGATTGCTTTGAAATGGCTCTCCATATTTTGCAAGTCCTGATAATTCCACAATTGAGTAGTTACTTCAGTAAATGCATATCGCAAAGTAACCCTATTTTGATACAAAATATCACTTATCTTTTTGACATATTCATTTAATTTTAGGAAGTCAACACTTGGCGATGCAACATCCCGTAAACTATTTGCAAAATGATTAGCTTCGTCAACTACTAAGTACGAGTTCCTACCCCAAATTGTGCTATCAATATTTCTTGCTAAATATGATTGATTAGTAACAAGTATTAGAGATTCTTGATAACGATTTTGTTGGTACATCCAAAAATCATCTTTACTAAACAAAGTATTTTCTTTTTGTTCACCACGATGCCTAATAATTGTAAATAAAGGGCTACTATAATTTGTTAAATGGAGTTCACTTAAATCACCAGTTGTCGTCATCGTTAACCAAACAAGAATCTTCATCTTTAAAATTGCCGTATGACTGTGCATTCGATAATTATCCAAAGCTTCATAGAATCTATCCAAATCAATAAAATTGTAGCTACTTTTTACAACTTCAGCATGAAAATTATTACCTGTCACTTGATTAAGCAACGGTATTGATTGATCAATAACTTGTTGTTGTAAAACTTTAGTCGTTGTAGCAATTACCAACTTCTGATTGTTATTAATCACATATGACAAAGGCAAAAGATAACCTAGTGTCTTCCCAGAACCAGTTGGAGCCTCAATCAAGTTCCACTTTTTATGTTTATTGAGATGCTGACTAGTTTGATATATATCGTCCATTAACTTGGCTTGATTTTTACGATACTCCAAGACACCTTTAAGCTTTTTCTGCTTTTCTAGCTTGGTATCAGGATACTTCGAACTTCGATCAATTGCTTCACTGACATGCAGATCCTTTTTACGTAAAACCAAACCATTGTGTTCATATAAGTAATCCGGCAAAACACTTTGCTTACCTTCTACCTCTTTAACTACTTGCTTAAAAACAAGATTAGTATCACGAATAGTATCCTTACCAAAATCTGCCAATAATTTCAAAGTTTGAATTGGCAATTCTTGAAGTCTTTTAACGATTATTAAAAATAGCTTAGCCGTAACTAAGGCATCACTGTCCGCACTATGCGGATTATCATGTTGAATACTCAAATAACCTGTTAAATCTTGTAACTTATAACTACTGATAGTTGGAAATAATATTTGTGACAACTCTACAGTATCGATTGCCTTAATATTAAGTTCATTCATACCTATACGATTAAATTCACGGTTTAAAAATGTAAAATCAAAATTAACATTATGCGCAATAAAAACTTTGTTTTTTAATAGTTTAAAAATCTTTGGTGCAATTTCTTCAAAAGTAGGTGAATCGCAAACATCTTCATCACTCAATCCTGTTAGTGCAGTAATTCGACTAGGAATCGGTACTTGAGGATTGATTTTTTGATTATATGTTTTAACGATCTCTCCATCTTCTATAAGTGCACAGCCAAATTGAATAATACGCCCGTTGTCATGCCAATTAGCATTAGTTGTCTCAAGATCAACAACAGCGTAGGAATTTTTCAACATAGTTCACCACTAATCTAGTTAATATTTTTACTTAAATTTACTGCTTGATTATTCTTCAAAAAGTAAAGAATCTTTTCTTTTACCGGTTTGTGACGGATAACTGAAATTGCTTGCGCATAAAGATTCAATTGCCCAGAATATTTTTCAATTGCTTGATTAAGATTCTTATCGTTCACATTATCGGTCTTGTAATCAAAGAGAACAATCTCGTCCTCTAGTTCAATCACTCCATCAATAATACCATGAACCAAAATCTTATCATCACTAGAATCACTTTTTCCTACATCTTTAAACAATCTTTTTGCTGGCATAAGCACTGAAAACGGAAATTCACGTGAAACTGAATCATTTTTTTCAACTATTAAATGTCCCAAATCACTTTCATAAAAACTTACTAAACTTTGTAAGTCTATTTGTTTACCAACATTCTCTTCAATTTTTCCATCAGTAACTGAATCGGACAATAACTTCTTGAACGTTTCAATTGTTGGAATCTGCGCGATACTTACCTTTTGTAACAACAAATGAGTTGCACTACCTATTTCTGCGGCAGAAACGGATTTTGTCTCTGCCAAGAACTTTGGTTTTGCAAAACTATCTTGAATGTACTTACCATTATCTGATAACAAGTCAGTGGCCATTTGCTCATCATCAGGGTCAGCAAATAATCCTTTAATCTCGGAAACTGATTGATAGGCTGTTGTTTCAACTGCTTCCTGATGTTGATAATTAAAATTCAAAATATTGTCTACAGTATCTCTAAACAGCTTTGAAGGTTGTTCTGTAGCTATTTGAATAACTTTATTATTTGCAGTTGGTTTCGGGTTATCACTCTCTTCGATAATTCGTAATTCGATTCGAGAGTTTTTATTTTCAAAGTGATTTTCACCTTCTGATAATAAACGTTCATTATCAGTTAATGTGCTCATCCCTATTAGATTCTGATAAGTTCCCGAATTTAAACGCGAGGCCTCGTCAATGACTCCGTTGTCTTCAACAATTGTACTATCCCAGCGATTAAACATCTTCTCTGTATCTTTCTCAAATCCAATCATAATCAATTTTTGTTTGGCACGAGTTAAGGCAACGTATAACAGTCGCATCTCTTCGGAAACAGTTGCCACTTTCTTCTTTGTAGCAATCAATGATCGTTGAACAGTTGGAACAGTAATTCTACTTTCATCATCAAGCAATGTTATCCCTATACCCAAGTCGACATCATATAGCGTACTTCCTATATAGTCCTGCTTATTAAAGCTATGACTCAAATCTAAAAAAATAACAATTGGAAACTCCAACCCCTTGGAAGCATGGACGGTCATTACTTTAACGGTATCGTCAACTACCTCAATGCTGTTTGGTTGTGACAAATCTTTATTCATCTTTTCCATTCTTTGAATAAAATCAATAAAATCATGAAGGCCCTTGAAGTTTGTTTCCTCATAACTATTAGCTCGCTGATAAAGTGCATGTAAATTGGCAGATCTTTGTTTACCTCCAGGCATCCCTGAAACATACTCTAGAATTCCGGTTTCTTGATAAATTTTCCAAATTAGTCTAGCAATACTATTTTTATTAGCAAAATCACGATATGTCTCCAATTGAATAAAGAAAGCTTTGATCTTATCTGCCAGTTTTTGATCATTATCTTCAGTTTCCATGTACAACTTCATAGCCGTATAATAATCATCACTTTTATCAGCCAAACGAATCTGTGACAATTCTTCTTCATTTAATCCAACAATCGGTGAACGTAATACTGCAACCAAAGGAATATCCTGTCTTGGATTATCGACTATTTGTAACATCGACATCATAATTTGCAATTCAGTAGTTTGGAAGTAATTTTGGGCATCAGTAACCATCAATGGAATTTCGGCTTTAGAAAAATACGATATCAAATCAGTATTATTTCCTTTGGTTCTAGATAAAATAGCTATATCTGAATACTTCAAATCACGATATTCTTTATGCTTGTTATCATAAACTTGAAATTTAGAATTCATAAGGTCTTTAACACGTTTTGCCGCAAATTCAATTTGCGACTGACGTTTAGTTACTTGATTGACATTATCATTTTTAGATAAAATGTATAATTCATTTTGTGTATCGGCTTCTTCAGGAAAGCTAGTTCCTTCGATTAGTTGGGAATTTTTATCATAATTGATATCACCAATTGAGCGATCAAATATTTTCTTAAATATGTCATTAACAAATGTATCAACCGAACCTGAAGAACGAAAGTTCATCGACAAATTGATTAATTCATTAGGATTATCATCTTTTTGAAATTCATCATACTTATGAGCAAAAATATAGGGCGCAGCTTGACGAAAACCATAAATTGATTGCTTAATATCACCGACCATAAAAATATGATTATCATCATTGGAAAGTAATTGAATAATATTTTCCTGCATTGCATTAACGTCTTGATATTCATCGATCATAATCTCATGGAATCGATTTTGATAGAAATCCAGCGCTACTTGTTTATCATCTACACTAGACTTGAGTATTTGAACAGCTTGATGCTCCAAGTCATTAAAATCTAAAGCATGACCAGCAAGTTTTATCTTTGAAAATTCTTTCATAAACTTGTGCTCAACTTCAACCAATTTATCAATAATCAAAGCTGAATTATTCATTGTTTCTAGCATATCAGACTCATTTTGAATGAAATACTCATTAGTAATTCTATCCTTAATGCTTTTATTTATGTCATCTTTGACTGCCCTAACAAAATCAAACACAGTCAAATCCATACCCTCTTTTTGTTTCTTAGAAACACGCGGTACAGAAGTGAACTTTAACTTAGAAAAGTTTTCTTTTAACTGATCAAATGACTCATTCTGAGCATCATCTTTAATTTGATTAACTTGTGCAATCATTTCCTTGAATGTCGGTATATATAATGCCCCAAGTTCATCATCTGATGCACTTTTAATGGCACTTTGTGACATTGAAAGAATCTGGTCTAAAGACTTTAAAAATTGTGGTAAAAATCTCTGTTGATAAAAATCAGTTTTATTTAACGGACCACTCAACTTATACATCGAACTTAATCCATCTAGCCATTCATCCGTCTTGGCATTTGTTATAGCAAAGTCATAGAGTTTAAAAACAACATCAACTAAGCCGTCATCACTACGATCATCAGAAAAATTTTCAGTCAACTTCAAAAAGTCTTCATCATTTTTTTCATAGTATTTATTTCTAACATTATCAAATGCTTGTTCTTGTAACATGGATTTTTCAGTATCATCGCTGATTAATCTAAAGTTAGGATCAAGATCAATTACATAGTAGAACTTCTGAATAACACTTAGGCAGAAGGCATGTAAGGTACTGATGTTGGAAATTGGAATTTTAAAGATTTGTCGTTGTAGATGTTCGCGCACTTCTTTTGTCAATTCCTTATCCTTTAACAATTCTTTGATACGAGCAACAAGCCGATCTTTCATTTCCATTGCAGCAGCATCAGTAAAGGTTGCTACAAGTAAGTTATCAACATTTTCGCCATTCTTCAGCATCTCAATAATTCGTTCAATCAAAATTGTTGTTTTACCTGATCCAGCAGCGGCCGAAACTAAAATATCGTGACCATGATGAAAAATTGCTTTATTTTGATCATCAGTCCATTTAGGCATCTTCTTCACCATCCTCTAAAATATCTTCAATTCGTTTTAAAACATCAATTTTTTTGTACTTAATAATTTCATGATAATCATTTTCCGGCAACATTGCGTCAAATTGGAAGATGGATTGATAATCACTGTATGTCAGGCCAGTCCGCATTTGATAGTCTCGATACGGATTCAAATTTAATTTACCTGAATAAATTTTTTCTCCGGCTTTAGTAATCAAATGTCGATTATAATTTAAAATCTTAAAGAAATCTGATTGACTAAGTACACTATCCGGTTCACCAAGTACACCTTCAGCCTTCGTATACTTAACAGGGGCAATCGGTGACTTTCCTGAACCAATAAGCTTGGTATCTATATTCTTGAGTAATTTATCGTCATCTAAAACTAACCCTTTAAGCTTGAATTCACTTAATAAATCAGTGTCTGTTACCCCTTTACGAGTTAACTTTAGTTTTGGATTTAAGATGTGTGAATAGAAAGCTCCAGCAACTCTGGCTTCATTAGCGTTACTTGCAGATTTTAGCAAATCTAAATTTTGATTCAAACTTTCCAAATAAGTTGGCATCTGCATAGTTAAACCCTCAAGAAAATTAGAAAAATTAAAATCGCGCTCACTGGACTTGTAATCAATGATAGCTAAATAATCAGTATCATCTACAAGCATCTCGTCAATACGATCAATCTTTCCTCTAACATTTATCCAATGCTTATCGAGAATTTTAAAAGATAGACCTGGCAAATTTTGCTGATTATTAATACGGCCAAATGTGACTTCTGAAGCTCTTGGAATGAACTTATTACGTGATAGCTGGCGCTTGATTGCTAATGCCAATTGCTTTAACGTTCGTTCAATCTGACTGGCAATAAATTCCATTCTTGCTGAGGCCAAGAATACCTTGTTTTCCGGGTAACTAACCTTTTCTTTAAAAATATCACCAATAAGTTTGGACAACTGATCATCAGTTAAATCTTGAATTTTAACATTTTCCTGATTGGTATACTTAACCAGTCCATCTAAGACAGCATGGAATAAGGAACCTGTTTGAGCTGGTGTAACCTCAAATAACTGTCTAGGCTTTAATCTGAGCCCATATTTCAAGAAATATTGGTATTCGTTCTCATAAAATGTTTCCAATCTAGATATGGAAATATTCATGTTATTACCATACAATTGTTCAACCGTTTCTGCCCGAAGATTGTGAGGAATATTTTTATAATCTAATGAGCTCATGACAAAACTCGTATGTTCCGGTTCCTCGTGCATTAAACTATTACGTATATAATTCCATTGACTAGACAGTCCTATTTTATTGTCTAAAGCTGATCGAGAAACACGAATTAAATAATTCAAACTAGAGGTCTTAGATCCAATATATCTAATTACTTGATTCTCCTCAGCATCCTTAGAATCAGGATTCAACAGGACATTTTGTTCTGGTAATGAAAATTGATTCATAATTCGGACAATATAACTAGATAACTCCTGTTGCTTATTGTTTTCAGTGAAATTAGGATATGTAAAAATCAATCGCTCTTTTGGTGTTGTAAACACAATATCGTGTAAAAATGGTTCAGAATTATTAACTATCTCATCCGAATCTTTCAAATATTTGCCATCAACAAGCGATTCAGAGATTGCCTGACGTTCATCATCCGAAATAATATCATTAGAAACAGAAGTTCCTGGCATATTATTGACGGTTGATCCAATAATAATCGCAATTCGACGGTCATCAGGCTGAATCATCCCAATTTCAGAAATACTTACTGCATCAAGTGTTGATGGAACTTGTGAATATGTAGCCGTCTCAAATCCAGCATCTAGAATTTCAATAAAGTCCTCACTACTAAATTTTGTATCTCGGAAAACTTCAACATACTCATCTAGTATTTCATTAAACTTATTGACTACCTGTTGAGGTTGATTAGCTTGTGCTAAATTGTTTTGTTCCGTTGCTTGTTTCTGCCATTCAATTAGCTGCTTAAATACCCCATGTTCATCAAGAAAATTATAGATAAAAGTAGACGCCTCAATGGTTGTATGTTCTGATTCAAAGAAACTGTTTAATTCCGTATACAAAAAGGCGGCGTAATTTTTTACGACATTCATTAAACGATAATCACGAATCTTTTCAGCATCCACTTCACTATCAAGCTTGGCTTCTGGAGCGAAATCCTTCCCTAACCAACCACGTCTGGTAATTCCGTTAGCTAAAGCGTAGTTTTCAGCCAAATCTACAGCTTCACGAAAAACTGATATACCTTCTTTATCAAAAATATTAGGTATCAGCAATTCCGTTCTCAATAATGCGATAACGTCGCTACTTTGCATTCCTCGATTAATCCATGCAAATAAAAGATCAATCATCTTTTTAAAGGGATGATCGGTCATTTTATTTTGAAGATCAATAAAATAAGGAACCTCATTGTTTTCCATAAATGATTCTATAAATGAACTGTATTGACCCAAATCTCTACTCAAAATCAAAAAGTCTTTATACCTATACCCTTGATTAGCAACCATTTGACGAATATACGTACTAATTGACGATACTTCCGTTTGCTTATCAGTACATTTCCAAACTTGAATTGAATTTTTATCACTCAAAGAAGTTTTTTGAATCTTCTCATTATACTCACTAGATTGAATCCAGTAGTTTTCTAACTTAGCCAAATCATCAGAAATGCGTAATTTATCCGCAAAAAAATTGTGGAAAGCTATTTGTCCCTCTTTGGCAATTTGATAAAGTTGATGGTATGTATTAGCCGGACGGTAGTAAAAGTCCGAAACATCATCCATCTTTAACACGGGTGTTTCCAGTGCAAATGAAATCGTTACATTCTTACAATTCAGAATCATCGATTTAACTAGATTTAATTCTGCAGCAGTAAATGACGAGAATCCAGAAATATAAAAATAATAATTTTGAGTATGTAAATCTTCATCAAAGAACTTACTTAAGGCATCAAGCTGGAAAGTATTAGTTGCCAAGCCTTGAATTTGTTCGAAGTAATCTCGATAAATAATGTCCAATTCTTGAATCTTATCGGTAAAAACTTCAGGATCATCCTGATTTAAGACCGATTCTAAATCGTCTGGTTCTACCTGACCGTTTAATAGTTCAGTGAACTGCGTCGAAAGTTGGTCGATAAATCCTGGCTTACCGACCATACCTGAAAATATTTTTAATTCTGATTTATGTTGTAAAATAATATTGCGTAATAACATTGCTGATTTAGTTTCAGTTAAGGAATCAGTGTTATAAATACTTTGACTACGTAAAAAGTACCAAGCTAAACGTGAGAAAGAAAAACTTTGAACATTGCTCGTTGCAATTAGTTCATCACTCTCCCCGTTATCCTGTCCCAGTGCCTTCAACGTATTAATTTCAGATTCAAATTTAATATGGTTAGGAACTAGAAAAAAGTATTCCCCATTAGGATTTTTTTGATAATCATCCTTAAACAATTCCATCATTTTCTTTTGATGGTCGAGTTGGTTTTTACCGAGTACAAAATTTAATGTCATAATCATTCTCCTGAAAAAATTCTATCATAGTTATGGTAATCAAAGTGGAAATCAAAGCTTGAGATGTATAAAATATAAATTTAGAGAAACTGAGGTGGGCTTATGCTTAAAGGAATCGGAAAAAGTCATGGAAAGACGATCATTATGGGTGAACATGCCGTAGTTTACGGATATCCCGCAATTGCCATCCCATTAGTAAGTATTCCAGTCATTGTTCGCATCAATGAAATCGATAATAAAAAAGAAAGCACGTTATCGTCTAAATACTACGTTGGCAAAATTAATGATCTTCCCGAGTCACTATCGGGTGTTAAATTTTTGATCAACCTTTTAGATGAAAAATTAAATAAAAATAGTGTTAAATACTCAATCAGTATTGAGAGCAGTCTCCCAATAGAACGCGGACTAGGATCCTCTGCCGCAATCGGAACTGCTATCACCAGAGCATTCTTTAACTTTTTTGATGATACTCTTACACACGATATACTAGTGGATTATGTAAATAAGTCAGAAACCGTTACTCACGGTAAGGCTTCTGGATTAGATGCTTTAACAGTAATTTCTAATGCTCCTGTACAGTTCAGCCGAAAAGATCCGGTAAACTACTTTACTTTCAAAACAGATGGATTCCTAGTTATCGCCGATTCAGGTGTCAAAGGTAAAACAAAGGAAACAGTCTCTGACGTCAAGAAAATGTACGATAACGATCCTCAAACTATTGGTGAAATACTAAAACAATTAGGACAATGTACTAAAAAAACCAGTCTAACTCTAAATAACAATCGGCTCAAAGACTTAGGTCAAACATTTAACGAAGCAAATAGTTTGTTATCAGAATTAAATCTTTCCATTCCTAAAACTGATAAGTTAATCAAATCAGCCAATAATGCCGGCGCTCTAGGAAGTAAAATAACTGGAGGTGGACGAGGCGGATGTATTATAAGTCTGGCCAGAAATCTAACCAGTGCTGAGATGATTCAAAAAGCTCTTATTAAATCAGGAGCTGAACAAACATGGCTTCAACCACTTTCTATTTACGCGGAGGAATCAGATGGCGACTAAAACTGCTCGAGCTTATACAAATATTGCCTTAATTAAATATTGGGGAAAAAAAGATAAACAATTAAAAATACCATATACCAATAGTCTTTCTTTAACACTAGATAAATTCTATACCGATACAAAATCTGAAATAATAGACAGCGACAAAGATCAAATATATTTAAATGACGAGCTTTTAGATGATGCTAAAAGTAAAAGAATCACTAATTATTTAGACTTTGTTAGAAATTATTTCGGATTCGACCAACATTTTTTAGTTAAATCTGTAAATCACGTGCCTACTTCTGCTGGTTTTGCTTCATCAGCATCTGGGTTTGCTGCGTTAGCTGCATCAATAAATCAAACTATGAAGTTAAATCTTGATAATAGATCATTATCAATTCTTGCTAGAAATGGCTCAGGCTCAGCCTCACGCTCTATCTATGGTGGATTCGTAGAATGGATAGCTGGAACAAGTAATGACACTTCTTACGCAGTTCCTATTGATGAACACCCTAACATTGATTTATCATTATTATCTGTTGTCATCAGTCAAGATACTAAGAAGATTTCCAGCACTTCTGGAATGGAAAATAGCGTAAAAACTTCCCCTTTTTATGATAATTGGGTTACACTAGTATCTTCAGAGATAAACGAAATTAAGCAAGCAATTGCTCAAAAAGATGTCCAAAAAATTGGTGAGTTATCAGAACACAATGCCATGAGTATGCATGCATTGACACTTTCAGCTAATCCTTCATTTACATACTTTGCTCCTGAGACAATCCGCGTCATACAACTTGTCAAATCATTGCGCAGTCAAGGTGTCCTTGCCTACGTAACCATTGATGCTGGGCCAAATGTGAAAATTATTTGTACTAAAGAATCAGCTGAAATTGTTCAAAAATATATCGATGATAACTTACCTGCTGTCACCACAGTTGTCGCAAACATTGGTAATGGTATACAATACATCTGATATTTATATTGAAAGGTATGATATTTTGTCTACGGGAAAAGCACCTGGAAAATTGTATTTAGCAGGAGAATATGCTGTTGTTGAAACTGGCTTCCCTGCTGTAATTGCATCAGTAAATCAATATGTGACTGCTCACATAACTAAATCAAAGAATGGTGGAACCATTCAATCAAAGAACCTCAATAAAGAACTTATTCACTGGGACCGGCAAGGAACACAGCTTGTTTTTGACGATACTGAGAGTCAACTTCAATACATCTTGGCGGCCATTAATTTTGTCGAAAAATACGCTCTTGAAAAAAATGTTAAATTAGACTATTACGATTTATTGGTAACTAGTGAGTTAGATTCAAAAGATGGCAAAAAGTATGGCCTAGGCTCATCAGCAGCTGTCACAGTTGCTGTTGTGAAAACTCTAGGTGATTTTTATCATCTAAACCTATCTGCTATGGATGTCTACAAACTGTCAGCGATTGCCCACTTATCAGTTCAAGGAAATGGTAGTTTAGGTGATATAGCTGCTAGTGCATTTGGAGGTATCGTTGCCTACAAATCACCTGATCGTAACTGGGTCTTCAATATGATCAAAAATCACAGCTTAACTAAATTATTAGAATTTGATTGGCCTGATTTAAAAATTGAAACTTTATATTTACCTGAGGATTTGGAATTAACAGTTGGCTGGACAGGTAGTCCTGCTTCAACTTCAATTCTCGTTGATCGTATTGCCCTAACAAAAGCTCAAAAAGTCGAAAAATATCAAAACTTCTTGAGATCCAGTCGTCAAAATGTTGAAAACCTTATTGATGGTTTCCGTAATAACAATTCTGAAATGATAAAAGATATGATAAGTAAATATCGTACACTACTTACAGACTTGGCTGAATTCAGTGATGTTCACATTGAGACAGAGATGCTATCACAACTCTGTGATATCGCCGAAAAACTCGGTGGTGCCGCTAAAACTTCCGGTGCTGGTGGTGGAGATTGTGGAATTGTTATTAGTGACCATCATTTGAAATTAGAAAAATTAAAGCAAGAATGGGAAAATGCTGGAATAACTCCCCTAACCTTAAAAATTGGAGAAATAATCGCTAATGCCTAAGCAGGATGAACAAATTCAACGCAAAGTTGAACATTTATTTTTAGCTGAAAAGTTTTTTACTGATGAATCATATGCGGATTTTGATAGTATAAGATTACTTCATGACGCATTACCAGAATTGAATTACCGTGATATTGATTTAAGCACTAATATTTTTGGTCAAAAGTTCAGTTATCCATTTTATTTCAATGCAATTACAGGCGGATCTAAACAATCCGCCCGTTTTAATATGGGATTAGCTAAATTAGCAGAAAGATTAAATATTCCGGTGTCCAGTGGCTCAATGGGAGTTTACTTACGTATACCTGAAACTGGAGACACTTTCACTCCTTTACGTGAATACAATCCAAACGGATTCGTCATAGCCAATGTTTCTGCCAAAGCTAATGCAGAACAAGCTCAGCAAGCAATCGACTTATTAAATGCTGATGCGCTGCAAATACATCTTAATGCAATTCAAGAATTGGCTATGCCTGAGGGAGATAAATCATTCTTTTGGCTAGACAATATCAAAGAAATTTTCGAAAAAGTTAATATTCCTGTGATTGTCAAAGAAGTCGGATTTGGTATTTCTAAGGAAACCATGCAAAGAATGATCAATGTTGGCGTTAAGTACATCGATATTTCGGGTTTTGGCGGTACTGACTTTGCACAAATAGAATCAGAACGAAATCATGAAATTGACTTAACCTATCTTGATCAATTTTCAATGTCGACCGTTGAATCATTAATTGAAGCACAACCTCTTATGAGTGATGTTTCCATCTTTGCCTCTGGTGGTATTCGGACCCCAATGGATGTAGTTAAAGCTATTAAAATGGGAGCCACATCCGTTGGTATGTCTGGCTTAGTATTGCATCACTTGCAAAAATACTCACTTGAAGAAGCAACTTTATTCTTTGAAAGTTTTGCTAAACAAATTCAAATCATCATGGCATTACTTGGAGCAAAGAATATTAACGAAATAAAAAAAGCCCCCATCATCTTTGATGAGAACTTAGTTAATTATGCTAACCAAAGGGAAATTAAATTACCTTCTTAGTCCTTTAGGATAGACATTTTTTATTTGATTATTGCTGTATCTACCCCAACTGAACAGCTTACCTTGATAGCTTAAACCAATCCATTTGTTATCAAAACTAGGCTTTTCAGTTAGTATAATTGATTCACCATGCATATATGTTTGAAATTGATTATCATCTAATTCATAAATAGATTTCAAATCCGTAGGTTCGATTGCCAATATCCATGCGATATCAGGCTCGAACCTATTTTTTTTGAATTCACCCAATTTCAAACCATTACGTAATACGTGCAGTGACTTAAAACGATTGTCTAAACTAGCAGCTTGGTATAAAAAGTCACTGACTTTAAACCAGTTCTTGCCATCTAAGTTCACTAAATTAGCCTTAGAAAACTTATTAACCAAACTAACTTCTTCTTTGCCAATCCCCGTCGAAATATCTTTCTCACGAGATTTTGTGTCAGAACCAGACTTAACCATCTTACATATGAAATGTCCTTCACCTTCAAAGACATCTGGAAACATTCTCAAAGCTTTAGTAAGTTCTTGATTACGATTACCCCACTCTGGCTTTCCATCTTCCATACCAGAGTATTTTTTAATTTCAGCCATGCTCATTTCTTCATGTTCATTCAAAAAATAATCGATATTCTCTTCATTTTCCTCAGGTGAAAAAGTACAAGTTGAATATACCAGAGTCCCACCTGGCTTAAGCAATTTGTAAGCTGAATCCAAAATGTGTCTTTGACGATTAGCACATTGTTCTACATAATCCAGCGACAAATACTTAACAGATTCCGGATCTTTACGAAACATCCCTTCACCAGAACAAGGCGCATCGACTAATATGCGATCAAAATAGCCTTCAAACTTCTTCTCAAAATCCTTAGGTGAATTATTGGTTACTACTGCGTTAGTAATACCCATTCTTTCGATGTTAGAGGATAAAACCCGTGCTCGCTTATTATTTATCTCATTCGTAACCAAAAGACCGTGTGAGTTCATTTTTGTGGCAATATAAGTTGATTTACTACCTGGGGCTGCACATAAATCCAAAACCTTATCATTTTCTTGTGGATCCAAAACCTCGGCTACATACATGGCACTTGGTTCTTGACTATATAAATATCCAGCCTGATGATCAATAGAATTACCATCAATGTCACCATAATAACCAACACTGCTATATGGAATTGGTTCACTCAAATCTACATTTACATTTTTAAAATTTGGTTTTAATGGATTAATACGAAAAGAATTTCGACTATTAGTTTCAATTGCCGCAAATAAATCTTCAGCTCGATCACCCATTAACTTACGATACTTATCTTTAAAATCTTCACTTAAATCAACGTTCATAAATCTGTTAATCCACCTTTTTAACAAAGAATATTTGATATAGACCTATCAGCACGGCAATCAATATGGAACTAATCATGAACATATTGAATGTCTGATGACTTATTATTACGATTCTCCAACTAACAAATGCATACCCAACAGCATACGGAACTAATGTGTAAACTAAGTATCTTAGCAACAATCCATTACGATAATTATTTTTTAAATCACCAGTTAAATTGGATCTAGTTAAATCAAAGCGTAACGGTACCAAAATATAAAACTCCATGGCGACGGCTAATACAAACAACAAAATAATTCCGACCATATATAATTCACCATTATTAGTTTGAACATTGCCAAAATCGTCACTTTGTGGACTATATTTATGCGCACTGGTTACATGTAACGTCTTTTTGATCGACGCATAGCTTTCTTTAGAATTAATTGCCCTTCCATCCAATACAGTAATGACATTCGATAATTTTGTTTTTACTTGTGGTTGGTTAGGAGACAATGATACCAAAGTTTGACTGTTTAAAATATCAGCTCCATTAAATCCAATGTTACCAATTACCGAAACGTACCGTTTCCCGACCTTGATATATGCTTGACTTTGAGGTTTATAGCTTTCTATATCAGAGTTCTTACCCTGTACCGCAAATGGTATCTGTGATGAAAAATCACTTTGAGAAAAATATCTTCCCGAAGTTACTGGAATTTTATTAGTTTTTTTATGACTATATATATAACCAAAATCACTATTATCCTTATCAAAAAAGATAATTTGATAGCTAGCGAGTTTCTTTTGATCCAATTTCTTAATTGCAGTAATAAGAGACTTATCAGACTTTGTCCTTAAAACAACCGCATTGTCACTCATACCAAGTCGATTCATCGTATTATTATACTTAATTGAATCACTCTTGGAGATCGAAACACCAGCAAGAAGAACAACAATCAAGATAATGACACTTGAAATAATTTTTTTCATTAATATTCACCCATTATCTACACGTTTTATATCTGATATCTTATTCTACACTACTAACTAAAAAAACACTCAGTCATTTCGTTAACTGGATGCCTTCAACAATTTACTTTATCAAATAAACCTTATCACCGACTAAATCATAATGAGAATAAATTAAATTCAACTTATCAATTGCTTTACAGTCGACAATTTCAGCGTTATCCCAAAATTCTTTACTATTAGTAGCACCATATCTTTCGCCAATGCATATCAGTATCAGACCATAAGTACGGATTTTTTTTAGAACCTCATTGTCTATATCATCCCTATCAGGACTCCATGCCAAAATAACATAATTGACATCTTCATGATACTTGTCGATGGCAGCCAAGGCAGCCAAGCCCTCAGTTTCTACTAGTGGTTTATGACCTGTCTTACTTTGCTTAGACCAACTTTTATCGTCAGTACAAATAGAAGTTTTGCCTAAACTTTGTAGCTCATTAGAAATATAACCATTTCCCGCCATAATTTCTAAGTATTTAGCATCGCCAAATTCATCTGCCCACACCTTCATAAAATCTTTGGTAATCGTAGCCCAATATCCAAACCTGGTTTGAAGATACGTTCTAAACTCTCCTAAATCGTGATCAAAGTCATTTAAATTGGCCGACATGGTTTGAAACGCTGCTTCATCTAAATTAATGTTATGTTCCATAAAGTAGCTTATTTCCTTTTCACTAAGTTGAAATTGAGGAAAATGATATTTAGGTACCTCACCTTGATCTAATGCCTGACATGCATGTTCCATAAAATTTATTCTCGCATTGAACACTTCACCATGCGGTAATGATTTAGTATCATCACGCAAATTTTCAATATATGTCATATAATCTCCTTATTTAATACATTCATTAATGTGTTACATTTGTCGTTGGTAGTAGAAATGGTACCGTAAATTCCTAAAAATATAACTTTTTTAATTATACAATAATCAAGTTATACATTTTTATAAAAATTGGTCTGAAAACCACACATTTATTTCCAATAATTCGGAAAAAGTGTAATATTCTAGATAGTACATGTATGAGGTGAATTATGAATAGAAATAATACAAGACGAAGGCCGGAAAAAGAAGAAAGCGGCTGGAAGTTTTGGCTGCAAACTATTGCTCTAACGGTCGCGATTTATGCAGTGTTCTTCCTACTGATGCAATTTGTATTTTCAAACGATAGAGTTTCAGGACCTTCAATGCAACCTACGTTTGAAAACGGTGAAAAATTAATTGCCGTTCGACATACTAATTTGCAACGTGGGGATGTCGTTGTACTAAAAGCACCTGATGAACCTGGTTCTTTTTATATTAAAAGAATCATCGGTCTGCCTGGCGATACTGTTACTTCAAAGAATAACAAGATGTACGTTAATGGTAAGAAGCTCAACGAGAGTTTCTTAGATGCCGGCTCCAAGAAAAAGGAACCTGATACAAGCATTTATGCTGGCAAAGCATACAGTTACACGTATAACTTCACTTTGAGCCAATTAGCCAAAACTGCTCCTGAATGGCAGCAAAGATACAGCACTTCAACTTTGAAGAAGATTGAACGAACAAACAAAGTACCTGCTGGTTCCTACTTCGTTATGGGAGATCATAGAACCGTTTCAAAGGATAGTCGTATTATTGGCTTTATCAATAAAAAAGCAATCGTTGGTGAAGTTAAATGGCGTTACTGGCCAATTACTAGATGGTCAACATTTTAAAAATATACTCAATAAATTAAGTCTTAAATGATATGATGGACTTATCGGAGGTTATTTATTTATGGACAAACCAAGTATAGCTGAATCAATTATTCAATTTGAACGTAGTAAGGATATGAATGACACTCAATTTGCTTTTGAAAGTCATTTGTCAGTTGAGCGAATTCATAATCTAAAATCTGGTGATTACGAAGCCACGGCAGATGAGAAGAAAATCATCTTAGAATATATTAAGTTACATCAATAGAATTTCATTTTAGTAGGTCTTCGGACCTACTATTTTTTACTTTTTTTTACGAAACCTGTAGCTAATGTAGTTACAAAATCATTTTAAATATTTCAGCCATCTCTATTGAAATTTACTAATATCAAATCTTTTAGTAAATACGTTTATTGTGTCGTTATGAAAAAGCTTACTTTTTAATTTAATCTTGTAACGCTAAAAGCTGGATATTTATTATATATAATATTACTATAAGTAATATATTGATGTAATTTAACTGCATTTTATTATTAATAGTAATATTAGTTAGGAGAAAATTATGCTTTTAGGAAAAATTATTCAAGAACAACGTAAAAAGTTAAACATGAGTCAATTAGAATTAGCAGATGGAATTTGTACTCAGGCAATTATTAGTAAAATAGAAAACAAAAATATCCCACCTTCAACTAACGTTCTCATTTCCATTTGTCAAAAGTTACATCTAACATTAGATAATGTTTTCTCGGAGTTTTCTTCTTTGCCTTCAAGTAATCTCTATATCGATAAATTTCAAACAATGGATCAAGCCGTTCAGGATTCGAACTACACTCTTGTTGAATCCATTGCTAACGATATAAAAGAGAGTGCTCTCCCCTCCTCAGGAAAGGCACATCTACATTTTTTGCTTTCCAAAACTGCAGAATCAAAAAAAGACAGCGACGAGGCCGTCTTTCAATTAAATTATTCATTAGAATTATTACAGAATAGAAATACCTTTTGGGGAACGGTTATTTATTCTGAATTAGGATCAATTTATTCCGATAAAAGCCAAAATACCAAAACAGATTATTATTACGACTTGGCTTACTCAAATATTGAAAGCATAGTAGTCAATTCCAATACTGAATTCTATTACTATCGAGCAATGATTACTAGGATTGCTACATGGTACACACAAAACAAAAATTTTGACCGTAGTAATTCTCTAATTGAAATTGGATTACATAAATTCGACAAATATTTTACTGGAAAATTTACTGATACTCTATATTTCACAGCTGCACAAAACGCACTAAAAAGTCTTCCGATCGACTATAATCGACTCAGTCATGCGCTAACTACTTCTATTGCTTTTGCGGAATATAATAATAATCAGGAATTACTAGACAAAATCAAACAATTAATGAGTATTAATAATATTAATGAATTAAAAATCAAACCTTGATTGTCTTACCAAACTGATTATCAACACCCAGAAGGTCATACGGACTTAAATAGCGTGTTTTCATAATAATATCGACTATTGTATCCTTATCTTCAGGATTATCCTTAAACAGCCAGAATTTCATAGTATTTAATATTCCCGATACCACGATTTCGTATGCATAATCATTAGGAATCTGATCAACCATTTTGGAATTTCCTTTAGCTAAATATAGTCCATGATTGACCACCTGGTATAGCACGTCCTTAACGCGACTCTCAAATGTCGTCCCAGTACTTCCCATCAATACTTTGATCAAGTCGAACTCAGATTCAATGTAATCAACAATAGTATTGATAACTGGGTAAGATTCTATTCCTTTACTTATGTCTTGATACTTCATAGTCGAATCCAAATTACTATTTAATTCTTCACTCAATTCATTCAGAACCATATCTTCAAAATGTTTTTCTAGAGCATACTTATCTTCATAATGTGAGTAAAATGTGCTTCGATTGATTTTTGCATTATTAGTAATATCACTAACAGTTAAATGATCAAACCCTTTAACCTTCATCAAATCGATGAAGGCTTTTTTTATTTTCTCGTCGGTTTTAGTTAATCTTTGCAAAAGAACATCTCCTTTTATAAATCCAACACATTGTATAAATATGGTGGTTGAAAGTTGTATAAATTCAATCTAGTATTTACTAAAACAACACATCGACTATTTAGGGAGATTATAACATGTCATACATCGAAGTTAAACATAGTTCTAAGATTTATACTACAAATGGAAATAGGTTCTACGCAAATAATGATATAAGTTTTAATATCAATAAAGGTGAACTAACCGTAATCGTGGGAGCGTCAGGAGCCGGCAAATCAACATTACTAAACATTTTAGGTGGAATGGATTCCAATTCTAAAGGTCAAGTAATTGTAAATAAAAATGATATTTCAAATTATTCAGACAAAAAGATGACTGCATATCGAAGAACTCAGGTTGGCTTTGTTTTTCAATTTTATAATCTGATTCCAAGTTTAACCTCACTAGAAAACGTGGAATTGGCTTCACAAATTGCTCCTAATGCACTTAATCCTTTACAAATCATGCAAAGCGTTGGATTAAGAGACCGGTGTAATAACTTTCCTGCAGAGCTTTCTGGAGGTGAACAACAGCGTGTATCAATAGCAAGGGCGATCGCCAAAAATCCTGATTTATTATTATGCGATGAACCTACAGGAGCATTAGATTATAAGACCGGCAAAAACATTTTAAAACTACTACAAGACTTTTGTCATAGTACTCAAAAGAATGTAATTATAGTCACCCATAACGGAATGATTAAACCAATGGCGGATCACATTATAGAAATTGGCGACGGAAAAGTTAAATTGGATCAATTCAATCCTAATCCGACTCCAGTGGAATATATTGAATGGTAGGAAATAAAATGAAAATTTTAAATAAAAATATCTTAAGAGAATTCAAATTTTCAATTGCTAGATTTATATCCATCACTACCCTACTCGCACTGGGCGTATTTATTTTGATAGGATTAAAAGTAACGGGTACAGATATGCGATCTGCTGGTAGATTACCTAATAAATCCAACGAAATTGCATTGAACAATAAAGATAGTCAAAATTACCATATTGGTGACCATATAACTCTAAAAGACAAAGATAATAAAAAAATATCCAAACTTAAAAATTCCAAATACAAAATAGTCGGATTCATAACGTCAGCAGATTATCTATTAAAACAAAATTTGGCTACAACATCGGTCGGAACTGGTCAAATTGATACATACGCTGTTGTCTCTAAAAGCGCATTTAAGTCCCTATCACCTACAACTGCATTGATAAAATACAATAACTTAAAAGGATCCAGTTATACAGATAGCTATGAACGTCAAGTTGAAAAGAATGTATCTAATTCGGAGCCAACAATCAGAAAAATAGTAAATGAACGAAAACAAGAGATAATTGATCAAGCTTATACAAGTATTGATAATAAAAAAGAAATCATTCAAAAAAAATACGGCAACAATGCCGATGTAATCATCAATAAAGAAAAGGAGAAGGTAAAATTTGAAACCGACAATTTGAATTATCAAATTCAATCACGAAACGATTATAATCAAGGCTACAATCAATATGGTGAAGATGCTAAACGTATAGATATACTATCTAATACCTTTCCTATTATTTTCTTTGCTGTAGCAATATTAGTGGTATTAATAACCATGTCACGTATGGGTGAAGAAAAAAGAATTGAACTCGGAACATTAGTGGCACTTGGTTACAAAAAAAGTGATGCCATGAAAGTCTTTATTCTGTATGGTTTACTTTCCAGTATTATTGGGACTTCAATCGGAGCATGGTTTGGTACTACATTATTGCCTAAGAAAATATTCAACGCTTATGCAGCAAACTTTGTCATTCCAAATTTCCAGACAAAAGTATCATGGATCTGGATAGGTATCTCTTTTCTAATCACTACAACTTGTACCGTACTTCCTGCCCTATATGTAGCTGGTAAATCTTTACGAGAAAAGCCTGCAAAGTTAATGTTACCAAAGCCACCAAAAAAAGGCTCGAAAATTTTGTTAGAACGAATCCGATTTGTCTGGAAGAAACTCTCATTCAATCACAAAGTAACAATGCGTAATTTATTTAGATATAAATTTAAATCATTCATGACAATTATTGGTATTTTGGGATGTACTGCCCTACTGATTACCGGCTTTGGAATAAAAGATTCATTAAATGGAATTGTAAAAACTCAATACAATGATATTATTCATTATGATTTAATAGGAATGTATAATACTTCATATACAACAAAGAATATCAACAATTACAAAAATAAAATATCTGATATACATGGAATTAAAAATAAGACAACAATTTATTACGAGAATATCACTTCCAAAGCATCAGACATGAATAACAATCAACAAATCTCATTGGTTGTTCCTAAATCTGAAAAAGAATTTGATAAATATGTAACACTAAAAAGTCCAAGAGATTCTGAAAAAATCTCCTTGTCAAATAATGGTGTCGTTATAACTGAAAAGTTAGCTCAAATAATGCATGTAACCACTGGTGACCAAATGACGATCAAAACGTCAAATGGTAAAAAATATAAAGTAAAGGTTTCTCATATTACTCAAATGTTTGCCGGACATGATATTTACATGAGCTCTAACTACTACAGAAAGGTTTTTAATAAATTTACAAATTACAATGCCATAATGATGAAATTAAGTAATCGTTCATCATCAAATATTGATAACATTTCACGTCAACTTACTAAACAGCATTCATCACTAACTGTTGTGCAATCCGATGACGCAAAAGAAACAATAAATAATATCTTAGGTGGTCTGAATAATCTGGTTCTTATCATTATAATTGCCGCTTCTTTACTCGCTTTTGTAGTTTTATTTACACTCACAAATATCAATGTATCTGAGCGTATTCGTGAATTATCGACTATCAAAGTTTTGGGATTCTATCCTATGGAAGTCGTAATGTATATTTACCGTGAAACACTAATGTTAACTATGATCGGTATTATATTAGGATTTGTCGGCGGCAGCTGGCTTCACAATTACATCATGCAGACACTTCCTCCTGAGACGGCAATGGCAGACATGACATTATTTCTGTCAAACTTTGCCATTTCTGGATTAATGACTATACTCTTTTCAATAATAGTGATGGCATTTATGGCATATAAGATCAAAAAGGTAGATATGCTTGGTGCATTAAAATCTGTCGATTAAACAAAAAATGGAACTCGTAAATTTGCGAGTTCCATTTTTTGTTATCAGCTCCAAACTGCGAACGTTAAATTTTATCATGAGTTAAAGAAAAGTTATTAAGATTTGTTTAAGGTGTTGCGTTTCAACTTGACATGTGGCTTTCATTATCAACTCCAATGTATCAAAATAGAGTGCAACAAAAACTAATTGATTCAAAAAGAAAATGTTTTATTTTGTGAGTGTAATAA
>NZ_RHNU01000028.1 GCF_003946015.1 Companilactobacillus insicii
AAGATTGGATCATATTTTGTCATAAAAAATGCCCTACAATCGTTAGATTTCTTGTCTAACAATTGTAGGGCACTTCAGCATTGCTATTTTTAGCATGCGGCCTTTTTTGTATCTAGGTTTAAAATACAAATTGTATATCCTTTGTTTATTATTAATAATTAAATATAATGTACAAATAGTTATTTAAGTTTAGAATAGATGTATAAACATGTTGAGAGGGAGAACATGGAGAAACAAAAATTATCTTATAAGGGACATGAATTTTATGTAGATACTTATTGGTTAGATCCAATTAGAGATTTTTCCAGTGAGGTGAAAAGGCCACTAGTTATCATTTTTCCTGGTGGAAGATTCACTTTTCAAACTGATCGTGAGGCACAGCCCATTGCATTAAAATTTGCTTCAGAGGGATTTCATGCAATTGTTCTACACTATCAATTAATTGAAGAGCAAACGCCAGTTTATCCATTGGCTTTACAAGAAACAGCTATTACCTTGAATTGGTTGAAAAGCCAGTCAAAAATTCATCATATTGATTTAGATAGAATAATCTTGGTTGGTTTTTCAGCAGGAGGTCATATCGTTGCTAATTTTAATTCGATTATGACTAATCTTGAAGAAAGGAAAAAGGTCATTTCTGAACGACTTGATGTAATACCAGCTGCTAACTTTTTATGTTATCCAGTCATTGACTTAACAGCTGGGTATCCTCGCAGTAAGGAGCACAGAGAGTCTGTCAGCAATGATACTTTTTATTGGAAATCTCAAGATCATTTGACTAGTAATGCAAAACCAACTTTTATTTGGCAAACCGTTGATGATAAAACAGTACCAGTACATAATTCACTGTTATATGCTGAGAAAATGAATCAATTAGATTTGCCGTTTGAATTGCATTTATTTGCTTCTGGCAAACACGGATTATCATTAGGAACTTATGTCACCCAACGACCTGGTAATGTATTGCACTTAAATAAGTTTGTAGCAGAGTGGTGGAAATTAGGAATGAATTGGCTAAGATCTATTAATTTCTTTAATTGAATAAACGTTCAAGGAGATGTTTCCCATGAATACACAAAAATTAACATATAAAAATGTTGAATTTAATATTGATACATACTGGCTAGATCCAATTAGTGATTTTACTTCCGAGGTTAAACATCCTTTAGTAATAATTTTTCCGGGTGGGGGATTCACATTTCATTCTGATCGTGAAGCACAGCCAATTGCTCTTAAGTTTGCAGCCGCAGGTATCCATGCGATTGTTTTGCATTATAAATTAATAAATGATGGAAAACCAGTTTATCCCTTATCATTGCAAGAAACAGCCACTACTTTGAATTGGGTAAAAACTCAGGCTGACAAACACCAAATAGACCTTGATAAAGTATTTTTGATTGGATTTTCGGCTGGAGGTCATATTGTAGCAAATTATAATTCGCTGATGACTGATCCTGAAACTAGTAAAGATATATTTGCTGCACCGATTGAAGTAGAACCTTGTGCTACTATTCTGAGTTATTCAGTAATTGATTTGACAATGGGATATCCAGAAGATGTTGATTATGCAATGAAAATAAGCCCAGATATTTTTTATTGGCAATCCCAAGAACATTTGACTAAGTATTCTAAACCGACTTTTATTTGGCAAACAGTTACTGATGAAACAGTTCCAGTTATGAATTCACTTGTCTATGCTCAGAAAATGGATTTATTAGGTTTACCATATGAATTGCATTTGTTTGCAACTGGTAGGCATGGACTTTCGTTAGCAACTCATATTACGGAAGATCCTGGAGAAGGATCATATGTTAACTATTCAGATGCAAAATGGTGGAGCATGTGCTTGAATTGGTTGAAGTTACAGCGTATTTTACCGGTTTAATTTTTAAAAGGTTAATAAGAGATTAGATAGATAATTCCTGTAGAGATAGTTAAGTAAGGAATGAATCTAAATGATCTCTTTTTATTTGTGACAAAGCTAAATATGCACGTTAGACAGGCAATTAAGATTATTTTTAAGATATCTTCTAAACCAAATAATATTGCTAATAGTGCAATAAGTTCCACATCACCTAATCCGATGTTGTTGTATAAACGATTCAATGCAATAAGAACACTGTATACCAAGAATCCTATTATTAAGTGAAGTTGATAATTATGAAAATAAGCATATAAATAAGTCGGTAAACTTATCAAATATAAAAGCGAGTATACATATCCATAATAGTGATCCATAAAACTCAAAAATATTAACATTAGTGCCACTGGAACTATCATATAGAGATTTCGATTCTGAATAATAATAGTTAGAAAGAACATTCCACCAATTAATTCTGTAACAGGATATATTAGCGGCACCTTTGTATTGCATTTTGAACATTTTCCTTCTATAAATATAAAGCCCAAAATAGGAATTAATTCATACCACCTTAAAATAGTATGGCAATTATCACATGATGATCGCCGTTTTAAATCAATTTTTGGAAAATCATGTGCTACAACTGTCAAAAATGAGACTATACTGGAACCTAGAGTAAATATTATTAAATAATAGAAATATGTCATTTTATCACCTCAAACTAAATTACGTGTTTTATTTGCATCTTTTCTTTGCAAGTTCCATTGACATGAACTTTTTAAGATGATATTCTATTAGACGTGCTTTTATTAGCAGAGTAGTAGTTTGTTTAAGTATAAGCTCATATCGTATGCCACTTAGGTGGTTTATTATTTTACAAAATTATGAACCACCTGGATGTGTGTACTTAAATTTTTAGGAGGAACCTTGAATGCCTACAATTAATCAATTAGTACGTAAAGGCCGTAAGTCACAAGGGTCAAAATCAAATGCCCCTGCATTGAACTACGGTTACAACAGTATGAAGAAAGTTGCTACAAAGAACCCAGCACCACAAAAACGTGGTGTAGCAACTCGTGTCGGAACAATGACACCAAAGAAGCCTAACTCAGCCCTACGTAAGTATGCCCGTGTTAGACTATCAAACCTTATCGAAGTTACAGCATATATCCCAGGTGTTGGCCACAACTTGCAAGAGCATAGTGTTGTCCTTGTCCGTGGTGGACGTGTAAAGGATCTACCTGGTGTTCGTTATCACGTTGTTCGTGGTGCTTTAGATACTGCCGGTGTTGATGGACGTATGCAAAGCCGTTCAAAATATGGTGCTAAGAAGCCTAAGAAATAATTAAATCACAAACAAAGAAATAAGTAATAACGGAGGAATTTAATATGCGTAAAGGTAGCGCTCCAAAACGCGATGTATTACCTGATCCAATGTACAACTCAAAGTTAGTTACACGTTTGATCAATCACTTGATGTACGATGGTAAGAGAGGAACAGCTTCATCAATTCTCTACCGTGCATTTGATATTATTAAAGACAAGACTGGCAACGAACCATTGGATGTCTTCGAAGAAGCCATGAATAATGTTATGCCTGTTCTTGAAGTTAAGGCTCGCCGTATCGGTGGTTCTAACTACCAAATTCCTATTGAAGTACGTCCAGATCGTCGTACAACATTAGGTCTTCGTTGGATCGTTAGCTATGCTCGTCTACGTGGTGAACATACTATGGATCAACGTCTTGCAAATGAAATTATGGATGCAGCTAACAACACAGGTGCAGCTGTTAAGAAACGTGAAGATACACATAAGATGGCTGATGCTAACCGTGCATTTGCTCACTATCGTTGGTAATTAATAATAAATTGAGAGGAGAAACAAAGTTTAATGGCTAATAAACGTGAATTTCCACTAGAAGAAACTCGTAATATTGGTATTATGGCCCATATCGATGCCGGTAAGACTACAACTACAGAACGTATCTTGTACTATACTGGTAAGATCCACAAGATTGGTGAAACACATGATGGTGCTTCTCAAATGGACTGGATGGCCCAAGAACAAGAACGTGGTATTACTATTACATCTGCTGCTACAACAGCTGAATGGAAAGGTAACCGTATTAATATCATCGATACTCCAGGACACGTTGACTTCACAATCGAAGTTGAACGTTCACTACGTGTTCTAGATGGTGCTATTACAGTTCTTGATGCTCAATCTGGTGTTGAACCACAAACTGAAAATGTTTGGCGTCAAGCTTCAACATACGGTGTTCCACGTATCGTCTTTGTTAACAAGATGGATAAAATTGGTGCTAACTTTGACTACTCAGTAGAAACACTTCACGAAAGACTAGATGCTAACGCTCATGCTATCCAAATGCCAATCGGTGCTGAGGATCAATTCGAGGGTGTTATTGACTTGATCGAAATGAAAGCTGATCTTTATGATGAAGATGAACTAGGTACAAAGTGGGATACAGTTGATGTTCCTGACGAATACTTAGAAACAGCTAAAGAAAAGCGTGCTGAATTAGTTGAATCAGTTGCTGATGTTGATGATGACATCATGGAGAAATATCTAAATGGTGACGAAATCAGCAATGATGAATTACGTAAGGCTATCAGAAAGGCTACTATCGATTTGAAATTCTTCCCTGTACTTGCAGGTTCCGCCTTCAAGAACAAGGGTGTTCAAATGTTGATGGATGCTGTTGTTGATTACTTACCATCACCACTTGATGTTCGTCCTTACAATGCTACAAATCCTAAGGATGACAGCCAAGTTGAATTAGTTGCTGACGATAGCAAGCCATTTGCTGGTCTTGCATTCAAGATTGCTACTGACCCATTCGTTGGACGTCTAACATACATCCGTGTATATAGAGGTTCACTAGAATCAGGTTCATACGTTCTTAACGCTACAAAAGACAAGCGTGAACGTGTTGGTCGTTTGCTACAAATGCATTCTAACCACCGTAAGGAAATCCCTGAAGTATTCTCTGGTGATATCGCTGCTGTTATCGGTTTGAAGAATACTACAACTGGTGACTCACTTACAGATCCTGACGAGCCATTAATTCTTGAATCATTGGATATTCCAGATCCAGTTATCCAAGTTTCTATCGAACCTGATTCAAAGGAAGATAGAGATAAGATGGACCTAGCTATTCAAAAGCTTTCTGAAGAAGATCCAACTTTCCAAGCTGAAACAAATCCTGAAACTGGTGAAACATTGATCGCCGGAATGGGTGAATTACACTTGGATATCATGGTTGACCGTATGAAACGTGAATTCAAGGTTGCATGTAAAGTTGGTGAACCACAAGTTGCTTATCGTGAAACATTCACTAAGCAAACAAGTGCACAAGGTAAGTTTGTTCGTCAATCTGGTGGTAAAGGTCAATATGGTGATGTTTGGGTTGAATTTACACCAAATGAAGAAGGAAAAGGCTTCGAATTCGAAGATGCTATTGTCGGTGGTGTTGTTCCTCGTGAATACATTCCTTCAGTTGAACAAGGCTTGAAAGAATCAATGGAAAACGGTGTTCTTGCTGGATATCCATTGATCGATGTTAAGGCTAAGTTGTATGATGGTTCATACCACGAAGTCGATTCATCAGAAGCTGCCTTTAAGATTGCTGCTTCACTTGCATTACGTAATGCTGCTAAAGATGCTGGTGCTGTAATTCTTGAACCTATTATGAAGGTTGAAATTGTTACTCCAGAAGATTACTTAGGTGATGTTATGGGACAAGTAACAGCTCGTCGTGGACGTGTTGAAGGTATGGAAGCACGTGGTAATGCTCAACTTATCAACTCATTCGTTCCACTTTCAGAAATGTTCGGTTACGCTACAACACTTCGTTCAGCAACACAAGGACGTGGTACTTTCACAATGACATTTGATCATTACGAGAAGGTTCCTAAGTCAATTCAGGCTGATATTATTAAGAAGAATGGCGGAAACGCTGAATAATAAAATTAAAGCAAATCCATTAGGGTTTGCTTTTTTTATTTACAATTATTATCGAGTTTCTTCTATATTAAGAAAACGTATTTCAAATTCAAAAAAAACATGAAAACTCTTGAAATATCATAAAATCGCGTGTATTATTATAAGAGTGCTTATTTCCAGGAGAAGTATGTGCTTAGAGGTATTTAAAATAAATATCGACGGTTTAGAAGTGAGAGGTTGCGACACACCCGGCCGCTTTGCCACGGCAGGGCTGGCGGATATTTTCACGGAGCCGGTCATCTTGAAAGAGACAAAAAGGAGGTAACCCCATGGCAAGTCAAAAAATTCGCATTCGTTTGAAGGCTTATGAACATCGTATTCTAGATCAATCAGCTGACAAAATTGTGGAAACAGCAAAAAGAACTGGTGCTAAAATTTCAGGTCCAATTCCTTTGCCAACAGAACGTTCATTATATACAGTGTTGAGTTCACCACATAAGCATAAGGATTCTAGAGAACAATTCGAAATGCGTACACATAAGAGACTTATTGATATCGTTAATCCATCAACAAAGACGGTTGATTCATTAATGAAGCTAGATCTACCATCAGGCGTAGATATTGAAATTAAATTATAATTATTAAAAATAAATTATTGGAGGTGCAAACATGGCCAGAAAAGGAATTCTTGGTAAAAAAGTCGGAATGACTCAAGTTTTTACTGACAACGGTGAGTTAATCCCCGTAACAGTTGTAGAAGCAACACCAAACGTTGTTATGCAAGTTAAAACAGTAGAAACTGACGGTTATGAGGCCGTTCAACTAGGTTTTGAAGATAGACGTGAAGTTCTGTCAAATAAACCTGCCAAAGGTCATGCAGATAAGGCAAACACAGCTCCTAAACATTACATTCGCGAATTCCGCGATGTTGAAATGGGAGATTACGAATTAGGTGGAGAAGTTACAGTAGATACATTTAATTCAGGTGATGTTGTCGACGTTACAGGTATTACAAAGGGACATGGAATGCAAGGTAACATTAAGAGATTTGGACAAGCTCGTGGTCCTGAAACTCACGGTTCTAGATATCACCGTGTTGCAGGTTCAATGGGTGCCATCATTAACCGTGTATTCAAAGGTAAGATGCTTCCCGGACGTATGGGTAACAATCGCGTAACTACACAAAACTTAACTATTGTTAAGGTTGATGCAGATCGTAATGTAATTATGATCAAGGGTAATGTACCTGGAGCAACAAAATCATTAGTTAAAATTCAAACAGCTATTAAAGCTAATCAAAAATAGGAAGGAGGAAATGAGTTATGACAAAAATCACAGCTTACAAAGATAGCGGTGCTGAGAACGGTACTGTTGAAGTAAATGATGCAATTTTTGGTATCGAACCAAACAACAACGTGATCACAGATGCAGTTATCATGCAACGTGCCTCATTAAGACAAGGTACACATGATGTTAAGAACCGCTCTGAAGTACGTGGTGGTGGAAAGAAGCCATGGCGTCAAAAGGGTACAGGTCGTGCTCGTCAAGGTTCAATCAGATCACCTCAATGGGTAGGTGGTGGTGTCGTATTTGGCCCAACACCTAGATCTTATTCATACCACCTTCCTAAGAAGGTTAGCCGTTTGGCATTGAAGTCTGTACTTTCACAAAAAGCTGCTGACGGTAACCTAATCGTTATTGACTCAATTTCATACGACAAACCAAGTACAAAGAGCTTTGCACAATTGCTTAACAAGTTAGGTGCAGATAAGGCTCTTGTAGTTGTTGAAGATGGTAATGACAACGTTGCTTTATCAGCAAGAAACATCGATAAAGTTACAGTTGTTGCACCAGAAGGTGTTAACGTTCTTGACGTTATTAACGCTAAGAAATTAGTTGTTACACAAGCAGCACTTTCTAAGATTGAGGAGGTGCTTGGATAATGAGCGCAAGAGACGTAATTATTCGCCCAGTTATCACTGAGAGCTCAATGGATGCTATGAGCGACAAGAAATATACTTTTGATGTTGCACTTGATGCAAATAAAGTACTTGTTCGTCAATCTATCGAAGAAGTTTTCGGTGTTAAAGTTAAAAAAGTAAACATCATGAATGTTGCCGGTAAGAAGAAGCGCCAAGGCCGTTATGTTGGTACAACAGCAAAACGTCGTAAGGCAATTGTTACACTTACAGCAGATTCAGATGAAATCAAAATTTTTGATGAAGAATAAATAAGGAGGTCAAATAATGGCGATTATCAAGTATAAGCCAACCACAAATGGTCGTCGTAATATGACAGGTTCTGACTTTTCAGAGATCACAAAGACAACTCCTGAAAAGACACTTTTAGAATCACAAAGCCATACAGCCGGTCGTAATTCATACGGTCATATTACAGTTCGTCACCGTGGCGGTGGTCACAAACAAAAATACCGTGTTATTGATTTCAAACGATTAAAAGACGGTGTAAAAGCTACAGTTAAAGCTATTGAATACGATCCTAACCGTACAGCTAACATTGCATTACTACACTACTCAGATGGTGTTAAGTCATACATCTTAGCTCCTAAGGGTCTTGAAGTTGGACAAGTTGTTGAATCAGGTGTTGATGCAGACATCAAACCAGGTAACGCACTTCCACTAGAAAACATTCCAGTTGGTACAATTCTACACAACGTAGAAATGAAACCTGGTAAAGGTGGTCAACTAGGACGTTCTGCTGGTACTTCAATTCAATTGCTTGGTAGAGATGGTAAGTACTCATTATTACGTTTACCTTCAGGTGAAGTACGTATGGTACTTTCAAAATGCCGTGCAACTGTTGGTGCTATTGGTAATGAACAACATGAATTAATTAAGATTGGTAAAGCTGGACGTAAACGTTGGCAAGGATTTAGACCAACAGTTCGTGGATCAGTTATGAACCCTAACGATCACCCACATGGTGGTGGTGAAGGTAAAGCTCCTATCGGTCATCCATCACCAATGTCACCATGGGGTAAGAAGACCTTGGGTAAGAAGACTCGTTCATCACATGCCAAATCTGAAAAACTTATCGTTCGTCACAGAAAAGGTAAGTAGTTATTTCGTTAGAATAATATAAGGAGGACATAAGATGAGTCGTAGTTTAAAAAAGGGACCATTTGCTGACGCACATCTTTTAAAGAAGGTTGAAGCTCAAGCAGATTCTGATAAGAAATCAGTTATCAAAACATGGTCAAGACGTTCAACAATTTTTCCTAGTTTTGTAGGATACACAATAGCAGTTCATGATGGTCGTAAGCATGTTCCAGTTTATATCCAAGAAGATATGGTTGGACATAAGTTAGGTGAATTCGTACCTACACGTACATTCCATGGTCATGGTACTGACGACAAGAAGACAGCTAAGTAATAAGAAGGGAGACTTAAAAGATGGCAGAACAAGAAATTACATCTGCAACAGCCAGAGTAAAGAATGTTCGTATTGCACCTCGCAAAGCTCGCCTTGTTATTGATTTAATAAGAGGCAAGAACGCTGCTGAGGCACTTGCAATGTTGCAATTTACACCAAGAGCAGGCTCTCCAATTATTGCCAAAGCTCTTAAGTCAGCAATTGCAAACGCAGAACATAACTTTGATTTAGATGCACAAAACCTATTCGTTAGTGAAGCATTCGTTGACGAAGGACCAACTCTAAAACGTTTCCGTCCTAGAGCTAAGGGTTCAGCATCACCAATTAACAAGAGAACAAGTCACATTACAGTTGTAGTAAGTGAAAAAGAATAGTATTGGAGGTAACTTGAGTGGGTCAAAAGATTAATCCAGTAGGATTTCGTGTCGGCGTTATTCGTGACTGGGATGCCAAATGGTATGCAGAAAAAGACTTTTCAACATTTTTACACGAAGACCTTAGAATTCGTAAGTATATTGAAGACAAACTTTCAAATGCTTCCGTATCAAGAATTGAGATCGAACGTACTGCAAAGAACGTAACAGTTTCAATTCATACCGCTAAACCAGGTATGGTTATCGGTAAGGGTGGTTCAGAAGTTGAAAAATTACGTAATGAACTAAATAAACTAGTTAACAGAAACATTCATATTAATATTATCGAAATTAAGAAACCTGATTTGGATGCTAAACTTGTTGGTGAGAACATTGCTCGTCAACTAGAAGCTCGTATCGCATTTAGACGTGCACAACGTCAAGCAGTTCAACGCTCAAGACGTGCAGGTGCAAAGGGTATCAAGGTTCAAATTTCTGGTCGTTTAAACGGTGCTGATATGGCTCGTAGAGAATGGCATACAGAAGGAACTGTTCCTCTACACACATTACGTGCAGATATCGATTATGCTTGGGTTGAAGCAGCCACAACATATGGTAATTTAGGTGTTAAGACTTGGATTTACCGTGGTGAAATTCTTCCTGAAAAGCCAAATCATAACCAAGAAAAAAATGAAGGGAAAGGAGAATAATCTATGCTAGTACCAAAACGTGTAAAACACCGTCGTGAATTCCGTGGCAAGATGCGCGGAGAAGCTAAGGGTGGTAAGAATGTTGATTTTGGTGATTATGGTTTGAAGTCACTTGATTCAAGCTGGATCTCAAATAGACAAATTGAAGCAGCCCGTGTCGCTATGACTCGTTACATGAAGCGTGGTGGTAAGGTTTGGATTAAAATCTTCCCTCATAAATCATACACTGCAAAAGGTGTCGGAGTTCGTATGGGTAATGGTAAAGGTGCACCTGCTGGTTGGGTAGCTCCTGTAAAGCGTGAAAAGGTCATGTTCGAAATCGGCGGAGTTCCTGAAGAAGTAGCCCGCGAAGCATTGAGACTTGCATCTCACAAATTACCAGTTAGAACTAAGTTCGTAAAACGTGAGGAAGTAGGTGGCGCTGATGAAGGCTAGTGAAATCAAAGAGCTAACTGCTGCTCAATTGCAAGATAAAGTTAACGAATATAAAGAAGAATTATTCAACTTGCGTTTCCAACAAGCCACAGGCCAATTGGAAAACACAGCTCGTCTTAAAGCTGTAAGAAAGAACATTGCAAGATTAAGAACAGTTCAAAATCAAAAGAATAACGAAAACTAATAAACAGGAAGGGAGATCTCAAGTTGAGCGAAACACAAGAAAGCCGTAATAGCCGTAAGGTATATCAAGGCCGCGTTGTATCAGACAAGATGGACAAAACTATCGTAGTTGTTGTTGAAACATACAAGAACCACCCTGTATACAAGAAGCGTGTTAGATATTCAAAGAAGTTCTACGTTCAAGATGAAAAGAACGAAGCAAAGATTGGCGATGTTGTACGTATCATGGAAACTCGACCTTTGTCAAAGACAAAGCGCTTCCGTTTATTAGAAATCGTCGAAAAAGCAGTCATTATCTAGAAACAATTACTGATGAGAGGAGGACCAAGAAGTGATTCAACAAGAAAGTCGTCTAAAAGTTGCAGATAACTCTGGAGCTCGTGAAATTCTAACTATTAAAGTTCTTGGTGGTTCAAGCCGTAAGACAGCTAATATCGGAGACGTTATTGTTGCTACCGTCAAACAAGCAACACCAGGTGGCGTTGTTAAAAAAGGTGACGTTGTTAAAGCCGTTATCGTAAGAACAGTGTCCGGTGCTCACCGTACAGATGGTTCTTACATCAGATTTGACGAAAACGCTGCGGTTATTATTAACGCTGACAAGACACCTAGAGGAACTCGTATCTTCGGACCCGTTGCTCGTGAGCTACGTGATAACGATTTTATGAAGATCGTCTCATTAGCACCAGAAGTGCTATAAAAAGATCAATTAATTCAGGAGGTGCTGAATAGTGTTTGTAAAAACTGGAGACAACGTTAAAATTATTTCTGGTGATAGCAAAGGCAAAGAAGGCGTAGTTAAAAAAGCTATTCCTTCAGCTAATAAAGTTATCGTCGAAGGCGTAAATGTTGTTAAGAAACACTCGAAGCCAACTAATACACAACCTCAAGGTGGAATCATCGACGTTGAGAGACCTATTAGTGTAACTAACGTAAAAGTTGTAAGTAAATCATCTGATAAAAAAGAAGATAAATAAGAAAGGAGAAAACTAAATGGCTAATGCATTAAAAGAAATGTATGTAAAAGAAATTACACCATCAATGATGGAAAAATTCAATTACACATCAGTTATGCAAACACCAAAGATCGAAAAGATTGTTTTAAACATGGGTGTTGGTGACGCAATTGCTAACTCAAAGAATCTTGATGAAGCAGTTGAAGAATTAGGCCTAATTGCTGGTCAAAAACCTTTAATTACAAAGGCTAAGAAATCAATCGCTGGTTTTAGACTTCGTGAAGGTATGTCAATCGGTGCTAAAGTTACTCTTCGTGGTGACCGCATGTATGACTTCCTTGACAAGTTGATCAACATTGCATTACCTCGTGTTCGTGATTTCCGTGGTGTTGGTACACGCTCATTTGATGGCCGTGGTAACTACACACTAGGTATCAAGGAACAATTGGTTTTCCCAGAAATTGACTACGATAAGGTTAACAAGATTCGCGGATTGGACGTTGTTATTGTTACAACAGCCAACACTGATGAAGAATCACGTGAACTATTAACACAAATCGGAATGCCATTCACAAAATAATAAAGGAGGTCAAATTCATTGGCTAAGACATCTCAAATTGTACGGAATCATAGACCTGCTAAGTTCTCTTCACAAGCATATACACGTTGCGAACGTTGTGGACGTCCACATTCTGTATATCGTAAATTTAAGCTTTGCCGTGTTTGCCTTCGCGAATTGGCTCATAAAGGTCAAATCCCTGGCATGAGAAAAGCTAGTTGGTAGAAACAACACTAATAAGGAGGTAAATTAAATGGTCATGACAGATCCTATTGCGGATTACCTAACACGTATTCGTAACGCTAATATGGTTAAACATGAATCTCTAGAAGTTCCTGCTTCAAACATTAAGAAGAGTATTTCAGAGATCTTGAAGAATGAAGGATTTATCAAGGATTACGAAGTTATCGATGATAACAAGCAAGGTGTACTTCGTATTTTCCTTAAGTATGGTAAAGATCAACAACGCGTCATCACAGGCTTGAAACGTATTTCAAGACCAGGTTTGCGTAGTTATGTTGATTCAGATAACGTACCAAAGGTTCTTAATGGATTAGGTATCGCTATTCTTTCAACATCAAAAGGTGTTATTACTGACAAAGAAGCTCGCGCACAACACGTGGGTGGAGAAGTAATTGCTTATATTTGGTAATAATTTTTAAAAGACAAGGAGGTGCACTAATTTGAGTCGTATTGGTTATAAGGTAATTGAAGTCCCAGAAGGCGTAACAATTACTCAAAAAGACGAAAACATCACTGTTAAAGGCCCAAAGGGTGAATTAACAAGACACTTTAATTCAAAAATCAAGTTAACTCTTGAAGGAAATGAAGCTAAGTTTGATCGTGAAAGCGAAAACGACAAGGCTCTTCACGGTACAATGCGTGCCAACCTTAACAACATGGTCGAAGGTGTAACAAAAGGTTTCGAAAAGAAGCTTGAACTAAGAGGTGTTGGTTACCGTGCACAAGTTAAAGGTAATACATTAACACTTTCAGTTGGTTACTCACATCCAGTTGTTATGGATGCACCAGAAGGTATTAAGATCGAATCTCCTTCAAATACTGAAATCAATATTTCAGGTATCAGTAAGCAAAAAGTTGGACAATTTGCTGCTGAAATTCGCGATGTACGTCCCCCAGAACCATATAAGGGTAAAGGTATTCGTTATGTTGACGAATATGTACGTCGTAAAGAAGGTAAGACTGGTAAATAGTTCTAAATAATTCTATGAGGTGAATATTGTGATTTCAAAACCAGATAAAAACAAAGCACGTCAAAAGCGTCAAAAACGTGTTCGTGGTAAAATCTCTGGTACTGCTGAGCGCCCACGCTTAAATGTATTCCGTTCTAACAAAAACATTTACGCTCAAGTAATTGATGACGTAAAGGGTGTAACGCTAGCAAGTGCCTCAACTCTTGATAAAGAAGTCAAAGACGGTTCAAAAGTTGAACAAGCTGAAGCTGTTGGTGCATTAGTTGCACAAAGAGCTCTCGAAGCTAAAATTAGTAATGTTGTATTTGATCGTGGAGGATACCTATACCATGGTCGTGTACAAAGTCTTGCTGAAGCAGCTCGTGAAAATGGGCTAAAATTCTAGAAGGAGGAAACCAAATTTATGACATATATCGATCCATCTCAATTCGAACTAGAAGATCGCGTTGTCTCAATCAACCGTGTTACTAAGGTTGTTAAAGGTGGACGCCGTCTACGTTTTGCTGCTATCGTAATCGTTGGTGACAAGAATGGTCACGTCGGTTTTGGTACAGGTAAAGCTCAAGAAGTTCCTGAAGCCATTCGTAAAGCTGTTGAAGATGCTAAGAAGAACTTGATTAACGTTCCTATGGTAGGTTCAACAATTCCTCACGAAGTTATCGGTAGATACGGTGCAGGTAAGATCATGTTGAAGCCAGCTATTGAAGGTTCTGGTATCGCCGCTGGTGGTGCTGTTCGTGCCGTTCTCGAATTAGCCGGTGTTGGTGATATTACAAGTAAATCACTTGGTAGAAATACACCAATTAACGTAATTCGTGCTACAATCGAAGGTCTAAAAGAAATCAAGACTGCTGAAAGTGTTGCAGAAATGCGCGGAATCTCAGCTCAAAACTTGCTTAACTAGAAGAAAGGTGTGTAATAATGGCTAAACTTAAGATTACTCTTATTAGAAGTGCAGCTCACCGCCTTCCTGCTCAACGTACAATTGTTAAAGAACTAGGACTCGGAAGAGTTAATAGTTCTGTTGTTAAGCCGGATGATCCTGCTATTCGTGGTGCTGTATTAAAAATCGCTCACTTAGTAAGTGTCGAAGAAGTTAAAGATTAATAATTTTTAAAGATTAGGAGGTGCAATAATGGAACTAAACGAACTTAAACCAAGTACAGGCTCAAGACATTCAAGAAAGCGTCTAGGTCGTGGTACTTCAAGTGGCCAAGGTAAAACTGCTGGTCGTGGACAAAAAGGTCAATTAGCTAGATCTGGTGGTAAAACACGTATTGGTTTTGAAGGTGGACAAATGCCATTGTTCCGTCGTATGCCAAAACGTGGTTTCTACAATATCAACCGCAAGGAATACGCTATTGTAAACCTTAAAGACCTAAGCAAGTTCAATGACGGTGCTGAAGTTAATATCGATACATTAAAAGAAGCTGGAATCGTTAAGAAAGAATATAACGGTGTCAAATTACTTGCAAACGGCGAAGTTAGTGCTAAGTTAACTGTTAAAGTTGCTAAGAGCTCTGACGCTGCTACTAAAGCAATCGAAGCTGCTGGTGGAACTGTAGAGGTGATCTAATGCTTAGAACTATCAGAGATGCTCTAAAGGTGAAGGAAATCCGTAAAAAGATCCTATTTACCTTGATGTTACTTGTGATATACCGTTTAGGATCACAAATTACGGTCCCTGGTGTTAACGCTGCTGCGATGGACAAGGTTAGTTCCTCAGGGTTAGTTCCCCTACTGGATACCGTAACTGGTGGTGGTCTTTCAAACTACTCTATTTTCTCAATGGGTGTTTCACCATTCATTACCGCTCAAATTGTCGTTCAACTTTTACAAATGGATATTGTTCCTAAGTTCGTTGAATGGAGTAAACAAGGTGAAGTTGGTCGTAGAAAACTAAATCAAGTAACGAGATATTTGACGATTGTTTTAGGTTTTGTTCAATCAATCGGTATCACTGCTGGATTTAACCAATTAAGTGGTTTGGGACTAGTTAAGTCACCGAATATGAGAGCATTTATTACAATTGGTGTCATCTTGACGGGTGGTACTATGTTACTTACTTGGATTGGTGAACAGATTACTGATAAAGGTTTAGGAAACGGTGTTTCGGTAATTATCTTCGCTGGTATTATTGCTAGATTCCCTAACGGAATTTATCAAATTTACCGCGATAATATTATTAATGCTGATTCTGCAGACCTTGCAAAGAATATTGGATTTATGGTTGGATTAGTAATTGCCATTTTGTTAGTTGTACTATTTGTTACTTATGTACAGCAAGCTAATAGAAGAATTCCAATTCAGTACACAAGGCGTGCAGCTGGAAGTGGTAGCGAAAGTTTTCTACCATTGAAGGTTAACGTTGCTGGTGTTATTCCAGTTATCTTCGCTAGTTCATTTATTGTTACGCCTCAAACAATTTTGATGGCGTTCCAAGCAAATCACAGTGAAGATACTTGGTATCAAGTATTAACTAATATATTCAGTATGCAAACGACAACAGGATCTCTACTATATACATTGTTGATTGTATTATTTACATTCTTCTATGCATTTGTTCAAGTAAATCCTGAGAAGCTTGCTGAAAACTTACAAAAACAGGGAGCTTATATCCCTGGTGTATGGCCTGGTAATGAAACTATCAAGTTCATGTCAGGTGTCCTAATGAGACTTTCAACTGTTGGTTCAGTGTTCCTAGGACTTGTCTCATTGCTTCCATTACTTGCAGCAAACCTATTCAACTTACCTCAATCCATCGGATTAGGTGGTACAAGTTTGTTGATTATCGTTGGTGTTGCTTTGGAAATGGATCGACAATTGAGAGGTCTATTGATGAAACGTGAATACGTTGGATTTATTAGATAATTGGAGATGTGACAATGAATATTGTATTGATGGGATTACCTGGTGCTGGTAAGGGTACTCAAGCAGAAAAGATTGTTGAAGATTTTAAGGTTGTTCATATTTCTACTGGAGATATGTTCAGACAAGCCATGTCTGATAAAACTGAAGTTGGTTTAAAAGCCAAAGGTTTTATTGACAAAGGTGCGTTAGTTCCTGACGATGTTACTGAAGCTATTGTTGAAGAACGTTTAGCTAAAGAAGACGTCCAAAAGAACGGATATATGCTTGATGGATTTCCGAGAACTCTTGAACAGGCAAATGCTTTACAGACAATTGCAAAGAATGTAAACAAACCTATAGATGCTGTCATCTACATAGATGTAAAGCCTGAGGCATTAGTTGATCGTTTATCTGGAAGATATATTTGTTCAACATGTGGAGCTACGTATCATAAGATCTACAATCCTACTAAGGTTGAAGGAACTTGTGATGTCTGTGGTGGGCATGAATTCTTCCAACGTGAAGATGACAAGCCAGAAACAGTTAAGAACAGATTAAAAGTTAATATTGAAATGAATACACCATTAATTGATTTTTATGATAAGTTAAACTTATTACATAAAATCAATGGTGAACAAGAAATAGATGAAGTTTATAACGAAGTAAAGAAAGTTTTACAAAGTCTGTAAGACTTTTTACTTTTATTTGTTTACATATCCAAGAGATTATTGTATAATCTTGCGGTATATGCAGATGAATTTCATCCCGATGGAGGTTAATATCTTTGGCAAAAGAAGATGTCATTGAAGTAGAAGGTACAATTTCAGAAACATTGCCTAATGCGATGTTTAAGGTAAAGCTTGAAAATGGAGCAACAGTGTTGGCCCATGTCTCAGGTAAAATCCGTATGCACTACATTAGAATTTTACCCGGTGATAAAGTTACCGTGGAATTATCCCCTTATGATTTAACCAAGGGAAGAATTACATATAGATACAGATAATATGATTTTAATGGAATGGAGGTTCCAACATGAAAGTAAGACCATCCGTTAAACCTATGTGCGAACACTGTAAAGTAATTAAGAGACGCGGTCGCGTTATGGTTATTTGCTCTGCAGATCCAAAGCACAAACAAAGACAAGGATAATATAATATAGGAGGTGCAATTAATGGCTCGTATAGCAGGTGTAGATTTACCTCGTGATAAGAGAATCGTTATTGCCTTAACATACATTTTTGGTATTGGTAACACAACAGCCCAAAAAGTGCTAAAAGATGCCGGCGTTTCTGAAGACGTACGTACAAGAGACTTAACTCCTGATCAAGAAGATAAGATTCGTGTAGAAGTTGACAAGATACGTGTAGAAGGTGACTTACGTCGTTCAGTAAGCATGGACATTAAGAGACTACAAGAAATTGGTTCATACCGTGGTATGAGACATCGTCGTGGTTTGCCAGTTAGAGGTCAAAACACAAAGAATAATGCAAGAACTCGTAAAGGTAAGAAAGTATCTATCGCGGGTAAGAAGAAGTAATTAACAGATAGGAGGTTAATTCATGGCACAAAGTAAAGGTCGTAAGCGCCGTACTAAGAAGCATATTGAATCTGGTGTTGCACATATCCACTCCACATTCAACAATACACTAGTTATGATCACTGATGTTAACGGTAATGCCGTTTCATGGTCATCAGCTGGTGCACTAGGATTCAAAGGAAGCCGTAAGTCAACACCATTTGCCGCACAAATGGCTGGTGAAGCAGCTGCTAAAGAATCAATGGAACATGGTATGAAAACAGTCGAAGTAGCTGTTAAGGGTCCTGGTTCAGGTCGTGAAGCTGCAATTCGTTCATTACAAGCTACTGGATTGGAAATCACAGCTATTCGTGACGTTACACCAGTTCCTCATAATGGCTCACGTCCTCCAAAGCGTCGTCGTGTATAGAATGGTTTTATACCCATATGAACTAAGCTACACACATTTCGTTTTGAAAGGGGAACTAACCGAATGATCGAATTTGAAAAGCCAACTATCACTGCAGTTGAAGAAAGCAATGATTACGGTAAGTATATTATCGAACCGTTGGAAAGAGGTTATGGTACAACTTTAGGAAACTCTCTACGTAGAGTACTATTGGCATCATTACCAGGTACAGCGGTATCAGATATTCAAATAGATGGTGTATTGCATGAATTCTCAGCTATTGATGGTGTGATTGAAGATGTTACACAAATTGTGTTAAACGTTAAAGGTCTAAATCTTAAATCTTATGCTGAAGACAGTTTAAAAGCTGAAATCGACGTCGTTGGTCCTGCAACTGTTACAGCCAAAGATATCAAAGCTGACGATGATTTGGAAATCCTCGATCCAGAACAATTTATTTGTACTGTTGCTGAGGGTGGACACTTCCACATGCAAATGACAATTAAAAATGGTCGTGGATATACTCCTGCAGAACAAAATAAAACAGATGAAACACCTATCGGTGTTTTACCAGTTGACTCTATTTTTACACCAGTAGATAAAGTTAACTATCAAGTTGAAAACACTCGTGTGGGTAAGAGAAACGACTTCGACAAATTAACAATTGATATCTGGACAAATGGTTCAATTGGACCACGAGAAGCTATTAGTTTGTCTGCTAAGATTCTTACAGAACACTTAACAAGTTTTGTAAACCTTACAGAAGAAGCTAAGAGCGCTGATATGATGATCGAAAAAGAAGAAACACAAAAAGAGAAGAAGCTTGAAATGACAATTGAAGAATTTGACTTATCAGTTCGTTCATACAATTGTTTGAAGCGTGCCGGTATTAATACCGTGCAAGAGCTTACTGAAAAATCTGAAGCTGATATGATGAGAGTTCGTAATCTTGGACGCAAGTCATTAGTTGAAGTTAAAGAAAAGCTCGCTGATCTTGGATTGTCATTAAGGCAAGAAGACTAATAGTCTGAAATTCAAACAGGAGGTATAGACATGGGCTACCGTAAATTAGGACGTACAAGTTCTCAAAGAAAAGCAATGTTACGCGATTTAACTACTGATTTAATCATTAATGAACGTATTGTTACAACTGAAACTCGTGCTAAGGAAATCAGCCGTACAACTGAAAAGATGATTACCCTTGGTAAGCGCGGAGATCTTCATGCTCGCCGTCAAGCGGCTTCATATGTTAGAAACGAAGTTGCTAACATTTCTGAAGAAGACGACGCAGTTGTTGTTCAATCAGCACTTCAAAAGTTGTTCAGTGATATTGCACCTCGTTACAAAGAACGTAATGGTGGATACACACGTATTTTGAAGACTGCACCTCGCCGTGGCGACGCAGCTCCAATGGTTATTATTGAATTAGTTTAATAATAAGTTTATTAAAAATCAGTCATTCTGATGAATTAGTGAGTGTTAAGATGATGGTTATGAAAATAGCCAAGTCTATCTCTGAGATTCCGGTAAAACGGAACACTAATTTGTCGAATGATTTTTTTTTACCCCAAAAAACATTTTTTTTCGTTATGATATAACTAGCAGATATTGAGGAGAGACAATTGGAAAATATAATTTCAATAAAAGATGTAACATATACATATCCGGATTCAGAAGCTCCTGCAATCAAAAATCTTTCATTGGATATTCATTCTAATGAATGGCTATCAATTGTTGGTAAGAATGGTAGCGGTAAGTCTACTCTTACTAAATTAATTGATGGTCTTATTGAGTGTGATTCTGGGACTATTGAAATAGCTGGTCAAATTATCAATGAAGAGAATATATGGGAAGCTCGAGAAAAAATAGGAATTATCTTTCAAAATCCAGATCATCAATTTGTTGGTGCGACTGTTGAAGATGATGTGGCTTTTGGTTTAGAAAACCAAGGGGTCCCTCGTGATAAGATGGTTAAAGAAGTCAATGAGGCTTTAAAGATGGTTGATATGCAAGAGTATAAAACGCGTGATCCACAGTCTCTTTCTGGTGGTCAAAAGCAGCGTGTGGCTATAGCTGGAGTACTCGCTACTAAACCACAAATTATTATTATGGATGAGTCTACTAGTATGTTGGATCCAAATGGACGCAAGACGGTTCTAGATTTAATCAAACGTCTTAGACATGAACAAAATATGACGATTATTTCGATAACTCATGACATTGAAGAAACACAATTGTCAGAAAGAATCGTAGTGTTAAACGATGGACAAGTTGTTAAAGATGATGAACCTAAGTCTATATATGATCTTGGCCCTGAATTGACGAATTTTGGACTTGAGGAGCCTTTTTCAAGTCAAGTTGCATCATCGTTAAGAGACACCATAAAATTGCCTGAAGGCTACTTAAATGAAGAGGAGTTAATTGATAACGTATGGAAATCATTTTCAAAAATGTAACACATTCATATGAAGCAAATAATCCTTTGGCAGCTTTAGGCTTAGACGATGTTTCTGTGGATATAAAAAATAAAAAATTTACGGCCATTATAGGGAAAACTGGTAGCGGAAAATCGACCTTGGTCCGTCATATTAATGCACTATTAAAACCTACAAGTGGGACTATAACTGTTGGTAATCGTGAAATTACTCCTGATACTAATAATAAGAATCTCAAACCACTTCGTAAGAATGTGGGAATGGTATTTCAATTTCCTGAGAGTCAGTTGTTTGAAGATACAGTTGAAAAAGATATTATGTTTGGACCGATGAACTTTGGAGTGTCAGAAGAGGATGCAAAGTTAGCTGCTCATGATATGATAAAGCTTGTGGGTTTGGACGAGAAGTATTTGAGTAAATCGCCATTTGACTTATCTGGTGGACAAATGCGTCGTGTTGCGATTGCTGGTGTTCTAGCCACACACCCTGAAACAATAATTTTAGATGAGCCTACTGCGGGATTGGATCCTGTCGGACGTAAAGAAATTATGGATCTATTCAAGAATCTTCAAAGTGAAGGCAAGACCGTCATCTTAATAACTCACAATATGGACGATGTTGCTAATTATGCAGATGAAGTAATAGTTATGCACGACGGAAGAAAAGTTGCTGAGGGAACACCTATGGAGGTTTTTAACAATCAGAAACTGTTAAGGGATGATATGTTGACTCTTCCACAGAGTGCAATTTTTGCACAAAAGTTATCAAAAAAATATTTTAAATTTGACCAATTACCAATTACTATCAGTGATTTATCGACTGAAATAAAAAGACAAATTAATGGTGATTAAATGAACAAATTAATTCTTGGGAGATATTTACCGGGAGATTCACTAATTTATCAATTGGATCCTCGCGGAAAATTTCTAATTACATTTTATTTTATTGGAATCGTATTTTTAGCAAACAACGTTGTATCGTATGGCTTTTTATTGTTGTTTGTTTTATTTGCAGTTTATTTATCAAAAATCAATTTAGGATTTTTCCTCAGAGGATTGCGGCCAATGTTTTGGCTAATTCTGTTTACTGTTGTTTTGCAGATGTTTTTTACTCCAAGTAAAACTCCTTTGTGGAGTTTTGGAATACTTACCCTCTCAAAAGAAGGTTTGATAATATCTGCATATATTTTTATAAGATTTGTCTTAATTATCTTTGTTTCAACATTATTGACATTAACAACGACACCCATTGAGATTTCCGATTCAATCGAGAGCATCTTAAAGCCACTGAAGGCAATTAAGTTTCCAGTGACACAAGTTGCTTTGATGTTGTCGATTGCATTACGTTTTGTGCCATTGTTAATTGATGAAACCGCTAAAATTATGGATGCTCAAAGAGCACGTGGAGTTGATTTTGGTGAAGGAGGATTGATTAAGAGAATTAAATCCTTTGTGCCGATTTTGATTCCTTTATTTGTAAGTAGTTTTTCAATTGCATATGATTTGGCGATAGCTATGGAATCACGTGGATATAAAGACGGTGAGGGTCGTAGTAAGTATCGAGTTCTAAGCTGGTCAATGCGTGATACATTAGCTGCGATAGTTATGTTGGTTATTACAGTGATTTTATTATTTATTCGGAGTTATTAATTTATGACAAGATATAAACTGACCATTGCTTACGATGGTACAAAATTTCATGGGTTTCAACGTCAACCTGATATGCGAACAGTTCAGGGAGTCATTGAACGTGCTTTGTGTAAGATGACAAAGGGAAGACATGTCGAGGTGTATGGATCTGGCAGAACAGATGCAGGTGTGCATGCGTTTGGACAAGTGATCCATTTCGATTATCCTGGTGAAATTCCCGCAAATAGCATGTTAAAAGCAATTAACTCCTTAATGCCGTTGGATGTTATTGTGGAAAAGTCTGAGATTGTTACTGACGAATTTCATGCAAGATTTGGTGTAAAACGGAAAACTTATCAATATCGAGTTGATTGTGGACATTATACTAATCCATTTAAAAGGTTTTACACAGGTCATTATCAGTACCCAATTGATGTGGATAAAATAAAAGTTGCTTTAAAAGATTTAGAGGGTGAACATGATTTTACAAGTTTTGCGGCTTCAGGTGGAGTAATTGAAAATAAAGTTCGCACAATTTACTCAGCTACGGTAAAATATGTAGAATCAGAAAATGAATTGATTTTTGAATTTACCGGAAATGGTTTCTTATATAATATGGTGCGCATACTTGTTGCTACATTGCTGGAAATTGGTAATGGTAGACGAGATGTTCATGATTTTTTGAGATTATTTGAGGTAAAAGATCGTCAAGAGGCACGTGGTACAGCGCCGGCAAGTGGGTTGTATTTAAAAGAAGTATTTTATGAATAAAACCTGTGGATAATTATTGACTTATGGCAGAATACCAAGTATTATTGTTGTTGGTATTGTTTGCCCCACGATGAGCCCCGGAAACTTATTGAGTGTCAAACAGACGTAGAAACTGGAGGAATTTAAAGTGCGTACAACACCATTAGCAAAAGCAAGTGAAGTTGAACGTAAATGGTATGTAATTGATGGTGAAGATGTCGTTTTAGGTAGACTTTCATCAGTTGTAGCTGCAATTCTTAGAGGTAAGAATAAGCCAACTTACACACCTAACGTTGATACAGGTGATAATGTTATTATCATCAATGCAGATAAAGTAAAATTAACAGGTAAAAAAGCAAAGGGAAAGATTTATTATTCTCACTCAGATCATCCAGGTGGTTTGAAGAGCATTAGTGCCGGCGAAAAGAGAGCAACAAAACCTGAATTGTTTGTTGAAGACTCAATCCGTGGTATGTTACCTAAGAACAGTCTTGGTCGCCAAGAAATCATGAAGTTGCATGTTTATGCAGGTCCTGATCACAAACACCAAGCACAAAATCCAGAAGAGTTGGATATCAACAAACTAATTTAAGGAGGAAAACATTTTGGCACAAGTATCATATGCTGGAACAGGCCGTCGTAAAGATTCAACAGCCCGTGTTCTATTAGTTCCCGGAAACGGAAAAATTACTATCAACAAGCGTGATGTCAAAGACTACATTCCTTTTGACAATTTGATTGCTGATATGAAACAACCATTAGATATTACTGAAACAGTTGCTAACTATGACGTTATTGCTAACGTTAATGGTGGTGGCTTCTCAGGACAAGCTGGAGCAATCAGACATGGTATTGCTAGAGCACTTCTTGAAGTAGATCCAGACTTCAGACCTACTCTTAAAGCAGCCGGCTTCTTAACACGTGACCCTCGTATGAAGGAACGTAAGAAACCAGGTCTTAAGAAAGCTCGTAAAGCTTCACAATTCTCAAAACGTTAATTCGCGACGAGAAACGTTGGTACATCAGCGTTCAGACAAGAATTTTTACCAAAAGTGGTTGGACAGATTTCTGTTCAACCACTTTTTTTTCGTTGAATTTGAAAGGAAAGAGTTTGGACACGTTAAATGATTATAGTTTGTCCAATTCGTTGGCTAGACGCTCACCGGTATATAGGTGAGCGCTATTTGTGTCCTAAGATTAAGCAAGAAAAAAATCCCCTCAGTATCATCTAACTGGGGGGGAGAAATATTTTAGTATCAGGTGCTAAATTAGTATGAAGTGACGCGTAAATATTGATTTAGAACACATGATTCAGACTCTTTCGATTCATGAAGTAAATTAGCCAGATGATGGGGATAGTCACTAGCATCAGCGGATAGAACCACACAATTGGAATGGCACTTTTAATTAAACCACCAATAATTGGTCCCAATGACATACCAAGGTCCATGCCGATGTAGAATGTACTATTTGCTAATCCTTGTTCGTTATGTGGTGCTATCAAGAGTGCAGTTGCCTGACAGATTGAGAACATGAGGCCATACCCACCAGCAAAACCTAATGCGGCGATAAACATCATGATGTTATTAGACAAATGTGTTAATGCTGATAAGCCAATGAGAGTACTCCCAAGGCTTGCATACAGAAACTTACCAAATGCAACCGAATCAAAAAGGTCCTTTAGTGACATCCGTAAAACTAACAAGAGGATGGCGTAGATTGGAAAGAAGCTGCCAACCGCCACCTTGGAATGAATTGATGCCACATAACTAACGATATATGCCTGTGTTGAGAAATATGGCAACGCAAATAGCATGAGAATCATGGCAATTGGTAATACTTGTGGTTGAACAATACGGAATCTTTTGGAGTGCCCTACACCAGCAGGTTTTTTCACGGGGTGTCCGTGATCCGTTACTAGTTGCACGAGTGCAACCATTAAAACACTGGAAACTACAGAAGCTATGAATGCATAACGATAACCGAAGTGCTGGTAAAGAAAGATACCTAGTGCTGGGGCCAAAGCTATACCTAATGCATTCATCAAGCCATAAATCCCCATGCCGGAACCAACATGTTTTCTAGGTAATAAATTGGCCATCCAAGTCGCCATACAAACGGTGCATAGAACATAGCCAACGCCGTTGACCACTCGAATTACCAGTAACCAAGCAGGGTTAGTTACAATCACATAACCAATAGACGCAATTATTAAGAAAATGCCACCTATCGAAGATAGCAAGTATTTGGAATACCGATCAACGAGGTTTCCAGCTATCGGACGTAGTATTAATGATGCAACGTTCATTAGTCCCGCGATTACTCCAGCTAAGAGCGTAGAACTACCTAAATTTTTAGAAAAGCCCGCAATTAAAGGATTGATCAACATGGGACTAGACAGATAAAAGAAGCTAGCTGTCAAAATTAATAAGATGTTACGATTATAAATATGTTCCTTCATTTGTTACCTCGATTCAAATTATCTACGGATCGCTCTAGTAGTGTTAGAAACTGTGTTTTTTCCTCATCAGAGAAGCCATTAAGAATCTGTTCACCCGTATGCGACCCATTTTTTTGTAAATGCACGCGCATGATATGTCCGGCATCTGTTAATGACACTAGCTTGGCACGGTGATCATTGGGATTTTCAGTTAGTGAAACCAGTCCTTTTTCTTTTAATTTCTGAGTGATTGCCTGTGCACTCTGATGTTTAATGTGTTTAAAATTTTTCAGATTTGAAATTGTACTGTTTGGATAGTCGGCAAAAAAATTTAGCGCATCCGCTTGATCCGTTGTGATGTGTAGCATGCTGATGTGCTGGTTACGATTCGCAACAAGCTTGTTGGCAAGCTCAAGGACACGTCGTGCTACTATATATTCTTGATTGATTTCCATAGAATGCCTCCTTAAATTTATACAGCAGAATGTATAAATTATACAGTTTGCTGTATAATTTATCAAGATTACCTTGATGTCTTGAATTACTTTTGAGCTAATTCAATATGTTTAAAAATATATTTTTGTCTAATAAAAAATAACGACGCAACAATCATTTTTGAGTTTCGTGATGTTATTGGATGTACAAGGTATTGAATTTTAAATTTTAGTACTGTGTTACAAGAACCTCTAATGAGATAATAATAATATAGATAAAAATTTATCAAATTAGAGGGGGATATATGATGTTTGATTATGAAGGGTTAACATTTGAATCACTAGTTCTTACTTTTGACGAATCAAAGCGGGCACATCAATTGATGATAGCTTCGTTAATACGTGCGGATGATAGAGCTAAGGAATTATATAATGACTTCATAAATGCATGTATTTCTTATGCAAATATTAGAGCTATTTGGTCCACTTCATCAAGTAAAATTCGACGCGATATGGATGAGAAAAGAACATTAAAACATGATATGGTTCTCAGCAGTTTAGACATTTTAGATCAATATTTAGCAAAGCAAAATCTTGCTACTAATTGGCGAGACATAATTGGTAAACAACATTCTGGTCAGGAACGCAAACGCCAAGGTGATTTTGCGTGCTATATTGCCTATATTCATGGTCTATCTGCAAGGTGAAATCCTTGACTGATTTTTTTAATGATTGATATAATTCGCCTGTACAATTTTGACAAACTGTATGGATATTTTATCTTTTTCGATTATTTAAATTTTAATCAAATATTTGGAGGAAAAAATGCGAAGTAATCAAGTTAGTATTTCATTAGAAAGATTTCTTGATAAGGAACAAATGGGGATGAAAGATCTTCATATTAATGTTTACGCAGATTCTAACAATGTTTATGAAGCGCTCGCATCAGCGTATTTTGAAGTTTTGAGTCAGATTCAAGATAAAGGTAATGTTAATCTACCAACATTTGGTAGAAGAAATCATTATCCTGCACGTCCTTTTGGATATAATCAGGATTTTGAAAATTTTATTAACAAAAAAGATTTGGATGATGAATTTAGAGATTTTAGAGAAGGGATGCATACGTGGCAAGATCAATTTTTAGAGAAAAAAGGTTTGGTTGAAGAATTTGGGCTTTATAGAGTTGAGAAAATGAAAAGTTTGAATAAATAATTATAATTACAAAATTGACACTTACAACTAGGTAGGTGTCTTTTTAATTGTGTATAATTTATTTAATAGTTTTACAAAGGAGGCGTCGATATGTGTGGACGTTTTACATTTCAACCTTCAGATAATTCTGAAATTAACAAAATATATCAGTTAGCTGTGGATAACGGTTATGATCCTAAGATTGGTGAAGTCTTTCCCACCGACCAAACCGCGATTGTAAAATCTGGTCAAAATCAAGTTCAGGTTGTGACGATGAAATGGGGATTTCCTGGATTTAAATCAGGTCAGAATATTATTAATGCTCGTTCAGAGAGTATTATGCAGAAGCCAATGTTTGCAGATTCATTTTTAAATAGACGTTGCGTTTATCCGACAACAGGCTTCTTCGAGTGGTCGAAAGATAAGATCAAACATCGTTTTAATTATGGAACTGACTCAGAAACTTTGTATATTGCAGGCTGCTATAATATATTTAATGGAGAAGCTCGTAGTGTACTTTTGACCACCGCACCCAATGAGTCCATGATAAAGATTCATGATAGAATGCCATTGATTTTACAAAAGAATCAAATTAAGTCGTGGATTTATGATCAAAACTTTGCCATTGATTTTTTAAAATCTGAAATGCCACAACTTATTTCAACACCATTAACTAATTAATATGTGTCTATGCGTTAATATAATATTCAAGGAGATCTCTATACTAAATATCATGTATAGCAATAGATTGAAGCTTGTTAGGTATCAATATCAACTTATTGATAAATTGACAGGCCTTTTTTCATCCTGTAATCTGTGGGAGTCCTTAGCAGCAGATTACATATCACAAGTAATCACGGGCAATACAATATTTAAGCGGGGGAACGCGCATGCGTTGAGAAGGTTTTACCTGACCCTTTGAACCTGTTGGCTAATACCAGCGTAGGGAGCTGTCATCAATTGACGAAGTCGGCACTTCTCTATTCTGGAGGAGTGTCTTTTTTTATAAAATTTATTATATTATGGAGGATTAATATGGAAGCAAGTATTGCAATTCAAGTTGTACCAAATGTAGACGGCGAAGAAAAGATGATAAGTGTTGTGGATAAGGTTATCGAATACATTTCTAGTACGGGTCTTAATTATCAAGTTGGGGCATTCGAGACTTCAATTGAAGGTGATTTTGATGAATTAATGGAAGTTGCTAAACAATGTCAATTAGTTGCAATAAAGGCTGGGACACCAAGTGTTTCCACAAATATTAAAGTTGTTTATAAGCCAGAGGGAGACGTTTTAAGTATTGAGAAGAAGACAAAAAAACACCAACATTAATATCTACTCAATTCTTTCTTTAATATTTATATTTGTGTTGTGGCAGTTAATTAGTTTTTGGAAATTAGTACCTGACTTTATGCTGCCGTCACCATTACAAGTTGGGCAAGCATTTATTAGTGATTTTCATCTGTTGATGTTTCATGCAAAGATAACTTTGATAGAAGCAGTTGTTGGATTAATATCTGGTGTCACACTTGGAATAGTTGCGGCAATATTTATGGATTATTTTAAGGGAGTTAGAGATGCTCTGTATCCCGTATTAGTCCTTACACAGACAATTCCAACAGTAGCGATTGCACCATTATTGACGATTTGGTTTGGATTTGGAATTATGCCCAAAGTAGTTTTGATTATAATAACGATATTTTTTCCCGTGTCAGTCGCAATGTTGAATGGTTTTTCATCGGTTGATGTGGACGAAATACGTTTATTACGATCTATGGGAGCTAATCAATTTCAAATTTTTAAACACATAAAATTACCGGCTAGTTTAGGTGATTTCTTTTCCGCAATGCGTATTGCTGTAACCTATGCGGTAATAGGTGCGGTGATATCTGAATGGTTAGGCGGTTTTGAAGGTCTGGGTGTTTATATGACTAGGGTTCGAAAATCATATGATTTCGATAAGATGTTTGCTGTAATATTTTTAATTTCGTTTATAAGTTTGTTATTAGTAGCGTTAGTCAATTTAATTGAGAAATATAGTATGCCTTGGAAAAAGGATTAAATTATGGGGGAACACGATGAAATTTAAATGGAAAATTTTATTAGTTTTAAGTATTTTTGCAGTATTTGCCGGTTGTAGCAATAAAGTTGGTTCGAAACAAGATAATAAAGACTTGAAAAAAGTTACAATTGTATTGGATTGGACACCAAATACCAATCACACGGGATTGTATGTAGCCAAGCAAAAGGGATATTTTAAGAAGCAAGGTTTGGATGTTAAAATAGTTCAACCTTCAGATGGGGATGCTAGTTCTATTGTTGCGAGTGGTAAAGCAGACTTTGGAATTTCTGCACAAGATACATTAGCAGCTAATTATGCTTCTAAGAAACCTTTGCCAATTACTGTAGTAGCAGCTATTTTACAACACAATACATCTGGAATTATGTCACGAAAAGGTGATGGTATTTCTAGTCCAAAAGGTTTAGAAGGTAAGACCTATGCAACTTGGGATTCACCAATTGAAAAAGCCATGATCAAAAACGTTATGGAGCAAGATGGTGGGGATTATAGTAAGTTGAAGATGATTCCTAACAATATTGTAGACGAACCAAAGGCTTTGAAAGAAAAACAAGCTGACGCCATTTGGGTATTTTATGGCTGGGGCGGTATTTCTGCTCAAGAACAAAAAGTTCCAGTAGATTACTTTTATTTCAAAGATTTAAATTCAACTTTTGATTACTACACTCCCGTTATTATGGCTAATAATGATTTATTGAAGAAAGATCCTGATACTGCAAAGAAATTCTTAAAGGCAACTTCACAAGGTTATGATTATTCAGTTGATCATCCTAAGTCGGCAGCTGATATTTTGGTTAAGCAAGTCCCAGAATTAAATAAAGATTTGGTTGAAGCTAGTCAAAAATGGATTTCAAAGCAGTACAAAGCAGAACAATCTCGTTGGGGTTACATTGATCCACAACGATGGAATGCATTCTATAATTGGTTAGGTGACAACAAATTAGTTAAGAATAAGATTCCTAATAACACAGGCTTTACTGATAAATATTTACTGGAGTAATTGAATGCCAAAATTAGTAGTTGACCATATTTCGAAGAGTTTTGAGTACAAAAAAATATTAAACAATTTGAATTTCTACGTAGATGAACATGAGATGGTTAGTATCGTTGGTCCTAGCGGCGTTGGAAAATCAACTTTATTTAATATAATTGCTGGATTGATAGAGCCAAGTCAGGGTGATGTATATTTAGATGGAAAGTCTATCTTGAATCAACCAGGAAATGTATCTTATATGTTACAAAAAGACTTGTTGCTGCCGTATAAGACGGTTGAGCAAAATGTTGCATTACCTTTATTGCTAAAAGGTGTTAACAGGAAGCAAGCTATTGTTCAGGCGGATGAATTGCTCAAAGACTTTGGATTTGAAACGGTTAAGAAATCTTATCCGGATGAATTATCTGGAGGGATGCGTCAAAGAATTGCTCTGTTAAGAACATATTTATTTTCGGATAATCTAATTTTGCTTGATGAACCCTTTAGCGCCCTGGATACTTTTACAAAATCAGAGATTCAGTCTTGGTACTTAAAAGTTCATCGTAATTTAGGATTAACGACACTCTTTATTACACATGATATTGACGAGGCAATTAAGCTGTCTAATCGGGTTTACGTGCTACGGGGAAGTCAAGCCAATAGTTTATCAAGTATAGATATAAATAGTGATTTTAAAAACATAGATGATTTTTTGTTATCCGATACCTTTTTAAATTACAAAAAAGAAATTATTAATAGTTTGAATGCATAAATGAAGTTGTTATATTTCTGGGTACAAAAAATATTGACACTGTGGGAACCGCTTGGAGCCAAGGTCTCCAAGCTCGATTTTGAACTTCGCAAAGAAACGCGAATTCCAAAACTCGTTCCGTGGTGTAATGGCTAAAGCCATAACGCCACCTTCACCGCAACCAACATTTCTTGCACCCAGAGACTAACACATTTGTTATTTTTTATACGATGTAACTAAATTGATAAACAAGTTCCATATTATTTGAAATTTAATATAATCAAAAAGCTAGATATTTTTCTGGATTTATACTGAAGTGCAAGACAAAAGTTAGACAAAATTAAATATTTAAGCTGCTAAAGCATGTTCCCGGTATTCTACTGGTGACA